>JASBTJ010000044.1 GCA_030148485.1 Gammaproteobacteria bacterium | reverse complement strand
GCTGAATAAGTCCATCCTGGACTTCTCAGCGCACGCTGCGCTGCAAACGCGGTTTGCAACTTGATTCAAAATCAGTCGCTTGCAGCGACCGATTTTGGCGGCACCTCCCTGTGCCGCGGAAGCTCTGAATTTTTCAGAGCTTCCCTAAGCTTGTCCGGAACGCCGCCGCTATGCTGTTCAAGTCAACCGCCTATCAGGGCCAACCATGAGCGACATCAAGCACCCGAACCGCCGCCAATTTCACCGCATACCCATCGATTTGCGGGCTGCCCTGCACTGCGACGGCTCGAGTTACGACTGCCGGGTCGTCGACGTGTCCCTGCATGGCGTATTGCTGGCGGATGCCGCACCGCAGGCCGCGGCCGCTGGGCGCAAGGTCAAGGTAGACATCGTCATCGATCAGCTCGGCGAGACCTGTATCCACATGCAGGGTGAAATCGCCCACGCCGAAGACGGCCAATTGGGCGTGACCTGTCACCAACTGGATCTGGAGAGCGCCAGCCAACTGCGACGGCTGGTGGAACTGAATCTGGCCGACCCCGATCTGCTTGAGCGGGAGCTGACAGCCATGATCGACGCGGCGTGATCCGGGCTCAGGCCGCCATCGGCCGCGGACTGCCCAGGAAATAGCCCTGCGCCAGATGCACCCCCATGCGGCGTAGGGCGGTCAGTTCCTGTTCGGTTTCTACCCCTTCCGCGATCAACTGGCTGCCGGTCTTGTCGGCAAACTGGATCAGTGCCGAGGCCAACTCGCGACGGGACGGATCCTTGTCGATATCGCGCACCAGGCTCTTGTCGAGCTTGATCAGATCAGGCTGCAACACCAGGATGTGACGGAAACTGGCATAACCGGCGCCGGCATCGTCCACCGCCAATCGTGCGCCGCGGCGGCGAAAATCGTCCAGCGCCTCGCTCAACTCGTCGTAGTGACGGATGGGCGAGCGTTCGGTGATCTCCAACACCAATCGATCGAGCCCCCCATTGCCGAGAATACGGTTCAACCCGCCGCTGATCAGACAATCCGCCGAGACATTGACCGCCAGGTAGCTGTCGTCGGGCAAGGCGGTAAACTGCGCCAGTGCCCGCTGTACCGCGTGCAACTCGAGTTCCACGTCCCTGCCGATGCGCGCGGCGTTCTCGAACCAGCCTTCGGTGTCCATCTCCGAGCGAACGCTGAACCGGGACAAGGCCTCGAACCCAACCGGTGCGGTGGTATTCAGATCGACGATGGGCTGGTAGACCATGGTCATGCCTTCGCCCTGCAACGCGGCGGCGACATCGTTGCGCAGCCGCCGCTGGCGGCGGCGTGACTGGATGTCGTGTTCGATGACATCGGATACCGCCTCGGCGAGCACGCGCATGATGCCCAGGTCGCGTTTCGAAAGACTATGGTCGGGCACGAAGTTGTAACAACACATGGTGCCGTATACGTGCCCGTCCGATAACCGTAGCGGCACCCCGATATAGGCGCCGATATGCAGTTCAGCGGTGGTTTTCTCAAGCCCCGCCAAGGCCGGCTCCTCGGCCGCATCCGGTATCAGTTCGGGACAGCGGCCGTCGGCGATCCTCTGACAATATGTCGTCTCCAGGGCGTGCCCTTTGCCGACCTGGGGCAACGGGATGGTCGGGTTTACGCCTCGCTCCACGTCCACACGCCGGAACACCCGTTGGCCATGAACGAATTCGGCAATGAAGGCGACATCCATCTGCAAGTGACGACGGATGGAGCGCAACATGCGCGGCAAGGTTTCCTCCAGACGCTCGCCGACCTCACCGAGGTTGCGGGCAAAGACGTCGGCAAAGTCGTTGGGTACAGTGCTACCCATGTCACACTCCTCTTCGGCAGACCAAATTTTGTTCTTGTTGCCAGGAGTGTAGTCAGGGATTTCGTTACAAGGCGTCGAGTGCTTCCGATAAACGGCTCACGGCGATCACCTGGACCCCGTCCGGCGCCGACTTGGGCGCATTGGATTTGGGCAGAATGACCCGCGTGAAACCGTGTTTCACCGCCTCACGCAACCGTTCCTGACCATTCGGGACGGGACGGATCTCGCCCGCCAGGCCGACTTCGCCGAAGGCAGCCAAGCCCTGCGGCAACGGTCGGTCGCGGAAACTCGACAGCACCGCGAGCAACACCGGCAGGTCGGCCGCCGTCTCGCTGATGCGTACGCCGCCCACCACGTTCAGGTAGACGTCCTGATCGAACAAGCCGATCCCGCCATGACGATGCAGTACCGCCAGAAGCATGGACAAGCGGTTCTGCTCCAGGCCCAGGGCGACACGCCTGGGGTTGGCCAGGGGGCTTTGGTCCACCAGCGCCTGGACCTCCACCAACAGCGGGCGCGTACCTTCACGGGTAACCAGGATCGCACTACCGGAAACCTCGGCGTCGTGGCGGGAAAGGAATATCGCCGAGGGATTGGCGATCTCCTTCAGCCCCTTGTCGGTCATGGCGAACACGCCCAGTTCGTTGACCGCGCCGAAGCGGTTCTTGATGGCCCGGACCAGACGGAACTGGCTCCCCGCCTCGCCCTCGAAATACAACACCGTATCGACCATGTGTTCGAGCACGCGCGGGCCGGCCAGCGCCCCTTCCTTGGTGACATGGCCAACCAAGAACAGGCTGGTGCCTGTCTGCTTGGCAAAGCGCACCAATTGCGCCGCCGACTCGCGCACCTGCGACACGGAGCCCGGCGCCGAACTCAGCTGTTCCGAATAGAAGGTCTGGATGGAATCGAGCACCAGGATCCGCGCGCCGTCCTGTCCGACACCGGCTTTGCCGGCGATCTGCAGAATGCGCTCGACACAGGTCTCGGTCAGTAATTCGAGCCGCTCCGCCGGCAGCCCCAGCCGCTGCGCCCGCAGGCTGATCTGCTCGGCCGATTCCTCACCGCTGACGTACAGCGACGGCAACCGGTCCGAGAGGCTGGCGAGTGCCTGGATCAGCAAGGTGGACTTGCCGATACCCGGGTCACCGCCGATCAACACCACCGAACCTTGCACCAGACCGCCGCCGAGCACCCGATCCAGCTCGGGCATGCCGGTGGCGGTGCGCTGGGTGGACTCGGCGGCCACCTGGGACAGCTTGCGCACCTGCGGTCCGGCGTCGCCCGCGTACCCGGCGAATCGCCCCGCCGTCGCCTTGGCGCCGGGCGACGCCGCAACGGTTTCGACCAGTGTGTTCCAGGCGCTTCAATCAGGACACTGACCCGCCCACTTCGGCTGCTGGGCACCGCATTCGCTACAGGTATAGAGGGTCTTGGCCGCCTTGCTCACGCGCTGACCTCGGCGTTGCCGGTCAGTGCCTCGGCATAAACGTGGCGCACCCGCGCCTGGATTCCGCAAAACAGGGTGTAGGGGATGGTATCCGCGGCCCGGGCGACGGTTTCCACGGGCACCCCTTCGCCCCACAGTGTGACAGGGTCGCCGATACGCCCCCCCGCCACTCGACTGAGATCGATGGTGATCATATCCATCGACACCCGGCCGATCACCTGGCTGGCGTGACCGTTGATCCGCACCGGGGTATCGGCGGCGATCTCGCGCGGATAGCCGTCGCCGTAGCCGATACCGACCACCCCGATACGCATGTCGTGGGAACAGCGCCAGGTGCCGCCATAACCCACGGCGTCACCGGCCTTCAGTTGCTTGACCGCGAGCAACCGCGCGCTCAGGGTCATCACCGGCCTTAACCCATCGTCACTGCCCTTGCCGTTCAGGAACGGCGACGCGCCGTACAGCATCAGCCCGGGCCGTACCCAGTCACCATGACTGGCCGGCCAGCCGAGAATGCCGGCGGAATTGGCCACGGACACCGGCCCGCCGAGCCGGGAGGCCAACGGACTGAAACGGGCCAACTGCTCTTCGGTGGTCGGATCCCAGCGGTCATCGGCATTGGCCAGGTGGGTCATCAGACCGACCGGCTGACGCACGGCCCCGCTGGCGACCAACCGGGCATGCGCCCGCGTAGCGTCGGCAATATCGAAACCGAGCCGATGCATGCCGGTATCCAGCTTCAACCAGACCGCCAAGGGTTGGGGCAGCCAGGCGGCCTCCAGCATCGCCAGCTGTTCGTCCTGATGCACCACCACGGCAATATC
This sequence comes from Gammaproteobacteria bacterium, assembly GCA_030148485.1. Classification (GTDB taxonomy): domain Bacteria; phylum Pseudomonadota; class Gammaproteobacteria; order Chromatiales; family Chromatiaceae; genus JANTHH01. The sequence goes on along the minus strand of JASBTJ010000044.1, from coordinate 13,986 downwards.
CCTGCCCGCCGCCTCGGCCAGCTCTGCGGCGCTATGACAGCCTTCCAACACCACAACGGGGATGCGCACCCCGGCGTCACGCAAGATCACCGCCTCGTCGAGGCGGGCGACGGCCAGGGCATCGGCGTCCGTCAGGGCGGCGGCGACGGGCACCAGGCCATGGCCGTAGGCGTTGGCCTTGACCACCACCATGACCTTGCGGTCGGGCGCGGCGCGACGCGCCACAGCCAGATTGTGGCGCAAGGCGTCCAGATCGATTTGGGCAACGGGCGCGAAGCTCATCGGCGCAAGGACGGCTCAGTAGCCGGGGTCGTCGTCGCCGTAGGCACTGGCGATGAAGTTCTCGAACTTGGTGTACTTGCCCAGGAAGGTCAGGCGCACCGTGCCGATGGGGCCGTTACGCTGCTTGCCAATGATGATCTCGGCGGTGCCTTTGTCCGGGCTGTCCTCGTGGTAGACCTCGTCCCGGTAGACGAACATGATGATGTCCGCGTCCTGCTCGATGGCGCCCGATTCACGCAGATCAGACATGATGGGACGCTTGTTGGTACGTTGTTCCAGCGACCGGTTGAGCTGCGACAGGGCGATCACCGGGACGTCCAGCTCCTTGGCCAGTGCCTTGAGCGAGCGCGAGATCAAGGAGATCTCGTTGGTGCGGTTTTCAGCCGCGTCACCGGCCTGCATCAGCTGCAGATAGTCGATCACGATCACGCCCAGTTGACCATGCTCGCGCATCAGCCGCCGACAGCGTGCGCGGACCTCGGTAGGGCTCAGTGCCGGGGTGTCGTCGATGAACAGCTTGGACTGGTTGAGGATGCTGACCGCCGAGGTCAATCGTGGCCATTCGTCGTCCTCCAGCTTTCCCGTCCGTACCCGGTGCTGATCGATACGCCCCAGGGACGACATCATCCGCAAGGTCAACGATTCGCCCGGCATCTCCATGGAGAACACCGCCGCCGGCAATCCGGACTTGATGGCGACATTCTCGGTGATGTTCATGGAAAAGGTGGTCTTACCCATCGAGGGACGACCGGCCACGATGATCAGATCGGACTTCTGCAGCCCGGAGGTCATGTTGTCCAGATCGTCGAACCCGGTACTCAGACCGGTGATCGGCTCGTCACTCTGGTACAACGCCTCGATGCGGTTGACCGCCTGGGTCAGCAGCTCGCCGATGGGCTGAAAGCCGCCGCCGTCCTTGGCGCCCTGCTCGGCGATGGCGAACACCTTGGATTCGGCGGCGTCCACCAGATCCTTGGCTTTTCGGCCTTCCGGATGAAACGCCGAATCGGCGATCTCGGTACCCACCTTGATCAGTGAACGCATCACCGCGTGCTCGCGCACGATATCCGCATAGGCGCGGATGTTGGCCGCGCTCGGGGTGTCGCTGGCAAGGGCACCGACATAGGGCAGCCCACCGGTGTCGTCCAACAGATCGGATCGTTCCAACTCCTCGGACACCGTTACCACGTCGAATGGCTTGGACTCGTCCGCCAAGGCCTTGATGGCGCGGAAGATCAACTGATGCTCGCGGCGGTAGAAATCCTTCTCCACCACCCGATCCGCCACCTGATCCCAGGCGCTGTTCTCCAGCATCAACCCCCCGAGCACCGACTGCTCGGCCTGGATGGAATGCGGTGGAATGCGCAACGGATCCGCGCTGCGCTCGTCGGACTGGGTGGCGATGTGGGGTTCGGCGGACATGGCGCTGAGCATACCCGAATTACGAAGGGACGGAGCAAAACCGCGTGGCAAAAGTCAGTGGGGCGAGCTCCGCCCGCGCCCACGACGGTTGACGATTGCATTTCCTGCAGACGCAAAAGCGACCATCGAGGCCATAGCCCCGATGATCGCTTATGTGGCTGGCGTGCGGACGGCAAACCGCCCGCGGGCCAAACTCAGGCCTCGGCGACCACCTCGACGGCGATGGTCGCATTGACGTCGGCGTGCAGGTGCAGCTCCACCTCGTACTCGCCGGCGACACGGAACGGACCCTCCGGCAAGCGCACTTCGGCCTTGGCCACTTCGGCACCGGCGGCGGTGCAGGCATCGGCGATATCGTTAGTACCGACCGAGCCGAACAACTTGCCTTCGTCGCCGGCCTTGTGGGTGATGATCACCTTGCCAACGGCCTCGATTTGCGCCTTACGGGCCTCGGCAGCGGCCAATTTCTCGGCAGCCTGCTTTTCCAACTCGGCGCGGCGGGCCTCAAAGGCCTCCAGGTTCTCACCGGTGGCCGGGACGGCACGACCGGTGGGGATCAGGAAGTTGCGGCCAAAGCCGGCCTTCACGGAGACCTTGTCGCCCAGGTTGCCCAGGTTGTCCACCTTATCCAGCAGAATGACATCCATCTTTGTTCACCTCTAAGGGTTATTCACCCGCTCCGTCCTTGTCGGAACGGGACCGGACCTTGGTCCGGAAATCCAGCCAGCCGTCGGTGTAACCCGCGATGGTCACCAGGGTGACACTGTGCGGGAACGCAACGACCAACAAACTGTAGAAACCGATCAACCAGCCCAGCGACGCCTGCAGGCGCCCTACCAGACCATGAACCAACGCCACACCTTGCACCAGCAGACCGGCTTCCAGCACCAGGACCAGTTGTGCCGGCAGGCCGGCCTGTCGGTCCGCCGCCAGCGCGGCGAGCAACAACAGCGGCAGTGCCAGCAACACCCAGCGCCTGAGGCGCAGCGCGTGGAATTCGGCGCGAAACCCACCCGGGTTGTACAGCGCCGCCTGCCAGTAGCGTGCCACGAACAGCACAAGCGCCTGTTGCAGGAACCAGGCGGCGGCTACACCGCCGACCATCCAAGGCGCCATGGCCGCGACCAGCTGTTGCCGGTCCACGTCCGCCATCACCTGGCTATCCACCGACCGGGCCAGAAACTCGCCCAGCAGCTTTGCCCAGTAGGCGGCCGGGTCACCGAGCAGGTACTGCCCGAACACCAGCCCTGCCGCCAGCCACAACCCGATTTCCAGGGTCAATGCCAACGACCGGCTGCTACGTAGCAGCAACCCCAGCCCCCAGGCCGGCAACCACATCACCAGGCCCACCAGGGCCAGCGCGAGGGGTTTGCCGAAGATCAGCCCACCCAAGGCCCCCAGGGCCAGGGTGCCGCCGATCAGCACCAGTACGCTTTCGCGCAACCCTTGGCGCAACGCGACCAGGGTCACCACCGCGGCACTGAGCAAGCCAAGAGGCAGGATCAGCAGTGACAGAGCGGCCAGCACGGTGGCCACTGCCGTGGCCGGCATGCGACCGCGCATCACCAGGGAGGCCAATGACTTCATGGCGACTGGTTGACGCGGCGTCGATTCAAATCAGATCAGTCGTGAGAGTCCGTGTACGGCAGCAGGGCCAGGAAGCGCGCGCGCTTGATGGACGAAGCCAGTTGACGCTGGTACTTCGCGCTGGTGCCGGTGATGCGGCTCGGGACGATCTTGCCGGACTCGCTGACGTACTGCTTGAGCAGGTTCAAGTCCTTGTAGTCGATGTCCGTGATGCCTTCCGCGGTGAAGCGGCAGTACTTCTTGCGACGGAAAAAACGTGCCATATCGATATCCCCTATCAGGCAGCAGCGTCGCTGCTGGATTCTTCTTTGTCGTCGGTCTTGGCCAGGTGAGAGGCCTCGGTGATGGCTGCTTTGCGCTTGATCACCAGATGACGCAGCACCGCATCGTTGAAGCGGAAGGTGCTTTCCAGCTCGGCCAGGGCCTCGCCGTCGCACTCGATGTTCATGAGTACGTAGTGGGCCTTGTGCAGCTTGAGAATCGGATAAGCCAGCTGACGGCGCCCCCAGTCTTCCAGACGATGGATCTTGCCGCCCTTGGCCTCGATGGCACCACGGTAGCGTTCCACCATGGCAGGGACTTGCTCGCTCTGGTCCGGATGGACCAGAAACACGACTTCGTAATGACGCATTGTAGCTCCTTACGGGTTATAGCCCCCCGCGGCGAGCGGTGAGGCAAGGAGAACCGCGGACCCCAAGGCCCGACGGTCGGAAAGGCGGGGATTATACCCTACCGAACGCACACCGCAAGCCGCTGAAGCCAAAGAAAAACCGCCCCGCCAGCCGCATCCTCGGCCAACGGGGCGGCTGTCTCCGGCCGGGTTAAGCGACGGTGATACGGGTACGTGCCGTACCCCGCACCTGCCCGGTGACCCAGTCCAGGAACTCCACCACCACCTCGTACACGCCACTGGCTGTCGGCGTGATGATGCAGTCGTAGCGCTCCGCCGAACAGGACTCGATCACCGTGGTGTTCACCGGCGTCGGAAAGGCCCGCCCATCGGACATGTGCACCTCCGCGTCCAACCCACCGAAGGTGATACGTTGCGGCAGATATCCTGCGTTGATGTAACGCACCAGCAAGCGTTCACCGACGGTCATGCTGACCGCCACGGACGGGTCGGTCAGGGCCGACTGGGCCCCGTCGACACCGGTGATCAGGAAGTAGTCGGGATTGAGGTCGTTCAAGCCCACATCCCCGCCACAGGTACCGGCATCCCACGGCAGGCCATGCCAACTGGAGTCGAACTCGTCGCAGGCCCAGACCACTTCGCGGTCATAGGTGGGTCCACCCGAGTACAAGGTCCCCCACCCTTCGGGCGGATCGATGATGAGCGCACCGTACATGCCCATTTCCGCATGCAGCACCGTATTGGTGTGACAGTGATAGAAATAGGTGCCCGCGTGGCTGGCCTTCCATTGATAGGTGTATGTGCCGTCCACGTCGAACGAATAGTGCCCTACCCCGTCGTTTTCCTGGCTCGGCTCAATGCCGTGGTGATGGATGGTGTGCAACCACATCCGGCCTTGGACAGTGAGCACGGTGTGGACGATCTGCCCTTCGGTGACACGGATGGCGGGGGACGGAAACTGCCCGCCCATACCGCCCATGCCGCCGTCCGTGAAGCCCCAGACCTCCACCGCCCGGCCATCGTCCATGGTCACGGAGCCGTTCATGTAGATGCCGCGATTGAAGACCGCGTCCGCCGTGGTCAGGCCAGGCGTCGCCGGCGCGTCCGGATAGGTGTAACAACCGCCGGCCATACCGCCGCCCATGCCGCCCATCAGTACCGGCTTTTGGACTGAAAACATACGTACCCCCTTATTCGAAACTGATCGTCGTCGCACAACCGAACTGATACAGGCCGCCGCCGGCGGTCTGGGTCATCTCGTCGTGCAGATGCATCGGAAACTTGCCCGTGGTCACGGGCGGATGCGCATCGGGGGGTGGCTCGAAGGGATAGATGACATCGACCCCGCCACGGTTGTTGGGGAGGAACAAGGTGTCCTTGCGCCAGATGTCCGGGCGGATCTGGCGGTTGCGCGCCAGCCATTCCACGTGATTGGCGTGGAAATGCACCGAATGCATGGCCTGACCCGCGTTCAGGATGCGGATCAAGGCACGATCACCGATGCTGCCGCGGATCTTGTTGTTGGGGTTGTAGCCGGCATCGATGCTGGGGTTGGCATAGTCCGGATGTCCGGGGACCCGCATGCTCAAACCGTTCAACGTGAAGTACAGCGGCTCATAACGACCGCTCGGTGTCACGCCCTGCCGAACGGCCTCGTTCCACGTCGGATCGATATCATGCACCACCCACAGGTACTGCTGCACGAAGGTCGGGCTACCGGTATACAACTCGGTACTGCTGCCCACCGGCATGACGACGAATCCACCGTGCAGACCGGCGGCGCGGTTGTACGGTTGGTTTTGCCCATCGTAGTAGAGATAGCTACCGGCGGTGGTGGCGGTGAAACTCACCGTCGCCATGGTGCCCGCCGCGATGGCACCACTGTCCACCAATCCGTCAACCACGAAACTGTGGGCGCTGGACAAGGTGTTGACCACAGTGATCTCTACCGTGTCACCCTCCTGGCACTCGATGGGTGCTCCGGGCACGTCCAGGGCGGTCGCGTCGGCGCTGAACGCCTTGAAGTAGACATCCACGCCATCGGGCTGGGTGATATAGCCGTCGGTGATATACAGGGTACGGCGAACGGTTGCGGCACTGGCCCTCGGTGCCCAAGCCAACAAACCGCTCAGGCCTGACGCGTGCGCAGCCAGACCCGCCGTTCCCGTCTTTAGGAACGTACGTCTTTGCATTACATCCTCCAAGTTCTGTCCTGGATCGGCGGGTGAGCCCGCTCATTGTCCGGACTTGTATTTATATTGGCCGCCTACGGTCGATAGACGGCCGCGGGGTTGTCACGCATGGAGCGCGACTGCAGGGCGCGGTCCGTCGGAGACGGCTCGCGTCCTGTGGTGACAATCCTTCGTTCAGGCCCGGGGCGTCTGCATCATGGGTATGCGGGCCACGTAAAGCGGCTGCACACGACCACTACAGAAGAACCAGGAGCGTCCTGCGAGGATCGGAATATGACACAAAAGTGTCATATTGGGGGACGAAATTGCCACGCTGGGCAGCGCGTTCCTACGGCAACCTCAGCCGAGGCGCTGGCGCACGGCTTCGTACAGGCAGACACCAGTGGCAACGGACACGTTGAGGCTTTCCACACTACCCGCCATCGGCAGATAAACCAGCTGATCGCACTGCTCGCGGGTCAACCGCCGCATACCTTTTTCCTCCGCGCCCATAACGAGCGCGAGCGGCCCTTTCAGGTTCGCCTGATAGAGGCTGGTGTCGACCTCACCAGCCGTGCCCACTGTCCAGATCCCGTAACCGTCACGCAGGTGCTTGAGAGTGCGCGCCAGGTTGGTGACCTGGATGAACGGCACGCTCTCCGCGGCACCGCAGGCGACCTTGCAGGCTGTGGGGGTAAGACCGGCCGCGCGATCCTTGGGGGCGATCACGGCATCGACCCCAGCACCATCCGCGCTGCGCAAACAGGCACCCAGATTGTGGGGGTCGGTGACGCCGTCGAGCACCAACAACAACGGCGGCCGATCCAGGCCGGTCAACAGATCGTCCAGCGCCGTTTCGCCGCGGGACGCCGGCAAGACACTGCTGGCGACGATACCCTGGTGGTTGGCACCCGGCAGCAGCCGCTCAAGTTCGGCCTTGTCCACGCCCTGGGGCTTGAGCCCGGCCTTGCGCGCATCGCTCAACAGTTGCCCCAGGCGCTTGTCCTTGCGGCCTTTGTCGTACCACAACGCATCGATGCCGGCGGCGCCATGCCGAAGCGCGCTGCGCACGCTGTGAATGCCGCCAATCAGACGGCTGACATCGTCACTCATTCGCCACTGGATTTCGGCCGCGATGGACGACGGCGCCGACGCCCTTGACCGGACTTGGCCTTGGCCGGCTGCTGATCCTGGCCACCCTGGCGGCTGGCTGCCTTCTTACGCCCACGCCGCCCGGCGTTCGCGCCCTGGCCGTTGCCTTGCGCATTGCCTTGCGCGTTGGCTTGACCATCGCCCTGGCCTGTACCTCGCCCCCGCTTGCTTCGTCCGCCGCCCTGACTGCGCTTGGCGTTGCCTTTGCCGCCACTGCGACGCTTCTTATTGCGTTCGGCCAGGGGCACGTAGTCAATGCTGTTGCCGTCCACTTCGGGGGGCTCGTCCGGATCGGGCTCGATACGGTTACCGAAGTTCTCCGACGGGTGATCGACATCGATCTCGTCGCCTAACGGCGGCTGCGGCGCGTCCGGCCTGCCTCGGCCACGACCACGCTTCGATCGCTTGCGTTCGTTACCTGGTGCGGGTCCATCGTCGTGTTCCACTGACGCCTCCTGTGGCGCAGGTGCCGTGGGCTCCTGCGGCTGTGTCGCGGATTTTTCGGCTGGCTTCTTCGCCCGCCGGCGTTTCGGCTTGGCCTGCTCGACCTGTGACGCGTGCTCGGCGGGTTGGTCGGCGCTATCCGGCTCCATCACCGGCGTGGTGATCTCCGGCAAAGGCTCGTCCGCCAACGGCGCATCCACGGGCCGCAACAAGTCCGGCACTTCGCGGCGGCGACGGCGCGGGGTCCTGGCGCGCGGTTGACGTTCGCCTTTCGCCCGCGCCTTGGGTGCCACCGGTTCCGTTGTTCCCACCGCGTCCGCCGGCTGATCGGCAACCGGCGCGGTATCGCTGTCCTTGTTCTTGCGCCCGCGGGACTTGCGCGGCTTGTCATCGTCAACCGACGCGGTCTCGGCGGCAGGTGCACCGGATGCGTCGGGCTCGGCACTTCCGCCATCGGCACGGTCGTCACGACGAGCTTTACCACGCCGCAAACCCCGGCCCCGCGCCTTCTTACCGCGAGGCTCCCGCGGCGCTGGCGCGTCGACACCGGCCAGCACCAGGTCGATCTTTCGGTCATCCAGGCTTACCGCGGCAACGGTGACTTCCACCGTATCCGCTAGCCGGTACACCTTACCGCTGCGTTCGCCGGACAGTTTGTGATGCACCGGATCGAAGTGGAAGAAGTCCTGATCCAGTGCGGTGATATGCACCAGCCCGGTGATGTATACGTCCTCCAGCTCCACGAACAGACCGAAGCCGGTCACACTGACCACCACTCCTTTGAAGGTCTGCCCGACCTTGTCGAGCATGAACTCGCATTTCAAAGCATCGGACGAATCCCGGGTGGCATCGTCGGCACGGCGCTCGGTCATGGAGCAGTGCTCGCCCAGACTGGCAAGATCGTGCGGACTGTATTCGAAGTCGTCAGGCTTGCCGTCGGCGATCAGGTGCTTGAGCGCGCGGTGCACCATCAAGTCCGGATAGCGCCGGATGGGCGAGGTGAAATGGGTATAGGCCGGGAATGACAGACCAAAGTGGCCGCTGTTCTCGTTACCGTAGACCGCCTGCATCATCGACCGCAGCAGCACGGTCTGGATCATGTGCGCATCGGGCCGGATCTTGATGGTGTTCATCAGCTCGGCATAGTCCAACGCGGTGGGTTCATCACCACCGCCAAGACTCAGCCCCAATTCACCGAGGAAGGTCCGCAAATCGGCCAGCTTCTGTTCGCTGGGGCGTTCGTGGTTACGATAGAGCGCAGGGATCTTGCGACGCAGCAGTTGACGGGCGGCGGCGACGTTGGCCGCCAGCATGCATTCCTCAATCACCTTGTGCGCATCATTGCGTACCACGGTGCGCACGCTCGCCACCTTGCCGTTATCGTCGAACACGAAACGCGACTCGGTAGTGTCGAAATCGATGGCGCCACGTGCCTCACGGGCTTGGCGCAACGCCTTGAACAATCCGTACAGCTCATGCAGGTGAGGCAGCAGATCGGCGTACTGTTCGCACAACTCACCATCACCGTCGACCACCATGGCAGCGACCTTGTTATAGGTCAGGCGTGCGTGGGATCGCATCACCGCCGGGAAGAAACGCGAGCGCACCTGTTCGCCGGTATCCTTGATAAGGATCTCGGCGGCCATGCACAGACGATCGACCTTCGGATTGATGGAACACAGGCCGTTGGATAGGGCCTCGGGCAACATCGGCACCACGCGATCCGGGAAATAAACCGAGTTGCCGCGCTTGAGCGCTTCGGCATCCAAAGCCGTACCCGGCTTGACGTAGTGAGACACGTCAGCGATGCACACCAGCAACTTCCAGCCGGTCTTGGTGCGCTTGCAGTAGACCGCATCGTCGAAGTCCTTGGAGTCTTCGCCGTCGATGGTGACCAGCGGTATCTCGCGCAGATCCTCACGACCGGTCTTGGCCCGACTTGGCACGGTCTTGCCGAACTTGGCGGCCTCGGCCATCACTTCGTCCGGCCATTCGCAGGGAATGTCGTGGGCCCGGATGGCAACGTCGGTCTCCATCCCCGCGGCCAGGTGGTCGCCGAGGATCTCCGATACCTGCCCCATGGCACCGCGATGCCTATCGGGCTGACGGTCCAGTGTGACCACGACCATCTGCCCGTCAGTGGCGCCGTTCAGTTGATCGTGGGGAACCAGCACTTCATGGGTCAGGCGTTTGTTGTCCGGACGCAGAAAACCCACATCTGCCTCGACCCGCAAGCGTCCGACCACCTTGGTGAACGCCCGCTCCAGCACCTCGATCAACGCCCCTTCCCGGCGTCCACGACGATCCACGCCGATGACCCGTGCAACCGCACGATCACCGTGCCACAGCGAACGCATCTGGCGGGGGCCCATGAACAGATCCTCGCCCCCTTCGTCCGGCACCAGGAAGCCGAAACCGTCGGGATGCCCGACGATACGCCCGGCGATCAAGTCCTCCGCGTCCACGATGCAATAGCCGCCCTTGCGGTTCAGCACCAGTTGACCGTCACGCTCCATGGCACGCAGTCGGCGCGACAATGCCTCACGCTGATCGTCGCCTTCGAGTTCGAGGGCACTGAACAGCTGCAGGAAATCCATCGGGATACCTTCCCGTTCGAGCAGTTCCAAAATGAACTCCCGGCTCGGGATCGGATTGTCGTACTTGCGCGCCTCTCGGGCGAAGTGTGGATCGCGCTCTACGGCGCCTGGAGAAGACTTTTTGCGTTGTGACACGAGGACTCAATCGTTGGGGTGAAAACGCAATTGTAGCGTTGACAGCCAAAAAATGTCGCTGTAAAGTTCGCGCTCCGCTGCAGGAGGGGTCGATTCAACCCTGTTGCATGCACACCTGCCGAGGTGGCGGAATTGGTAGACGCGCATGGTTCAGGTCCATGTCTTGGAAACAAGGTGGAGGTTCAAGTCCTCTCCTCGGCACCAGATTTGAAAGCCCGCTCATCGAGCGGGCTTTTTCTTGCCGACAGCGGCACGGCGGATCGTTCAGGACGACCGGGACGCCGCGGCCAGCACCTCGCCCAGTACCCGGTGGGCCGTCATGCGGCTGTAGTGTCGCTCGACCAGCGCGCGGCCGTTCCGGGCCAGCTGCGCGGCCAGTTCCGGATCGCTCAGTAACCGGACGATCGCCCGAGCGAAGGTCTCGGGGCTGTCCGCCAAGAGGATGTGCTCGCCATCGACGACGTCCAGGCCCTCGGCGCCGAGTGAAGTCGCCACCACCGGTCGACCAAGTGCCATGGCCTCAAGTATCTTGATACGCGTGCCGCCGCCGAAGCGCAGCGGCACCAACGCCATCCGCGCACGCTGGTAGTACGGCCGGGTATCCGCCACACCACCGGTGACGGTCACGCGTCCCGAGGCTGCCAGTGCCTGTACGCGTGACGACGGCTTGAATCCGACGACGGACAGATGCACAGCGCCGGCGAACTCGGCCGGCAGACGCGGCAGAATGTCCTCGACGAGATGGCAGGCGCCATCGGCATTGGGCGGATAGTTCATGGCGCCAAGAAACAGCAGTTCATGGCACGCCGACTGCTCCGGCGGCGACAACACGGGTTTGTCGACCAGTTCCACGGTGTTGGGCAACACCCGCACGCCCGCGCCTTTGGCATGTCGGGCCAACAACGTCTGTTTATCCTGCGCCGAACAGACCAACACCTCATCCGCTTGCCGCAGAATGCGATCTTCCAGCCGCCGCGTGTGACGGATATCGAGCAGCTCCTGAATGGTTTTCACCCTGCCCAGTTTATGCCGCACATGGGGGATTGCGCGGCGTCTGGCGATGGATTCGATATCGTCGAAGTCGACCACCAGTCGCCCGGTTCTCAGCCCAAGGCATTGGGTCAACTGTCGCCAGACCGCGTGACTGGACACGCGAAAGCAGAACACCAGATCGTGGTGCGCCGGCCACGTGGTGATCGCGGCGCGATCTGCGGTGGCGAGTTGCAGCCGGCGTTGGTTCGCATCATTGCGCAGCAGCGCATTGAACAGCACGACAGGTGCCGAATCGCCCTGCCCTCGACCGCTTGAAGGGGCCATGGGCAAGGCCGCGGCACGACCGGTCAACGCCCGCACCGCGTCCAAGCGGTCCCCGAGGTCTGCGACAGGTTCCGGTGGCATCAGTATCAATAGACTGACGTTGGCGTGGGCAGCCAGACCCGTCAGATGGCCCCAGGCACGCCGCTCCAGCCCGGTGCCATTGGCATTCGGCAGACAGGGCGTAATGAACAACACGTCCGAACGGGACGCATCGATCGAGTCGCGCTTCGGCTGTCCGCGGACCAGCGTGGATGGCTCAGCCGAGGTCACGAGCGTTTGCCCAGGTGAATCGAACGCCGCAGCCGGCCAGCGGCGACACAGGCCTGGCGGTCGCACCGCACATGCGCTCCGCGCCCAAAATGGATTTCGTCGTCCCTGCCGTTCACGTTACGCGATAGTGTTTGTTCAAGACTGGCCACCCGCTCCGCCTGGGACGCACGGCGCGCCCAGTCGCAGCATCTGGGCCGCCAACATAGCACGGAAAGGCTGTCGCTCGATCCACCGCTTGCTTCGTAGACACCGCACCGGTCATCCCGCACCCAGACCGGGCCAGTGGCGTGCCGCTGCCTAGCGCAAGAACCCACAGAGGGCGAGACGCTCACGGCACGGCCGCGGGCCGCGACAACGTCCCTGACGCGGATCGCTGGGTCAGTCGGCTGGCGTGGACGGGTCACACCGACCAAATGCCCACGTGCGCGACGCACCGGCTTCAAAAACATCATCCGCTGCTGCCCAATCGGGAAAAACCATGACAGAAAGGTTGCAATCCATCGGTTATCTGCTGAACTCATTGGGTAGGGTCAAAGGGGGAACGAGGTGCGCGGATTTCACCGACGATTGGGACGGCTGGCGCTATCCGCCGCGGCGATTTCCGGCGCCTGGGCCGACACGCCCCCGGCCCGGCAGGATCGAACCGCCGATCTTTACAATGGCGAGGTCCGGCGCTTTTACCGCAATACCAGCCGCTACCTGATCGACGACCACGCCATCGTACTGGCGGGCAACACCGGGCAGGTGATGCGACTCTCCCGCTGGCTGGACGAAATCGTGCAGGTACCGACCGGCCTTGACACCCTGCGGACCATCCTGCAAAGCGGTAACGAGCTCACCATCCGACATTCGACCTGGGCGTTACAGCCCTCCGGACGTACCCTTGCGCCAGTCAGCGCAGACCTGACCAACGGCCGAGGTGCGGACATTGTCATTCTTTTCGACGCGCGCATCCCCGATCAGGGCAGCCATCGTGTCGAGGATCGACACGGCCGCCCTCTGGCCTTCACCGCAGTCCAGAATCTGTTCCACGAGCTGGCGCACGCCAAGCACATGGTGCAGGGCACTTGGCGTTACTGGGACTCCGAAGGCCAGGCCATCGCGGCGGAGAACCGTTTTCGCCAAGCGCAGGCCGCACTGCGTGGCGAACTGACGCCACCGCTGCGATCCGGCATCGACGGGGCGCAGATCTGGTGGCCCCAACGTCGCGTTCAACATATCAGCGACGCCCGCTGAACCCGGTAGGCCGGCGACCCGGCCGAGCGCCATCCTTGAGCGAATTGCCCCTTGACTCCGTACCAGGGTACGGCACCTAGGCTTATCTCACGATCCACACCGACGTGAGGTAGACGATGTCGAACACTCCCCAACGAACGCCCGGGACGCTGGTCGCGGCAAGTCTCGCGGCAATAGGCGCTTCCCTTTGTTGCGTCGCACCCCTGATGCTCCTGGCGATGGGCATCGGCGGCGCCTGGATCAGCACCCTGACCGCGCTGGAGCCTTATCGCCCGCTGTTCATGGCGGTCACGGCCGTCTTTCTGTTCCTGGCGTTTCGCAAGCTGTACCTGGCGCCTCGGGACTGCGCGCCGGACGATGTCTGCGCAATGCCCTCGACCCTGCGCAACCAACGTATCGCGTTTTGGGCGGTAACCATCCTGCTCACCGCGCTACTGACCTTTCCCTACTACGGCGCGGCCTTCTTCGAATAAGCCGACGCGCGACTGGTATCACGGAGACCATGATGACCCAGACACTCAAGCAGCTGTTCCTCTCGATTTGCATCGTTGGATCGGGGCTGTGGTTATTGCCCGCTCACGCGCTCGCTGGCGAGCCCGCACCCGCTTCCGCCACCAACCCCGGCCATCCCGCCAAGGCCGCGCAACGGACCGTGGTCCTGGACGTACCGGGCATGACATGCCAGTTCTGCCCCATCACCATCCGCAAGGCGCTGGAAAAGGTGGACGGTGTCATCGACGCC
>JASBTJ010000043.1 GCA_030148485.1 Gammaproteobacteria bacterium | reverse complement strand
GGAGGGAGAGGGGACAGGGCAGTGCGTGCCAATGGCAAATCCAAGTCTCGATCCCTTGCGGTCACTCCAAACTCAGCAATGGTGGGCCTTGCAACCACGATCACCAGAAATAAGTGGGACAGCAGTGGCTTCGGCCCGCTTTTTTTCGTGCTGGCGACGCGGCGGCGTTTCCGGCGACCACAAAAAAACGGGCCGAAGCCCGCTTTTCCGTTCGGCACTCGACGGTGGCTCAGGAGATGGTCGCTTCGCCGCTGTCGCTCTTGCCCAGGTTGTCGGTCCAGGTGATGCCGATCTTGTCTCCGGCCTTGGTCCCGGATACGTCGAAGGACAGGAACGGATTCTTCGACACTGCCGTGCCCCAATCGCAGGTCAGTACCGGATTGCGGTTGTGGGTCGCCACCACCTCTTCGATAAAGTGGGCCGGGATGACCTCGCCGGTTGCCTTGTCCTTGCGCAGCCCGGTTTCCATCGGGTGATACAGGATCGCCTTGACCACGGTGACGCCGCCGTCTTTGACGAAGGCACGGATTTTCATTTTTCTAGCCATTACAGATTCCTCGCTTGCCTTTGTCGATCAGCCGCCGCAGCCGCCCAGGGTGACTTTCACGTGGCCTTTGCCGCTGTAGAGTTTGCCGCCGGCCTTGACGATGGCGGTGACGTCCGAGCTTTTACGCATCTTGACGCGGCAGGTGATGAAGCTGGAGGACTGCTTGGAAAAGTTGAAATTGGCAGCCAGCTTGGTGGGATTTTCCGCCACCAGCAGTGCAACACTTTCGGCGCCAGGGATGTTCGGTTCCACGGTCACCGAGACCACGGCGCCATTCTCGGCGATGTCCGGGGTCTTGACCTTGACGTCGCCGCTCTCGATCACGTCGGTGCTCCCGGCGATCGCTTCGAGAGCGGTTTTCTCGTCTTTGGCTTCAAAGGCCTTTTTCGGCCAGGCGGCCAGGACGGTCTGGGGCGTCAGCAGGCCGGCGGACACGGCCACGGCCACGGTGCTCGATGCGAGTGCAGCCCGTAAAAAGATACGGCGTGGGTTCTTCATTGTGGTCCCTCTGAGGTGGTGGTTCGAGGCCTGGGGAACCGCTGAAAAAGTCATGGACCCCGAGCCGGGCGCCAGACTCCACCACTTGATTCGTTGCGAATCTGCGTAATAGCAGGCTATTACGCGCGATCTGCGCCTCAAACTGCCGGATTCTGATCACCCATCTCTTCGGCCCAGAGTTTCGCATGAGGTTCCCTAGCGAAAGCCTTGGGTTGCCTTGGTTAGACGGTGGACGACGGGTTTTTATTCCCGGCGGTCTCCCCTCGCACGCCGTGGATTCACCCATCGCGGGCGGCGTAGGCGAGGCCTCGGTCAGAAGCGGTAGCCTTTGGGGACCACCACCACGCCCTTGGCCGATACCGTGAAACGCTGCCCGTCCGCTGCCGGATCCAACCCGATCTCGACCCCGGCAGGGATCCGCACGTCCTTGTCCACGATACAGCGGCGCAGCCGACAGCCATCACCTACCTGGACACTGTCGAACAGAATGCTGTCTTCGACGAACGCCTCGTCACACACCTTCACCGCGGGGAACAGGATGGAATGATCCACCGCGCCGCCGGCGATGATGGCGCCGCCGGCGATGATCGAGTTGACGAAGATCCCTTCGGTACCGGATCGCCCGGGAACCGTGCGCGCCGGTGGATGTTGTCCCTGGTGGGTGCGAATGGTCCAGTCCGGTTGATACAGATCCAGCGGCGGGATGGGGTCGAGCAGCGCCATGTTGGCATCGTAGTATGCGTCCACGGTGCCCACGTCCCGCCAGTATTTGTCCTGACTGACCCGGCCGCTTTCGCCGCCGAAGCGGTACGCATAGGCGCCCGCACCATCGATTAACCCGGGGATGACGTCCTTGCCGAAGTCGTGACTGGATGCGGCATCGGCGTGGTCCCGGCGTAACGCCTCAATGAGAAAGTCCTTGTCGAATACATAAATGCCCATGGACGACAGGGCCAACTCGGGATCGTCCGGCAGCGCCACCGGTTCAGCCGGTTTCTCGGCGAAGGCGACGATGCGATCGCGTTCGTCCACCTGCATCACGCCATAAGCCTTGGCGTCGTCCAGCGGTACCGGATTGCAGGCGATGGTGACCGGCGCGTCGTGCGTCCGATGGGCCTTCATCATCGGCGCGTAGTCCATGCGATAGATGTGATCGCCGGACAGCACGATCACGTGATCGGCGTCGCTGCGCTCGAGCAGATACAGATTCTGGTGGATGGCGTCCGCGGTGCCGCCGTACCAGTCGTTGCCGGTGCGCATCTGCGGCGGCACGGCGGTGATGTACTCGCCCAGGGAAGGATTGAAGATCGACCAGCCGTCGCGCAGGTGCTTGTGCAGGGAATGGGACTTGTACTGGGTCAGCACCAGGACCTGACGCAGTCCTGAATGCAGACAGTTGGCCAGGGTGAAGTCGATGATGCGGTATTTGCCGCCGAAGGGCACGGCAGGTTTGGCGCGCTCGGCGGTGAGCGGGTGTAGGCGGCTGCCGATGCCGCCGGCCAGTACGATGGCCAGGGTATTGCTGAGCATGGTTGCGCTCTCTCGGGTGAACACGGATCGGGCCGCGACACGGTGCTGCGAGCCCTGCGCGTGTAGCCAAGCAACCGTCGTGCCGGAACCGAGATCCTACGGCGGGCGGGCACTTTGCACAGCAAACGGTCACGCGCTGGTGGCAGCTGCGCACCAGATTGGTGCGAGCTACAGGGGTTTCACGAACACCTTGGCGCCACGCCGCCAGTTGTACATGTCCCGCCGCCGACCCGGCAGCACGTCCGGGCTGGCGGTGGCAAAGCCGCGCTCCCGGAACCAGTGGGCGGTACGCGTGGTGAGCACGAACAAGCTGGTCAGCCCGCCGGCCTTGGCGCGGGATTCCATGTGGGCGAGCAGGGCGTCGCCGCGGCCACCGTTGCGATAATCCGGGTGTACCGCCACGCAGGCCAGTTCCCCCGTGGCCTCCTTTTCGAAGGGGTACAGGGCCGCACAGCCGATCACCGTGCCATCGCGCTCCACCACGGTGAAGCGGTCGATCTCGGTTTCCAGCACTTCCCGGGGACGCGGAACCAGCACCCCGGCCGCCTCCAGCGGGGCGATCAGTTCGAGGATCCCGCCCACGTCGTCGATCTTC
Source organism: Gammaproteobacteria bacterium (assembly GCA_030148485.1). GTDB lineage: Bacteria > Pseudomonadota > Gammaproteobacteria > Chromatiales > Chromatiaceae > JANTHH01. Next base: position 53,259 of record JASBTJ010000043.1, on the reverse strand, counting down.
GCGTCCCGGGTGTGCTCGTAGGGCTCGGCGGTGACCAGGGTGCCGGCGCCGTCACGGGTGAACAGCTCCCCCAGCAATACGCCGTCGGTGTGACGGTCGACGAGATGTACCCGACCGATCCCGGCGCGACAACCGGCGGCGGCATTGCGCAGGATGCGACACAACTCGTCGGGCAACGACTTGCGCCGTGCCAGCAGCCGGTCGACCTCGGACGGGATCATGCTGCCGGGCAGCTTGCCGCGGCCGCCTGACACCTTGTGTTCGGAGAGGAAAATCAGTTTGTCGGCGCCGATCGCTTCCGCCACGGCGGTGGCGACGTCGGCGGCGGCCAGGTTGAACACCTCGCCGGTGGGCGAATAGCCCAGCGGCGGCACCAGCGCAATGGCGCCGGCATCCAGGCGTTGGGTTAGGCCCGTGGTGTCCACCCGTCGGACCTCGCCGGTGTGGCGATAGTCGACCCCGTCGATCACCCCCAGCGGCCGCGCGGTCACGAAGTTGCCCGAGGCGACCCGGATACGCGCCCCGGCCATGGGCGAATTGGCGAGGCCCATGGACAGCAGGGCCTCCAGCTCCACCCGCACCGCGCCGGCAGCGTCCTTGACACAGGCCAGTGCCGCGTCGTCGGTGACCCGCAGGCCGTCTTCCGCCAGCTGCATCTGTGCGCCGCGCAGTGCCAGGCGTTCCTCGATCTGCGGTCGCGCGCCGTGCACCAGGATCAGCCGGATGCCCAGCCCGTGCAGCAGGGCAATATCGTGCACCAGATTCGGGAAGGCGTCCGCCGCGATGGCCTCGCCGCCGAAACACAACACGAAGGTACGGCCACGATGGGCATGGATGTAGGGCGAGGACTGGCGAAACCAGTCCACGAAGTCGGCGTTTTTGGCCTGTTGGGTCACAGTCTTGGTGTTCTTTTGCTGGTGCGAATCCTGGATCGTAACAACAGTGATGCGCAGGCATCCAGTGACTTGCGGTCAATAGCAGAAGTGGCGGATCAGGCCGCGTAGCTGCGCGATCGACGGTGCCAGGCGGTCCAGCGCCAGGTACTCGTCCGGCTGGTGGGCTTGGTCGATGTCGCCGGGCCCCAGGATGATGGTCTGCATGCCCAGGTCGTTCAAATACGGCCCCTCGGTGCCGAAGGCCACCGCTTCGGCGCTGTGACCGGTGAGTCGCTCGGCGACCTGCACGATGTCGGCCGCCGCCGGGGTCTCCATCGCGGGGATGCCTTCGAACAGCGGGAACCGCTCCACCTTCAGGCCGCTGCCGGACAGCAGGCGACCCATCCGGCCGTCCAGTTCGCCGCGCAATTGATCCAGCGCCATGCCCGGCAGCGGACGGATGTCGAAGTGCAGTTCGCAGTGGCCGCAGATGCGGTTGGGGTTGTCGCCGCCATGGATATGGCCGAGGTTGAGGGTCGGCACATCCACGGCGAACAAGGGATTGCGGTAGCGTTGCTGCAACTCGTCCCGCCAGGCCATCAGCTCGCCGATGACCCGATGCATCCCTTCCAGGGCGTTGTTGCCCAGGCTGGGGTCGCTGGAGTGACCCGCCTGGCCGGTCAGGCGGATGGCCTCCATGGCAATGCCTTTGTGCATGCGGATCGGGCGGTTGCCGGTGGGTTAGCCGATCACCGCGTGTCGACCCAGCCGGCGATTGGCGTCCAGCAGCCACTTGGCGCCGCACATCGACGATTCCTCGTCCGCCGTCGCCAGCAGCACCAGGGGGTGTTTCAGTTTGGCCAGGTCCAGGTCCCGCACGGCCTCCAGGATCAGGGCGAAAAACCCCTTCATGTCCGAGGTGCCCAGGCCGTATAGGCGCCCGTCGCGCTCGGTCAGTTTGAAGGGGTCCGACGACCAAAGCGGACCATCGAAGGGCACGGTATCCGTATGGCCGGCCAACACCAGACCGTCCGGTCCCGTACCCGCGGTGGCGACCAGATTGAATTTGCCCGGATAGCCGGGGATCGGCAGCCGCTCGACGGTGAAGCCGGCGTCCTCGCACCAGTTCGCCAGCCGGTCCACCACCGCGGCATTGGTCTGATCCCATTCGGGGCTGACGCTGCTGACCGAGGGCGCGGCGATGAGCTGGCCCATCATGTCCAGCATCTTGGGGGTGCTCATGGCTTACTCGCTGTCGTCGCCGGCGGCCAGGCGGTCGATCCAACGTTCCAGGCGGGCCGTCTCGCGTGCCAGGAAGGCGGTGTCATTGTAGACATGGGTGATCATGGTGATGCCCTGACCTTGGGCCAGCGTGCGTAACGCCAGTTCCCGTGCCCGGCCCGCGTAGCCGAGTTCGGCGAACTGGTCCGCCAGCCAGCCTTCGAACAGTTCGAACATCTGTCGGGCCTCGGTCTTGAGCTCCGGCTGGTCCTTGCCCAGTTCCATGTTCAGACTGCCCATGGGGCAGCCGTAGCGGGACAGGGATGTCGCGCTGTTGGGCAGGATCTCCAGAAACCGCTTGATGCGTTCCTGCGGGGTGCGGAAGCTGCCGGACCAGGTGTCGAGCATGTTGGCGATCCGGCCCAGTCGGTATGCCACGGTCGCCTTGAGGATGTCGTCCTTGGTCTTGAAGTAGTAATAGATATTGCCTCTTGGGACGCCGGCGGCGTCGACCACGTCACTGAACGAGGTGCGGTTGTAGCCCTTGCGGTAGAACAGGTGGTTGGCGGCTTCTACGATCTTGCTGCGGGTACGTTCGCTTTTCTTCGGCATGACGGTCGCTGTGCGGAGGTGTGATGGCTAATATAGGACTTATGTCCGATTTGTCCATGGTTATTTGTCGGACGTTCGTCATTTTCATGTTCACGGCCGGCGCTGCCGCCGAGCCGGCTTGGCAGCTGCCGCCGGGTTTTACCGTGACCGCCTGGGCCGAGGTGCCGAACGCCCGGGCCCTGGCGCTGGGTGAACGGGGCACGGTGTTCGTCGGCAGCCGCACCGACGGGCGGGTATTCGCGCTGCGTGACACGAACGGCGACGGACGCGCGGACAAGCGCTGGACCCTGGCCGAGGGGCTGGACATGCCCACCGGGGTCGCGGTACGCCAGGGCGCCTTGTATGTTGCGGCCAGCGGCGGGGTGCTGCGCTACGACGACATCGAGGCGCGGCTTGACGCGCCGCCGGACCCGGTGCCCGTTCGCAGCCTCACCGCGTATCGTCATCATGGCTGGCGCGATATCGCATTTGGACCGGACGACCGTCTGTATATCAGTCTTGGGGCGCCGTGCAACGTGTGCGATCCGGGTGATTTTGGCGCCATCTGGCGGATGTTGCCGGACGGTTCCGCGTTCGAACCCTATGCGATGGGGGTGCGCAACAGTGTGGGGCTGGCCTTCGCGCCGCACGATGGCCGCCTGTGGTTCACCGACAACGGCCGCGACTGGATGGGCGACGATTTGCCGCCGGACGAGCTGAATCGTGCCGACGGCGTGGGACAGCACTTCGGCTTTCCCTTCTGTCATGGCGGCGATATCGCCGATCCCGAGTTCGGCGCGCGGCGCCGCTGTGCGGCCTTCGAGCCGCCGGTCCAGCGTCTGGACGCCCATGTCGCCGCCCTGGGGCTGATCTTCTACACCGGCGAGCGCTTCCCTACCCCGTATCGAGGGCAGATCCTGATCGCCGAGCACGGCTCGTGGAATCGCAGTACGCCGGTGGGGTATCGCATCAGCCTGGTGCGTTTGTCCGGCAACAAGGCGATCGGTTACGAGGCGTTGGTTACCGGCTGGTTGGAAGCCTCCGGTCGGGTGCAGGGGCGACCGGTGGATCTGCTGCAGCTGCCGGATGGGTCGGTACTGATTTCCGACGACGCGGCCGGGCGGATCTGGCGTCTGGATTATCGACAGGCGCGAGGCTAAACCGCATAAAGCGCGGTGGTGTGGGGGGTGGGTATTCGGATATTCTTGGTTCCTTGACGCCCAAGATCACGCACGCCCTCATTCGGAGCCGGTAGTTCCATGCCCGCATATCGTTCCCGCACCACCACCCACGGCCGCAACATGGCCGGCGCGCGCGCCCTGTGGCGCGCCACCGGCATGAAGGACGGCGATTTCGAAAAGCCCATCATCGCGGTGGCCAATTCCTTCACCCAGTTCGTGCCCGGTCACGTGCATCTGAAGGACATGGGCCAGTTGGTGGCACGCGAGATCGAAAAGGCCGGCGGCGTGGCGAAGGAATTCAATACCATCGCGGTGGACGACGGCATCGCCATGGGACATGGCGGCATGCTGTACTCGTTGCCCAGCCGCGATCTGATCGCCGATTCGGTGGAGTACATGTGCAATGCGCACTGTGCCGACGCCCTGGTCTGTATCTCCAACTGCGACAAGATCACCCCGGGCATGTTGATGGCGGCCATGCGCCTGAACATCCCGGTGGTGTTCGTGTCCGGTGGCCCGATGGAGGCAGGCAAGGTGCAACTGGCCGGCAAAGGTGATCTGAAGCTCGACCTGGTGGATGCCATGGTGTCCGCCGCGGATCCCCACGAAAGTGACGCGGCGGTGGCCGCCATCGAGCGCTCGGCCTGTCCCACCTGCGGCTCCTGTTCCGGCATGTTCACCGCCAACTCCATGAACTGCCTGACCGAGGCCCTGGGCTTGTCGTTGCCGGGCAACGGCTCGTTGCTGGCGACCCACGCGGAACGGGAGAATCTGTTCCTCGAAGCCGGCCGACTGGTGGTCGAACTGGCCAAGCGGTATTACGAGCAGGACGACGCGAGCGTGCTGCCGCGCAGCATCGCCACCTTCGAGGCCTTTGAGAATGCCATGGCGCTGGATATCGCCATGGGCGGTTCCACCAACACCGTGCTGCACCTGCTGGCCGCCGCCCATGAGGCCGGGGTCGATTTCACCATGACCGACATCGACCGCATGAGCCGCAAGGTGCCGAACCTGTGCAAGGTGGCGCCGGCGACCCAGAAATATAACATGGAAGACGTGCATCGCGCTGGCGGCGTGCTGGCGATCCTTGCCGAACTCAACCGCGGTGGCCTGATCCATGCCGATTGCCCTACCGTACACAGCCCGACCATGGCCGATGCCCTGGCCCGGTGGGACGTGACGGCAAGCGAGGCCGAGCAGGTGCAGACCCGTTTCCTCGCCGGTCCCGGCGGGATCCCCACCCAGGTGGCCTTCAGTCAGTCGGCGCAATGGCCGTCGTTGGATCTGGACCGCGAGGGCGGCTGTATCCGGGATATCGAGCACGCCTACTCGAAGGACGGCGGCTTGGCGGTGCTGTTCGGCAACATTGCGGAGCAGGGCTGCATCGTCAAGACGGCTGGCGTGGACGAATCCATCCTGACCTTCTCCGGCCCGGCGCGCATTTTCGAGTCGCAGGACGACACGGTGGCGGCGATCCTGGGCGACCAGATCAAGGCCGGCGATGTGGTGGTGATCCGCTACGAAGGTCCCAAGGGCGGGCCGGGCATGCAGGAGATGCTTTATCCGACCAGCTATCTAAAGTCCAAGGGGCTGGGCAAGGCGTGCGCCTTGATTACCGACGGGCGCTTCTCCGGCGGCACCTCGGGTTTGTCTATCGGGCACTGCTCGCCGGAGGCCGCCGAAGGCGGTGCCATCGGGCTGGTGGAAGAGGGCGACCGGATCGAGATCGACATCCCCAACCGCAAGATCCATCTGGCGGTGGACGATGCCGTGCTGGCGGCACGCCGCGAGGCCATGGACGCCAAAGCGGACGCGGGCTGGAAGCCGGTGGATCGTGAGCGACCGGTGTCGCTGGCATTGCAGGCCTATGCGGCCCTCACCACGTCGGCGGCCAAAGGGGCGGTACGCGATCTGGAACAGTTGAAAAAGTCCTGACCGGCGCCGGCTATGCCACGCAGTTCGATAAAAAGCCGGCCATCAGGCCGGCTTTTTCGTCTGTGGGATGGCCGCGTCGTGGGTCAGCGCTCGTCACCGCTTCCCCGCTGCATGGGTTTGCCTGGCATGGCACCCGGCATATTGCCGTGGTCTCTTCCCATGCCGGCGTCACTCGGCCGTCCGGCGGCCGGCGCCTCGTCGGGGAGCTGTATGCCTTGCTCCTGAGCGCGTTGCTCCATGCGTTCGTGATGCGCCATCCGGTAGGCCTCGCGCTCCTCGTCGGTCTTCAGGCTGTGTAATTTGGCGCGATGCTCGGCCAGCTCCTGATCGCTCATCAGCTCACGCCCGTAGACGTATTCCTCGGCGCCGGCGGCGCCAAGCATTACCGTCAAGACGGTGGCAACGATGATTGACGTTCCCTTCATGTCCCTACTTCTGTGTTGGCTATGCCCCGGGTAGGCAAGGATAGGTGTCGCCTGGACGATATACTTGAAGTACGTCACCTTTCACGACGGTCGCCGACGAAAAAGCCGGCTCGAAAGAGCCGGCTGTGGACCTGCCTGCGGCAGCATGCCGCGGGTTGTTGCTCAGTCCTGTGAGTCCTGCGACGGCATGCTGCGGCCCATGTGATCCTGTTGCATCATGTCGGAAGCAGGGGCGCCGCTGCGACGCCCGGCCGCGGTGGCCTCGCTGGGCAGTTCGATGCCCTTTTCCTCGGCCCGCTGTTCCATGCGCTCGTTGTGCGCCATCCGGTAGGCCTCGCGGGCTTCCTCGGTTTTCAGACTTTGCAGGGTCTCGCGGTAGTCGGCGATTTCCTGGTCGGTCATCAGTTCCTGTCCGTAGATGTACTCTTCGGCGTAGGCGCCGCCCATGGCGAACAGCAGGGCCAGGCCGAGGGCGCGGGTGGTTTTCAGTCCATTCATGTCGATTCTCCTTTTAGCTGTGTGCTTCCCGTAAATGGGAATGCAAAGCATAGATCGACTGTGGCCGCCGGCCTTGAAGTCCGTCACTGTTGCTCAACCGTCAATGTGTGCTCGCGCACAGTCCGCTCATTTCGGCGGCCATCGCCGCGGCCCGATATACTGGCGCGGGATTCTTGTGGGACACGTGAAGCACCATGCATCAGGACAGCGCGCGCCGCTTTGGCGGCATCGCCCGACTCTACGGTCAAGCCGGACTGGCGCGTCTGCAGGATGCCCATGTCTGCGTGATCGGTGTCGGCGGTGTCGGCTCCTGGGCGGTGGAGGCGCTGGCGCGCAGTGCCGTCGGCCGGTTGACCTTGATCGACATGGACCATGTGGCGTTGTCGAACATCAACCGCCAGCTGCCGGCCCTGGATGCCACCCTCGGTCAGGCGAAGGTCACTGTCCTGGCCGAGCGGGTCGCCGGGATCAACCCGGGCTGCCGGGTGGTCTGCGTGGAGGATTTCATCACTGCCGACAACCTTGACGCCCTGCTCCGCGACGATATGGACTGGGTGCTCGACTGTATCGACAGCTACCGGGTCAAAGCGGCGTTGATCGCCCATTGTCGACGGCGCAAGCTGCGCATACTGACCATGGGTGGCGCCGGCGGGCAGACCGATCCCGGTCGTATCCGCATCGGCGATCTATCGCGTACCGAACAGGATCCGTTGCTGGCGAAAACCCGCAAGTTGCTGCGCACCGATTTCGGGTTCAGCCGTAACCCGAAGCGGCGGTTCGACGTGCCGGCCGTCTATTCCACCGAGGCGCTGCGCCGGCCGGTCGATGTGTCCCGGTGCGACGCCACCAGCGGGCTGAACTGCGCGGGCTTTGGTGCCGCGACCCATGTGACCGCCAGTTTCGGTCTGTTCGGGGTCGGGCACCTGCTCGGCAAGTTGGCCGGCGGCAAGCCCGGGGATGACAACACCGATCAACCATGATGGGATCGATCTCCCCCTCGCCGATTCCCGGAGGCCACATGGGTGCCCGCTTCCCTGCTCGAACCTTGCCGTGCCTGGCGGTGGCGTCGCCGCACCGGCGCGGCGAGACAATCGTGCGTCTGTTACGCCCCAACATCCGGCCAGCATGATGTCCGGCGACGATCTGACAATCGGTCAGCTTGCCAAGTCTGCGGGCGTGGGCGTGGAGACCATCCGGTATTACCAGCGCGAGGGCTTGATTGTCGAGCCGCCTAAGCCCCCGCACGGTTATCGGCGCTATACGGCGGATGTGCATGCCCGGTTGCACTTCATTCAGCGTGCCAAGGGGCTGGGGTTCACGCTCGCCGAGATTCGCAATCTGCTGGCCTTGGGCGACGGTTGTTGCGGCCAGACCCAGGCACTGGCGGAACATAAGCTGGCGTTGATCCGGGACAAGCAGCGCGATCTGGCGAAAATGGCCGCTGCGTTGGAGGCCGCCCTGGCCGCTTGTCACGACAACCCGGACGACAGGTCTTGCCCGTTGGTGCAGGCGTTGAGTGACGAGTAGGGGGAGAAATGACACGCGGACCGAAGTTCTACAGCGTCATTGCAATCGCCGCCTTGGTGGCGGTGCTGGTGGTGCAGAACACCGAGGTGGTGGATATCCGCTTCCTGTTCTGGACGGTGTCCATGTCCCGGGTGTTATTGCTGCCCTTGCTGTTTATCGCCGGCGTGTTGGTCGGTCTGGTATGGCGGCGTAGCCGGTAGACGCGAATCGGTTCAGAGCGAGTCCCAGCTGCCGCGGCGCCGGCGTAGTTTCAGGTTCGGCAACAGCAGCCCGATCAGGATGCCGGCGATGATCACGCCGCTACCGGCCAGAAACCATTCCTGCAGATTGGCGTTCTCTAGTTCGTTGGTGCGCAGTTTCAGGTCGGCGGTTTCCCTGGACAGGTCGGCTACCTGCTTACGCAGGGCATTGCGTTCATCGGCGATCTGCACCGCACTGCTGGCGGTGCGTTGCAAGGTGGCGTATTCCTGCTCAATGGCCTGTTTGGCCTGCGCCAGCTTGGCGTGGTCTGCGCTGAGCTTGTCGTACTTGACAGTCAACTCGGTCAGCTGGTCGCGTAGCTTGTCAGGCGCGGCGGTCAACGCCTCGACCCGTTTCTGCAGTGCTTCGAGTCGGTCCCGTGCGGCGGGCTCGCGGAGCAGCTGGCGGGTCAGCACATAGCCCTCGGTGTTGCCGGCCCTGACGCGGCTGTAGCCGCTCTCAGCGTTGCTGGACAACACCTGTACCGGCATGCCGCTGGGCAGCATGCGGATAATGCGATGGTTGTTGGACTCGCCCGAGCGCAGGGTGATCTTGAGTTCGTCGGTCACGTAGCGGGTTTCCGCTTGGGCCGCCAGCGTCAGTCCGAGCGCGAGGGTGATAATCAGGGTCTTGAGAAGCTTCATCGTTTGCTCGAATCCGGTGCTGTCCGTGTCGACGTGTCAGTCCTGGTGGGGGAAACAGATCAGGTGTTGCGCGTCGATACGCACCCGGACCTGCTCGCCCAGCGCATGGTTGCGGTGGCTGGGGAAAAGCGACAGCAGCTTGCTGCCGCTGGACAATTGCAGGGTATAAAGAATCTCCGCACCCTTGAAGGCCTTTTCCACCACCTTGGCCAGGATGTCGCCCGATTCGTCGGGAATGATGTCGTCGGGGCGGAACAACACGTCCACCTTGCGCCCGATGGCGTCGACGCAGGCCTTGTCGGTTTTCAATACCCCGAGTTCGGTCTGGAAACTGTCGGCACCGATGACTTCACCGAGCAGGAATTCACCCTGGCCGACAAAGTCTGCCACGAATCGGTGGGACGGTTCGTGATACAGGTTGTAGGGCGTGTCCCATTGCAGGATTTTTCCGCCCTGCATGACCCCGATCTTGTCGGAAACCGCAAACGCCTCATGTTGGTCATGGGTCACCAGGATGCCGGTGATGCCCTCCGCCTTGAGGATGTCTCGAACCTCCAGACTGAGGCGTTCGCGCAATTCCACGTCGAGGTTGGAGAACGGTTCGTCCATCAACAGCAAGAGCGGCTTGGGTGCCAGCGCCCGCGCCAACGCAACCCGTTGGGCCTGGCCGCCGGACAATTCATGTGGGTAACGCGCCCCCAGCCCGTGCAGACCGGTGGCATCGAGCATGTGATGCAGGGTCTCCCGGCGGTCGGCAGGGGACACTCCGCGCAGGCCGAAGGCGATATTTTCGGCGACCGTCAGATGCGGAAACAGGGCGTAGTCCTGGAACACCATGCCGATGTGGCGCGCCTCTGGGGCGAGGCTGTGGCCGGGCTCGGAAACGACGTGTCCGTCCAGCTCGATATGCCCGGCGCTGAGCGGCTCGAACCCGGCGATGGCCCGCAGCGCGGTGGTCTTGCCGCAGCCGGAAGGCCCCAGCAGGCTGACGATCTCGCCGCGTTGCACCTGGAAACCCATGCCCGCGACCACGGGTTGGTCGCCGTACTGGCAAGTGATGTTGTCGACCGTAAGCAGCATGCAGGGTTCGGGTGATGGCGGCGGCGTACAGAGTGTACGGCAAAGGGTTCGGTGCCGGGAGGAGCTAGGCTGCCTTGCTGGTGACCAGCAGGAACTCCAGCAGCGCCTTTTGCGCGTGCAGGCGGTTCTCCGCTTCGTCCCAAACCACGCTGTCCGGGCGGTCGATCACCTCGGCGGCCACTTCCTCGCCGCGGTGTGCGGGCAGGCAGTGGAAGAACAAGGCGTCATGGTGGGCGCGGGCCATCAACTCCTGGGTGACGATGAAGTCGGCGAAGGCCTGGCGGCGTTGCGCCTGTTCCTCCTCCTGTCCCATCGAGGCCCAGACGTCGGTCACCACCAGGTCGCTGCCGTCGGCCGCGGCAAGGGGGTCGCGGAACACCTGACAGCGGTTTCCGGCCTCGGCCAGCAGCTCGGGCTCGGGGTCATATCCGTCGGGACAGGCGATGTTCAAGCGGAAATCGAATTGCCGCGCGGCGTTGATGTACGAATGGCACATGTTGTTGCCGTCGCCGACCCAGGTGACTGTCTTGCCGGCGATGTCGCCGCGGTGCTCGAAATAGGTCTGCATGTCCGCCAGCAATTGGCAGGGATGCACCAGGTCGGTCAGGCCGTTGATCACCGGGACCCGCGAATGGGCGGCGAAGCGTTCGACCTTGTCGTGTTCGAAGGTGCGGATCATCACGCAATCCACCATGCGCGACAGCACCCTGGCGGTGTCTTCGATGGGCTCGCCACGGCCGAGTTGTGTGTCGCGGGGCGATAGGAACAGCGCCGCGCCGCCCAACTGGGTCATGCCCGCTTCGAAGGACACCCGGGTACGGGTGGAGGACTTTTCGAAGATCATGCCGAGGACGCGGTTTTTCAGCGGCTTAATGACCTCACCGGCACGCCATGACCGCTTCAGTTCTGTGGCACGTGCGATCACCCCGCGCAACTCCGCAGGGCTGAGGTCCATCAGCGTCAGAAAGTGTCGTGGCCCGTGCTCGGGGAAAAAGTTGTCTGCCATGATCTTGCAAAGGTCCCAGGGGTCAGTTGCTGGCGAGCAGATCCCTCACCAGGGTCGCCACCCCGTTGATCAGTTGGTTGGTCTGTTCGGTGTCCATTACCAGCGGCGGTAACAGACGGATGACGCGCTCCGCGGTGACATTGATCAGCAGCCCCTGTTCCAGGGCTTGGCCGACCAGCGCTGCGCAGGGACGATCGAGTTCGACGCCGATCATCAGCCCCTGGCCGCGGATGTGCACAACCCCCGGCACGCCATCGAGGGCAGCGTGCAGGCCGTTGAGGATCTCTGTCCCCAGGGCGGCGGCACGGTCGATCAGCCGGTCGGCCGCCAGGGTCCGGCACACCGCCAAGCCGGCGGCGCAGGCCAGTGGATTGCCGCCAAAGGTCGAGCCGTGGTTGCCGGGGCCAAACACCTCGGCAGCAGCGCCGGTCGCCAGGCAGGCGCCGATGGGGACGCCATTGCCCAGGGCCTTGGCCAGGGTCATGACGTCGGGCTTGATGGCGGCGTGCTGGTGGGCGAAGGCCTTGCCGGTACGGCCCATGCCGGTCTGGATCTCGTCCAGCATCATCAACCAGCCGTGCCGGTCGCAGATGTCCCGCACCTGTGTCAGGTAGTCGACGGGTGGGATATTCACGCCGCCTTCGCCCTGCACGGGCTCGAGCAGCACCGCGACGATATTGGGGTTGCGCTCGGCCAGATTGGCAATGGCTTGGGCGTCCCCGTAGGGCACCCGAACGAACCCGGGTACCAGTGGCTCGAAACCGGCTTGAACCTTGCGATTGCCGGTGGCGGTCAAGGTGGCCAGGGTACGACCGTGGAAGCTGGATTCGGCCACCACGACCAAGGGGGTGTCGATACCCTTGTTGTGCCCGTACAGCCGGGCAAGTTTGATTGCGGCCTCGTTGGCTTCGGCGCCTGAGTTGGCAAAGAAGACCTTCTCCATACCGGCCAGTGAGGCCAGGGCGGCGCCCAACTCGGCCTGTTTCGGGATGCCGTACAGGTTGGAGGTATGTACCAGGGCACCGGCCTGCTCGCACAAGGCGGCGGTTACCGCCGGGTGGGCATGCCCCAGGTTGCACACCGCGATCCCGGATAGGGCGTCAAGGTAGCGCTTGCCTTGATCGTCCCACAGCCAGGCGCCTTCGCCTTTGACGAAGCTCACCGGCAGCCGTTTGTAAGTACCCATCAGCGCGTCGCTCATGCTGCGCAAGCCTTCCCGTGTCAGGAGTCCAAAAACAGAAAGGCAGTCCCTGTGTTACGGGGACCGCCTCCACCGTTTGCCGCCCTTTTTTCGACGGCAAGGGCGGAACGCTAGCGGGAAAGCCCCGCAAGTGCAAGACATCAGGCGTTAAAAAACCCGGCCGTGGGGCCGGGTTTCCAAGCGGTTCGGGCACTGGCCGGACCGGATTCGCGAGGGCTGCTCAGCCGGCGAAATTCTTGGCGACGAAGTCCCAGTTGATGATCTTCCAGATCTCCTCCAGATACTTCGGGCGCGCGTTGCGGTAATCCACGTAATAGGCGTGTTCCCACACGTCCACGGTCAGCAGCGGGGTCTTGCCGTCGGTCATGGGGTTGGCGGCGTTGCTGGTGTTGACGATCTCGAGCGCGTCGCCGTTCTTGACCAGCCAGGTCCAGCCGGAGCCGAAGTTGGTGGCGGCGGACTTGGAGAAGGCTTCCTTGAAGGCGTCGAAGGAGCCGAAGGTTTTGTTGATGGCGTCAGCCAGGGCGCCGCTGGGCTCGCCGCCGCCGTTGGGGCTCAGGCCGTTCCAGTAGAAGGTGTGGTTCCAGACCTGGGCGGCGTTGTTGAAAATGCCGCCGCTGGACTTCTTGACGATGTCCTCCAGGGACATGTCGGCGAACTCGCCGCCTTCGATCAGGTTGTTCAGGTTGGTGACATAGGTCTGGTGGTGCTTGCCGTAGTGGTAGCTGATGGTCTCGGCGGAGATCACCGGCTCAAGGGCGTTGTCGGCGTATGGCAGGGCGGGGAGTTCGTGCTTCATGGTTGTTTCTCCTTGCAGGTTCGGCTTAATAACCCAGCTCCGAGCTGGGTCATAAGGAATGCCGGGATTCTAATGGTCGTGTGGGGTGAGCGCAATTTTGCCGGCCGCGCTGGTCAGGCCGGGTTCGCTCGCGCATCATCGCAGTGGGTCAATAGCATTTCGTGACAACCGGCCATGAACGGGATTGAACTGAATATTTTCGCCAGTCGCCTTGGCGCCGTCTGTGACGAGATGGGTGCGGTGCTGCGCAACGCGGCCTTCTCCCCCAATATCCGTGATCGTCTGGATTATTCCTGTGCCGTGTTCGATGCCGAAGGGGAGCTTTGCGCCCAAGCGGCCCACATCCCGGTTCACCTGGGCAGCATGGCCTTTGCCATGGGTGATCTGGTCGGCGGCGTCAGCTGGCAGCCCGGCGATCAACTGGTGGTCAACGATCCTTATCTTGGCGGTACCCACCTGCCGGACGTGACCCTGATCGCGCCGGTGTTCGTGGCGGGGGCGTTATGCGGTTTTGTCGCCAATCGCGCGCACCACGCGGACATCGGTGCCGAGTCGCCCGGTTCCATGCCGGTGTCCACCCGCTTGGCGGACGAAGGGCTGATCATTCCGCCGACCCGACTGATGGTCGGTGGTTCGATCGACCGGCCGGTGTTCGAGGCCATCCTCGGCGCGACCCGCAATCGGGTCGAGTCCCAAGGCGATTTCAGCGCACAACTGAGTGCCAATCGGGCCGGAGAACGGGCGCTGGCGGAGCTGGTGGCGTCACTGGGGCGGCCGGCATTCCGCGCCGGGTTGATCGAGCTGAACGGCTATGCCGAGCGTCTGGCCGTGGATGCGTTGTCACGCCTGCCCGATGGCGACTACGCCTTCACCGATCTGCTGGACGACGACGGGCAGGGGCATACGGACATTGCCATACAGGTTCGTCTGGCGGCGCGCGCGGGTCGCATCCACGCGGATTTCACCGGTACCGCGGCGCAGGTGGCCGGCAACGTGAACTGTCCCTTGTCCGTCGTCGCGGCCGCCGTCTACTACGTCTGCCGGTGTCTGATGCCGGCCCACACGCCGGCGTGTGCCGGCGCCTTTCGCCCGATCACCTTGACCGCACCGGTCGGATCCTTGTTGAACGCCACGCCGCCGGCGGCCGTGGCGGCCGGAAACGTCGAGACCAGTACCCGCGTGGTGGACGTGATGATGGGAGCGCTCGCTCAGGCTCAGCCCGAGTCCGTCCCGGCCGCCAGCCATGGCAGCATGAACAATCTGGCGATGGGCGCCGATCAGCAAGGCAATCGTTGGGACTACTACGAAACCATCGGCGGTGGCATGGGGGCCGGCCCATCCGGTGGCGGACTTTCCGGCAAACAGACCCATATGACGAATACTCTGAACACCCCGGTGGAGGTCCTGGAAGGCCGTTTCCCGTTGCAGGTGTTGCGCTATGGCCTGCGGCGCGGATCCGGCGGCGCCGGTCACCGGGCCGGCGGTGACGGTCTGGTACGCGAGTACCGGTTCCTCAAACCGGCGCAGGTGTCGCTGCTCACCGAGCGCCGTCGCCACGCCCCCTGGGGGCTGGCCGGCGGACAAGCGGGCGCATCCGGCGTCAATCTGCTCAACGGCCGCCCCTTGCCGCCGAAGTGCGAATTTTCGGTCCAGGCCGGTGACGTCCTGCGCATAGAGACCCCGGGTGGTGGCGGCTGGGGTGATCCGGGGAGCGTGGAGTAACGACGGCGGACTGGCGACAAGCCCGCCAAGCTGCAGCGCCCAAGACCGGCGTGCGACACGGTCCAGTGCGGATCCACCCGGTGCGCAGATCGTGGTGGGTCAGGCTGTTCGACGGTTTCCAATACGCGGCAGAGTGTTAACCTAAACCCCCGCCGCGATCTCCGCGGGCCTTTGGGTTTTCGGCGTCCCGCCGGTGCCTTCCTCTGGAGTCTGACGAACAAGCTATGTGTGGTATTTGTGGTGAATTTCGCTTTGATGGCGCCCCGGCGGACATGGGTGCCATCACGCGCATGAGTGAGAAACTGGAGCGGCGTGGACCCGATCACAGCGGCACCTTCAGCGACGGTGCGCTCGGCTTCGGTCATCGCCGGCTGTCCATCATCGACCTGTCAGAGAGGTCCCACCAGCCCATGGTGGATGCGGAGCTGGGGTTGGCGGTGGTGTTTAACGGCACCATTTACAACTACCCGCAGCTGCGCGACCGTTTGAAGGAAAAGGGCCATCACTTCTTCAGCAACGGCGACACCGAGGTCATTCTCAAGGCCTACCGCGAGTGGGGCGAGGATGCGCCCAAACACCTGCACGGCATGTTCGCCTTCGCGGTGTGGGATATGCGGGCAAAGACCTTGTTCGTCGCCCGTGATCGCTTCGGCATCAAGCCGCTGTACTGGTCGTTGGACGGTAACCGTTTCCGCTTTGCCTCCAATACCCAGGCACTGCTGGCCGGTGGAGACGTCGACAAGCGCATCGATCCGGTGGCGCTGCACTTTCAGTACACCCTGCACGCAGTGATCCCGGCGCCGCGCACCATCCTGGCTGGTGTGCGCAAACTGGAACCGGGGCATTCCATGCTGATCGACGGCAACAGTGAGCTGGCGCCGAAGCGATACTGGGAGCTGGATGCCACCCGCGAGCCGATAGCGCGCAGCGAGGACGAATGGGTCGAGGCGATCCACGCCAGCCTGCGCGAGGCGGTGCGCAAACGGTCGGAAGTCGCTGACGTGCCAGTGGGGGTGCTGCTGTCGGGTGGTCTGGATTCCAGCCTGCTGGTGGCGCTGCTGGCCGAGGCCGGTGTGGCCGGTGGCCTGCACACCTTCACCGTGGGCTTCGAGGATCAGCCGGAAGAAAAGGGCAACGAGTTCGAGTATTCGGACCCGGTGGTGGCGATGTACCAGCCCACTCACCACAAGTTCATGGCCAGTAACGACGAGGTGCTGCCGCGTCTGCCCGAGGCAGTGGACGCCATGGCCGAGCCCATGTTCGGCCAGGATGCGGTGGCCTTCTACCTGTTGTCCGAGCAGGTATCCCAGCACATCAAGGTGGTGCAGTCCGGGCAGGGCGCCGACGAGGTGTTCGGGGGCTACTTCTGGTACCCGCGCATGATGGCCGAGACCGAAGGCTCCCGACTGGAGCGCTTTCGCAAGCACTATTTCGACCGCGACCATGATGAGTTCCTGCGCATGGTGCAGCCCGCCTATCGCGGTGAGGATTGGACCGGGCAATATATTGCCGACCGATTGGCGGACGACCAGTCGTCCACTTTTCTCGATGCCGTGCTCAAGCTCGACACCACGACCTTGATCGTCGACGACCCGGTCAAGCGGGTGGACAACATGACCATGGCCTGGGGGCTGGAAGCGCGGGTGCCCTTCCTCGATCACGAGCTGGTGGAACTGGCCGCACGCTGCCCGCCCGAGATCAAGCTGCAGTCCGACGGCAAGCATTTATTGAAGCGCATCGCCCGAGGCATCGTGCCCGACACGGTGATCGATCGTCCCAAGGGCTACTTTCCCATGCCGGCGCTCAAGTACGTGCGCGGTACCTTTCTCGAGTTCATGCGCGACATCCTCGACAGCCAGGCCTCCCGCGAGCGAGGGCTGTTCGAACGCAACTACATTGATATGTTGTTGAGCGCGCCGGAGATGCATCACACGCGGATTTTGGGCAGCAAACTCTGGCACTGTGCGTTGCTGGAGCTGTGGTTGCAGCGCAACGTGGATGGGGCGTGATGCGTTCGCCCCTCTCCCCCCGGGAGAGGGGCTGGGGGTGAGGGACCATGGTTTTGGCTCGGTGCCGGGGCGGAATGTCGATTCGCTGACGCGACGGACTGGTTCGTGAAGACGCGGGGTCCCGCGCACCGACGTTACGTTTCTTGGCGTGGCCAAAAAAAGTGACCAAAAACAAGCCCGCCCGAAGCCTTGCCCCTCGCTTTGCCCCACTTGTGGCTGCGATGCTCGGCGGCGTCGACGCAGGACGCGCCAGTGGGTTCGGCGGATGACCGGCTATCGTAGGGTGCAATAAGGCGCAGCCGCATTGCACCGAACCAGCCGATCGCGCAGCGAAACCACGGGGGTGAGCTGGCTGATGCGGCCTGCCGGATTGATGCGGTACCCGGTCGTATGTCGATACATCTGGCGCAACGTGATCGCACCGAACAAGGTCGCCGCGTAGCAGGTACCCGCTATGCGCCGTCCCTGCCGCTGGCTGTCAAATCAGTCGCGCGCCACCATCGACAACCATCGTCACTCCCATCATGTATGTGGCTTCCAGCAAGTGAATATAGGCGTTGGCGATCTCGTCCTCCGAGGCGAGTCGCCCAGAGGGAAACCGTTTTGCGTATTCCACAATGGACGGCGTTTTAGGCTCGACGAAACCGGGGCTGACTGCGTTGACCCTGACCGGTGCCAGTTCCACAGCAAGTGATTTGCACAACGCTTCGGTAGCGCCGTTGATGATCGCCATGGTGGACGAGTTTCGGAAGACCTTGTCTCCCGCGATACCGCTGGTCAAAACGATACTGCCATCCTCCCGTAGGAAACGCAGTGCGTGACGGATGACCCGGTATTGCCCCCAGAACTTGGTATCGCATGCGCTTTTAGCCTGCTCCGGATCGATTTCGAGAAAGGGCTTGGACTGGATTTCCGGCCTTGCCGTAAAGACCAAGTGATCGATGCGACCGATCGCGCGCAGCGCTGCTTCGACTTGGGTATCCGAAGTCACGTCCAGGGAATGCGCCTCGATACCCGGAGCGATGAGGTCCGCCAGGGCCTGCCGCCGTTCGGCTGCACTTCTTGATGCCACGACGACTCGTGCACCTTGGTTGTGTGCCTGTTTCGCTACCGCAAGACCGATCCCCGAGCGGCCACCCACGACGAGGACACGCTGACCACTCAGTAATCTTGTCATCTTCCAGTCCCGCCCCGGATAAGTGAAGGTACACCTTGGCATAAAATTGTCCCGGTCATTGCCAGAGACTTTGATCACCCCCGTCCCTTCGGTCAGGGACAAGTGGCGTTGCGGCAGGCGCGAGGGGCGCCCGCATTCCGGTCGACCATATGCTGGTATGCGGGGATGGGTGTCACTCCCCGGTCATCGCGTGGTGGCCTACCCGTGTAGGCACGGTCAAGGCCGCGCATCAGGACTTGATCCAATGACGTTGCATTTCGAAGTATAGAAACGATGCCGTCCATGAAATCAACAGCAGTCCGGTCAGTGATTCCAGGCCGGCCAGATGTCTCAGGTGGCCGTGTGGCTCGATATCGCCGAACCCCAGGGTGCTGAAGGTCGTGTAGGAAAAATACACGCAGTCCAGGAACGATCCATCGAAGTCGCCTTCCAGGTAGCCCAGTCCGTGAATCCGGGGCGTGAAGTAATACGCTGCGGCGAACAGCCAGATCTCGACGCTGTGGGCGACCAGCCCGCCGAACACACCGAACACGATTCGGAATCGGTGCTTGATCTTCATTCGGGGTATTAGGCGGGATATGTTCCGGAGAAACTCATAGTGGATCAGCACGGACGCCATGATAATGGCGGTGTTTATCAGCACGATCTTGATCACGTTGCGTGGCTCCTTTTGGCTCGGGTGGGGGGCGCATCGCAAGCGGCGTTGGTCGTTCGGGTTCGGGTACGCCCGGGCGTGGCCCGGTGCCGACCGACCGCGTCATGGCTGGCGGGGTTGCCGGTCGCTCGCACGTGTGCAAGGGGCTCGTTTTATTCAACCGCTGCTAGCACTTGTCGCATAAAGTCTGCCCGGTGTTGTGTCAGTTGCTCGACAAATTCGGCTGGCGCGGCGGTCTCAGGATCATGGCGCGCGCCCCAGATGATCATCTCCAGTAGCATCGGCAACAGGTCTTGTCCTTTCTGCGTCAAGACATAACGGTAGCGCGAGCGATTTTCCGTCTCCCGGGTTTTGCTCAGGATGCCATGGCGTTCAAGTTTTTCCAGACGGTCGGCCAGAATGTTGGTGGAGATGCGCTCGGCCGAGGTCAGGAATTCGCCGTAGTGGGTTTTCCGGGCAAACAGAATGTCGCGGATGATCAGCAGACTCCACCTGTCGCCGACCAATTCCTGGGTGACGTTGATGGGGCAGTGTGATCGGAATCGCGGGTTGTTCGCCTTCATCGTTAAGAACCTAGTCATGCCACTTGTATTTCGCAAGTTCCGTTACTAGGGTCCTGGTAGCGGTGAACGTTCACCCGCTGAACCGGCTGGGGCGACACTGGAGGTCACCAATGCAAAAACCCATTGAAATGGTTGAAAAATTCATGCATTTGACGAACGACCAGCGCGACGTTGAAGGCGCCGTGGGCCTGATGGCTGACAACGTCAAATTCGACGGCCCCGCGGCACATTGCGACAACAAGCAGGAGTACCGCGAGATGCTGTCGCGCTTCATGCCGATGCATCGAGGATGGAAGAAGCGGCAGGTGTTCGAGAACGGCAGCGACGTGCGTTTCATCGACGACATTTCGCTGGAACCCCCCCAGGGGGAGATGTTGACGCTGGAAATGTCAGAGTGGTTCACGGTGACCAACGGCAAGATCAAGGCGCACCGGATCTTCTATGACCCGGCGGCCTTGAAGGAAGCATTCAATCTGCACTGATGGGCCCGGCGTGGTCCTGGTCCTCGGCCGAAGGGTCGGCCGGGGCGATGCGGCGTTGCCCCGGCGCTCTGCCGGCGGCGCTGTTACTCGTCATCACGGAAGAGGAGACATCTCATGTCCGAATACATTCTTACCTACCACGGCGGCCGTAAACCCGACAGCCCCGAGGAAGGTGCGCAGCACATGGCGGCCTGGCGGGCCTGGGCCGAGGACCTGGGCGATGCAGTGGTCAACCGGGGCACGCCCTTGGGGTCAGCCAAGGTGGTCAATGCCGAGGGTGGCAACGACAAGGCGGCTGGGCAGTCCATGTCCGGATTCAGTGTTGTAACGGCGGACGATATCGACGCCGCGGTGGCGATGGCGCGCAAGTGCCCGTTCATCGACCTGGACGGGACCCTGGAGGTCGCGGAGATGAAGCAGATGTGACGCCCGTCGGGTGGTGCGCCACTTGCGCAACATTCGGGTCGCTTGGTCCGCTGTTGTCACCCATGCTTTGACCGAGTGATGTGCTCGGCCTGCATGTCGAGCGCGGCGTATCTTGGTGAAGTGGGGTGCCAGTCATGCGCTGTTACGCGAATTCCGTAGCGGTGTTGGTGGACACCGCGATGTCGTTGTTCCACCTTGGGGGGCGGCCACTTGATCGGTCGATGGGCGTCCCTGGGGGCTGCCGGGTTGGGCGAATCATGAACCACCCGGCAGGGGGCGTCGCGCCCGACTTTGTCCGGGTTGCCAAGGCGATCAATTTCCTGACGTCGCAAGCGGGTCAACAGCCCTCGCTCGAGCAGGTGGCGGCCCATGTTCACCTGAGTCCCTATCATTTCCAGCGCTTGTTCTCCCGCTGGGCCGGGGTGTCGCCGAAGCGTTTTTTACAGGCGGTGACGGTCGAGCGGGCCAAGCAGTTGATACGCGGCAGCCGCCCTTTGTCTGCGCTGGCCGACGAGTTGGGTTTGAGCGGTGGATCGCGGCTGTACGATCACTTCGTGCAGCTTGAAGCCCTGTCGCCGGGGGAGTATCGCGCCCAGGGTGCGGGACTGACCATCAGCCACGGCGAAGCGGAAACGCCCTTTGGCATCCTGCGGGTAGCGGCCACGCCGCGGGGTATCTGTCGCCTGGCATTTGCCGACGAGCATCCCGGCTCGGCGTGGCGTGCGGTCTTGGCCGAGCAACTGCCCGGCGCCGTGATGCAGCGCGACGACCGGGCCTGCCGCGCCATCGCCGCGCGGATATTTTCCCCTGATCCTGATCCGGGCCGGCCGCTGTCGCTGCACGTGTTCGGGACCAATCTGCAGATCCAGGTCTGGCGAGCCCTGTTGCGTATACCGTCCGGGCAACTGGTCAGTTATTCACAGATCGCCGAGGCCGTGGGCAGGCCGCGGGCGGCACGGGCCATCGGTACGGCCATCGCCGCCAACCCCGTCGCGTTGCTGATTCCCTGCCATCGGGTGATCCGTCAAAACGGCGAATTCGGCATCTATCAATGGGGGCAGCTGCGCAAGCGTGCATTGCACGCCTGGGAGGCGACCCGTTGACCCGGTGCGGACGTCGGTCCCGACCAACGAACCACGGGGGTTGTTATCTTAGGTCAGTCGTCCTAGGCTTTAGCCCAGTATTAGGGCGATCGTCCTAGTTGGTTGGGCGGCGGTTGCAGACGTTCGGGTCGACCGCCATGACGGCTAGGTGGTCCGGTACCGGCCGCCGCGCCCCGGGCTTTCGATCACTCACAGTGTCTTGAGGGAGTGCCGTGTCTTGCCACATCAGTCGACCAGGGAACGTATTGTCCAGGCGGCCGACAGGCTGTTTTATCGCCAAGGGTATGAACACACGTCGTTCGCGGACATTGCCGCGGCGGTGAATATTTCC
Organism: Gammaproteobacteria bacterium; assembly: GCA_030148485.1. GTDB lineage: Bacteria > Pseudomonadota > Gammaproteobacteria > Chromatiales > Chromatiaceae > JANTHH01. The sequence continues at coordinate 31,568 of JASBTJ010000043.1, read as the reverse complement.
CGTGGCAACTTCTATCATCACTTCAAGACCAAGGACGACATTCTGGATGCGGTGATCGCGCGCCGGGTTGTCCGGACCCGCGGCATGCTGGCGCGGTGGGAGATCGACGGCGATGACCCGCTCGCCCGGGTCCGTAGTTTCATCAATATCCTGCTCGCCAATCGCCGTGCCATCAAACGGCACGGGTGCCCGGTCGGCACCCTGAGTTCGGAGCTGGCCAAGTTGAATCATGACGCGCGAGGTGACGCCAACACGCTGTTTACCTTGTTTCGCCAGTGGCTGGGGCGTCAGTTTTCACTGGCAGGCTGTGGCACCCGAGCAGACGACCTTGCCATGCATGTGCTGGCCATGAGTCAGGGCGTGGCGACGCTGGCAAATGCGTTCGCCGACGATGCATTCATCGAGCGCGAGGTGGCACGTATGAACGTCTGGGTCGCTGAGCAGGTGGCGGCATGCGGGTGAACGACGGTGCCGACATTCGGCGCTATCCGCTTACCCCCTCAGGCGGTCGCATCAAACCTGGAAGGAGATCAATGATGTACATCGTATTGCTGCGCTTCACAGAACAAAAACACCGTGCCGGGGAATGGATGGCGGCACATCAGGCTTGGATTCAACAAGGGCTGGATGATGGGGTCTTCCTGTTGGTCGGCAGTCTCCAGCCGAATCAGGGCGGCGGGATTCTTGCCCATGGCGAGTCGCGTGCCGCGCTGCAAGCCCGCGTCGACCGGGATCCCTTTGTCGCTGAAGGTGTGGTTGCAGCGGAAGTGCTGGAGATCAGCCCGTCCCGGCTTGATGACCGAGTCAAATTTCTAGGGAACCTCTGAGAAATTCAGAGGTTCCGCGGCACAGGGAGGTGCCGCCAAAATCGGTCACGGCAAGTGGCCGGTTTTGCAGCAAGCAGCAAACCGCGTTTGCAGCGCAGCGTGCGCTGAGAAGTCCAGGATGGACTTATTCAGCACTTCCTTAGGCCACCTCTGAGAAATTCAGAGGTTCCGCGGCACAGGGAGGTGCCGCCAAAATCGGTCACGGCAAGTGGCCGGTTTTGCAGCAAGCAGCAAACCGCGTTTGCAGCGCAGCGTGCGCTGAGAAGTCCAGGATGGACTTATTCGCGCTTCCTTAGCAGCCTGATCCTGTCCACCACCGATAATGAGGCGATACCCGTGAACGACACCATGATCGGTCCTGACGGACAGCCCCGCTGCGGTTGGTGCGCCGGGGCGCCGGAATTCATCGACTACCACGATAAGGAGTGGGGCATACCGGTCGGTGACGACCGTCGGCTGTTTGAGAAGCTCAGCCTGGAAGCGTTTCAGTCCGGCTTGAGTTGGCGAACCATTCTGGCCAAACGGGAGAATTTTCGTGCCGCGTTTCATCACTTTGATATCGACCGGGTAGCCCGCTTTTCCGAAGACGATGTGCAACGCCTGCTGCTTGACGCCGGTATTGTCCGGCATCGCGGCAAGATCGAAGCGGTGATCAACAACGCGCAGCGTGCCCGGGAATTGATCGATGAGGCAGGCTCCCTGGCGGCTTTTTTCTGGTGCTATGAGCCGGATCCGGAGCAGCTCACGGCGCCGCAGTCGGCGTCCACTTCCAGTGAGTCGGTGGCACTGTCCAAGGCGCTGAAAAAACGCGGCTGGAAGTTTGTCGGACCGACCACGGTCTATGCCTTCATGCAGGCGATGGGCCTGATCAACGATCATGTGGCCGGCTGCGTCCTGCGCGGCACGGTGAATGCGGCGCGCAAGACGTTCCAGCGGCCGACCTGAGCTCGTACCCGTCGCCGGGACAGCATTATGGCAATGGGCCTTGGCTGAGCCGGTACCGGATGATGCAGCCCGGATTCAGTCGTCGGACGACTCCACGCGGACCACGTCCCACCCCAGGGCCTCGTAGTCGTTGATTTGCGCTGGGCCGGCGGCCGCCACGTCGACGTACGCGGGGAAGTCCTCGGCGGTGACGCCGTACCAGCCGGCATAGGTGCCGCAAACGTGGACGCGAACGTTGTCGCCTAGCAGCGATTGCACACCCTTGTGGGCTTCCTCATGGTTCCCGGCGTGGCGTTCCTGCAGCGCGAACTGCTCGCTGCCGTGGGTGACTACGGCCATTTCCAGTCCCGGGTGACGCGCCTTCAGGCGGGCAACATAGGATTGCACCTTGGGTATGGCCCAATCCAAGGCGTCTTCGTCGCTCTCGACGATCTCGAACACCACGCCCGGCGGTGGTTCGTGGGTGTTTAGCAGATAGGCGATGTCGTCCCCGGCAAGGGCCCGGGTGGCCCATAGTAGGGGCAGGGTGAGCAGCAGGCGGGGCAACAGGTTCATGGGTGGCTCCGGAAAGGTCGTTGGGACTTAAGACCGGCCGACAGCCGAAAACATGGCGTCAGAAATCGTCGGTGCGGGTGAACAGCCCTACGCGTAGGTCTTTGGCTGCGTAGATTTCGCGGCCATCCACCTCCATGCGGCCATCGGCAATGCCCAGGATCAGTTTGCGGGCGATGACCCGTTTGATGTCGATGAAATAACTCACCTTCTTTGCGCTGGGAAGTACCTGGCCGGTGAATTTTACCTCGCCGACACCCAAGGCGCGACCGCGACCGGGGTTGCCCAACCAGGCTTGGTAGAATCCGACCAGTTGCCACATGGCGTCCAGGCCCAGGCAGCCGGGCATCACCGGATCGCCAGGGAAGTGACAACCAAAGAACCAAAGGTCCGGGTTGATATCCAGCTCCGCGTGGATCTGGCCCTTGCCGTAAGCCCCGCCTTCGTCAGCGATATGTACGATGCGGTCCATCATCAGCATGTTGGGTACCGGCAATTGGGCATTGCCTGGGCCGAACATTTCGCCATGGCCACATTTGAGCAGCGCGTCGCGATCGAAGGAGGAAGGGCGGGAATCGGTCATCAATCTGGCCTGGGGTCGGTTTCTAATAGGAAGCGGCCAATGCTCGGGGCTGGCCTTGGGATTGTCAATGCGGGGACGGGCATCCCGCCCACCGCTTGGCAGTTTCGGGCGGGACTCAGACGGACAGGTCGGCGCGGATCCGGGCGACCACGTGATCGATTGCTGTATCCATGGCGATCATCTGGTTGTCCGCCTCGCTGCGGGCGCGAAACTCCAGTTCGCCGGCGTCCAGGCCGCGCTCGCCGACCACCAGACGATACGGCACGCCGATCAGTTCCATGTCCGCGAACATGACGCCGGGGCGCGCGTCGCGGTCGTCGAACAGCACCTCGACCCCGGCCGCGGTCAGTTGCCGGTACAGCTGTTCGGCTGCCTCGCGCACCCGCTGCGACTTTTTCATGTTCATCGGGATCAGCGCCAGTTGAAAGGGCGCAATCGCCGTGGGCCAGGCGATGCCACGGTCGTCGTTGTGTTGTTCGATGGCAGCGCCCACCACCCGGGACACGCCGATGCCGTAGCAGCCCATGGTCATGGTGGCGGCCTTGCCGTTTTCGTCCAACACCTCGGCCTTCAGGGCGGCGCTGTATTTCCGGCCGAGTTGAAAGATGTGGCCGACCTCGATGCCGCGCTTGATAGTCAGCACGCCTTGGCCGTCCGGGCTGGCGTCGCCCTCGATGACGTTACGCAGGTCCGCGACCGTCGGTTCCGGCAGATCCCGTTGCCAGTTGATGCCGAACAGGTGCTTGCCTTCGCTATTGGCACCGGCGGTGAAGTCGGCGACCGCGGCCGCGGCGCGGTCGACGATCACCGGCACCGGGCAGTTCACCGGGCCAAGCGACCCGGGCCCGGCGCCGAAGGTGGCGCGGATTTCTTCGTCGGTGGCCATGCGCAGCGGGCTGGCGACGCCTGACAGTTTTTCCGCCTTGATCTCGTTCAGTTCGTGATCGCCGCGTAGTACCAGGGCGACAAAGGCGTTGTCGCAGTCCTCGTCGGCTGCCACCACCAGGGTCTTCACGGTGCGCTCGATGGGCAGTTTGAATTGCGTCACCAACTCGGCGATGGTCTTGGCATTGGGCGTGTCCACCTCGCGCAGGTCTTCGGTCGGCGCGGGGCGGGTCGCCGTGCAAACCGCTTCGGCCAGTTCCACGTTGGCGGCGTAATCGGACCCGGTGGAAAAGGCGATGGCGTCTTCGCCGGAGTCGGCCAGCACGTGGAATTCGTGGGACGCATTGCCACCGATGCTGCCGGTGTCCGCCACCACCGGGCGGAAGTCCAGCCCACAGCGCTCGAAGATGGCGGAATAGGTCCGGTACATCACGTCGTAGGTCTGCTGCAGCGACTCCGCGTCCGCGTGAAAGGAGTAGGCATCCTTCATGAGGAATTCGCGGGCGCGCATGACGCCGAAACGGGGGCGGATCTCGTCACGGAATTTGGTCTGGATCTGATAGAAATTCACCGGCAGTTGTTTGTAGGAGCGCAGCTCATTACGGGCGATGTCGGTGATGATCTCTTCATGGGTCGGGCCGTAGCAGAACTCGCGGTTGTGGCGGTCCGTGATGCGCAACAGCTCCGGTCCGTATTGTTCCCAGCGGCCGGATTCCTGCCACAGCTCGGCTGGTTGGATGGACGGCATCAACAGCTCCATGGCGTCGGCCTTGTTCATCTCGTCGCGCACGATGGCTTCCACCTTGCGCAGCACCCGCAGCCCCAGCGGCAGCCAGCTGTACAGTCCGGATGCCAGCTTGCGGATCATGTCGGCGCGCAGCATCAACTGATGGCTGGCGATTTCCGCGTCCGACGGGGTTTCTTTCAGGGTTTGCAGGGGGAAACGCGAGGTGCGCATGGGTTGGCCTTGGGCAATGGGTTTGGAAAGGGCGGGATTCTAGCGAATATCGCCGGCCGTGCCGATATCCGGGGGTGGCTTGGGGTCAAGTTTCCCATTTCCCGGACGCTGTATCCGGCATGCCGTATTTTCTGTCCCGCAAACCATGACTGCCGTGCTCCTGATGTGGCGATCAGCGGCGTATTCGCCCCTGTCCTGGCGTCGTTACGCCTGGATATGGCTGTTGCTGGCGTCGTGTGCGCTGGCCGAAGGGTTGGGGCTGAGCGCCGAGGTCATGCGGCTGGTGGAGAATGCCTACGGCTTGACGGCCAGGGCACGGGTCGAGGCACTGCAGGTCCTCATTGACGTGCATCGCACCGATACCGAGCCGGACAAGCTTGAAGCGGTGAACGACTTTTTCAACCAGATTCCCTACGACAGCGACGAAGCCCTATGGGGACAGGAAGACTACTGGGCGACGCCCATCGAGATGCTCAGCATCGAGGGGGCGGATTGTGAAGACTATGCCATCGCCAAGTATTTCACGCTGCTGGACATGGGTGTGCCGGCGGAACGTCTGCGCATCACCTACGTCAAGGCTATCACCTTGAATCAAGCCCATATGGTGCTCGCGTACTATGAGACTCCCAACGCCGAACCGTTGATACTCGATAACCTGACCGACCGGATCCGCCCGGCCGGCGAACGCCAGGACCTGGTTCCCGTTTACGGCTTCAACGGCGATAGTCTGTGGTTGTCCGTCAGCCGGTCCCGGGGCCAAAAAGTGGGTAAGTCGGACCGGATCGCGTTGTGGAATGACGTGCGCGAGAAGATGGCGCGCGAGACCGGTCGCTGATATGAACAAGAACATTACCGGCCGGGGGAGGCCAGCATGACCTTGACCAAGCAGCTCGTGGCGTTGATCTGCACCCTGGTGCTGCTGCTCTTCGCGGGCAATTTCGCCATCAGCCTGCAGGAGACCCGCGGTTACCTGAATGAACAGCTGCAGTCGGTGGCCGACAATGCGGCAACCAGTCTGGGCTTTCGAATCTCCAGCGCCACGGCAGCCGAGGATCACGCCATGGCCGAAGCCATGGCCGACGCCTTGGCCAAGAGCGGTGCCTACGCCGAGGTTCTGGTGTATCGGCACGGTGAACTGTGGGTGGAGCGCCGGGCCAGCCGGGAACTGGAGGGTGTGCCGAACTGGTTCACCGGGTGGCTGCCGTTGGACACCCCGCTGGGCACTGCCACGGTGATGGCCGGCTGGCTCAAGGTGGGTGACGTGGTGGTGCGCAGCAACCCGGATCTGGCGTATCGCCAGTTGTGGGCCAGCGCCCGCGACGGATTAGTGTGGTTTGCGGTCGCCGCGCTGGCGGTGATGTTGCTGGGCGCGGTGGCGCTGCGCGTGCTGCTGCGCCCGCTCAAGGCGGTCGAGGCTCAGGCCGATGCCATCTGCCGACGGGAGTTTCCGGTGGTCGCCGGGCGACCGTTCACGCTGGAGTTCCGTCGTGTGGTGGAGGCGATGAACCGCATGTCCGCCAAGGTGCGGCGCATGCTGGATGAGGCCGAGCAGTTGGCCGACGGGTTGCGTGCCCAGGCCTTCACCGACCCGGTCACCGGCTTGGCCAACCGGCGTTGTTTCATGGACACCCTGGCACATCGGGTGGACGATCCCGAAGGGCTGGGTAGCGGCGCGCTATTGTTGCTGCAGTTGAACGACTTCAAGGCCTACAACCAGCAATTGGGATACGCCGCTGGTGACCGTCTGCTCAAGCGCTGTGCGGAGCGCATCAGTGCAGCGCTGCCGGTGGATCGTCCGGTGTTGGTGGCACACACGGCCGGTGCCGATTTTGCCATCCTGCTGGAGAACCTGGACCCGACCCGGGTGGGGGAGATCGCTACGAGGGTCAGCAACGGGGTGGCCGGCCTGTACGGGGAATTGTCGCTGCCGTCGGCGGACGTGGCGCATGTGGGGGTCGCGTTGTGGGCGCGGCAAAGCGCAACGGACTGGTTGGCCGAAGCCGACATGGCGCTGCGCCAGGCACAGCGCAGCGGTGCCAACGCGGTGCATGTCGCCACGGCCAAGCAGACGCAGGCGGACGCGCGCGGCGCCGCGGCCTGGCGGCAGGTGTTGGAGCAGGTGCTCGACAGCGGCGCCTGGGAGCTGGTGCGCCAGCCGGTATTTGCCACAGCGGATCGCAGCGTAATGCATGAGGAGCTGTTCTTACGCATTCCCGACACGGATCGCCGGGACGAGCGTTTGCCCGCCGGGCAGTTCCTGCCGATGGCCGAAGCGGCAGGGCTTGCGCCGAGTTTGGACCGGGCGGTGGTCGAGCGTGTGCTCGACGAGCTGGCGAATGGACAGCACGCGCTGCCGCAGGCGATCAACCTGTCTCCGGCGTCGTTGGGCGATGCGTCGTTCGTCGGCTGGCTGCAGGACGCAGTACAACGCCACGGGCCATTGCAGGGTCGATTGATCCTGGAGTTCCCCGAATACGGAGCAGGTTTGGCCGATGGGTTGGCGGAACTGGTCGCCAAACTCGATGCCCTGGGCGTCGAGGTGGCGCTGGATCACTTCGGTACCGGATTCAGTAGCCTGTCCCAGGTGCGGGCGCTCAAAGCGCATTACATCAAGTTGGACGGCGCGTTGGTGCGAAGCCTGGTGGACGACAGCGACGCCCGGTTCTTCGTCCAAGCGCTGACCCGAATCGCCCATGGGTTGGAAATGCGGGTGGTTGCCGATTCGGTCGAGCATGCCGCGGTGTGGGACGGCTTGGCTTGTCTCGGCGTCGATGGCGGGCGGGGTTATTGGCTACAGGCGCCCGCGTGACGGTGGGCGGTTGCGAGTGCTGTCAGTATTTTTTACTACTGAGCAGGGTCGATACTCGTATCCCACTGAAAATAATGGAAATATAAAAATGGCATTTATTTTGCAATGCTAATTGCACAATAACACAACGGGTCGCGCTTTCCGACTACCAATGTCGCAAATCGTGACAGAATCGTGGTATTCTGCCGCTGGCCGGGTCACGCTCGGTCAGGGCAAATTTTGTCAGGGTGAATCGTATGAAAAAGCTACTGGTTATTGCCGCAATGATGGCGGGATCCACCGCTGTCGTGGCGGACACGATTGACGATCTTCGCCTGGCGGCGGAAGACGGCAAATGCCTCGAGTCCGTGGTCGCCGACATGATCAAGGCGCAGGGCGTCGAGAAGGCGAAGGACATCGTCCAGGCGGCGTACACCGTATTGTCCGAGTATGGCGAGCAGCAGCGCGCGGCCGGTTGCAGCGGCGATATCGGCCAGCAGGCTATCGTGGCGGGCGCTGACCCCAACGATGTGCTGGAGGCGACTGCCGCTGGCCTGGGTGGTCCGGCCGGTGGCGCACCCGGCAATCTCGGTGGCTTGACCGGCGGTACCCCCGGCGGCGGCGGTGTGGCCAGCCCGAGCTGATGGCGGTCGCGGGTCGCCGACAACAATAATCTTCGGCGGCCGGAGGGGATCGATCCCCTCCGGCCGCAACGTGTCAAACCGCTTAGAGTGGGCAGAAAATGGAAACGAAGGAACGCGTCGGTTGTTCTTCCCTCGCCGCAGCATTTTTTTTGGGATTGGGGTTCGTTGGGAGCGCGGTAGCGCAGACGCTGGGGACCTATAACATCACCCCAACCAAGGCGGACGATCTGGTCGTGCCGGGCTTTTACCCCGCAATCGAACTGGATCTGGCCTACGACGACAACATCTTCCGCACCGAGACCGGCACCGTGGACTCGATGTTGTTCGAGGCGCGCCCGGACCTGCAATGGGTCGGTGTGATGGGCAAGCATGTTGTCCGCCTGGGCTATCAGGGCTACTACGGGATGTACGAAGCCACCAGCGATGCCAACTTTGACGATCATTTCCTGGGCGCCGACGTCACCCTGGACCTGACCAAGAAATTCAATCTGAACCTGACGGCGGACTACCGTCGCGAGCACGAGCCTTATTCGGTGGCGGTGGTGCCCGTCGGCACCCGGCCGAATTTGTGGCAACAGTGGGCCGTGGGTGGCGAAGCGGTCTACGGTCGGCGTATCGCCACCGCCCAGGTGGCCCTCAAGGCGGTGCACCGCAACCGCGAGTACACCAACAATGGCCAGGATTTTCGTGATCGCGACGAGGACGAGCTGACCTTCACCTTCTTCTATAACCTCGGCCCCAAGACCCAGTTGTTGGTCGAGCCCAGTCTGATCCGTTACAGCTACCACGCCACCGGCTCGACGTTTGACAACGACCTGAAGCGTCTGTTGGTCGGTGTGACCTGGGACGCCACCGCGAAGACCACGGGTGTTTTCAAGGTGGGTTATCACGACAAACAATTCGACAATGGCGTGGGCGACACCAAGGGCCTGTCCACCGAGGCCAAGATGATCTGGAAGCCCAAGACCTACAGCACGGTGACGGCGACCTTGTCCCGCAATGCCTACGACTCGGCCTTGGGTGGCGGCTCCCGTGCCTTCGAGGCGCTGATCGCCCAGCTCGACTGGGTCCACGAGCTTACCCGGTTGACGGAACTGCAGGCGGGCTTGCGCTACGAGAAGGACGATTACGACGTGGGCCGCAATGACGACGTCAGCGAGGCCCACGTCGGTCTCAGTTATGCGCTGCGGCGTTGGCTTACTGTCGGTATCCGCTACGATTACCAGCAGCGTGCCAGCAATCAGGCTGGGGCGGACTTTGACGATAATCGCATCGCCATCGGGCTGAAGGCCGCGCTGCGTTGATGTCTTGAGTCGCAGACAGGCCGTGGACTACCATCGGGTGCCACGGTTTTTTTGCGTCTGTTGCCATGTCGAGTCTATTTCACCAGCGCTTTATCCTCCTGGTTGGCATCTTGATGGCTTCGGCGTCGCTCGCTGCACCCAGAGCCCAGGCTAACGATTATCGGATTTCCGCCGAAGACATCGTCAACGTCACGGTGTTCAACGAGCCGGAAATGAGCATCCAGGAGACCCGCGTGTCCAGCAACGGCACCGTTGCCATGCCGCTAATCGGCGATGTGCGGGTGGCTGGTCTGACCACCACCCAGGTGGCGGCCAAGATCGAGTCCATGCTGGCCGACGGTTATCTCAAGAAACCCAAGGTCCGGGTCAGTATCCATGCCTATCGACAGGTGTTTGTGAACGGCGAAGTGAAACAACCTGGCGGCTACAGTTATCAGGACGGTCTGACCGTGCAAAAGGCGGTCGTGCTTGCGGGCGGCTTTACCGAGCGCGCCTCCACCAGCAAAATCACTCTGGTCACTGAGGACCGCCCCGGCGTGAGCAAATCGGTCGCGCTGAATCACCCGGTTCGTCCCGGCGACATCATCACCGTCGGCGAAAGCTTCTTCTGAGGGTTCCATGCAACAGGATGTCCCCCCGGTACGACCGGCATCGACTGCCACGAGTCCTTTCCTGATGGATGCCGCGCGGTCCGAAACGGGTGATGAGGGCATCGATTTTCGCACCTACCTACGAATCCTGCGTCAGCAGAAGTGGCGCATTGTCGGTGTCATGATGCTGTTTGCGTTGTTGGGACTGTTGCTCGCCCAGCGCGCCACCCCGATCTATCGCGCCGATGTCAAATTGCTCGCCGAACCGGTGGACTCCAAGGTCAGCAGCAGCAACCAGTGGTTGAGCACCTCGCTGGTCTGGTTGTATTACGAAACCCAGAAAGAGGTCATCCTCAGTCGCAACATCGCCTTGCAGGTGGTGGATAAGCTGGAGTTGGTCCAGCGTGCCCAGGCAAAGCGGGCCGCCGCCGCGGAAGCGCCGACGACGCTCTTTGGGCTGGATTGGCGGTTATGGCTGCCCGAGCAGTGGCGCCGTAAACCGGAACCGTTGTCGGCAGCCGATTTGCGTATTGCGCTGGCGGACCGGATCGTGGCCAATCTGCACGTCACCATCGGTAAGAACAGTCAGATCATCCAGATCGCCTATGACGATCCGGATCCGCAGCACGCCGCCGACGTGGCAAATGCGGTGGCGGTGGCCTACCGGGATTTTGGTCTGTCGTCGCGCATGAATACCGCCCAGGCCCAGACCCAGTTCCTCAACGAGCAGCTGCAGGTGCTGCGCGGCAAGGTGTCGCGGGCCGAGCAGGCGCTGCAGGCGTATCAGGAGCGGGAAGGTCTGCTCGACACCGGCAGTCGCCAGCAGATCGTCACGGCAGAGTTGGCCGGGTTATCCGAGCAATTGATCAGTGCCCAGGCCCGGCGCAGCGAGGCGGAGATTCGTTACCGCGAGGTCCAGCGGCTGCAGCGGGACAAGGGCAGCTACGATTCGCTGGCGGCGGTGTTGCAGAACAGCCTGATCACCAAGTTGCGGGAAAAGCAGTCGGATCTGTCGCGCAAGGTGTCCGAGTTGTCCGAACGCTACGGCGAAAAGCATCCCAAAATGATTGCAGCCCGCTCCGAGCTGAACGAGGCGGACCGGGCGCTGCAGCAGGCCATCGGCAAGGTGGTGGGCAGTCTGCAGCAGGAATATCAGGTGGCGTTGCAGCAGGAGCGCAAGATCCGCGGGCTAATCGGCCAGCGGGAATCCTCCATGCAGAACCTGCGTGGCAAGGGCTTCGAACTGGCCAAACTGGAGCGCGAGGCCGAGAACGCTCGGCAGGTATACGAGCAGTTTCTATCCAAGCTCAACGAATTGGATGTGACCGGTGAATATGACGTGTCCAATGTCCGCGTCGTGGACGAGGCCTCGGTGCCGAAGGGCCCGGTCAAGCCGAATAAGCCGCGGATCGTGCTGGGGGCGGCGTTCCTCGGGATGTTGTTGGGGGTGTTTATCGCCTTTGTGCGGGACCGGATGGACGCAACCTTCAATCTGCTGGAGCACGCCGAGGCCAAGCTGGGTCTGACCGGGTTGGGTATCGTGCCGCTGATGACCAAACGCGACCTGCCGACCGTGGCCGAGCGGCTGGCGGCCGCTACGCCGCACTCGCCCTTTACCGAGTCGGTGAACCACATTCGTACTGGGGTGCTGTTTTCCAACGTGGACAAGCCGCCCCAGGTGGTAATGATCACCTCGTCCGTCGCCGGTGAAGGCAAGACCACGTTGTCGAGCAACCTGGCGCACTCGCTCAGTCAGCTTGGTCGCACCTTGTTGATCGAATGTGATCTGAGGCGGCCGCGCTTGGCCGATATCTACGGCATCGACCGTCGCAGCGGCCTCACCGACCTGGTGATGGATCCAGAGAAGGTGCATGACTGCATCGCCAAGACCGATGACGGCGACAACCTGTATCTGCTCCCGGCCGGTAACGCCTTGTCGAATCCGCTCGAATTCCTGTCGTCTGACACCTTTGCTCGATTGCTGGATGCCTTGCGCAAGAAGTTCACCTATATCGTGCTGGACGCACCGCCGGTGTTGCCGGTCAGTGACGGCGTGGTGTTGTCCCGGCGGGTGGATGCGCTGATTCTGGCGGTGCGGGCGGAACAGACCACCGACCGCATGGCGCGGGAGGCGGTCAAGCGTATCCGTGCCGCCCATGTGGAACCCATCGGCGTGGTGCTGACCCAGGCCAGCGCCAAGAAAATGGCCCAATACGGCGATCACTACTACGGCGACAAGGGCTACTACGGCTACGGCTACACCAGTCACGAAAAAGGTCGCCGCTCCGCTGGCGCTTGAGCTGTCACCCAGGAATCCGCATGACCGTGAAAACCCCCTACCTCGAGGCGGTAACGCCCGAAGCCGAGCGTTCCCTGGGCAGCGAATGGCTGGCGTTGCGTCGGCTGCCGTTCCGTATCGGCCGCGAATGCCGCCTGGTGGCCGGGCGGGATGGCTTGCACGTGGCCGAGCGACGCAAGCAGGTCAGCGAGCCGAACAACGACCTCTATCTGCTGGATCCGGGCCCCCGCTTGCAGGTTTCCCGGGCGCACTGCCAGATCGAGGCCGATGATCAAGGTGGTTATCGTCTGCTCGACCGCGGCAGCGCATGTGGAACCATCGTTGGAAATCAATCGGTTGGCGGAGCGGATGCCGGTGGTCGGCATGTTCTCAAGGACGGGGACCTGATCATTGTCGGCACCGCCGAGTCGCCCTTTGCCTTCCGTTTTCGCCTTACCGACTAGACTGTCACATTTGTTAAACACGGCGTGCGCACAATGCTGCCTCGTTAGCAATGGTGATCGGGTCACATTCGATGATTTCCCGGCGCCGCATTGAAACCAGGACTCCTGTGGAGGCGAACGTGTTGAAAAAGACCCTTGCTTTGGCTGCCATGTCGGCCACCCTGGCCTACGGCTCTGCCCAGGCCGCCGCTGCCCGCGACTACGTCAGCATCGTGGGTTCGTCCACCGTTTATCCGTTCGCCACCGTGGTGGCAGAGCAGTTCGGCAAGACCAGCAAATACAAGACCCCCAAGATCGAGTCCACCGGTTCCGGTGGCGGTCTGAAGCTGTTCTGCGCCGGCGTCGGCGTTGATTCCCCGGACATCACCAATGCGTCGCGTCGCATCAAGAAGTCCGAGCAGGAAAAATGTGCCAAGAACGGCGTCAAGGAGATCGTCGAGGTGAAGGTTGGCTACGACGGTATCGTGCTGGCCAACTCGAAGGAGGCGCCCCAGTACAAGCTGAGCCGCAAGGACATCTTCCTGGCGCTGGCCAAGCAGGTGCCGGGTCCGGACGGCAAGCTGATCGACAACCCCTACAAGACCTGGAATCAGGTGAACGCGTCCCTGCCGAACGAGCCCATCGAGGTGCTGGGTCCGCCCCCGACCTCCGGTACCCGTGACGCCTTCGCCGAGCTGGCGATGGAAGGCGGCGCCAAGAAATTCGACGACCTGAAGAAGCTGCGCAAGTCCAAGGACGCCGCCGAAATCAAGGCCCTGATGGCCAAGCTGGGCATCCCCGAGAGCGTCTTCAACAAGAAGGGCAAGAAGGTCTTCAAGGCCGTGGCGCACGCCATCCGTGAAGACGGCGCCTATATCGAGGCCGGCGAGAACGACAATCTGATCGTGCAGAAGCTCGAAGCCAACCCGCACGCCATCGGTATCTTCGGATTCAGCTTCCTGGATCAGAACACCGACAAGGTGCATGGCTCGATCATCGACGGCAAGGCGCCGACCTTTGAGGCCATCGCCGACGGTTCCTACCCGGTGTCCCGTCCGCTGTTCTTCTACGTGAAGAAGGCGCATGCCGACAAGGTGCCGGGCATGAAGGGCTACTTGGCCGAATTCACCTCCGAGCGCGCTTGGGGTGACGAGGGCTACTTGGCCGACAAGGGCATGATCCCGATGCCTGCCGAGGAGCGCGCCAAGTTTGCCGCGGCCGCCAAGAACCTGACTCCCATGGAGTCGCTGTAAGCATCGCCTTCTCGCATGAGGTGAACTAAAATGGCGGCCGGCTCGAACCGGCCGCCATTTTTCGTTTCCACGACCTCGCCACAGGTGCCCGCCAAGACATGCAGTCCTCGGTCCTCTTGCTTTTGTTGATCGGCCTGATGGCCCTGGCCTACCAGATGGGTCGCCGTCGCTCGGTGCGCTTGGTCGGTGGTTACGGCAAGGTGCGTGAGCTGAATTCGCTGCCGTCCTATTACGGTGCTTATGCCGCCATGTGGGCCGGAATTCCGGCGCTGCTGGTCTACGGCCTTTGGTTGGCAATTCAGGGTAATGTCGTCAGTCACTGGCTGGTGGCGGAACTGCCGCCCGAGATCCAGCAGCTGCCCAAGGCCGAACTGGCGTTGGTGGTCAACGACATCAAGAACCTGGCCGCCGGCAGCATCCTGTCGGGGCATCCCGAGCCCTATATGCAGGTCGCCGCGGATCATCTACACAGCCTGCGCCAGACAGGACAGGCGGCGTTGGCCGTGGTGGTGCTGTCGCTGGGGATCGCCGGGCTGGTGTTGGCCCGTCAAACCATTCGCAAGGACATGCGCGCCCGTACCCGGGTGGAGCAGGTCATCAAGGTGTTGCTGATCATCAGCTCCACCATCGCCATCTTCACCACCATTGGTATCGTATTGTCGGTGTTGTTCGAATCGATCCGCTTTTTCCAGGCGATTCCGATCAGCGACTTCCTGTTCGGGCTGCAGTGGAGCCCGCAAACCGCGATCCGTGCCGATCAGGTGGGTTCGTCCGGCGCCTTCGGGGCCGTGCCCTTGTTCGCCGGTACGCTGTTGATTTCCGGCATCGCCATGTTTGTTGCCGTGCCCATCGGGCTGATGTCCGCGATCTATTTGTCGGAATATGCCGGGCCGAAGTTGCGCGCCATGGCCAAGCCGACGCTGGAGGTGCTGGCCGGCATTCCGACGGTGGTCTACGGCTTTTTCGCCGCGTTGACGGTGGCACCCTTCATCCGCGACAGCGGTGCGTTGATCGGTCTGGATGTGTCGTCCGAAAGCGCCTTGGCGGCGGGCCTGGTGATTGGCATCATGATCATCCCCTTTGTGTCGTCCTTGTCCGACGATGTCATCAATGCGGTGCCTCAGGCCATGCGGGACGGCTCGTATGCGCTGGGCGCGACGCGCTCGGAGACGGTACGACGGGTGATCATTCCCGCCGCGTTGCCTGGTATCGTCGGTGGTGTGCTGCTCGCCGTGTCCCGCGCCATTGGTGAGACCATGATCGTGGTCATGGCAGCAGGACTGACCGCCAACCTGACCGCCAATCCGCTGGAAAGCGTGACCACGGTTACGGTTCAGATCGTCACCTTGCTGGTCGGCGACCAGGAATTCGACAGCCCCAAGACCTTGGCCGCCTTCGCGCTGGGTTTGATGTTGTTCGTCACCACCCTGGTGTTGAACGTCGTCGCCCTGCATGTGGTGCGCAAGTATCGTGAGCAATATGAATAGATCTTCAGAACAGCCCAAGGCGCCCGCGCCGGGCAGTGCCATGCAGGCGGTGCAGGCGTCGCTCAAGCGGCGCTATGCCGCGGAGCGGCGGTTCCGCTTTCTCGGTTTGTCGGCGGTGGTGCTGGGACTGGTGTTTGTCGCGATCCTGTTCGTGACCATCATATCCAACGGCTACACGGCCTTTACCCAGACCCATATCGCCCTGGATATCCATTTCGATCCGCAGCAGATCGCGCCCAACGGGGATACCTCGCCCGCGGCCTTGTCCAAGGGCAATTACGCCGCCTTGGTGAAGCAGGCGTTGCGTGAGGAATTCCCCGAGGTCACCGGGCGGAACGACAAGCGACAGTTGTACCGGTTGATGAGCAGCGGTGCCGCCTTCGACCTGTTGAACCGCGTAAAGGCGGACCCGTCCATCATCGGCACCACGCAGCGTTTGTGGCTGGTGGCCGACGACGATGTGGATATGCTGGTCAAAGGTCATTTCGATCGGGACCTGCCCGAGTCGGATCGGCGGGTGAAGAACGAAACCATTGCCTGGGTCGACAAGTTGGCGACCGAGGGGCGCGTGAAGCAGCAGTTCAACACGGCGTTCTTCACCCACGGCGATTCGCGCGAGCCGGAACTGGCCGGTATCGGGGGCGCCGTGGCCGGATCGTTTTATATGTTGTTGGTCACGGTGGCGCTGTCGTTCCCCATCGGCGTGGCGGCGGCCATCTATCTGGAGGAGTTCGCGCCCACCAACAGGTGGACCGATCTGATCGAGGTCAACATCAACAATCTCGCGGCGGTGCCGTCGATCGT
The DNA here is from genome assembly GCA_030148485.1 of Gammaproteobacteria bacterium. Taxonomy (GTDB): domain Bacteria; phylum Pseudomonadota; class Gammaproteobacteria; order Chromatiales; family Chromatiaceae; genus JANTHH01. The sequence goes on along the minus strand of JASBTJ010000043.1, from coordinate 15,227 downwards.
GTTCGGCCTGCTCGGTCTGGCGGTGTTCATCAACTTCTTCGGCCTACCGCGCTCGGCCCCCTTGGTGGGTGGTCTGGTGCTGACGTTGATGACCTTGCCCACCATCATCATTGCCAGTCGGGCGGCGCTCAAGTCGGTGCCGCCGTCGATCCGCGAGGCGGCGCTGGGCATCGGCGCGTCCAAGACACAGATGGTGTTCCACCATGTGTTGCCGCTGGCCATGCCAGGCATGCTCACCGGCACCATCATCGGCATGGCCCAGGCGTTGGGAGAGAGCGCCCCCTTGCTGATGATCGGCATGGTCGCCTTCATCGTCGACATCCCCGGCGGTCCGACGGACCCGGCTACGGCCTTGCCGGTACAGATATTCCTCTGGGCTGACAGTCCGGAACGGGGTTTTGTGGAGCGTACCTCGGCGGCCATCATGGTGTTGCTCGCCTTCCTGATCAGCATGAACGCGCTGGCGGTTTACCTGCGTAAGAAATTTGAGCGCCGCTGGTAGCCACCGGCCGCACACGAGGACACAGTCATGACGAACACTTTGGCAGACGCCGCTCGGATCACCGAAGAAGCCAAGCAGGCCGACGCGCAGGGCGACAGCCACAAGAAGGCGTTGGGCGAGGACTTTCGCACGGTCGGCAGGATACGTGTGGACAAGCCGCGCATGCGCTGTACCGAGGTGAACGTCTTTTACGGCCAGAATCATGCGATCAAGGGCGTCAGTCTGGATATTGGCGCCAACGAGGTGATCGCCATGATCGGGCCTTCCGGTTGCGGCAAATCCACCTTCCTGCGCAGTTTGAATCGGATGAACGACACCATCGAGGGATGCCGCATCGAGGGCGAGATCCTGCTCGACGACCAGGATATCTACGATAAGAAACTGGACGTGGTGCCGTTGCGCGCCCGGGTCGGCATGGTGTTTCAGAAGCCCAACCCGTTCCCCAAGTCGATCTATGAAAACATCGCCTATGGTCCGCGCATTCATGGCATCGCCGCGACCCGTACCGCCTTGGACGAGATCGTCGAGACCAGTCTGCGCAAGGCGGGCTTATGGGAAGAGGTCAAGGATCGCCTGGACAAGCCCGGCACCGGGCTATCCGGCGGCCAGCAGCAGCGGTTGTGCATCGCCCGCGCCATCGCGGTGGCACCCGAGGTGATCCTGATGGACGAACCGTGTTCGGCGCTGGACCCCATCGCCACCGCCAAGGTGGAAGAGTTGATCGATGAGCTGCGGGCCAATTACACCATCGCCATCGTCACCCACTCCATGCAGCAGGCCGCCCGGGTGTCCCAACGCACCGCGTATTTCCATCTGGGCAACCTGGTGGAAGTGGGCAATACCACCCAGATTTTCACCAACCCGCGCCACAAGTTGACGGAAGACTACATCACCGGCCGTTTCGGCTGAGCCGGGCGCGGCGTCGTCGAGGTATCGCGGATGCCTCGCGCCATCAGTCGCTTCGAGAGCGAGCTGGAAGGCTTTCGCGCCTTGGCGTTGAACATGGGCGAAGTCGCTCTGGTGCAAGTACAGAAGGCGGTGACGGCGCTCAGCCAGGCGGACGTCAATCAGGCGTGTCTGGTCCAGACCCGCGAGAAGCGCATCGACCAGTTCGACATGCAGGCCCAGGAGCGAGCCATCGAGTTGTTGGCGACCCACCAGCCGGTGGCGCGTGACCTGCGGTTTATCGTTGCCATCTCCCGTACCATCACCGACCTGGAGCGGGTCGGGGACGAGGCGGCCAGGATCGCGGGTCTGGTGGTCGCCCACTACGAACAGGATGGCGGCCTGGCGGATCTGGTGCTGTTCGATTCCGCGGATGCGCTGATGGGCGAGGCCGTCGACATGTTGGCGCGCAGCCTGGATGCGGTGGAGACGGACGACGTGACCGCGGCGGTCGCTGTCATTCAGCGCACCGGCCGGCTGGCCGGACATTTCGATGCCGCGGTACGGCGTCTCGCCACCTATGTGATGGAGGATGGGCGCAACATCAAGGCCATGCTGGACGCCTTGATCGCGTTGAAGGCGCTGGAGCGCGTGGGCGCCCATGCGACCAATATCGCGGAGAACGTGATCCTGTCTGTCACCGGTAAGGATGTGCGGCACATCAAGGCCGATCACCTGTCCGCCGGTTATCTGGGCCCCGCTTGAATACCACTGATCCGGCGCCCGTCAGGGAGAAAGCAGGCTGTAATAGAACGGCCCCCAGGCGCCCAGGATCACCGCCACCGCAAGCAGGTTCACGCGGATTCGGCGCCCGGCCACTCGCCGTGCATCGCCCTCGCTGTCGATGGCGAACACCCGGCTCATCAGTGCGTCGAGCAGTAACACGAACACCAGCAGTACGGCGATGGCAGGTGCCACATAGGCGGTGATCACGCCCAGCCCGATCGGATCGACGTTCACCAACGCCGCCATGGGCGCCGTGATCGCCACCACGGCCAATAGCGCCAGTCGCATGGCGCCCAAGTCTTCGAATATCGCCTTCATCGTATCCTCGCTTGTTGTTATCGTTTGCCCGCCCCTGGGGTTTTGATGGGCCTTGGCGGCATGATAGGCTGCCGCTCCTGGTAACCGCCTCGCTGCCTTAAATGTCGCCCGATCCGCATATTCTCAATCAGCTTGTCGACCTGATCGCCCGTCTGTACGACGAGACGACGGGGTTCGCGGACAATCCCGGCGACGCCCAGCTATGGTACAACCGCGGCTATGCCAATGGCATGGTCAAGGCCCTGGCTGAGATGGGGCAGGCGGATCTGGTCGCTGCCCGGGTGGCGCGGGATCCCGCCGGCGTCAATGCCGGGCACGAGGTCATGGCCTGGGGCAAGGCCTACCAGCACGGCGAGGATACCGGTTACCGGGAGACCTTCGAAGTCCTGCCTGCCGAATAAGAGTCTGTTATGCGAATCGTTTCCTTCAACATCAACGGCGTGCGCGCCCGTCCTCATCAGCTCGAAGCCCTGCGCGACAAATACGATCCGGACGTGATCGGGTTGCAGGAGACCAAGGTGCACGACGACGAGTTTCCCGAGGGTATGATCCGTGAACTCGGCTATGAGGTGGCCTACCACGGTCAGAAAGGCCACTATGGCGTCGCCTTGTTGTCCAAACACAAACCGGCTCGGGTGGACTACGGTTTGCCCTACCACGGCGAGGACGAGCAATGTCGCCTGATCACCGGCGTCTACCCGACGCCCGATGGCGGCAACGTCACGGTGATCAACGGCTATTTCCCGCAGGGGGAAAGCCGCAAGCACGAAACCAAGTTTCCCCATAAACGGCGCTTTTACGCCGAACTGCTCGAACACCTGCAACAGAACTTCAAGCCGCAGGATCGGTTGCTGGTGATCGGCGATATGAATATCGCGCCCCTGGATCTGGATATCGGCATCGGCGCCGACAACGCCAAGCGTTGGCTGCGCGATGGCAAGTGCAGCTTCCTGCCCGAGGAGCGCGAATGGATGGCTACCCTCCATCAGTGGGGACTGTACGACACGTACCGCACCGTGCATCCGGACAACGGCGATCTGTTCAGTTGGTTCGATTACCGTTCCAAGGGTTTTGACCGTGAACCGAAACGTGGGCTGCGCATCGACCTGCTGCTGGCCACGGCGTCCCTGAACGACAAAGTGAAGGACGCCGGTATTGCCTACGACATTCGCGCGATGGAGAAACCGTCCGACCACTGCCCCATCTGGGTGGATATGGATCTGTAACGGATCCCGGCGTCAGTCGACCAGGCTGGCGGACAGGCGTTCGCCGTCGGTGTGGAGTGCATCGCAGCGCACCCGCACCAAGCGGTTTTCCAACGGCGTCTCACTGGCGATGGCAACGCGCAGGAAGTTCGGCGTGTAGCCGCTCCACACGGTGTGCCCGGCCGTATCTGTTTCCGGGCGGCCCTCCACCAGCACCTCGAACTCGCGCCCGACGAAGCGCGTCAGGGTATCCTTCTTGAGCCGGGCGCCCAGGGCGTGCAATGCGTCGCTGCGGTGGCGCTTGATGTCCCGTGCCACCGGGTTTGCCAGCGTGGCGGCCTTGGTGCCGGCGCGTGGCGAATAGGCGAAGATGTGCAGATGGCCGAATTCCATGCACTCGACGAAGTCCAGGGTCTGGGTCCATTCGTCGTCCGTCTCGCCGGGAAAACCGACGATGATGTCGGTGGTGACGTTCAGGTCCGGGACCCGGGTCTTGGCCCTGGTCAACATGGCGGCGAACTCGTCGCTCTTGCAGCGCCGTGCCATACGCCGCAGCACGGTGTCGGCACCGCTCTGCATCGGTAGATGCAGGTGGGGCATGAAGCGCGGGTTGTCGAACAGGTCCCAGAGGCCCTCGGGCAGGTCCCAGGGCTCCAGTGATCCCAGGCGCAGCCGCGGGATGTCGGTGTCATCGAGTACCGCCCTGACCAATGCGGTCAGGTGACTGCTGCTGTCGCTACCGTATCCACCCAGGTGGACGCCGGTGAGGACCACTTCCTGGATGCCGTTGGCGTACAGTTGGTTGATTTCGGCGACGATGTCATCGATCGGCCGACTACGCTCGTCGCCACGGGCCAGGGTGACGATGCAGTAGGTGCAGCGATAGCGGCAGCCATCCTGCACCTTGATGAAGGCGCGCTGGCGGGTCTTGGCCAGCAGGGCCTGTTCGCCGGGCTCGGCGGCCATGGCTGGCATGGTGGGCAAGTCCAGCGTCCGACTGGCGATGCTGACCAAGCGGTCCTTGTCCTGATTGGGCACCACCAGGTCCACGCCCAGTTCGGCGGCGGCCTGATCGGGGTCAAGCGACGCATAGCAGCCGCTCATCACCAGCTTGGCGGTGGGATTGGCGCGATGGGCGCGGCGCACCAGTTGGCGGGACTTGCGCACCGCTTCCTCGGTCACCGCACAGGTATTGATCACCACCAGGTCAGCCTCGGCGGCGTCCGCGGTCATGCAATGGCCGGCGGCGGCGAAGTCCCGCGACCAGGTGTCGAGTTCGGCCTCGTTCAAGCGGCAGCCGAGGGCCTTCAAATGGATGCGCATGGGCGGCGTCTGGTGTCTGTGCTAGGGTGGCGGGGATCGGGCCTTGGGGCCCGAATTCCCGGAAAATCAAGACAATTGCACATTTTAACCCATGTGGCGGAGTGACGCGGGCGCATGAACGAGGTGGTGGAACCCTTGCTGCTGATCAGTGGCTGGTTGAACGCCCATCTGGGCTGGCTGGTGGCAGCAAGCCTGGTGTTGTTGACGGGCGTGCTGATCATGACCCTGCGGCGTGGTCGGGACGAGCGCCTGCGCGCTTGGCTGGACGAGCGCCTGGCGGCCGACGCGCGCCTGGCGGGCGAGGCCCGTGATCGCAGCCGTCAGGAGCTGGCGGGTGCCATTGCCAACACCCAGAGCCAATTGCAGCAACGCCTGCATGAGAACAACCAACGCCTGGAGCGCCAACTGCTCGACGATGCGGGCAAGCTGCGACTGGAGCTGGTCGCCCGTTTCGAGCAGTTGCAGAAGACGGTGGCCGAAGCCCTGGCCGACGGTCGCGCCAGTCAGCAGCGTGGCCTGGCCGAATTCAAGGATGAACTCAAGACCGAGCTGGGCCAGCACCGCGAGACCTTTCTTGCCCGCCAGGGGGAGGGCCTGAAAGCCCAGCAGGAAGCCTTCACCAGCGGTGTTGCCGCGGTCAGCAAACGCGTGGAAGAGGCATTGACCCGCTCGTCCGAGGATCTGGGCAAGCGCGTCGACGCCCTGACCGCCCGCACCGACGAGCGGCTCAAGGAAATCAGTGGCCAAGTGGAACAACGGCTGCAAAAGGGGTTCGAGCGGACCACCGAGACCTTCACCAAGGTGCTCGAGCATTTATCCCGAATCGACGAGGCGCAGAAGAAGATCACCGAACTGTCCAGCAACGTGGTGAGCCTGCAAGAAGTGCTCACGGACAAGCGTTCACGGGGCGCTTTCGGCGAGGTGCAGCTGGCGGGCCTGGTGCGCAACGTGATGCCCGAGAACAGTTTTGCGCTGCAGCAGACCTTGAGCAATGGCACGCGGGTGGACTGTCTGTTGTATCTGCCGGCGCCCACCGGCAACGTCGCCATCGATGCCAAGTTTCCGCTGGAGACCTATAAACGGATGGCGGATCCCGCGCTGTCCGAGCCCGAACGTCAGACGGCCAGCCGGCAGTTCGTGCAGGACATCAAGAAGCACATCAAGGATATCGCCGACAAATACCTGATACCCGGTGAAACCGCGGATGGTGCCGTGATGTTTCTGCCGGCCGAAGCCATCTTCGCGGAGATTCACGCCCGTTTTCCCGAATTGGTGGAGATCGCGCAGCGAGCCCGTGTGTGGATGGTGTCACCGACGACGCTGATGGCCGTGTTGACCACGGCGCGCGCGGTGCTCAAGGATGAGGCGACGCGTGCCCAGGTACACATCATCCAGGAGCATTTACGACGGCTTTCCGAGGACTTTGGACGTTTTCGCGGCCGCATGGACAAGCTGGCCTCGCATATCGCGCAGGCGCACAAGGACGTGGAGCAAGTGAATGTGTCGGCGCGAAAGATCAGTAGCCGGTTCGAAAAAATCGAAAGTGTCGAGTTGCAGGACGAAAAGCCGGACGCACTGCAGACGGACGAGCGGCTATAGCTGTTGGCCGAGGATCGCCGTCAAGGCGTCGAGAAATTCGTCCACATCCGATTCCGCCGAACCTCTGTCGACAGCGAAGGACCCGGTCAACGCGCGTACCAGGTCCTGTTTGCTGGTCCCCGGTGCCGCCAGTTTTTGACTCAACACGGTGCCGGTTTTGTTCAGCGAAAGCACTTGATGACCCGCAAGGTCCAGCATTACCGATGTGCCGTCCGACAGCTCGGTGAGCTCAATGCCGTTTTGCTGCATGTGCTCGCGGAGCTGTTCAATAATCCCCCGGGTCATTCGTTTTCCCTTGTCAGGTGAATCGTATGGGTGACGCGGAACCCCGTGGCCGGGGGCTTTTCGTTGATGGGGTCCGATAGATTCCTGCCGGACAACTCTACCCAAGCATGTCCGGCGGGGGAAGCGCGGCTGTCGTGCCGGGTGTGCATGCCGATCTTGAGTAGCAGTTCGTCACGCCCAAGCAGCAGTCGGCCGGATACCAGCGCTCGAACCAGACAGCTACCGTCGAAGCCCAGGCGTCGTGCTACGGCGCTGACGAGGAGGACGCTTCGCAGGACTTGATCCGGATCGAAGCGGCGGGTGGGGCGTTGAGTTGTTCTCAGCGTGTCCCATACCTGCAGGATGCTGCGGCTGGTCACCGATTGCGCTTTCAGGCTCAGATAGCCGGTCGCAACAAGTAAACGGAGAGGGGGAAAGGGGAAAAGCGCCATGTCGCTAAGGGTCGAAACCAATCACCCTGAGCATTGTGGCGCTCGTCGGTTATCAAGTGAAGCCCCGCCGAGTCCCCGCCAGTGGCGTGACAGAGCGGGGCCCCTTGGTATGCGCTTTGGCGTATGGCCCGCGGGGCGCTTTGTCGAAGCGCTAAGCCGGTATCAGCGAGTTGCTGCCACTGACTTTTTGCGTATGCCGGCAATCAGCAAGCCCAGACCGATCAGGGCCAGCGGGCCAGGTGACGGGACGCCGCCGGAGATGGCGACAGAGCTGGAGCCTTCGATGAAGTTCACGGACCCGGAACCCGGTGCCACATTGTTGGTCACCGCAAGCATGACCTCGTAATCGTTGGCCAGCATGTTGCTGAAGGTGAAGCTGTAGGCGAGCGGGCCGTTGCCGTCGGCCTGACTGATCGTGAAGTTGCCGACCAGGTTGCTGTTCAGGAACACGTCGAAATTCACGAAGGCGCCGGTCGCCAGTCGGTTGTCGATCAGCAGGGAGAAGTCCAGTCCGGTGGCGTAATCGATGACGCCGGCGCCGGAAAAGGTCTCTTTAACCGTGTGGGTGGTGTTGTAGTAGTACTGGCCGGCCGCCGCGGTGTTCGTGGATGAGGTGCTCGGGAAATCAGCCGTGATGACCCCGGCGAGCGCGCTGGCTGTGGAGGCCAGCAACAGCAGCAAGGTTAAAGCGGTGTTTTTGTAGGCTGATTTGTTCATCTTCAGGCGACCCATAAAGAGAATTATTTTGTAGTCCCCAGAATTAAGCAGGAGTCGTGCCATTAGCTATAATATATTGATTTTAAATATGAAATTTATTTCCTCGGGAGGCGTGTCGTCGCCGGTATGTAAAAAAAACGAACAGCCAGCGGGGCGCCGACTCGCGGCGGCTTATCGGGGGGGTGACAGACCGACCGCGTTCATCAGCAGCCGGAGTTCGCGCTGTGGGTTGGTGATCAGTTGCGGCGAGGCGGTCAGCCGGAATGCCTTGGTGACGGCCAACAGGTCGCGGCAGGTGCGCGTCAGCGCGGTAATGGTGACAGCGGACTGACCGAACAGGGCCGGTGACGAGGATCTGACGAGTTCCGAGTAGGCGATGGCGTGGTCGATCGGCGTGGCAACGGGGGTGGCACGGGAGAGATCGGGGGGGTGTAGAAAGAGCAATGTGCTCGGCGTCAGGCTGTCCACGAAGCCGGCGGGATGGCGACGGCGGTCAAGTTGCCAGCGGGTTTCGCCGTTGATCCGCAAGGGAATGGCTTGTTGACGTAGCGCATCAGTCAGCACGTCCATGCCGCCTTGCCGTAACAGCATGTCCTTGCGTAACCAGCGGGCGTGCAGGGTCCCTTGGTCCATGTGGCACAGCAGCTGATCGTCGGTGAGGATCTGCCCGCCGCTGGCGAGTACGGCCGCGGCGAGTGTGCTTTTGCCCGCTTGCGAGGGGCCGAATGCCAGAAAGTCGGTGTCCTGGAAACGAAACCCGCAGGCGTGCAGTGTGACGGCGCCTTGTTGGGCAAAGCAGAGGGTCAGCGCCACATCGAGGCCGATCCGGGGGAGCGCTGCGGCGGGGCCGGATTCGACCCGGATCGGTGGGCCCAGCGATAGACGGCTGTCGCTGACGTAGATGTGTTGCTCGCAGAGTATCGCTTCCAGGGGGGAGAGCAACGCGAGTTCTTCCGGCAGGCCTGGGGGTTCGCAGGTGGTGATGGTGATGCCCGCAGCGGTGGGTGTCTTCACCGGGCCTGCGGATGACACCAGGCCATAGTTTTCAGCAAGGGTATCGACGCCGTCACCGGGGTGGTGGGTCGCTATCCGTACATGCAGATCGGTACCCGGCAGCGTATAGCGACGAGTGGGTCGCATGGGCAACTCGCGGTGCTGCCGCGCGCTGCGGGACAGTCGCGCGGCCGGGTCACAGCGCGTTTCGGGTCTTACAGCGCCGCGCCGCCCGGCAGGGACAATGTGTTGTCGGCATCGAGGGCGGAGCCGCCGCCGCCGCGAATGACCTGATCCAGCTTCAATGTCTGGACTTGCGGTTTCTCGTATGCTTCTTTGGTGGGGGTGTTTTCCGTGTTTTGCTCGTTCATGACCCGGTGCTCCACTGTCGTGATCCTTATTGTATTGTAGGCGATGGTTGACATTTAAGCACGACTCATGCCGGGTTTGTCGAGGACTTTGTGTTCAACGTGTTACCGCGCGTCACGGGAAGCGGGCGACGAGTCGAGTGTAAATATTCTGGACACTATGATGGGGTCAATCGAATCGGCGCGCGAGATGCTCGGCGCGTAACAGCGTGCTGAGCCCAAGATCGATCTGCCCCGTGGAACGGGATTTTCCAATGGTGGTTGCGAGGTGTTCGGGGCTTACCAAGTGCTCGTCGACCAATCGCCATTCGCTGGGGTTGTCGGCAAAGCGCAATAGCGCCTTGTCGCCGGTGACGAACGCGTTGTGTGCCACCTTGGGGCGATATGCGCGGGCCGAGTCCGGGACAAGCTGTGCGGTGGCATCGCGGATCATGCGGCGGTTGTGACTGCCGCCGTCGAGCCAGTCGTGGGGTAGCGCGAAGCCCAGGTCGATCAGGCTTTGATGGGTCAGCGGGCTGAGCAGGTCCATGCCCCAGCGGGCGGCATGTTGTTCCGCGATATCGGACCACGCGCCGGCACGGAATGCGTCGATCAGCAGCATGCGTGGCCCGATCGAGCGTCCGTATTGCGCCACATAGTCCGCCTGTCGGTCGAGGCCGGCGTCGAATGCCGGGCGCTGTGCGGCCGGCAGCCAGGCGGGTGGCGGCGGGCGTTGCGATTGTTTGGCAGGGCGACACAAGCGGTACACCCGACGGAGCGCTGTTGTCAGCGAAAAAGGCTGTCGATTCTCGAAACCCACCGCGTCCCGTATGGCTTTATAGACCCGGCCTGTTCGCAGGTACTCCGCAAGATAGCTGAGCCCGAATCCCAGGGTCAGATCGCCGGCCAGTCCGGACAGTCTGAATCGACAGTCATCCTTGGCCATGACGGGTCCGAGCATCTCGATATAGCAGTCCGTCAGGGCGAGGGGCGCGAGATCCGTGGCTTGGCTGAGGTGTTCGAAATAGCTTGAGGGCGGATGTCTTGTGCCGTCGACGAAGGCGCCACGGCGATGCTGCGCGCACAGGGTTTCCTCAATGACGGCGGATTCGTCCATGGACCAGCCGGGAAAGCCGATGCTGTAGGTGGAAAGTCGCGCGGTGTCGTCTTGTCTGGCCAGATGCCGATCCGCCAGCGCCAGTATCAGGCCGGAATCAAGGCCGCCGCTCAGTGCGAGCCCCATGTGTTGTGGGCGCAATGCGTCAAGCACCGCATTGTCCACGGTGTCGACGAGTTTCGCCTCGGCTTCCTCCCGGGTGATGGTGTCATCGATGGCGAGTGACTGGGGAAAGGCATGTCTTTTGAGCGCTCCGGTGCGTACGTCCAGTTGGTAGATCCGGCCGCTGTGTGCCCGTCTTATGCCGTGGTAAAGCGTGTCCTCCATGTCGAGCAGCTGGTGGCCAAACAGGATGTGCTGCGCCCAGGCCGTCCGGTTCATTGCTCGCCGGTTCTCGCCGACGCCAAGCAACTGGCGGATCTCCGTGGCCACCACGGTCTGGGCCGTGGTGTGTTGGAAGTACAGCGGTCTTGTGGCGCTTGTGGAGCAATAGAAGGTCAGTGAGCTGGCGAGGTTGTTGAAGTGGACGACACTGAATTCCCCGTCAAGTCGCTGCAGAATCGCCTGTGCGCCGCGATCGAGTGACGATTTCAGGGCGTCGGGCGAGTCGAGCCCCTGTCGCTGCAGGCTGGCGGCGGTGATGTAGCCGTGCAACGCCATGATGGAATGGCTGTCTTGCAGCAATACCGCTTCGTCGTCACGCGCCTGGACACAAAGCAGGCAGGCGGCTGTCTGCGCGTACCCCGGTTCGCCCCGATAGGCCGTGCTTTGTGCCGTCGCCGCCATGCGTTCCCTGCGCCGGGAGGCTTGCCCTGTCTGTGTCGCGGCGATGATTCCGCCCATGGTTATGCCCTGGTGTCCGGTGTATTGCGGTGCGGTGAAGGCGGGTTCACGTGGCGGGTTGCCACGGAGTCAGTGCGACGACGCGATCGGCGATGGCGAGTTTGTCGCTCTGGTGCGTGATGAGGATGACGGTATGGCTTTGGGATGCGGCCTTGAAGTCGCGTACAAAGCCTTGCAGTGCCGCCGGATCGAACATGGATGTGGCTTCATCGAGGATGAGAATCGGGCAGCGTCGCAGCAGGGCGCGCGCTAGCGCTATGCGCTGTTTCTGCCCCCCGGACAGTTGCACGCCGTCGGCTCCGACCTTGGTATCCAGTCCTCGCGGCAGTCGCGCGATGAAGTCCGTTGCCTGGGCAATGCGGCAGGCCTGGTGGATGGCGTCGTCGTCTGTGTCGGTAATGCCGAAGGTGATGTTCGCGCGCACGCTGTCACGCAATAGCGCGACCTCCTGTGGCACCAAGCCGATCAGGCTGCGCAAGGCGCCCAGCGACAGTGTGTTGATGTCCTGCTGGTCGATGAGGATTCGTCCTGTCGCCGGCGTGTTGAAGCGCATCAGCAGATTGACCAGCGTACTCTTGCCCGAGCCGTTGGGGCCGACAATGGCCACGGTCTCGCCTTCGGTGATTTGCAGCGAGAACCCGGTGAACACGGGTTTTCCGCCCGGGTAGCGAAACGAGATGTCGTCGTAGCGGATGTTGCCGGGATGCGCCGGAGGCTTTGTCCGGCCCGTATTGTACGGCTCCGGTTCGGCGCCGAGCAGGGACTCGATGCGCGCCGATGCGCCGAGCGTCGATTGAAACCGACCGGCGGCATCGGCCAGTCGGCTTGCCGGGCGAAACAGGAACATGCCGTAAAGCAGCAGGCTGACCAATTGGCCGATCCCGAGATCGCCTTGGGTGAGCTTGTCGGCGCTGAGCCATAACATTGCGATGAGCAACAAGGCCCCGACCCCTTGCACAGCGGGGTTTATGAGGCTGGCCAGCAGGAGATGGCGGTTCTCCAGTCCACGGATGTGGTTGTTTTTCTGCCGGATCCGCGCCGATTCCAGGTCTTCTTTACCGAACGCCTTGAGCAACTGCATCAGTCGCAGGTTCTCTTCCACTATGGCCATGTGGGCGCCGTGGGCGTCCGCCAGGTCGTTGGCGATGGGTCTGATGCGGCGCAGCAGCAGGCGCACGCCGATGGCGATCATGGGCACGCTGATGCCGATCAGGAGCGCAATCACCAGGTCGATCCGGGCCATCAGAACCCAGGCGCCGACCAGGGTGAGCAGCAATGGGGCGAGCGCCGGTAAGGTGTTGGTGAAAAACTGGCCCAGTTGGGTGGCGTCGCGGGACAGCAGTGAGAGCGTGTCGCCCGGTTCCCGCCCCTGATGATAGTGCAGTGGCAAGGCCTGAAGATGATCATAGATGCGGCAGCGTAAGCGCGCCGTTGCCGCGGCACCCGCCCGTCCCAACAAGTACTGGCTGACAAATCGCAGGGCGTTCTGTGCCAGCAACAAACCGAGCCAGATCAACAACAGACGGTGATAGGCGTCGGCTTCCGGGTGGTGCAGTATCTGCTCGGCAAAGCGACCGCCTATCCATGGGATGGCGAGGGTCGTGAGGGTTTCCAGCAGCAGGAGTCCGGAGACGGCCAGTAGCAGTCCCCTGGCGGGCTGGGCGATATGCCAGAGGCGACGTATGGGCTGCACCGTGGTATTCTAGGCGAAGGTGCCCCCATCCCAACCGAACAGGTGGCGCTGGGCATCGGAAAACTCAATGTAGATCCGATTTTTTGCCACGTCCAGGTGCTTGTGCACGCTGTCACATAAACGGGCTGACAGGGCGTTGGTGCCATCGGCCGGCAGGCCGATGCTTTTCAGTTCCAGATAGGCCAGTGGCGCGGCTTGGCCGGCAAACAGCATGGCTGGATTGTGCGTGTAGCTGACCATGACGTACTGTTCCGGCTTGCCGAGGGCATCGGCAACGGTCTCGGATAGCGCCATCAGCAGTGCGGGTTGGTCCGCATCCGCAACAGCCTGGTTGGTAACGATGCTCAAGACTGGCATATCGGTACGTCCTTGTCGGGTTAACGGCAGTTTTCAGTCAGGTAGGCACGTGCCTCGGCAAGCTTGGCATCGTGTTCTTCTGGGGTCAGGCGCCGCACGCTACCGTCCGGTTGGCGAATCAGGCGCCGCAGGCTGCCCTGCAATGCCACGATGTTGCCACGGGCGATTTCGCAGTTGCGGTCGATCAGGGCCTGCCGTGCGGCGGCCTCGGCCTGGGCCTTGGCGGCCAGTTCCTTGTCCTCGGCGGCGTCGGCCTGGGACTGCCGCAGCGCGTTCAGTTGTGCCTGTTCTTTTGCTTGGTCCGCCGGGGGTGGCGGGGCGCCGATGACGGTGTAGGGGCGCCCGTCATGCGGCGGGACCTGGGAATAGATCACCTGACCGTCGTCACCACTCCAGCGATAGCTTGCCGCCTGTGCCGAGGTGACCAGAAACGCCGCGCACAGTAGGGTGAAAAAGCCCTGCCAAAGTGGGCCTAAACCCCTATGGCTATTGACCTTGCGGCCCAATATCAGTAGTTTGCCCTGTTTCAATTTTGCCTCACCCCGTAAGTGGATGGTCGCAGTCACCGACTCTGCCGGCCACGGGGGGATTATTCCACGTTTCCGGAGGTCAGCAAGGTGGAGCTCAGCGGAGCCGAGATCGTCGTTCTGGCGCTGAAGGATGAAGGCGTCGAGTACGTCTGGGGTTACCCGGGCGGCGCGGTGCTGCATATTTACGATGCACTGTTCCAGCAGGACGACGTACGGCACATCCTGGTACGCCACGAGCAGGCCGCCACCCATGCGGCGGACGGCTACGCCCGTGCGACCGGCAAGGCCGGTGTGGTGCTGGTCACCTCAGGCCCCGGCGCCACCAATGCGGTGACCGGTATTGCCACCGCGTTCATGGATTCCATTCCGATGGTCGTGCTGACCGGTCAGGTCCCGACGCCTGTCATCGGTTCCGATGCCTTCCAGGAGGTTGACACGGTCGGCATTACCCGTCCGTGCGTGAAGCACAACTTCCTGGTGAAGAGCCTGGACACCCTGGCTGAGACCATCGCCAAGGCGTTCTACGTCGCCACGACCGGCCGCCCCGGACCGGTGGTGGTGGATATCCCCAAGGACATCACCGATCCGAACATCAAGATCCCGTACAAGCACCATAAAAAGGTGTCCATGCGCTCCTACAGTCCGGTGGAGAAGGGCCACCTGGGCCAGATCAAAAAGGCGGTGGAACTGATGTCCCAGGCCGAGCGCCCGGTGATCTATACCGGCGGCGGCGTGGTGCTGGGCGAGGGCTCGGCCGAGCTGCGCGAGCTGGTGGACAAGACTGGCTTCCCCATCACCCAGACCTTGATGGGCCTGGGCGCGTATCCGGCCAGTGGTCGCCAGAATCTGGGCATGCTGGGTATGCACGGCACCTACGAGGCCAACATGGCGATGCACGAGACCGACGTGCTGATCGCCATCGGTGCGCGTTTCGATGACCGCGTCACCGGCAAGATCGCCCAGTTCTGCCCGCACGCCAAGATCGTCCACATCGACGTGGATCCGGCGTCCATCTCCAAGACCGTGCGGGTGGACGTGCCCATCGTCGGGCAGGTCAAGAGCGTGCTCAAGGACATGCTCGAGGTGCTGGGCGATAAGCCCAAGTTCAAAAAAGCCGAACTGAAACAATGGTGGGAGCGCATCGAAGGCTGGCGCGCGATGAAGTGCCTGACTTACGAGCAGGGCGACACCGCCATCAAGCCGCAGTTCGCCGTGGAGACCCTGCACAAGGTCACCAAGGACATGGACTTCTACCTGACCTCGGATGTCGGTCAGCACCAGATGTTCGCCGCCCAG
>JASBTJ010000029.1 GCA_030148485.1 Gammaproteobacteria bacterium | reverse complement strand
TGCGCCCAAAATCCGCTTATAGAGCGGGAAAAAAGGTAAAACGCTTCGCTACGAGGCTGATTTCAGCGTGCAGACCTGAAAAATAACCTGCGGGGCGATGATAACGATGCTGGAACCGATTCAATCAGAGGTTCCCTAGGGGACCCGTGCTACGCGGACATTTCGGAAAAAGCCTTAAGGATTGCGCTGCCGCAGGGGCTTTCAGCCCGCGCCGCGGCCTGCCGGGTCTGGTATTGCGGGCTCAAGCGCTGGCCATAGTAGTGCTCATAGGCGGCGACGATGCGCGCATCGAACTCGGGGTGGAACTGCACGCCCCAGGCCGCCGACCCAAAACGGAAGGCGTGATGCGGGTCCTGCTCGCTATGCGCCAAGGCAACCGCCTCGGGCGGCAGCCGGATCACCGACTGCTGATGACTGGCCTGAACCTTGGCCTGGGCCGGCCAGCCGGCAAACAACCGGTCGTCGGCTGCCGCCGCAGTGAGGCGGGTGGTCACCGTGCCGACCTCGACACCGGCGGGATTGTCCGCCACCTCGCCGCCCAGGGCATGAGCCAGCAATTGATGACCGAAACAAATACCCAGTACCGGCACCTTCCGCCGGACCAAGGCGCGTAGCCAGTGGGCGACGTCACACATCCAGGGGAGTTGCTCGGTCACCATGGCACCGGAGCCGGTGACCACCGCGGCCCCTACCGTGCCCGGGGCGGGCAGCGGCTCACCCTGCTGAGGAAAAATCACCCGCGCGGCGCTCACGTCGAGCCCCATACCGTCGAGCACCCAGTCACTGAAGTCCCCCGGCACTGCCGCCAGATCCGGCAGCTTCCGGCCCGGCTGCACGATCACCAGCTGACGCGTCACGGATTGAAGCCCTCGGGCGAAGCCAGCCAATCCAACTCCGCCTGTGTGCTTTCCCGGCCCAACACGGCGTTACGGTGCGGGAAGCGTCCGAAGCGCGCCACGATGTCCCGGTGATGACGGGCAAAACGCAGGTTGTCGGTCAAACCCGCGGCCTCAAACAACTCGACCGATCGCGCCTGGTCGGCAAGCCGTTCGCTGTGCATGAAAGGCAGATACATGAACTGCCGCCGCTGGGGCGGCAGCGCGGCGTCGAAACCACGCCCGATGGCGCGCCCCGCGACCTCACGGGAGGCCGCTTCGGTGCTGAAACCGGCCGGCTGGTGTCGAAACATGTTCAGCGGCAACTGATCGAGCACGATCACCAGGGCCAAGGCGCCTTCCGCCGTGTCTTCCCAGTCGGCCAATTGGCCGTCCCGGGCGAGCCGCCACACCGGCTCGAACCGCGAACGGATCTCCCGATCCAGGGCATCGGTGCTGCTGAACCAGCACTGCTCCATGCCCGGCCTGAACCAGAACGCCAGTACGTCGCTCTGCTGGACGCGCATGGTCACAGGGTGAGGTAACGCCCGCCCGCGGCCAACAACACCGTGACAACGCCCAACAGGGTGTTGAAACCCACCAGCTTGCGGATCATACCCAAATTACGCCCACCTTCCGGCCAGTCCTCGGTCGCAACGGCGATGCGCAGGCGACGATAAGGGGCAAAAAAGACGTGCATGAAGATCAACATCATCACCACACCCAATCCGAACATGCCGTGGATGTAGCCAGGAGCATCGCCGATGCCGCCGAAACCGGCGCGGATCAGCCACAGGCCGGTGGCCAGAATCACCGGCACGGCAGCCCAGACCCAGGGGAAGAAGTTCTGGAAAACGCCCACCCACAGCCGCAAACGGGCTGGCGGCTCCAATTGGCTGGCGGCCACCGGTCGTAGACACATCCAGGCGAAGAACATGCCCCCCACCCAGACCACCACGGCCAACACGTGCAATTTCAAGGCGATTGCGATTTCCACACTCGTTTCTCCGGCAAGCTGAATTGGGGCGCATTTTACCCTTCCGGTAGACTACGCGGCCATAACGATTGGATTAAGTGCCGAGGATATCCCCCATGAGCCGATTCGCCATGGCGCTCTGCGCCCTGCTGCCGTGCGCCCTGGTCCAGGCCGCTCAGCCCGGCTACCAACCGATGGCCAACCCGGTGGGTCCGTCCGCCTGGTGGTGGGACAACGCCTGGTGGGAGCAAGGGCACATTCGGGTCCCGACCAACCACCCAGTGCGCCTGGAAGAAATCGAGTACGCCAACGGAGACGTCTCGGTTCCCGCCATCCTGGCCCGTCCCGACGATGATCGACGCTATCCGGCGGTCCTCTACCAACACGGCAGACGCGGGCTCGACGACCTGATCGTCGGCCAAGTCAAACGCCTGGCGGCACGGGGTTTCGTGGTGTTGGCGCCGGACGTGTTTTCCGGGCGCTTCATCGAGAAAATGCCCATCGAACACAACTACGCCGTGGAGACGGACACGGCAGCCGGTGTGGACGCCCTGCTGGCGCGTGACGATATCAGTACCACGCAGGCCTGCATCGTGTCGCAAACCCGCGGCGGCTATATGGCGTTGAAGGCAGTGACCACCCATGGCAAACAACGCAACGGCATCGCCTGCTACGTTTCGTTCTATCCCCATATGCAGGACCCCAACGCCCCCGAGCCCATGCAGGTGTATCGCTACGCACCGGAGGTGGACCGGTTGGATATCCCGGTGCTGATCTTCATCGGCGATCAGGAACAGTACCAACGTCGCCGGTCCATCGAGACGGCGGTCCAGTCGCTGCAGGATGCGGGTAAGGACGCGACCCTGGTCATTTACCCACGAGTTGGCAGGGGTTTTGATTTTCGTCCACCTCACGTGCGCACCCTGCGCGGACGACCTGGCCTCCCGCGACACCCTGATGCGCATCCATACCTTCATCACCCGGCACCTGACCCCGTTCGCCCGATGACCCGGTCCAGCGACGCCGGCGGCCCGGCCACCCGCGCTTCTTGATCCGAAAACTGCTGAACCGGACGCTTGGCGCCGGCCCTGCCACTGCGGCGTTGCCGCGCTGCGCACCAACCGGCTGTTGGGTGTGATCGGCACGGCGCCTTACTGATCGCCCATCACTTTGCCCCCGCTTTTCTCAGCGGCTTCTTAGGATTCAGGATCGCCAGCCGCTAACCAGGCAACGGCAAATTCCGGGTATCCGATCCATGTGGTTCCGCTCCGGCGCCGGCCTGTTGTGCTGCCTGATCGCGGCGACCTCCAGCCACGCCACCCCAACCGACGACAACGCGCTCTGGCCTCTGCTGGAGCGACTGCAAGGCGACGTGCAGCAATTGCTGACGGTCACGCCGAGCGAGGCCGTGCCTGACACTCTGGGTCCGGGCTGTGCCGATCCGGCTCCGCACGATTACCACGCGCTGGCATTCGAGGCGGAGGCGAACAAGGAAGCCCGTGACCTGGGATTAGAACTGCGCGGTGGATACATCCTGGACGACGCCCGGGGTCGCAGTGTGGGGCAAAGTGCCTACCTGGAACTGTCATGGGACCTGCTCGAAGAGGGCCGGCGGGAAAACCTCATCCGTGCCCGCTCCCTACAACACAGCGCACACCTGGCCCGGCTGGAGGCGGACCGGGCACGACTCGACGATCAGTACGCATGCCGCCGTGAAACCCGGGTACGGCAAATGCGCCAGCTACGCAGCTCCTTGCTGGCCAGACGCGGTGAACTGCTTCGGCCGCTGGTACAAGCGGTGCGCCGCGGCTACCTGACCGGCTACCGCCATCTGGATGGCCTGCTCGAAGTGGAAGGCGAACTGGCGGTCACGGAGCACGAGCTGCGAGGGCTGCGCGGGCTGCGCGTGGACGGCCGACCGCCGCGCAATCCACCGCACCCAGCCGCCATGGATCTGTATCTGCCCGCCATCCTGAAGGCGATCGAGCGCGACCCCTTGCCCGCGCTTTCGGCGGCACTCGAGCGTGCCCGCCTCAGTCAGTCATCGCGCTTTCGCGACCAGAACAAGCTGCGGGTGTTCGTCCGGGCGGATGCGGACCGCCTGAGCGATGACCTGGACAGCGGCGGCATGGCGGCCGGCGTGCGCTTTCGCTTGCCCCTGACCAAACCCGGCGACCGGGACCTGCAACTGCGCCTGCTGGCCGCCGACGCGGACTACCAACGCCAGTTGCACACGCGACTGCGCCGCACCCGTGAGGCGTATCGCGAACTGCGTGAGCAGGCGGAACGTGTGCAACGCCAGCAGTACCGGGTGTTGCGTGCCAATGAACGGGTGCGCCGCTCATTGACGGATCGGCGCCTGTACCCGGCCGAAGCGGACCTTGTGGCAGCGGTTTCCCGCACCCAAGACCTGATCGACGCGGCCATCGAGCAGGTGCGTGCCGAAGAAGAATTGCAGCGGCGGCTGGTAAAGGTCATGCAGCGCGCCGAACTGCCGCTGATCCCGGCTTATCTCAAACCGCTCGGCGAGGCCGACTTCAACTATCGCGGCCGCAGTGGGGAGCGCGCCATCTATCTCTGGTCCGGCGACATTGATCGTCACGCCCCGGCAGTATTGGTGGCCTTCCTCAAAGCGAAAGGCATTCGACAGGTGATGCTCAGCACCGGCCGACGGCTCGATACGGCACGGCGTGCCGCCTTCGTCCGGGAAGCAACGCACGCCGGAATCGGCATCGAGCACCTGTTCGGAAACAACAGCTGGGTCGAGCCGGACAACCATGCTAAGGCGGTAAGCCGGATACGTCGTACCGCCCCGGAGGGCGTAATCCATCTGGATGTCGAGCCCCAGGCCTTGGCGGATTTCAAACAACGTCAAGACGACTACCTGGATCAATTCGACGCGCTGACGCGCGCGGTACGAGCCGCGTTGAAACCCGAGCAGTCACTGCACCTGTCGCTTCCTGTCTGGTGGCCAGCCGACCGTTATGCCGTCCTGGCACGTGACGCCGACCGACTGGTGCTGATGGCCTACGGCCAACCCGCCGCGGACAGGATCGCGCGACGTCTTCAACCAATCCTGGCCTTGGTGCCCGCTGAACGCTTGGCCTTAGCGCTACGCCCGGCGGACTTCGACAACGAGTGGCAGCTTGAGCAAGCCATAGAAAAACTACGTGCACTGACCGGCATCCAGCGGTTTGCCTTGCACGGCGTCGACGCCTATCTGGGCATGGCAGGTAAGCAACCGTGAAACTGAGAAACCGCAAGGGCCTGGTGAACCATCTGCCTGAAGGCCAGGCGCCGGTGCGACGCGCGCCGCAACTGACCCGCTGGCTGTATTTCGGCCTGCTGTTGTTCGTGGTCGGGTACCTGGGTTATCTGGTCTTGCAATACCTGCTGTACGTGGAAGTGCGGGGCCAGGTGGAAGTCGACAAGATCCAGGTCAGTCCGACCCATGGGGGGCAATTGCGCGAGCTGACCGTTACCGAGGGCATGACGGTACACGCCAAGCAACGGTTGGCCGTGGTGGACCCCGACGCCCGCTGCGCCCCGACCGAGCCGGATCCTCGCCTGGCCAAACTGGACTACGACATCCGTTTGCTTGCGGTTCGGCTGGCGTTGCAGCGCCAGCAACTGCGCCAGCTGCATGCCGAGCGACGCCGGTATGACCTGCGGCGAGCCCTGGAAATGGACGGCAGCCGCTATCGGGATATGGCCGATCTGGTGCGGGAACTGGATAAGTTGCGCCTCGACATCCGGCTCGGCGAGGAAGAACTGCAACTCAAGCGCGCCACCCGCGAGCAACTTGCCGCCGAACCGCCGCCGCCACGGCCCGAGTGTCAGCCGGAAGACCTAACAGCCCCCTTTGCGGCGCGGGTGATTACCGTGCAACGCCACAACCACGAATATGCCGGCCGCGGACAACCGGTGATCACCCTGGAAGCGCTGGACGCGGCGGTGCGGATCGAGGCCTATGCCGACAGTCGCCAATACGCGCGTTGGCAGGCCGGCGACCGCGTCCGGGTACTGTTTCCTGACGGCACCGACAGCGAAGGCGTGGTCGAGGCAGTCCAATCAGCCGCCTACAACACCCCCGCACGCCAGTGGGACGAATATGTCCCGGTGGAAGCCAGACTGCGAATCCACCTACGTCCCGCGGACCGGAACGCCAGTCGTCACTGGCGCACCTTCGACCGCATGGATGTCACCGTGAGAATGATCCGATGAGTCACCCGGCGTTCATTTCCGAACATCATACCGCGCATCAGCAAACGGACATCGATGTCCCCGCGGTCGAGCGCGAACATCTTGGCGACACCGACGTTGCCGAAGTCAGTTACTGGCTGGTGGACGCACGCGACTGGGCCGCCGGGCAACGTGCCCTCGCCAGTATCCGGCAGAACCCCTGCCCACACGTGTACCTGAAGCCGGTGGTACTAATCACCGCCGACAGCACGTTGCCCGCCAAGGTGCGGGACACCGCTGACCTGCACGTCAATATCGACGGGTTTCGCGGCAAGCTGCCGGACGCCGCCGAGGCTCGCTTCCAAAGCATCCGCAATTACATTGCCGGCCTGCCCGACGCCATCGAGTCGAGCGACAAGACACTGAGCTTTCGCGTACTGCGGTTTCTCGCCAGCCGGGACAACGCCTTACAAGCCCACATGACCGCCGACCATCACGCGGGCTTCGTCTATCCCGCGCTGCTGCCATTCTTCACCGAGCAGGACAACAGTCATCTGCAGGTACTGGAGTTTCTGGAGAGTCAGCGACTGATCCGCGGCGAGTTTCAGGCGCGCGCCCATCTCTGCCGCCAATGCGGCTGCGCCTTCCTGAATTTCACCGAGGCCTGCCCGGACTGCGCCTCGCCGAATCTGCACGTGGATGAACTGATCCACCATTTCCGCTGTGCCCATACCGCGCCGATGGACGAATTCCGTCAGCAGGGTGAACTGGTCTGTCCCAAGTGCGATCACAACCTGCAACACATCGGCGTCGATTACGACAAGCCGTCGATGACCTACCAGTGCAACAGTTGCAACAGCCGGTTCCAGGACCCGGTGATCGTCAGCACCTGTTTCAATTGCGGCCACAGTGCCGAGCCGGAGCAGCAGACCCACCAGGAGATCAAACGCTACAACCTGACATCCATCGGGCGAAATGCCGCGATATATGGGCTGGACAATCTGTTCACCCAATTGCTGGAGAACGAGATCACTCTACAGCCGTTCCCGGTATTCCGCCAGTTCCTGCAGGTGGAGGTCGCGCGCATCAAACGCTATGCCTTGTCGGCCAGCAGCCTGCTTTTCATCGACCTGGAGGATCTGGACAAACTTTACCTGTCCGTTGGCCGACGGGCCGGCGAGGTGTTTGGCGAACTCGGCGCCTTGTTCCGGGCGGTGTTGCGCGACTCCGACGTCATCTCGTCGCGCAGCGAGTCCGTGTTCGTGATCCTGCTTACCGAGACCTCCGACAGCGCGGCGCAGATCGCCTTGCAGCGGCTGACCCAGGGCATCCGAGACCTGCTCACGGCCAACCTGGAATACGATCCGAAGATCAGGCACCGGATCGTCGGCGTCGATGCCATGCTGGACCTGGATGCCGTGACTGAAGCCTTCCTGAAAGACCATGCTGATTGACGAGATCATCGCCTTCCTGAAAGGGCTGGACGGCTGGAGTTTCCTCGCTTACTTCTGGCCGTTCTTCCTGTTCGACTTCACCCGTTATGTGCTGCTCGACCTGGTGATCATCCCGCGTTATCTGTGGCGACGGGCGCGAGGCGCTCGGCGACAGCAGGCCGCTCGCCGCGCCTTGTTCAAGGAGCGCCCCCTGGTGTCCGTGATCGCGCCGGGAAAGAACGAAGGCAAACATATCCCCAAACTGATCCAGTCGCTGGGACGACAGAGCTACCGCCACGTCGAGATCATCATCGTGGATGACGGATCCGACGACGATACCCCCGGCATCTGCCGTCGCCTGCTCAATGCAGGCAAAATCGACCGCTTCGTTCGCAACGAGATACGCGGCGGCAAGGCCTCGGCCGCGAACACCGCACTCAACTACATCAACGGTGCCTATGTCGTACATCTGGACGCCGATTCCCATCTGGCACCAGATGCGATCGAACAGATCCTGCTGCCGTTCTATCTGGACAGCAACGTGGGCGCCGTCGGCGGCGACATTCGCGTAGCCAACAACCTGCTGTCGTTCGCCACGCGGTTGCAGACCATCGAGTACCTGAAGGCCTTGTCCACCGGACGCACCGTCAACTCCGAACTGGACATATTACGCATCATCGCCGGCGCCTTCGGCGCATTCCGCACCGACATCCTAAGACGACTCGGCGGCTGGGATGTGGGTCCGGGTCTGGACGGCGACATCACGGTAAAGATTCGCAAGCTCGGCTATCGTGTGGTGCATCGGCCGGAGGCCGCGTGTTACACCAACGTGCCGGACACCTTCCGCAAACTGGCCAAACAGCGCTATCGATGGGACAGGTCCATGGTGCGCTTTCGCATGCGCAAGCACGCCGACATCCTGACTCCAAACGCAAACTTCCGGCTGAGCAATTTTCTCGCCTCGGCCGAGAACATCTTTTACAACCTGATTCTCGACGCGAAGTGGTGGATTTACATCGTGCAGCTATCGATCCTGTTCCCTCGCCATCTGCCGGTGGTGCTGGTGATCAACTATCTGCTGTACGCCCTTTCCAGCGCCATCGAGTACTTCGTTGCGCTGATGCTGCTGGGACGGTCACGACGCCCGGTGGAAACGGCCATGGCCTGGTACCTGCCTCTGGCGCCCTTGTACACCGGGGTCTATTTGCGCACCGTGCGCACCTTTGCCTATCTGATGGAGTTGCTGCACAGGGCGTCCTACCATGATCGCTGGAACCCCTGGAAAGTATCGTCCATCGCCAAGCGCAACAAGCTTTGACTCAGAGCCACCGACCCGGCTTGTGCCGCGCCGCCGAAGACGGCGGCGGTGGTCACGGAACGCATCACGCCGGAACCTCCCGGCCACGACGCAAGCGCGCCGAATGCCACGCATCCGACCCAATGCGCGCCTGCGCGGATCGCTACGTGATCGCGTTAGAATAACCGGCTCATCGAATCGCTGGCGCGTCGCATCATCCCTAAGCATCATTGACCACCATGCCCCGATATCGCGCACCCACTCCGCCTGCTTCGCCGTACATCACCCGCGACGGCTATCAACGACTACAGGCCGAAAGCGAGGCCTTGTGGGTCACGCGCCGAGAGGTGACGGCCGCACTCGCAGCCGCCGCGGCCGAGGGCGATCGATCGGAAAACGCGGAATACATCTACCGCAAGAAACAACTGCGGGAACTAGACCGCCGCATTCGTTACCTGCAAAAACGCCTGCCCACCTTGAAGGTGGTCGACCCCCGGGACGACGAGTGCACCCAGGTGTACTTCGGCGCCTGGGTCGAGCTGGAAGATGACCAGGGCGATACCGCGCGCTACCGTATCGTCGGCGCGGATGAGTTCGACCCCAAGCGGAACTGGATCAGTATCGACTCGCCCATGGCGCGCGCCTTGTTGAAGAAACGAGCGGACGACGAAGTCGAGGTGCAAACGCCGAAGGGCCTGCGCTCCTTCGTCGTTTTGAGCGTCGACTACCGCAACTGACAGGACTCAGGTCTGGTCCGGGTCGGTGATGATCTCCACCAGCGCGGGTCCGGCATGGGCGAATGCGCGGGTCAACGCGTCGGTCAACGCCTGTTCGTCCTTGACGAGTATGCCCAGCCCGCCGCATTGCTCGGCAAAGCCGGCAAAGCCCGGATTCACCAACCCGGTCTCCCATACCTCGAGATGACCGGCTCGCTGCTCCTTGCTGATCTTCGACAAGGCACTGTCGTTCAACAGCACATGGGTGATGTTCATGCCGTACTTTACCGCCGTGGTGAACTCCGCCATGTATTGACCGAACCCGCCGTCGCCGCTGATCGACACCACCTGCCTGTCATGCCATGGCCCGTCTTCCGTGGTCGCGGCCCAAGCGCCCAACGCGGCTGGCAAGGCAAAGCCGATGGACCCCAGGTAACCGGACATCAGCACCCGTTGCCGCTTGACGGTGAAATATCGGCCGAAGGCATAGGCATTGTTGCCGACATCCACCGTGATCACCGCATCGCCGGGACAGTGTTCCGACAACGCCTCGAACACGCTGGCCGCATTGATCGCGTTGCCTCGGCGCGCTCGCCGGCGGGCCTTCTCATCCCGCCATATCCGCTGGCGCGCAGCGATATCGGCCCGCTGGTCGGTCCACGAGTGCTGCGCCGAAAGCTCCCGGGACAGCGCCCGCACGGTCACCCCGATCTCACCCCACACCGGCACCTCGACCCGGTGGAAACGGCCTAAAGCGGCGCGATCGAAATCCACCTGCACGATCACCTTGTTCGCGGCGATTCCGGTGTGGTTCGAAAAACTCGCACCGAACACCAACAATAGATCAGCCTCGTTCATGCACCAACTGGCCACCGGCGTGCCGCTGCGTCCAAGCACACCGGCAGCCAGCGGGTGGTCGTCCGCAACCTGCCCCTTGGCCTTGAAGGTCGTCAGCAGCGCGGCGTTCAACCTGTCCGCCAGCGCCAACACCTCCGGCATGGCTTCGCGCGCGCCGTACCCGACGATAATCACCGGACGCTTGGCCTGGCGAATCCTCGCCAGCGCTGCCGCCAACGATTCCTCGGCAGGTGCGATCGCCGCTAGCCCCATACGCCCATCCGGTGTGCCTGCCGCAAGATCGTCTTCGACGGGCTGGGTCTGCACCTCGTCCGGCAGGATCAGATGGGCCACATCACGCGCCACCAAGGCGTGCTTGCACGCCTGGTCCGCCAGTTCGACCGGTCGGGAACCCGGCAATACCGTTTGACTGAATGCCGCCACCGGCGCAAACGCCGCAGCCAGGTCGATCTCCTGAAACGCCCCCGGCCCCAGCACCTGCGTATTCACCTGACCGGTCAGCGCGATGACCGGCGCACGGTCCATGCGCGCGTCCCATAGCCCGGTGAGCAGATTCGTTGCACCCGGACCGGCAATGGAAAGACACGCCGCGGCGCGTCCGGTGAGCTTGGCATAGGCGCTGGCGGCGAAGGCGGCTGCGCCCTCGTGGCGGATACCGTAATAGCGCATCGCGCCTTGCGCTGCTTGACGCCGAACCGCATCCGCCATGCCGAGATTGGAATGACCGACCATGCCGAACACCTGCCTCACATCCCACTGTGTCAGCGTTTGTGCGATCACGTCGGCCACGGTTCGTTGGTGCACCGCGCTTCCCTTGATGGCGACATAGATACCGTCGTCGCGCAGCTCCAACGGATACGTCTTTACGCCATCGCCGAACCCATCCGGGGACTTGCCGGTGGTCGGGTGGAAGTCCCAGCCATGCCAGGGGCAACGCAACAGGCACTGGCCGTCATCACCGCACTCGATGCTGCCTTCCCCGAGCGGCCCGCCCTGATGGGGGCACGCGTTGTCCAGCGCCGCGTATCGACCCTCGAACAAGGTCAGCGCCAGGGCCTGACTGCCAGCCTGCACAGTGCGCACCCCGCCTTCCTGGAGCGCGTCATGCTCTGCAACCTTGTACCAGACGGTCCGCAGCCCCGCGTCGGCATCAAGGTCGGATTGGCTCAACTGCTTGTGCGAGCCATCGCACAGCGGAGGGCTGGCGGTGCGTTTGCAAGCGCAGAAAAACACCTTGCCGTCCTTCTCGGCTGTGTACGACAGGGGGACGAAATCCGTTCCACGATGGGACCCGTCGCAAAAGGGCTGGGTCTTGGAACGACCGCAGCTACACCAGAAGACGGTCTCGCCCTGTTTCATCTCGACAGGCATGGGGCGGGTGTCGGCGATCTTGGCTCGTGTCATTTCTCGTACCTGGCTGGCGGACTCACGCGCAGTCTACCGCACCGGCCGCCCGGAACTTCCGCGGGCGAATCGGACACCTACCGGTTAGGATCAAGAACAGTCGACAACCCAGTATAAGCAGGATGCGCTATATCATGGACAACAGCTACGAGAAGGACAGCCTATCTCTGGTCGGCACCATTGCCATGGGTACCGGCGTGATGATCGGCGCCGGAATATTCGCCTTGACCGGGCAAGTTGCCGAATTTGCCGGGCCCTGGTTTCCGCTAGCATTTCTGTTGGCCGCGGTGATCAGCGGCTTCAGCGCCTACAGTTATGTCAAGGTCACCCGGCAATACCCGTCGGCTGGCGGTATCGCCATGATCCTGAAGAAGGCCTATGGTCCGAGCACGATCACCGGTGCAGCGGCGTTGCTGATGGCAATTTCAATGGTCATCAACGAAAGTCTGGTGGCGCGCACCTTCGGTACCTATACGCTCCAATTGTTCGGTATCGACCAGGGCGGGATCTGGGTCTCGGTACTGGCCGTGGGACTGATCATTGTGGCCTTTCTGGTCAACATTGCGGGCAATCAGATCATCGGCACGATCTCCACTGTCACGTCGGTATTGAAGGTCGGGGGCATTCTGATCTTCGCCTTTGCCGCCATCTGGGCGGCGGGCTTCAGCTTCGAGCCATTGACCCGAGGAGCCACATCCGACACCGGCGCCGAGGGATTCCTTGCCGGTGTCGCGCTGGCGATCCTCGCCTACAAAGGCTTCACCACCATCACCAACAGCGGCGGCGAAGTGGTCAATCCGAAACAAAACGTCGGACGCGCCATCATCGCCTAGCTGGCGATCTGCCTGGTGATCTATCTGTTGGTCGCCTGGGGAGTCGGCTCGTCACTGACTGTCGAAGAGATCGTCAAGGCGAAGGATTACTCGCTTGCCGAGGCGGCCCGCCCGGCATTCGGCGAATACGGCCTGTGGTTCACGGTGGCGATCGCCATCATCGCTACCGCCTCCGGACTGCTCGCCAGTATCTTCGCGGTGTCCCGCATGCTGGCCATGCTCACGGACATGAACCTGATCCCGCACCGTCACTTCCACATGCCGGGCTCAATACAGCAACACACCCTGGTCTACACTGTGGTGCTTGCCGCGCTGCTGGCCGCATTGTTCGACTTGAGCCGCATCGCCTCGCTGGGTGCGATCTTCTACCTGGTGATGGACATCATCATCCACTGGGGGGTGCTAAGACATCTGCGCGAGGATGTCGGCGCCTCGTCGTGGGTCGTGGTTTGCGCGATAGCACTGGATGCCGTGGCGCTGACTGCCTTTGTGGCGATGAAAGGCGCGGCCGACCCGACCATCATTATCATCGCGGTAGCGTTCATGGCCGGCATCTTCGCCTTTGAACACTTTTATCTACGGCGGGCCCGGGCCGAGGATTGACGGATCAACGCGTCGACCGGGTACTTCGCTTGAGCAGTGCTTCGGCCTTGGCACCCAGGTACACGTAGACGCCCAACCCGACGAGCAGGCCCACCGCCGCCGCCATCATTGCAACGGCGTTCCCCAGATACTGGGGCGAACCGAGCACCGACTTGAACATCAACAGCAACGACTCGATGGATACGGCGATCAGAATCGCGGCGATAAAACGGGTGATGGTACGGCGTGTTGAACTGTGTCGGAAGATGTCCTTCTGCATCAGAACTTCTTCTTCCAAGGTGGTCTTGCCCAGATCGAAGATCGCCAACGCCAGGGTGAGGAATATGATAATACTGAAGGGCTTCAGGTGCAGGTCGCCGGTCTGCCGGTCGTGGAGCAACGTCACCATCTCAGCGGCTGCGGAATAAAGCAGAATGCCCACCACCGCGAACAGCCCGATCACGATCAGCGAATACACGCCGACGAACAACGGCTGGAATTTCTTGCGCCGCCGGTCGCCCATCAAAAACTCGATGGCGTCCGACAAGTCGATGTCCACCACCAGGATGCCGCCCACCCGACCGTCATCATCGACACAGCGCAAGGCCGACGAGATGCATAGGTTATGGCTGGTGGTGGACAGATACGGTTCGGTGACGATCACCCCGTCGCTGGCGGCGGCTTGACGAAAGTACGGACGATGATGCCGATCGACGCCCAGTCCGGCATCGCTCTTGCGGTCGGAAAACGTCTTCTGGGTGATGTTACGACTGGTCTGTACCCCGGCGGCATCCAGGGTGAAAATCAGATCGACAAAGGGATAGTTCTGCGACAACCAACGCATGGCCTTGACCATGCTCTGTTCGTCCTTGAACAGACGCGCGTCGAAAATGCCCGTGACGATGGATGCCATCAATTCATGGATGGCGTCCTTGTAATCGTGGTATCGGTCTATGGCACTGATGTAATTCATTCGCTGAATCCCGCATCTGCTGCATTCCCGATCAGCGAGCAAGTGTCATGCCACGACGCCGCTACAACAAATGGCAGGCGCGACGAGGTATGACACCTTCTCATCGTCGCCCCACGCACCGCCCTGGTGCGATCATCGGGCCGCGTGCCTGTCCAGGCTCCGCACGGTGCAATGCGGCTGTGCCTTATTGCACCCGACCCGCTACCGTAGGGTGCAATAACCGAAGGGCATTGCACCGAATAGCCTCCGCCGCGCAGCGGCGCCACAACCCGCGCCGGGAAAGGCCCGGTGCTTACCATCCATCGCGCCCTTTCGGGCTTCCCCAAGACGCCGTGACCCGGCGCGGTTCGATCCGCCCGGTGCAATGCGGCTGCGCCTTATTGCACCCTACCCGCTAAGGTAGGGTGCAATAACCAACGGGCATTGCACCGAATACGATCCGCCTCGTGGTGGTATCGTGGTGAGTCAAGGCCGCATCGCCGCCACTACCGCCATTCACGCCACGGCAAGACCGTCGGCGAGGAAGAGGGAAACGAGACGCCAATGCGTAAAACCGGATACCTGCTGTTGGGCTGGTGTTGTATCGCGCTGGGGGTGGCCGGCGCCTTTCTTCCGCTGTTGCCGACCACGGTATTCCTGTTGATTGCCGCCTGGGCGTTCGCGCGGTCCTCCCAACGTTGGCATGAGTGGCTGCATACGCACCCTCGATTCGGTCCGGCATTGGCGTGCTGGCAGCGCCACCGCGCGATGCCGCGACGGGCCAAGGTCGCGGCCTTCGTCACCCTGGCGATCTCCTACGCCTTCACCGCGTGGCTATTGGGGCCATTATCCATTGGCGCCATCGTCGGCGGCGTCTGTATCGCCGCAGTCGCGTTGTTCATTGCCCATATACCGGTACTGACCCGGGAACAGGTGGATGCCCTCGCGGCCGAATGGCCACGCAGCTGACCGCCGCCACCGCTTTCGACCTTGCAATTCCGCGCTCTGGCCCCGATATTCCGCGCAACCAAATCCAACCGCGCTGTTACCGGAGCGACTCATGTTGCGCATTCTGTTATTTCTAGGCACCAACCTGGCCATCGTGGCCCTGATCAGCATTACCTTCCGCCTGCTAGGCATCGAAGGGCTGCTGCAGCACAACGGTGTCGACCTCAACCTGAACGCCCTGCTGGTGTACTCGGCGGTAATCGGCTTTTCCGGCTCGTTGATCTCGCTGTTCATCTCCAAATGGATGGCGAAGAAATCCATGGGCGTCCAGTTGATCGAACAGCCACGCAACGACACCGAGGCCTGGCTGGTCTCGACGGTCGTGCGGCAAGCCGAGCAGGCCGGTATCGGCATGCCGGAAGTGGGCATTTTTCAGGGCGGCCCCAACGCCTTCGCCACCGGCTGGAACAAGAACGCCGCGCTGGTGGCGGTCAGCACCGGGCTGTTGCAGGAGATGAACCGCGACGAGGTGGAGGCGGTGCTCGGCCACGAGATCGCTCACGTGGCCAACGGCGACATGGTGACCCTGAGCTTGATCCAAGGCGTGGTGAACACCTTCGTGGTGTTCCTGTCGCGGGTGATCGGACACTTCGTCGACCGGGTCATCCTTAAGAACGAACGTGGCCACGGTATCGGCTTTTGGGTCACCTCCATGGTTGCCGAATTCGTGCTCGGCATTCTGGCGACGACCATCGTCATGTGGTTCTCCCGGTATCGTGAGTTCCGCGCCGACGAGGGGGGTGCACGGCTGGCCGGCCGTACCAAGATGATCAGCGCGCTACGGCGGCTTAAGCAGGCCAGCGAGGCCCACCGCGCCGAAGCGCTGCCCGACGAGATGGCGGCCTTCGGCATCTTCGGCGGTAAGGTCGCCGCGTTGTTCTCCAGCCACCCCCCGCTGGACAAGCGCATCGCCGCCCTGGAACAGATGCAGGGCTGATCGCCGCTCAACGGCGCAGCTTGGCGAACTCCGTCTCGATGGCGGCCCGGTCAAGGGCCGCCATATCATCCGCATCGAACAAGGTGATGGCGCCGGCCATCTCAGACCAAGCGAATCCGGCCGTCCAGGGCGCGTGTTCATAGCTGCCTTGAAACGCGCGGGGCAGTACATAGCAACAGCCCGGGCGGTAAAGCAGATTGTAGGGAACGCTCGCCCGATGCAGGGCGTCGATGTCCGCCCAGGCCTCCGTCGCGTCCTGGTGGCGCCGACACGCCACGGGATAGGGATCTTCCCCGCCATTGTGCTGCCACCGGTCGGCCTCGACCGGGTAGCGCTCAGCGGTGTCGACAAAGCCCTGAAAGTGCTGATGATTGACGGACGAATACGCGCCGTAGGCGTTATAGCCGAAACCCAACCCAGGCAACCCCTCCCCCAGTTGTTCCGTCAGCTGCCATACCTGACGGTGGTCTCTTTCGCGTAGCCATTGCGGTCGCTGTGCATCGGGGTCCAGCACCAGCAGGGTATGCAACGGTGCAAACGGGAACTTGTTGTACAACCAGCGACACGGGTTGCCCAGTAACTCCCCCTGCCAAAGAATCTCACTGGCCAGGAACGGCTTGTTGAAATGAAAACCGGCGGGATCGAAGGGCTGCTGCAGATCGCTCACCCGCGCATTGCTCATGCGCGGTGGCCGGAATGATCGCATTTGATTGAACTGCAAGCGCCAAGGCCCGGCGGTGCGATACGTCGCGCACTGCAGCCGCCCAAAGCCCACCGCGCTCAATGCCTCAAACACCGCCATGTCGTCAACGCTTGCAGCCAGTTCACCTTGGGTGTGCGCCCGTGCGAGATGGTCGAACTGGCGTCGCAGGGGCTCTGCCAAGTCGCGCCAGAGCTGCGGGTCGTTGGATGCGTTGGCCAGCGCCAGGATGAATGCGCCTGGCCCATGCCCGGTCAACAGGGTTCTCAGCCCGTTGCTAAAGGCGGCGGAGAAGGCAACCGGGCTAGCGAACAGGGCGGGCGTCATGGATTGGGCGTGTCGTCCTTGCGCGTTTGACCACAGCCGCAACGACCGGGGGGATCGGGCACCGGGTCGTATCCGCCTTCGTGGAACGGATGACAGCGCCCCACCCGCTTGATGCCCAGCCACAGTCCGCGCCAGGCGCCGTGCTTCTCCATCGCCTCCAGGGTGTATGCCGAACAACTGGGCATGTACCGGCAGTTGTTTCCCAGCACCGGGCTTATCAACAATTGGTAGCCTCGTACCAAGGCGATCAGCAGACGTTTCATTCGTCGTCCACTCGGCAGCCGCAGCAGGTTCCCGACAGTTCGACCATCGGCGCATCAGCGACGAAACCGCTGGCCGCGGCGACCTTGCCCAGACTGTGCTCCACCCCGGGATCCGCCAGCTCGGTCACCTCACCGCACGCGGTGCAGATCAGAAACTGGCCGGCGTGGGGCTGCCCCGGATGCGCACAACCCACGTAGGCATGCAGGCTCTGCAACTTATGAATCAGACCTTGGGCAAGCAGGAAATCCAAGGCCCGGTACACCGTGGGTGGGGCCGCCTTGGGCTGTTCCGCCTGGATGGCCGCAAGGATATCGTAAGCGCCCATGGGTTTATCGCTGCGCCAGACCAGCTCCAAGACCCGCCGCCGCTGCGCGGTCAGCCGTACCCCCCGTGCAGTGCACAGCTCGGCGACCTGGGCGAGCGCAGCTTCCAAGCTGGCGGCTTCCCGGCAGGCCATGCTCAGTTCCCCCCGCGCGCCGCACGGCGATTGCGACGCGCCAACAAGGCGCGGGACAAGGGCAAAGACACCACATAGGCCAATCCGGCGAGCAGAATGATGGTGGCGCCCGGCGGAAGGTCCGGGGCGTACGACAAGGCCAGCCCACCGCTGGTCAACAAGGCGCCGACAACCACCGCCACCACCATCATGCGTCCCAGGGTCTGCACATAATGACCGGCGATGGCGGCCGGCAGGGTTAGCAGCGCGATCACCAGGATCAGGCCGACCACCCGGATCAACAGCACCACGGTGACCGCCACCAGACACAGCAGCAACAGGTAGAAGAAGGTCACCGGCAGGCCACGCAGCCGCGCGAACTCCTCGTCGAAAGCGACCGCCTGCAGCTGTTTGGAGAATAGCGCGACGGCCACCACCAGCACGGCGTCAAGCGCCAGCATCAGCCACAAATCGCTCGGAGGAATCAGCAGGATATTGCCGAACAGATAACTCATCAGATCGGTCTGATAGCCGGGTGTGCGGGCGATGAACATCACCCCCACCGCCATGCCGACCGCCCACAGCGCGCCGATCAGGGTGTCTTCGGCAGCCCCCCAGTGCAGCCGTACCCAGCCCATCAACAGCGCCATCACCACCGCACTGAGCAATGCGCCGCCGAGCGGGTCGTAGCCGAAAAACAACGCGGCGCCCATGCCGCCCAACACCGCGTGGGCGATACCACCGGCAAGGAAACCGAGCCGCTTGACCACCACATAGCTGCCGACAATCCCGCAACCGAGGCTGGCGAGCAAGCCGGCCGCCAGCGCGGTCTGTAGGAACGGGTAGTGGCCCAAGGCGTCGAGGAATGCCATGGCGTCGCCTCAGTGGGAATGATGATGCGCGACCATGCGCACATCCTCACCGTAAAGATTCTGGATGGTGTCGCCGTCGATGGCGGCCGTATCGTGACAGACCAGGGTGCGGTTCAGGCAGGCCACCCGGTGCACGTACCCGGATATGAACGCGACATCATGAGACACCACCAGGATGGTCATCCGGTCGTTCAAGCTGCGCAACAGATCGAAGATGTCCGATTCCATGCGCTGATCGATATTGGCGGTCGGTTCATCCAGCAGCAGTATCTGCGGTTCGGCCGCCAAGGCACGCGCCACCAGCACCCGCTGCAACTGACCGCCGGACAGGTGTTGGATATGACGACCGGCCAGGTGGTCGACCTCGGTCTCGGTCATCGCACGCCGTGCGATGGCCCGGTCCGCGGCACTGTAACCGCCGAACGGGCGCCCGGTCCCCAGACGTCCCATCAACACCACCTGCTCGACGGTGATGGGGAAGTCGCGGGCAAAGGCAGGGTACTGCGGCACATAGCCGAGCGAGCGACGCGCCCGCACCGGGCTGCGGCCAAGCACTCGGACTTGGCCAGCGTGGGGCTCGATCAGACCCAGGATCAGCTTCAACAGGGTGCTTTTGCCCCCGGCGTTCGGCCCCACGATGCCCAGAAATTCGCCTGCCGGCACCTGCAGGTCGATGTTCGACAGCACAGCCGGTCCGTCATAGGCATAACTGACGCCCCGGATATCGATCACCGGGCCGCTCATCGCAGGGCCTGCGCGATGGCCGCGGCGCTGCGGCGTAGATTGACCATATAGTCACCTGCCATCGGATCGAGTGGAATCAGCGCCAAATGTAACGCATCGGCCAGCCCCTGTGCGGTATGGCGGCTCGCCTGCGGCTCGATGAACAAGGTGTCGATACCCAGCGCGCGGACCCTTGCCGTCAGCTTCGCCAACCGACGTGGGCCGGGCTCCTTACCGTCCTGCTCGATGGCCAACTGGGTCAGCCCATAGCGGTGCGCAAAATGCCCCCAGGCGGCGTGGTGCACCAGAAAGGTCTGACCTCGCGCCGCCGCGAACCGGGCCGCCAACTCGCTATCCAACGTCGCCAACCGCCCCGCCACGGCGGCGGCATTGGCCGCGAACCTGTCGCGCTCTTGTGGCGCCAGGGTACTCAACAGGACGGCCAATTCGCCGGCCAGGTCGTGCATGCGCTGCGGATTCAACCAGATATGCGGGTCATGCAGATCCAACGCATGTCCGCTTTGCAAGGCAACCACCTGCAGCTGCGGGTTCACCGCTCGCACCCGCGGCAACCAGGCGCGTTCAAAGGGCAGGTTCAGCGTCAAGTACGCCGTCGCCTGCTGCAGCTCCCCCAACTGGGTCGGGGTCGGCTCGAAGCCGTGCAGGTCCTGCCCCGGGCGTACCAGGGTCTGGACTCGGACCCGATCTCCACCGACCTGCTGCACCAACCAGGCGATGGGCGACACGCTCACCGCCAAGCGCAAGGGCTCGGCCAGCGCAAGGGCGGGTAGCAGCAACAGACAGAAAAGGACTCGCTTCGCCAGCATGGGGATCCGGTAGGCCTGGGGAAAACGTTATGTTATTACATAACAGCAATATGCTGCACCCCTGATGACCTGCCGAGCGGGCCCAACCCTAGGGAAGCTCTGAATAAGTCCATCCTGGACTTCTCAGCGCACGCTGCGCTGCAAACGGGGTTTGCAGCTTGCTTCAAAATCGGTCACTGGCAGTGACCGATCTTGGCGGCACCTCCCTGTGCCGCGGGACCTCTGAATTTTTCAGAGGCTCCCTAAGCGATGGTCGGCCGTCATTCGTCGGTGCACGACGCAACTCGCGCCCGACGCCAACCCAGATGAAGAGATTTGCAACAACAAACGCCGGGGCCGGGCCACACCCGAGACGTCGCCTTGGTCGGAGGTTTCCCAGGGCACCGGCTCTGTTAGACTGCGCCACCCATGACCGGCAGCCTCTATCTCAGCCCAAACGACCCCTGGGGAACACCGCCCCCGGCGCAAGCCGTCGTTGCCGCGCTGACCGAACTGCAGATGATCGGGCCGCCGCACGGCGAGGCCACCTGGCTGGCTGGCGACGCCTTGCTGCGCCACATCACCTTCGCCGGCTGTTCACCCTATCTGGCGCTGACGCCACCCCCGGACGGCGGGACGGACTTTTGTCACGTGGCGCTGCTGGGGCCCTCTGCCCAACCGCGCATCATCACCGGGCCCAACACCCTCAACCCCCGCTGCCCCACGTGCAAGGCCCGGGTGAAGGATTGGGCGCCGCTGGCAGAACGCTTTGACGCCGACCCCGCGGCACCTTGGACCTGCCCAAGCTGCAACGCCGGCCACAGGATCGACACCCTACGGTGGCGCCAGCATGCCGCGTTCGGCCGCCTGCTGGTGGAAATCCGCAGCGTTTTTCCCGCTGAAGGGGTTCCCAGTGACGAACTGCTTGAAACACTCGGCAAGGCCTGTGGCATGGATTCCTGGCAATTCGCCTGGGCGGCGAGCAGCGCCTGAGTCAATCGGCGACGACCTGATTCTTGCCGGCGGCCTTGGCCCGGTACATGGCCTGATCGGCGCGCTCGAAGACGGCATCCGCCGATTCGTCCGGCTGCACTTGGGCGACCCCTCCGGACAGGGTCAACGGCACCGGTTCGCCCTTGGAGTGCAAGCCGGCGTCGGCCACCGCCGCACGCAGTTTGTCCGCCACGGCATACGCCGCCGGATGCTCAGCCCCCGGCAACAACAACACGAATTCCTCGCCGCCGTAACGGGCCAGAAAGTCGGTACCCCGCAGCCCCTTGCCGAGCAGGGTCGCAATGACCTTGAGGGCCTTGTCACCGGCCTTGTGCCCGAAGCGATCATTAATCTGCTTGAAATTGTCCAGGTCGAACACCACCAGTGACAGCGGTTGCCCAAAGCGCTTGAAGCGCGCCAGTTCGTCCGCCAGACGGGCGTCCCAGGCGCGCCGGTTGGGCAGCCCGGTGAGCGGGTCGGTATTGGCCTGGTCGCGGTTTCTGCTGATCTGATCGCGCAGCTTGTCGGCCTCGGCCTCCAGCAGCGCCATCTCCTCGCGCAGTGCCGCTTCGCACTCCACGGCATCCTGGTGGCGGCAGCGATCGGCATCCAGGTAACCGGTGACATGCTGTTGCAGGCGGTCGAGACTGGCGCTGACATGCTGCTTGAGCTGTGCCAGATCGGTGCTGCTATGCAGATTGTCGGTCAGTTCCTCCATTTCGCCCTGCATCGCCACGCTCAGTTGTTCGCCACGGTCCCGCGCGGCATCGCGGTCACCGGCCTCGCCACTGACATGGGCGTCGATGGCGCCCAGGCGTTCGCCCAGTTCAGCCAGGAAGGCTTCGGCCACCGCCACCTGCGCCTGGGAGTCCTGCAGCACCTTGATCACCAGATCGCCGAGCCGCTCGACCACGCTGACCCAGGTGTCCGCCGGCGCGCCCTCACCGAGCTCCTCACGCAGGCCACCGATCTCCGCCACGACACTGTCTGGCCACTGGATGCGCGCCAACAACTCGGCCAGCGTCGTATTCGGCGGCCGCTCGCCTGCTTCACCGCCACCCAACAGCCGCCCCAGCAGGCCGGACCGCTTGGTCGGCTGGCCTTCCGCCACGTTGGAATCGGGCGCCTGCAGGCCCAGGGCGACGACCAACAGGTCCAGCTCCTGGTCGCTGGCACCGGCCGGATTCTTTTCCACCCGCACCCAGGCATCGCGCAATTGTCGCGCGCGCTTGCCCGTCCAGCCCAGCCGCCGCACCAACCGCTCCGCCAGGTCATGCTCGCCACGCTGCTGATCGGCGCTCACCAGCGCGTCGCCCAGGATTTGAAGGCGTTGCGCCAAGGCGGGCTGGTAGCCGTCCTTGACGCTGCGCTTGAGGCTGTCCAGGTGAGGATCGAGCAGCTGATCGAAGCCGTGGCACGCAGTGCACAACCGCACAACGGTCCGGCACAGGGTGCGCTCGGCCTCAGCGAAGCGGCGCTCGTCCTCCTCCTGCTGTACAGCCAGCGCCTGAAAGCGCGCCTGCCAGTCCGTCGCCATGTCGGCTCGCCTCAGGCCGCTTGGCGCAGCGCTTCGGGCAGCGCGATTTCGACGGCGATGGGCAGGTGATCGGACAGTGCGTAATCGAGCACTTGCTCCGACAATACCCGCAGGTCGTCGGAGACGAAGATATGATCGATCTTGCGACGCGGACGCCAGCTGGGGAAGGTATGCTGATCCGCCGCCGCCTCGTGCAACCCGGTACGGGACAGGAAGCGGCGCAGCTCGAGCGCTTCGGACGGGGCATTGAGATCGCCCATCATCACCACGCTGCGGTAGTCGCCGATCAGCTCGCTGAGAAAATCCAATTGCTTGGTACGCGCCCGGCGACTCAGCGCCAGGTGGGCGCTGCACACCGCCAGTCGCTCCTTGCCGGCCCCAAATTCGGTGACCATCGCACCACGCCCGGGACCGCAAGGCAGACGGAAGCTGCGTATCTCGGCCGGCTCCAGGCGACTGAGAAAGCCGTTGCTATGCTGCGCCAGCATGCCGATATTGCGATTCACTTGCCGGAACCAATAGGGAAAGCCGCCCCGATGCGCCAGGTATTCGGTCATGTCCACGAAGCCGCTGCGCAGACTGCCCGCGTCCACCTCCTGCAGTGCGACCAGATCGTAATCCCGCAACATGTGCGCGATACGCTCCAGGTTGGACAACCGCTCACGATGCGGCAGCAGGTGTTTCCAACTCTGGGTCAGGTAATCGCGGTAATGGCGGGTGTCCACGCCGACCTGCACATTGTAACTGACGATCTTCAGGCTCGCCGGCAGCGGCTCGGCATCGTCGGTCGGATGGCTGTGGTGGCTGGCATACGGCATGATGGCGACGGCCTCGTCAGTTGGACGCGGCCCCTTGCCGGTCCTTGACGATCTTGGCGGCCAGAAAGTCGACAAGTTCAGTGAATTCACCGTAACTGGTGAACCCCTTTCCGCTTTTGTAGCGACCGTCCACCACCAGGGTGGGCACACTGCGGATACCGTAACGTTTGGCCAGCACCGTGGTACGGTTGATCTGGGTCTGAACCGCGAAGGAATCCAAGGCCGCGCGGAACGCCTTGCCATCCACCCCCTGGCTTTCCAGGAATGCGGTCATTTCGTCCAGCGTGTCGAGCTTGATCTTCTTGACGTGCATGGCGTCAAAGATCAACGGATGCACGCGTTCAAGTTCCCCCATCACCTGCAGTGCGTAGAAGGTCTTGGCGTGCAGCATGGCACGGCCACTGAACGGTGCCGGCATGCGCACGAAGTCGATGTAGTCGGCCTTGGTTTTCAGCCATTGCTCGACGTACGGTTCGAGGCTGTTGCAGTGGGGACAGCCGTACCAGAAGAACTCGATCACCTCGACCTTATCGCCTTGGTGTTGGGGCGGCGTCGGGGTGATCACCGTGTACTGCAGCCCTTCCTTGAAGGTACTGCCGGCGGCCTGCGCCATCCCGTTGACTAGCACCCCCACCAACATCAACAGGGCGATTCGAAGCTTCATTCTTGTTCCTCCGGGGCCGTACGGCCGAACACATTGAACCCTACCACAGAGGGTATGACCGTGCGGCATCGGAAATGGCTCCCCGGCGCACAAAAAAGGCGACCCGAAGGTCGCCTTTTCACTTCCGCACGGGGCGGACCAGCCGATCAGTGCAGACCCTGCACGTAAGCGGCCACCGCCTCGATCTCGGCGTCGGTCATCTTGGCCGCGATGTTACGCATCATCTGACCCGCGTCGTTGGCGCGCGCGCCGGAGCGGAAATCCTTCAGCGCCTTGACGACATAAGCCGAATGCTGGCCATGCAGCGTCGGGAACTTGGCCTGGGCATTGCCAGCACCGGTCGGACCGTGGCAGGCCGCACAGGCCGGCACGCCGGTGGCGGCGTTGCCCGCACTGTACAGCGCTTTGCCGGCTTCCAGCTTGTCCTCGGGGGTGGAGCCGATCTTGATCTGCTGGCTGTTGAAGTAGGCGGCCAGATCGGCACGGTCCTGATCGTTCAGCGGCGCAGCCATCCCCGCCATGGTCGGATCGACGCGCTTGCCGGACTTGAACTCCTCCAGCTGCTTGACAAGGTAATTGGCGTGCTGACCGGCCAGCTTCGGCCAGATCGGGTTGGCGCTGTTGCCGTCCATGCCGTGGCAGCCACCGCAGGAAGCGGCCTTGGCCTTGCCGGCAGTGGCGTCGCCCTCGGCTTGGGCAACAGTACCCAGAGATGCCAGGGCGGCGACGGAAGCGATCAGGAGGAGTTTCTTCATGGCGATTCCCAAACTACGGTTCTTGATAAGACGAAAAACCGGGGACGAAGAAAGGGTGCCCATAGGCACCCTCGGCACTTCGACCAGCGGCGTGAATTACTTCAGGCTGGCGTAGTAAGCAGCCAGATTGTCGATGTCGGCATCCGACAACGGCTTGGCCATGGCGTTCATGGTCGGGTCGGTACGGGTACCGTCGCGGAACGCCTTCATCTGCTTGACCAGATATTGCTCTTTTTGGCCGGCCAGATTCGGGTACATGGGCACGTTGCTGATGCCGTTGGCGCCGTGGCAGCCGGCACAGGTAGCGGATTTGGCCTTACCGGCGGCGACATCGCCTGCGGTGGCGGAACCAAAGGTGGTGGCCAGCACGACGGCGGCCGCAGAGAGAACCACTTTATTCATGTTGCGCAAACTCCTGACTCTTGAACCGAAAATGGTAGAAAACAGGCCGGGCACCCCAGCGGCGGCGCCAAAAAATTCCGCACTGTATAGCAGAATACCCCCAGCACGGTCAATGTCTTTGACCCTTCACCGCCCCGTTGTAAAGCGCATCGGGGTCTCTGTCAGGCCTGATTTTCGTTGCACAAACAGCTTGGCTTCCCAGTGCATCACCGAGGTGGCACACAGCGGCAGCACCAGCCGTCCCTTCCATAGACCATCGGCCGCGGGCACAAGTTCTGTACGGGTGAATCCCATGTCCATGTTGAGCCCCACCACGTCCACCCAGGCAGCATCGATAGCGACGTCGCCGGCAAGGGAGAATGACAAGGGTTTCATGACCTGAGGCGGGATCGGAGACAGGCCGACCGTGACACGCTCTCCGTCGGGCCAGGCCAGGTGGCAAACCGCCCGCGCCAGATCACAGCTGGCGGGCGCGGGAACCTGTTGCGCGACCATCTGGCGGGAATCCGCCCACCACCAGGCAGCGGCGAACAGGGCGACCAGCATGAGCGGCAACCACCATAGGCGTTTCATTCGGGCGCCAGGCGGTCGACAGCCCCGGAATCGAGGCGAACAAGGGGAGCGTTACAGGCGTTCACCGGCGCAGGATAAGCGCCAAAGTTGTCGCTTGCCAGAAAATACGACGCACGCCCCCCTGCAAGGCGCTGGGCGGAACATCCACGACTTGTTCGGCAGCTTCTAAGGAAGCGCTGAACAAGGCCATCCCGGACTTCTCAGCGCACGCTGCGCTGCATCAGGGGCTCCTAACTCTCGAACTGAGGGAAGTCTGCCGCGTAGCGGCCCACCCATTCGGTGGCCGCCTCTTCACTACTCAGTTTGCGACCTTCATCACGCAGGACCTGCTGTCGGTACTGCTCGATGTAGCACAACTGCTCGACCATGCGGACGGTGAACACCGTGGCCGCGTCGCAAAAACGCACGCCCACGTCGTGGTGCCCGTTTACGCCACGACACCACATCACCTCGCCCTCGGCGGCGAAGTCCTGGTCGCCCACGCGAATGCTGATCTGCACGGCGGCGCCGGCCTTCATGGGTTTTTCGACGCTGAAACAGATTCCGCCCGCGCTGACATTGCGTAGGCGTTGCAAGCCCGAATCCCCTTCGTTAATGCGATAGTCGATCGGCATCGTGGATGGGTGCCGAATATAACGCCGCATGCTTCGCCTCCCAGCGACCCGCGTCGGTCGCCGTGAAAATTGGATGATTCCCTGCACAATCTAGCCCAAGGCCGCCACCTCTGCCGGACTCAGCTTGCGAAACTCACCGACCGGGAGGGCGTCGGCATCGAGGTCCAATCCGCCCACCCGATCCCTATGCAGCGCCACCACCCGGTTGCCCAGGGCACCGAACATGCGCTTGACCTGATGGTAACGGCCCTCTTGGATCGTCAATAACAAGGTGTGCGCATCCAGCCGCTCAACCCCAGCGGGCAGGGTCGGCTGCTCGTCGCCGTGCAGCGCGATACCCTCGCGCAGGCGCACGATATCCGCCGTGCTGGCCGGTTCGGCCAAGGCCACCCGGTAGCGCTTGTCGCAACGGTGCCTTGGCGCTGTGACGCGGTGGGACCACGCCCCATCGTCAGTCAACAGCAGCAGGCCGGTGGTATCCACATCCAGGCGCCCGACGATGTGCAGACCCTCGCGATCGGCCGCTGGCAGCAAGGTCAACACACTGGGGTGATGATCGTCGCGCGCCGCACAGACGTAACCAGCGGGTTTGTGCAGCAACAGGTAACGAGGTCCTCGCGGCACTACCGGCTGACCATCGAAGCAAATCGCTTGGGTCGACGACACCTTGGCGGCCGGCTCGCGCACCGGCTCGCCATCCACCCGCACCCGACCACGCCGTATCGCACGCTGCGCCTCGCTGCGGCTGCAAGCCCCGCTGCTAACCAGGAATCTGTCCAGGCGCATCGGCCCCGCGTCACTTGAAAAAGGCTTTGCTGCTGCCACTGTCTACACTGAAGTCAACCACACTTGTCCGACAGGATAACCAAACTACACGGAGGTCGACCTCATGTCGCACAGTTACACGGCCATTTCCCACACCCTGCTGGATGCCGGCGCGGGTTTTCAGCGTCCCGTGCAGTCACTCCCCGATCACGTCACCCTCGACTCCCCCGCGCTCGACGTGATGACCGATCTGGCACGGGTTGCCGCCATCACCGTCGCACCTTCCATCGACCTGGAACAGGCCGAGCGCCGCATGATCGCCAGCGGTATCCGACTGCTGCTGGTCACAAATGGCGACGACGAGATCGAAGGCATTCTGACCGCGCGGGATCTGGCCGGCGAACGGCTGATGACCCTGCTCAACGATCGGCAACTCACCCGTGCCGAGCTGACGGTGCATGACCTCATGACGCCACGCCAACACATTGAGGTACTGCAGATGCGGGACATCGCCCGGGCCCGCGTCGGCGACCTGGTGGAAACCCTCAAGCGCATGGGGCGGCAACACGCACTGGTGGTGGACCACAATCCGGCCGGCAAGCAAGTGGTGCGCGGCATTCTCTCCACCACCCAGATCGGGCGCCAACTGGGCATGGATATCCCGGTCAGCGGTGCGGCCCATGGCGTCGCCGGTCTGGTGCACAGTGTGACCAGCAATCAGGCCATCCCCCACTGAGATACACTGCGGGACAGCTAAGGAAGCGCCGTGTAAGTCCATCCTGGACTTCTCAGCGCACGCTGCGCGGCAAACACAGTTTGCAGCTTGCTTCAAAATCAGTCACTTTGCAGTGGCCGATTTTGGCGGCACCTCCCTGTGCCGCGGAACCTCTGAATTTTTCAGAGGTGGCTTAAGGAAGCGCTGAATAAGTCCCTCCTGGACTTCTCTGCGCATGCTGCGCGGCAAACGTGGTTTGCAGCTTGCTTCAAAATCAGTCACTTTCAGTGACCGATTTTGGCGGCACCTCCCTGTGCCGCGGAACCTCTGAATTTTTCAGAGGTTCCCTACCGGAGGCCCCATGAAGTTCACCCAATTGGTCATTGGCGCCCGCTTTCGCTATCAGGGCGAGGTGTACAGCAAGTGCGGCCCACTGGCCGCCAGCGCCGCCGGCGGTGCGCAACGGATGATCCCGCGCTCCGCGGTGGTGGAACCACTGACAGAAGACGGCCAAACCCCGCAGCGGCGTTCGCCGCAACGCCAGGCGCTGGACGCCTATCATGCCGAG
This sequence comes from Gammaproteobacteria bacterium, assembly GCA_030148485.1. Lineage (GTDB taxonomy): Bacteria > Pseudomonadota > Gammaproteobacteria > Chromatiales > Chromatiaceae > JANTHH01. Next base: position 3,163 of record JASBTJ010000029.1, on the reverse strand, counting down.
GCCGAACGCCTGTTGGCGGCGGCGGTAGCGGCCGGCCCGGATCAACTCACCGTCTTTTCGGCCGCCTTGCGGTCCGCCTACCGACAAGCCGGCGACAGGCTGGACGGGGCGAACTGAACGTCAATCGTCTGCCGCACCCTCGGTGTCGCCTGCGGACGGCTCACGCCGGGCCAACCAAGCCTGCAAGCGGTCGTTGGCACGCTCCAATTCATAGGCGTTGAGCAGCCCACGACTGAAGGCGCTGGCGACCGCCCGGGCGCGCGGGTTGAACGCATCGCCGATGTTCTCCTCACGAAACTGTTCGGCGTCGACACCCAGTTTCTCGTACAACGAACGCAGGCGGTTCTGCACTCCTCGCCGGGTGAGCATATGGCGGTCGGCGATCATGCGATCGGTCAGCCCCAGGGCCACGTCCACCAGCACATCGAACTCGGCGTCGGTGACACCGCTGTGGCGCTCGCCGGCCCGCGACCGGACCGGTCGCAAGCGGGGATCCGTCCAACACTGCCCGTCGTCGAACACCGCCGCGGCAGCCTTGCGCAGCGCTTCGGGCGGACTATCCTTCAGCACCAACCCATACACCCGCTGGCCGCCGCTGTCCCGCTCCAGGGTACGCACATAGACCTCGTCGCCGTGCTGGGTCCAGAACAGCACCGGCGCGTCGGGCCGCAGGGTCCACAGCCGCCGTGCCAGTTCGATGCCGTTCAAACCCGGCATCTGGATGTCGGTGATCAGCCCCACGTCGGGCAAGTTGGACAAACGTCGCCAAGCATCATCACCGCTGGCTGCAAAGCTCAGCGACCGGTGCCCTAACTGCTGTTGCAGGAAATCACGATCACGGGGGTTATCCTCGGCGACCAACAACGCTATGCAAGACTCACGCATATTGCACCTGTGGCAGATCCAGCACGAAACGCACGCCGGAACTGAACCGCGACGGCAACCAATTGGCCTGGCCGCCCAAGGATGCGGCCCGGTAACGGATGCCGCTGATTCCTCTCCCCTCGCGCAAGGGCAAGGCACCATCACCGTTGTCGTCCACCACCACCTCCAAGCCGCGCTCGCCGGCCCGACAGTCGATCTCCAGGCGGGACGCGCGGGCGTGCCGCAACACGTTGTTGACCACTTCGCGCAGTATTCGATAGACGCTGGCGCGGCGGGCGTCATCCAGCCCATCGGCGCAGCGTGGTTCGATATTCAACAACACTTCCGGGGTGCCGGGCAGCTCGGCCAGGCGGGCCAGATGGGCACGCAACGCCGCCTCCCAGCCCAGGGTTTCCAACACCGGCGGGTGCAGGTCGTCGATCACACGCCGGATGTCACCGGACAAATGCTCCAGGTCGCTACGCAACCGCCGCGCCGCGTCTGGGGCCACGTCACGCAGCCCATCGGCCTGGCGCACCAGCCCGGTGATCCCGGACAACACTTCGTCATGCATGTCCAAGGCGATGCGACGCCGCTCGTCGTCCACGGCACGAACCAACTGACCGCCGCCGCCGGAATGCTCCAAACGCTGATCCACCGCGGACAACGCCTGGTCCAGTCCGACCAACGGGTCGGCTTCGCTCGACACCGCCGCGCCACTGAGTGCCGAAGCACGATCCCGCAGATCGCGCACACGCAGCTCCAGGCTCCGGGCGGCCCACAACACCAACGGCACTCCCAGCAGCAATCCGGCCAGACCGAACGCGATATACAGGCGACTGAGCTGAGCGGTGTAGGTCTGAACGCTATCGTAATAATGTTCGTACATGTCGCGCTTGCGTACCCACAGGTCGCGGCGCGCCTGATCCAGTACCGGGGTACCCACGCCGATCGCCAAGGCGGCCGCCGGGGCATCCATGCGTTCCTTGTAGGTCAATTCCTGCGCCAGGCCGTCCAACGCCCGCCGGGTGCCGTCCCCCAGCCTGGATTGCAGGTGTGGCGAGCCCAGTCGCTGGGTAAAGTCGCGGTATACATCCAGATAGCGGAAATACAACTCGTCCACATCCTTACCGGCCGGGGTCAGCAGCTGGCCCACCAATCCGTCGAGACGAGCCAGCGCGGCCTGGGCCGCCTCGGCATCGGCGACCGCCAGGTTGAATTCGCGCAACTGCTCGTTCTCGGTGCTGATATGGAGAATGCGGTGGCCGCTGAACGCCATCAATGCGAATGCCAGCAGCAACAGCAACAGCGGGGGAATCAGCAATTTCTGGCGGAAACTCATCATCGAATCATCGGACCTCCATGCCTATGCTACCGCCCGGACGGCGCTCACACGGGTGCCTTTGCACAGCCCCGTACCGGGGAATATCCGTGGGCGCACGGACGTGGGATTCAGCGGCGTGCTTGGGGTCGGACTTTAGAACACCAGATTCAGCATCCCCAGGGACACCACCAGGAACAGCACCGTCATGACCCCGCCGGCCTTCATGAAGTCCGGCACCCGGTAGCCTGCCGGCCCCATGATCAAGGCGTTCACCTGGTGGGTGGGGATCAAAACGAGTTGGAGGTGGCGATAGCGACGGTAAGCGCGAATACCGCCGGGTCCGCACCGGCCCCCAAGGCAATGTTTACCGCCAGCGGCACCAGCAGCACGGTGGCGCCGACATTGGACATGACCAGCGTGAAGAAGGTGGCCAACACCGCGATGGCGGCCTGTATCACCCAGGTCGGCATGTCGCCGACCACGGCGAGGGTCTGCTCGGCAATCCACGCCGCCGTGCCGCTGGTCTCCACCGCCAGACCGAGGGGGATCAGCGATGCCAGCAGGAACACGGTCTTCCAGCTGACGGCCTTGTAGGCCTCTTCGATGGACAGCACCCCGGTCAGAATCATACCCAGAGCGCCGGTGAGCAACGCCACCGACAGCCGCAGATCGGTGAACAACACCAGTCCCAGGGTGACCGCGAAAAAGAACAACGCCGCCGGGACCTTCTGCGGGCGCAACTGCTCGTGCGGAAACTCGGTGGTGATGACCACGAAACGCGGGTCCTTCTGCAGACGTGCCAAGTCGGACCAAAGGGTATGGACCACCAGGGTATGGCGGATTCAAGTTGCAAGTGCACCACGTAGGGCTTCCGCAAAGACATCGTATGGGGCCTGATAGCCGAGGCACTTTCTTGGACGCTGGTTGATCTTCAATACGACCGCCTCCAGCGTCTTATCGCTGACCTTATCGAAG
>JASBTJ010000028.1 GCA_030148485.1 Gammaproteobacteria bacterium | reverse complement strand
CTTCGATAAGGTCAGCGATAAGACGCTGGAGGCGGTCGTATTGAAGATCAACCAGCGTCCAAGAAAGTGCCTCGGCTATCAGGCCCCATACGATGTCTTTGCGGAAGCCCTACGTGGTGCACTTGCAACTTGAATCCGCCGGTGATCGGCGACACCTCGACCACCAACTACAACAATGTCGCCTATCTGGCTCTGGGGGCCAGTTACAAGTTCGACGACCGCACCAGTGCCGGTCTACGTCTTTACGGACGGCAGAAAACCCAGAGCAGCAACGATCCGCGCCAGGAACTGACCTTGTTCGCCAGTCACAAACTGGACAAACAATGGAAGCTCAGCGCCCATGTGATCAAGGGCTTCAGCAATGCCAGCGCCAACTGGGGGGTAGGCGGAAACGTCGGCTACAGTTTCTGACCCCAAGGTAGCGAGCCATGGTGCCGATTCGAACGTGGGTCGGCACCGCGCTCAGTCGGTGGCGGGACCACCGAAGGCATCCAGCCAGCGTGGGAAAAAGCGCGCCAGTTCGAGGCTGAGCAACGCGAAATCGGCATCGAAACGGGCCACCGCATCGTCCGCGGCGACATCCGCTGCTTCGTCCATCACCAGATCCAGAAAACGCAGCCGCTTGATACCCAAATCATCGGCCAGCACGCATGACAACCGTTCATCCCAACTGACCGCCAACTTGGTGACCAGTTTGCCGGCGGCCAGGTGATTGAGCACCTCATCGGCCTGCAGTTCCTGATTGCGGCAGCGTACTACCCCACCCCCCTCCACCGGCTCACGTAGCTCACATTCATCACCAAGTGCGAAACCGGTTGGCGGGCCTTCGTTCAGCCAAGCGGTCATCAGCGCCACCGGCGACTGCTGCACATCCACCGGGCGGGCACGCAGGCTACCGAGGGACTCGCGCAGCAGACCGACCAGATCCTCGGCCTTCTTGGCCGCCGCGGCGTCCACCACCAACCAACGATTCGCAGGATCGATGTAGGCGTACAGATGGCTGGAACGGGTGAAAGCCTTGGGCAACAGCTCGTGCACGATGTCGTCCTTGAGCTTCTGCTGTTCCTTACGCCGCACCTGGCGCGACTCGGCGGCCTCGATCTGCCGCACCTTGTCCGCCAAGGCCTCGCGCACCACCGCCGCAGGCAACACACGCTCCTCCCGGCGCATGCACACCATGATGCAACCGTTGGCCGCATGGGTCAGCTGATCGTGATCCGGGCCCAACGGGCTGACCCAACCGGTGGATTCGAGCTGCAAACCGCCGCAGGGGGTGAAACGGTCCGCGGCAAGGGCGTCGTGCAGTTGTTCCGCATCAAGGTCGAACGACTCGACCAGCTCGAACAAGCGGATATTCCGAAACCACATGACGCATACCTCCCGCGATCTTCAGGCGAACAAAGCGGGCGAGTATGGGGGATTGGGGAGCCGTGTGCCAGTGCGCGACGAACCGGCCTGCCGGAAGCGCCGGGGCGGGCTCAGTTCTTGAATTTGACCAGGCGCGTTACCTGTATGTCGGAGGTGAAAACCACCCCGGAATATTCGTTGAAGAACGGCGCAAAGCCTTCCAGGATGGGCTCGACCAGTTCTTCGGGAACGGCGGCGATGATCATGATCAATACATCGTCCTCGTTGAACATCAGATGGCCTTCGTGAAAGCCCTGACGCCCTTTGCCCGACAGATTGTTGATGATGGTATAGCTCTTGACCCCGGCACGATCGAGCAGGTCGGTGGCAAATTCCTGGTGCTCGCCTTCCAGGATGATTTCGAGCTTTTTCAGCGGACTGAAATTGAGATTTTTCATGATGCACTCGACTCCTCGAGGATGGGGTGCTCGGTGGCAACCGGATGTTCAGAGAGCCGCCACGCGCCGTTTTCGTAAACGGAAACCTGCGAGGTCTCCGGATCGACAACCATCAATCTGATCCAACCGTTGTGTACCAGATGCTTGACCGCGACAACACCCTCCACGGCGCGGCGCGCCTGTTCGAACGGCGCCTCTATCAGGGTGATCAATCTGAGTGGTTCGTGATAAGGCTCGCCGCCCTTGAGCACGGTCTGCGACGGCAACCCGGTGCGCAAGTCGCTCAGATTGCCTGTCATCACGCCAAAGCGGCCGGCGACGTTGTGATAGACCTTGCTGCCACTGCCGAAGCGTTCGTTGTCCACCGCGGAGAAATAGTGCTCCATGTTGATCCATTGGCCCACCACCAGCGGACCGGTGAGGATGTTTTCCAGCAGACGGCGCTTGGCGTCCAGACGATAATCGTAGGAATGCAGGAATGCACGCCCTTCCAACGACAGTGACCGGGTGAGCGTGCGGCGACCGATAACGAAGTAGGCGTTGCGCGACAATCCCCACTCCGGACGCACCTGTGACCAGTCCAGGGCGTTGCGCTGCGCCCCCCGGTAGGCCTGGGCAGGATCCCGCGCGGCAGGCGCCAACTCCAGGCTGGGCAGACGCTCCTGGGCGCACAAGCGGGACGCCGACACCAAGCCGTTGCGCAACCGATCCAGATAAACCAGGTGCGAGGGCGGCAACAGTTCCAGATCGAACAGCTTGAGCTGGTCCGTGGTGGTGTTGTGCAGTGCGGGTACGAACCAGGCGTCGTCGGGGATATTGATACCCTGTTCCCGTAGCCGACGCCGCACCTCGGACTTGTTGGCCATTTGCGCCAACACGCGGGCACTGACCAGACCGTGGTTCCCACCGCAAGCCCCGCAGTCCAAAGCGGACTCATAGGGATTGTTTTCCGACGTGCTGCCATGCCCGACCAACAGCACGAAGCGTGAGAAGCCTTCGGTCAGGCCGATCGCCTGCAAGGCCTGACTGACGTAGTTCACTTGCTCGTCGATGCCGAAACCAATCCGCCCCAGACGCTCGAGCTGGACATGCGCGTACGAGTAGTTGATGCGATAGGCGTTGCGGAGCCGTTCGATGAACCCCCGCTCGATGCCTTCGTCCCACGCCAACTCGTCGGCCAACAAGGTGCGCGCCTGGTGTTTTCCCAGCGCGGCCTCACGCAGTTCGCGGATCATGCCGTCGGTGATGCTCTCCGGCGCCAACTCGAATTCCTGTTCGATGGCCTTGGCAATCACCGCGCGCTGCACCGCACGGACGATGGAGTCGGCCTGCTCCCGGCTGAGCTTGTCCAGTAACAGGCGGGTGGGCGGTTTTTTGGGGTGCAGACGTTTACGCCAACGGTTATAGCGCTGCGGGGCGACGGTCTTGCCGATCATGTCCATGCCGAACAGCAGCCCAATGGCTTCGACCGTGACAAAAGGTGCCAACACCGACTCCTTGAGTTCGTGCATCGCCTTTTCCAACGCCGTGAGTGCCGCTTCGTCCTGCGGCCCGGCCGCGGTCATCTCCAGCACCACGTTCTTTGGCGTCAGAATCACCGGGCACAAATGGGTTTCGCTGCCCTTGCCCATCTCCATGAAGCTGACCGGCACACCAAAGAAACCGGCAATACCGAAGGTTTGATAGTCGCCCACGCCCTCGAGGTGTCGACGGATACGCTCGGAGCGGGTGTCGATACAGAACAACGCCTGGACGAAGGGCCGCTTTTCCCGTGGTGCGGGCGGCGCCAGGTCGAGGCCGCCGAGCAGACGCGACATGGCCCGGGATTCCATCGCCCGCAGCCAGATCATGCCTTCCTGTTGCTCGAAGTCCCGCAGTACCCTCAACAGGGCCGCCACGCCGTCGTCGGCAAGCCGATGCAGCGCTTCACCATCGGCCACACGCGCCGCCAGGTTGCGCAGGCGGGACGCCTGCGTGGTCGCCTCATGGGCACGTTTGCGGGCAGCGTACTCGGCAAACACCGTATCGATATGCGCCCGACGGCCGCGAGACACGGCATGTTCCACCCGCTGTGCCATGGCCGGCAGCACCTGGCGACTGTACAGTTCATTACGCAGATACGCATCCGCGGTGTGGGTCTCTACGGCCGTACCGATGGCATCGCGGGTGATCGCGACATCACGCCGTTCCCGTTCCTGCAGCAAGGCCAACGCCAGCGTCAGCCGGATGGCGATGAAATCCACCAGGTCGCCGGGATAGCGCTGCGCCCAGTAATAATGCTTGGCGGTGGAACGCCAGCGGATGAAGCCGGCCCAGCCGTGCAGTCTTCCCAGTTCCCGGGTGAAATAACCCACCCAATGCGCTTCGGGAATACCCAGGGCGTTCATCACATGTTCGATCACCCCTTCGGGCGTCTTGTCCACGGCGAGGATGCGCTTGATATGCAAGCCGCGCAGGAACAGCCTGATATTACGCCGCGCGACGTCACGCCAGGCTGTGAAGAAACCGCGTTCACGCCCCGGCATGCCCCACACCGACTGACCTTCGTCGAAGAAATCCAGACAGCTTTTCACCACCAGTTCATCCAGGTTAGCGCCGATCTCCGTGCCGTAAAGAGCGTCGACGGCCTCGTACACCGGGCGGTCGCCAAGCAAGTGGGTGCGCAATCCCTCGGCGAGCGAATCCGGTGGCAGCGACTTGTCGGCGGACAAGGCCTCCCCCGCCAAGGTCGCCCGCACGTCGGCCACATCGGCCAGCGTGGTTTGCAAAGCGACCGGTCGATCGGTTTCGGTCAGCAAAGCCATCAGCCAGCGCGCCAGGTCCAGACCGGGAATAGCAGGCCGGGACGCCACGAAGGTGTCGATACTGGCCGCCAGGTGTGCAGCGTCGATCCTGCCGTCCCGCAGATAGCCCTGGTACTGGACGCGTGTCAGGAAGGCCCGGCCGTGAAACAAGCGACTGCCCTCCGCCACCGCCTCCTGGAACGGCAGCTGCTCCAAACCATGCAACGGGTTGTGATGGATGAACGAACGCATCGGCCAGAAAAACGGGATGGGCTCGGCCGCCACGTAGATCATGCTGCGGATCTTGAGCTTTTGCCCCAGCGTGAGACTCATAGCAGGTCTCCGGTCAGGTACACACCGCCGACCATCAGGACGCCGAGCAACAAGGCATAACCCCAGGTCGTCGGCAATGTCATATCGGCCGCCGGCTCATCGTGTGCGGGACCTACAATCAGCCCATGCAGCAAACGCGCGCCGGCACAACTCCACAGCAACCAGACGATCACCAGAGCGAACGCCGCCGACGGCGATACCGCCACAATGGTCGTCAACAGGGTGAAAAAACCCGGGAACAAGGGTGAAGCGATCACCGCCAGCACTACCATCACCAGCACCCCTGAGAAGCGGGGAATGGTCTGCGCCAAGCCGCCATACAGGCCGGTGTAGGCGGCGCCGAAGCGCTGTTCCAGGCCGGCGGAAAGGAACACCAGCAACACCAACGGCACACTGAATCCCAGGGCCTCGTAACGCACCGCCGATTCGCCCATGCCCGCCGCCACAGGAACCCACAACAGCGCCCATGCGGAGGTCGCCATGAAACCGGTCCATAAGCCGACTTCGCGGAGTGCCAGCGCACGAAAGCCGTACAGCGCTGCGGTGAAGATCGCCCAGGCGCTCAACCAGCCAGGCACCGGAGTCCCCGTCTCGAACAGCAACCAGAGCCCGATCTGCGGCCAGACCAGCAATAGCAGCGCGCGCATCCAGGGCCAACGCAATCGCGCGAATAGCACGTTGAATACCAGGCTCAGAGGGAACAAGGGCAGAAACAAGGCTGCCGGCAGATAGGACAGCTCGGGCATCATGCGCACCTCAACCAGACGTTCAGCCGCGCTGCCAGTGCGAGCAGGCCACGAGTCAGCCAACCGTAGACATCGGCGACATAAAACTCACGCGAGATAAGGGCGTAGAAATTCATCCACCATCGGCTTACTCGCTGACCACCCCGACTGCCCTTGCGCTCGGCATAGTAGGTAACCAACCAACCGAGCACGATCACCGAGGTCATCACACCAATCAGGATATCGAACCAGACGATGTCGATGTCCGCCGCTGCGTAGATTGCAGCACGGAAGGCCGGATCGGGGTACAGGAACAGATCGAAGGCATGGCTGATCAAGGTGTAACCGACCACCACCACCGCAAACGAAAATACGATCAGCGAAACCAGGCGCCACATGTTTCCGGTGCGCGTGCGATAGGTGGAAAACAAGAGTTGCGCGCCGGTCACCCAACCGAAGAACAACAATACGATGGCGCCCTGTTTCTGGAAAAAGTCCTGCGCGACCAGCCAATGCGCCACCACCAGTATGGTGACCGGCACCGCCAAGGTGATCGCAGCCATCAGTAGCCAGGGTTGGCGGCGACGGGCGGGGCGGCGCTCCACCACGAACGTGTACAGCGGATCCTTGGGCACGCCGTCGTCTTCCCGCGCCTCGCGTATCACCCCGCCCGCGCCGAGAAACAGCGTCCCCTTGAACACACCATGGGCGATCAGATGGTAGACCGCCAACGAAAAGGCACCCACCCCGCACTCCATGATCATGAAACCCATCTGCCCCATGGTCGAATAGCCCAGGGCCTTTTTGATGTCGTTCTGGGTCAACATCAACACCGAGCCGATCACCGCCGTAATCAACCCGACGATGAACAGCCAGTGCAGAACGTCGCCGGTGTGCACGAACACCGGCGCGAAACGGTTCACCAGAAAACCACCGGCGTTGACGATACCCGCGTGCATCAGCGCCGAAACCGGCGTCGGCCCTTCCATGGTGTAGGGCAACCAGGTATGCAGCAGAAATTGCGCGGAGCGGGCAAAGGCGGCCACCGCCAGCAATATTGCCACCGCTTCCGTCAATGGCATCCCGAAGAAGGTCTGCACGGCCGGAGTGGCCTCGATATGCGAAAAGATCTCCGGCAACGACCAGGTGCCATAGGCGTGGTACAGCAGGCCCGCCGCCAACACCAATGGCAGGTCCCCCACCCGGTATGTCATGAAAGTCCAGAAGGCGTAGCGATAAGCCGAATGGCTGCGCGTGTCCTGGCCGAGCAGAAAGTACAGCACCACACCGACCAGATGCCAGACCACCAGCAAGGTAACGAGATCGCCCGCGCCCACCAGGGTCAGCAAGGCAGCGGTCATGATGTCCAGCAAGGTGAAGAAGCGCCCGTAACCGGGCTCTTCGGCCATATAGCGCACCGAATACAGATGCACCACCAGGCTGATACCCGACACCACCAACGCCATCAGCGCGCTCAACGGATCGAATAACAGAATGCCCCAGGACGCCGTCAATGCGAGGGTACGGTTATCCTCACCGCTCAGCGCATGCCCGATCAAGATGGCCGCCGTGATGAATGTCAGCAGGCTGAATGCGACGCTCACCTGAGCCACTCGCCGGCCAAGCATCCGTGACAGCAAGTGGGTCGACAACGCCGACAGAAGTGGCAGACCCGGCAACAGCATCATGAATTGATCCATGACCCAGCTTCACCTCTTGGTTAAGGGCTGGCAACGCGCTACCACCAGCGGTTCGACGCTGTTCCGCGACGGCACCCGCTTGCGGAGTACCCCGGCGTGCAGCGGCACTGCGGTACAGGCTCAAGCCAGACACGGCGCGACTTGAAACCGCAGTCAGTCTACCCGCATGCCCGACCTGGGATTATTGATAATTTGAATGCTACCGATTGCTATGGGCCTATGCGGGCAAATGTCAGATGAATGTTGGCGTAACATCCGAACTGACAAGGCACCACAACGCCCCGACGACGACACCATAGCCCGCGCCGTCCCGTCGCGAGGAACAAATCAACCCCGCTGGCGTGGAGGTTTCACAATCAGCCATGATCCTTACGATCAACGGCGACGACACCGTGAACCAAATCATGACAAGGGCAACCCCGAAACATCAACATTCTGATAGCGCGTCAATTGGCTTGGTGAAAACACCCAACCCGGAGACGACTAAGAGAGACACCGGACCATTGACAGATTGTGCGGCCGCTACCCAGGCGACTCATTTCCAAAGGAAATCGATCAAAAAGTGGGGAGCGAACGCAAGGTACAGGTAGCCAAATCGAGCCCTAGAAGGTAGCCCGTCTTGGCGAGACGGCAATTAAGACGGCCGCCAGCTGGAACAGCGGTCGCTGCGCACAAGGAAGCTATACTCAGACCGAATCTGAACGCCGCTCAAGCTTTCCGCCACTCTCACGACGCGCGGTATAACTATTGCTCAGTCGGAGAAGCCGGGATATCTCAGCAAACGCAATGCATTGAGAACCACTACGAGAGTAGAGCCCTCGTGGACGACCACTGCTGGCCCGATACCGGCAAGCCCGCTGAGGGTCGCAGGGATGAGCACCGTGACCACCCCCAGAGACACCCAGAGATTCTGGCGAATAATGCGCCTAGCGGCATTCGACAGGTCCACGGCAAAGGGCAATTTCGATAAATCGTCGGCCATAAGTGCGACGTCCGCTGTCTCCAGAGCCACGTCGGTTCCGGCTCCACCCATGGCAATTCCGACCGTTGCGCGGGCAAGTGCCGGGGCGTCATTTACGCCATCGCCAACCATCGCGACCTGCCCATGAAGTTGCAGCAACCTATCTATCGCCGCGACTTTTTCTTCTGGCAGCAATCCGGATCGCACCTCGTCCAGCCCCACGGCATTGCCGATAGCCTGTCCCACCCGTTCGTTATCCCCAGTTAGCATGATGGTCCTGCGGATACCCAGACGGCGCAATGCAGCGAGCATGACACCAACATCGTCACGTGGCGTGTCCGCCAGTGCCAGCACACCAAGAAAACGCTCGCCGGCCTTTACAAGCATTGTGGTCTTACCCTCTTCCTCCAAGCGCGCCACCGCAGCACGTACGTCAGAGGGAATAGTCGGGTCTGGGAACAGCTTGAGATTGCCGATCGTAACGATCTCTCCTTCAAGTTCCGCGCAAACCCCCATACCGACAATCGATGTCAGCTCGCCAACGTCCGCCCAAGTTAGGCCACGTGCCTGAGCTGTGGCGACGACGGCTTTGGCCAAGGGATGGCCACTGCGACTCTCCACTGCGGCCGCAGTACGGAGCAATCGCGCGTCATCGACTTCGAATGGTACGACATCAGTCACGACTGGCTCGCCGCTTGTAACAGTGCCGGTCTTGTCGAAAGCCATGGCGCGCAGCGCACCGAGATTTTCTAGATGCGCACCACCCTTGATAAGAACGCCACTACGCGCGGCACGAGCTACTCCCGACAACACCGCGGCGGGCGTAGCGATAGCCAAGGCGCACGGAGAAGCAGCCACAAGCACTGCCATCGCGCGATAAAACGAATCGTCAAACGGAAACCCCAACAGCGGTGGCACAATGATAAGCAACACCGCTCCAATGAGTACCAGCGGGACAAAGAGGCGCTCGAAACGCTCGGTAAAACGCTCTGTTGGCGACCGTTGGGCACCCGCCTCGGAAACCATACGCACCATCCGGCTAAGTGTACTTTCGCGAGCTAGGCGTGCGACCCGGATTTCCAGTTTCGCCTGACCATTCACGGTACCAGCAAACACCGTATCGCCCTGCTGTTTGTCCACAGGCATGGACTCGCCTGTAATAGGAGCTTGATCGACACTGGAGACACCGTTCAGCACTTCACCGTCAGCAGGGATTCGCTGCCCTGGCTTGACGATAACTAGATCACCCCGTCGTAACTCATCTACCGGGACCTCCGCCTCGACTCCATCATCGCGCCTTACCAAAGCAGTCTTGGGGGCCAAACTGGCCAACGCCTCGATTGCGCGGCGTGCGCGATCCATCGCCAAATGCTCCAGCGCATGGCCAAGGCTGAATAGGAACAACAACAGCGCACCTTCGGCCCAGGCGCCCAACGCGGCTGCGCCGGCCGCTGCAACAATCATCAGGGTATCGATCTCGAAGCGGCCTCGGCGCACGCTCCGCCAAGCATCTCGCAACGCGAACAGTCCGCCCGCGGCATAAGCACCGATGAATAGACCAAGAGAAACGATATCGGGAACCGCCGTAAATCCCAGTAACCAGCCGATCAGTAGAGACAACCCCGCGGCTAAGCTCAGAACCAGCTCAAGATTCGCGACCCACCAACTGGCTATCTGAGCGTTGTTGGTTACACCGTAGCCGAGCGCCTGAATACGTTTACCTATCGTACTAAGCGACGTTCTTTTCGCGCTCATGGCACCCCGCTCCCTGTAGTCTGGCCGCAGTGCGGGCAGAAGCGGGCATCGGGCGGCACCTCTTTCCCGCAAGCCGCACAGCTCAAACCCTTTAGAGATGTGCCGCATTGCGCACAGAACCGAGCGGGGACGGCGTTCATTGTGCCGCACTGTGCACAGGGCTGTCGCGCCATCGGCATAGGGTCGTGACCGTTGCGACGATAGGCTTCGTAATGTCCATCACGCCGTCCGTGATGCCCCCCATAACTATTGCCTGTCCAGCTCCGCAGAAAGTGTTTAAAAAACGACATAACGGCCTCCTCAAAAACCAGCAGAAATTGACCGAGCAGAATCACCGAAGGAGGTTACCCAATTTGTACGCGGCCACTTCCCTTAGCGCCGCTAACGTAAACATTGGAGTCACCTCGAGCCATTCGCCACTCAACATCCTAACTTTCAACACGACGTCAGCTGCCCGATCGAGATCGGGTGGTACTGTGACGCATAAAGAAGCAGGCCTTCGCCAAAAAATGGCCGATCATGCAAGACCTTTAGACAGGCCACACGACCGGCCAAAATCTGGCGTCAACATCGTGTCAGCCATCCCATACGTCATTGCCGGAAATAGGCAGCGCCGCTTGGATCTCGCTTATATAGATCCACCCGGCTTCAGGCTGCCCGGTACGCGCTTTGTTGCGTATTATTTGCACAGCATCCGCAGTATGCTGTTCGTCCTCGCACACCAGCTCCAACTTCACTACGGCAATAGTTTCCTCACCCAGCTCAACAGAGTAGTCACGCTCCAGTGCATCAAGCGCAGCCA
>JASBTJ010000027.1 GCA_030148485.1 Gammaproteobacteria bacterium | reverse complement strand
GCAAATGCCGTGACCTCCGGCACTTCGCCCAGGGTCTTGCCCGGCAGTTGGATGGTGACGTTGACCCCGGTGTGCTTGCCATCGGGCGACACCAGACGATTGGCCAACAATGGCTCGTGCGTGGCGATCTCCCGGATGCGCGCGAGGTCCGCATCGCTCAGGGCCTGCGGGTCTTCCACCAGGTCCGCCACCCGCAGGTCGTCTCCCTCCGCCTCGGTGTGCTGGTAATTGGTGATGGAGTCGACCCGCGACGAATACGGCGTCTGCCAGGCCTCATTGGTCAACCACACCAGGCTGTCGAGGGTGCCGCGAGTGAACACGCTGCCGTCCCGTGGGGTGATGACGAACAGCACGTTGTCGTTCTTGCTGTAGGTATCCTGCAGGGACTCGAACGCGGACAATTGGGGATTGTCTTCGCTGAAAAACATGCGGTAATCGTTACTGAAGGACAGCCGCGGCAGGCCCGCCGCCATGGCGGCCATCACCAGCAGCGTCAGCACGATCACCAGCCACGGCCGGTTCAATACACCGCTGAAGAATCGTTCACGCATCCGACTGTCTCCTTGTCAGTGTTGCTGCCCGCGCTCGGATGGGCGCAGCGAGTTCAGATAGGCAAGCACGCCTTGCCCGCACTGTTCCAGGACTTCCCGGCTACGGGCGTTCTTGGCCATGCCCACGCAGCCTTCCAGCGCCGCGACAAGAAACGCGGCCGACGCCGATTCGTCCACGTCCTGGCGGACCTGGCCGCGCCCCTTGGCCCGCCCGAGGGCGGCGGAGATGACGTCACGCCACTGGGCGAACAGCGCATTGATCCGTACCCGAAACCCTTCGTCCACCGGCGACATTTCCTGGGCCAGATTATTCAACGGGCAACCCAGGGCCAGGTCGTCCTCGGTCATACCGGCCCCGGCTTCGCTGATCGCATCGATCAACGCAGTGATCGGGTCGGCGCTCTCGACCTGCAGCGGGGCCATCCAGCGGTGAACCACCATCGGGGCGATCAATTCGTCCAACACCGCGTACCCCAGCGCCTGCTTGTTGGCGAAATGGTGATACAGCGCGCCTTTGGTCAAGCCGGTGGCCTGCAAAATGTTGGCGACACTGGCAGCCTGGAAGCCGTGCCGGTGGATTTCGTCGAAAGCCGCCAGCAGTACCGCCTGGCGGGTGCCCTTCGGGTCTTTACGCTGGCGCGCCGGGAGCGGAACGGAAGCAATGGTCACAGGGGCTTTTCCGTGGCAAACATACCGACCAGTATGGATGACTTGGGAAGCCTGTCAACCGGCAAGCGGCACCGTGACGCCCGCAGTCCTGCGAGCAGCATCACAGCTGTGCGAAAATATGCGCCTTTTTTGATGCAACCATGCGTATTGGAATGCCCAGCCCATCGACCCAACCCGACCTGTTGACCGCCCCACTGCCCCAGGCAGCGGGGGTCCACCTGCAATGGGGCAAGGCGTCCGGCGCCGCGCTCGGCTTGGCCCTCGCGCAGGCCGCCCGGCGCCAGAACACCCCCCTGTTGGTGGTCGCAACCGATGTCCAGCATGCGGAACGGCTGGCACAACAGATTCGCTTCTTCATGGGCGACACGGACACCCCGCTGCTGCATTTTCCCGACTGGGAAACCCTGCCGTATGACGTGTTTTCACCCTTGCCCGAGCTGGTGTCACAGCGTCTGGAAACCTTGCACCGGCTGCCGGGTTTCCGTCGCGGCGTACTGATCGCACCCGTCGCGACCCTGATGCAGCGGATCGTGCCGCCGGCCTACCTCGACGCTCACAGCCTGGTGCTAGACGTCGAACAGACGCTGGACGACGCGGCGTTCCGCGAACGCCTGGTTGCTGCCGGGTACATATCCGTGTCCCAGGTGATGGGGCACGGCGAGTTCGCGGTCCGGGGGTCGCTCATCGACCTGTTCCCCATGGGCAGCGAACAGCCCTTCCGGATCGACCTGTTGGACGATGAGATCGATTCGATACGGGTGTTCGACCCTGAAACCCAACGCTCGGGCGCCAAGGTCGAGCGTATCCGTCTGCTGCCGGCCCGTGAATTCCCCCTCGACGAAGGCGCCATCAAGCGCTTCCGTCAGGCTTATCGCGTCGCCTTTGAGGGCGACCCGCAGCGCAGCCTGATCTATCGGGAGATCAGCGACGGCCATCCGCCGGGCGGTATCGAATACTACCTGCCGTTGTTTTTCGACCGCACGGCGACTCTGTTCGACTATCTGCCCGATGACCTGCTGGTGGTACAGCCCGCAGGCACCCCCGACGAGGCGCAAGCCTTCTTCGACCAGGTGGGCGAGCGCTACGAGCAGCGGCGCCATGACATCGAACGACCGCTACTGCCGCCCGCCGAGCTGTACCTGCGTCCGGACGAATTGGTGGCGCGCCTAAAGCCCTACGCCGGCGTGACACACCAGACCACCGAATGCCACGGCCGCGACAAAGGTCATGCCGCGTTCCACAACCTGGATACCAAACCGCTGCCGCCGCTCGGCCTGCAGGCCCGCGCCACACGTCCCGCTGGACTGCTGCAGGACTTTCTGGACAGCCACCCCGGCCGGGTGTTGTTTGTTGCCGAAACGGCCGGCCGCCGGGAGCAGTTGCGCGATAGCCTGCGGGAATTCGACCTGACCCCAACCGCGATCCCGGGCTGGTCCGCCTTTGTTGCCTCGGACGCCGACCTGGCCATCACCGCCTCGCCCATGGAAGACGGGCTGTGGCTACCGGACGCCGGATTGTTGATCGTTCCTGAAGCCGCCCTGCTCGGCGAGCGGGTGCGTCAGGAACGGCGCAGACGCAAGGCCGGGCCGGACAGCGAGCTGGCGGTACGCAACCTCGCGGAGCTGCATGTCGGCGCACCCGTGGTACATGAGGACCATGGTGTCGGCCGCTACCTCGGGCTGCAGACCCTGGACATCGGCGGCGTCGACGCCGAGTTCCTCACCCTCGAATATGCCAAGGGCGACAAGCTCTATGTCCCGGTGTCCTCGCTGCATCTGATCAGCCGTTACACCGGGGCGTCGGACGACACCGCGCCACTCCATCGTCTGGGCAGCGACCAATGGGAAAAGGCTCGGCGCAAGGCCGCCGAAAAGGTCCGCGATGTCGCCGCCGAGTTGCTGGACATCTATGCACTTCGCGCCGCCCGCCAGGGACACGCCTTCAACGACCCCGGCGCGGATTACCAGCAGTTCGCGGCCGCGTTTCCTTTTGAAGAGACCCCGGACCAACAGGCCGCCATCGATGCCGTGGTCGCCGATCTCACCTCGCCGCAGCCCGCCGATCGCGTGGTCTGCGGCGACGTGGGCTTCGGCAAGACCGAGGTGGCGATGCGCGCGGCGTTCGTCGCCGCCCAGGGCGGCCGTCAGGTCGCCGTGCTGGTGCCCACCACCCTGCTCGCCCAGCAGCACTACCAGAACTTCGCCGACCGCTTTGCCGATTGGCCGATCAAGGTGGAAAGCCTGTCCCGTTTCCGATCCGCCAAGGAGGTCGGCAGTGTGTTGAAGGGACTGGCGGGCGGCACCGTGGACATCGTGGTGGGGACACACAAGCTGCTCGGGTCGGACATCAAGTTCAAGAATCTGGGCCTGGTGATCATCGACGAGGAGCACCGTTTCGGGGTGCGCCACAAGGAACGACTTAAGTCGCTGCGCGCCGAAGTGGACATCTTGACGCTGACCGCCACGCCGATTCCCCGCACCCTGAACATGGCCATGTCCGGCATCCGCGATCTATCCATCATCGCCACGCCGCCGGTGGCCCGTCACCCGGTAAAGACCTTCGTCAGCCAGTGGAACGATGCGCTGATCGCCGAGGCCTGCCAACGCGAGATCAAACGCGGCGGCCAGGTGTACTTTCTGCACAACGAAGTGACCACCATCGAGAAGACCGCGAAAAAGATCGAGGCGCTGGTGCCCGGTGCACGGGTCCAGGTGGCGCATGGCCAAATGCGCGAACGCGAGCTCGAAGCGATCATGCGCGACTTCTACCACCAACGCTTCAACGTATTGGTGTGCACCACCATCGTCGAATCCGGCATCGACGTGCCCAGTGCCAACACCATCATCATCGACCGGGCGGACAAGCTCGGTTTGTCCCAGTTGCACCAATTACGTGGTCGGGTTGGTCGGTCGCATCACCGCGCCTACGCTTATCTCATCACGCCACCGCCAAAGACCCTGACACCCGACGCCGTAAAACGCCTGGAAGCCATCGAGTCGCTGGAAGACCTGGGCGCCGGGTTCACCCTGGCCACCCACGACCTGGAAATCCGCGGTGCCGGCGAGTTGCTGGGCGACGAACAGAGCGGGCAGATCCACGAGGTGGGCTTCACGCTCTATACCGAGATGCTAGAGCGTGCGGTGAAGGCCATTCGGGAGGGCAAGCAGCCCGAATTGGACCGCCCCCTGGACCACGGCACCGAGATCGACCTCGGCATACCGGCACGCCTGCCGGAAGACTATCTACCGGACGTGCACATCCGCCTGATGCAGTACAAACGCATCGCCTCGGCCACCACGGCCGAGGCATTGCGCGAACTCAAGGTGGAGATGATTGACTGCTTCGGTCTGCTGCCGGAGCCCGCCCAAGCACTGATGGATGTCACCCTGCTGAAACTGACCGTGCAGCCTTATGGCATCCGCAAGATCGAGGCAGGCCCCCAGGGCGGCCGCATACTGTTCGATACCGAGCCGAAGATCGATCCGATGCGCATCATTCGCCTGATCCAGACCCGCCCGGAGGAATTCAAGATGGACGGGCAGGACAAGCTCAGGTTCTTTGCCGACCTGCCGGAGCCGGCGGAACGTGTCGCCCAGGTGAGCCAGATCCTTGACCTGGTGCTCGATCGGAAGTGAACATGACGCCAGTTTCACAAGGAATCCCCATGCGCCGCGCCAGCCTGTTGTTCGCCCTGCTCAGCCTGATGTTGTCCGTTCAGGCCGCCAGCGCCGCCAACTACAAGATCGAACTGCTGTTGTTTCTGCGGGATGCAAATCCCGCTAGCGAATACATACCCCGGGGCATTGCGCCGCCAAACCGTAGTCAGGCCATCGCGACCCTGACCGCTTCGACAGGCGGCCCAGTCTCGCTCGGCGCAAAGGGCATCACCGTGCTGCCGGTTAGCCAGCTCGAACTGCGCCCGGAAGCCGAAGCCCTGCGGCGCCAGGGTTTACGGCCGCTGCTGCATACGGCTTGGCGCCAATCCGTGGGACCCCGAAAAAACAACGACTGGCTGTGGCTGGATGCCGGACCGGTAAATGGTCTGATCCGGATCGGTTTGGGGCGCTACCTGCATGTTTATAGCTATCTGGCACTCAACGGCCGCTATGAAGAGGCGCACCGACGAATGCGTAGCGGCGAATTGCACTATCTGGACAACCCCGGTTACGGCATCCTGGTGAAGATCACCCCACTCGGCGAGTAACCAGAAATCCCGCACAGGAAATCAGATTTTTCTGACACACAATTGTCGCGACGCTGTGCCATGCTCCCTCTCCCACACGGATCGTAGGAGGCCAGCATGGAACTGGACCGCTTATTGGCCGAGGGTCTGAAACTCGCAGCACTGGTCGCTGCGATCACCCTGGTCGTTCTCACACTCCCCGCTCAACCCTGAATCCCGGCCGGCTGACAACGCCGTCAGTCGGGCTCTCGGTGTCTCGCCTGGTCGCCCGCATCCCGCGGGCGACCGAACAACACCATCACCACCCCCGCCAACAGCGCCATGAAGCCGATGGGTACCAAGCCCAACAGGTTCACCGCTGCATGGTCGGCGTCCAGGAACATGGCACCGAAGCCGAAACCCAAACCGATGACATTGAAGATCAGGCCCAGCCAGATCAGTATCGTGCCGAACTTGTGCATCGCATTATCCTCTTTGTCGCTTAGCTGTGTAGGCACGGATCTACGCTCGCACCGCTGTTGCTGTTCTGGTGGCGAGGGATCGTTTTGGCCTCAAGCAACTCCAGGAGGACCGCGCTATGGGTTATGGCTGCCTATCGATGTCGTTGTGATTTCTAACTCGACGTAACGTAGCTACATCCCCGTTAATCGTGAGGGAAACTTTGTAGTTCCCTGTAACGTGAAACGTGTAGATGTCAGGGTTTCGGTACCCTTGGAGCTTTTCGAACCTAAGTCCTGGGGGAATCGGATACTGAAAGAGATCCCTGATCTTCTCATCAAGCCGCTTCCGAAGAGATGCGTCAAGTTTCTTTCGATCTTTCTGGAACTTGTCTGTAAATCGAACTGAGCCGAACTTGAGGCCGCCAGCCCCGGTAACGGTCATGCTTCGTCTAGTTCAGTCAGAAGCGCCTCTGCAGAACCGAAAGAGACTGATACAGGCGAAGCATCGGCGTCATGCTCTTGAAGAGCGATACGAAGGTGCTCAATGGTGTCGAATAGCTCCATTGCATACTGAATTGTTTCTTCGTATGCACCCAACACGCTCTCTTCATGGCAGCCGTTGAGACATCCGTCGTCTTGGGCATAACCCTTCTTGAGCTTCAGATTTTCAATCAAGTGTCGCAGAGCGGCTTGAGCCCGCTGAAATGCGGCATCCGCCTCATCGCTTTCATCAATTTCGGCGTTCGATTCCTGAGCCTCCACCTGGTCTAAAAACCACAGAGCCATCTCAATATGCGAGCGGAGCGTGTTCTGCTGGCGCACGAGCGCATCGACAGTCTCGTCCACAGCTTTCAGCAAGTCTACCGAGGCTGACTCCGAGGTACCTTCGATCTGTTTTGAGAAGCGTTGCAAGCCAGGGCTGACCTGCAAGTGGCACTCAGCGCGTACCGACGTCATGGCTTAGTTACCTTTTCTCTGACCCTGCTGTGTTGGACGGCGAAACACCGGTATTCTTTAGAGCAGATTATGGCAAATATGTTCGCAGCGTTAGCAACTTACTGCTAATGCTCTCATAATTCTTTTTTATCTAACCTCAATCCTTTTGCAGTTTATCGTACAAAAGAAAACAGGCGGTCAGCGTAAAGCTGACCGCCTGTTTTTGTTGGCGTCCCGTAGGGGAGTCGAACCCCTGTCGTCGCCGTGAAAGGGCGATGTCCTAGGCCTCTAGACGAACGGGACGTTTTAACCGTTGAACCGAATTGTTTGGTGGAGCCAGGCGGGATCGAACCGCCGACCTCAACACTGCCAGTGTTGCGCTCTCCCAGCTGAGCTATGGCCCCGTCGAACGAGGCGCGTATGTTAAGAAACGACCGCGCCTTTGTCTATACCCTTATGCAAAAAAGTTGCGACTTTTTTACACCCGGGGCCAATACCGCGCACCTGGGGCGCGGGTTCCCCCGCGTTGCAGCGGCTCGCCCCCGGGCCGGGCGGGATTGTACATCAGTCTCAGGCGGATTTGGACCATGAATCGCGCAGCGTGACAACACGATTGAAGACCGGTTTGTCGGCACTGCCGGCGGTAACGTCCAGCGTGAAATAACCCTCGCGCTCGAACTGGAACCGTTCACCCGCGACGGCGTCCGCCAGCGCCGGCTCGACCACGGCGTGCGGCAACGCCACCAGGGACTCGGGGTTCAGATAGGACAAAAAGTCCTCGCCCTTGTGGCCATCCGGGGCCGCGTCGGTAAACAGCCGATCGTACAGGCGCACCTCGGCGGCGATACCCTCGCTTGCGGACACCCAATGGATCACACCACGGACCTTACGTCCCTCCGGATTGACGCCCAGGGTGTCCGGGTCATAGGAACAGCGTAGTTCGACGATCTCGCCGCTGTCATCGCGCACCACCTCGTCGGCGCGAATCACATAGGCGTTGCGTAAGCGCACCTCGCCGCCCAGCACCAGGCGTTTGTATTTCTTGTTGGCTTCCAGGCGGAAATCATCACGATCGATGAAGATCTCCCGGGTCAGTTTCAGTGGTCGGCTGCCCATATCGTCATGTTTGGGATGATTGGGGCCCTGGAGCGTTTCAATGTGCCCTTCCGGATAGTTCTCGATCACCACCTTCAAGGGGTTGAGCACCGCCATGCGACGCGGCGCCGTCGCATCCAGGTCCTCGCGCACGACGCTTTCGAGCAGACTCATCTCCACCACGCTGTCGGACTTGGTGATACCCACCCGGGTGCAGAAGTCGCGCATCGCCGCCGGCGAATAACCACGCCGACGCATGCCGGCAATGGTGGGCATGCGCGGATCGTCCCAGCCGCTGACATGGCCTTCGTCCACCAACTGGGTCAGCTTGCGTTTGGACAACACCGTGTATTCGATATTCAGCCGCAAGAATTCGATCTGGCGGGGATGACACGGGATGGTGATGTTGTCCAACACCCAGTCGTACAGCGGGCGATGGTCCTCGAATTCCAGCGTACACAGGGAATGGGTGATGCCTTCGAGCGCATCGGAGATCGGGTGGGTGTAGTCGTACATCGGGTACAGACACCATTCGGCACCGGTCTGGTGATGCACCACGCCGTGCCGGATCCGATAGAGCACCGGGTCGCGCATGTTCAGGTTGGGGGACGCCATGTCGATCTTGGCGCGCAGCACCTTGCTGCCGTCCGGGAACTCCCCCGCACGCATGCGCCGGAACAGATCCAGGTTTTCGTCCACGCTACGATCCCGGTACGGGCTGGGCTTGCCCGGCTCGGTCAGGGTGCCGCGGTACTCGCGGGTCTGCTCGGCGTTCAGTTCGCAGACATAGGCAAGCCCCTTGCCGATCAATTCCTCGGCATAGCCGTAGAGCTGCTCGAAATAGTCCGAGGCAAAAAACAACTGATCCCAGTGATAACCCAACCACTTGACGTCGTTCTGGATGGACTCGACAAACTCGACGTCCTCCTTGCCAGGATTGGTATCGTCGAAACGCAGGTTGCAGCGGCCGTCAAACTCCTGTGCCAGACCGAAGTTCAGCACGATGGACTTGGCGTGACCCAGGTGCAGATAACCGTTCGGCTCCGGCGGGAAGCGGGTCTGAATACGGCTGTGCTTGCCGCTGGCCAGGTCGTCCTTGACGATCTGGCGGATGAAATTGCTGGGCGTGGTTTTGTTATCGCTCATGGTGGGGCGTGCCGTTCGGGCCGGCTCCTTGTGACGACGGGTGACAAAAGACCAGGGTCCGCAGGGCGCTTCAGCCCAGGTCCTGAATATACGCGATGGCGCGATCGATACGACGCAGGCTGGCCTCGCGCCCGACCAGTTCCAGGGTCAGATCCAGATCAGGCGATGGATTCCCGCCGGTCACCGCCAGCCGCAACGGCTGGCCAAGTTTACCGAAACCGATGCCCAGCACAGCGACCGTCGCCTCCATGGCCTCGTGGATCGATGCGCGTTGCCACTCGGCCACCTCGGCGAAGGCCCGCCTGGCGGTCTGCAACACCTCGATGGCGGCCGGCTTGAAGGCCTTGGCGGCGGCCTTGTCCGGATAGCTGTCGAAGTCCTTGTAATAGAACGCACTGATCTGTGCCAGTTCGACCAAAGTGGCGGCGCGCTCACGCTGGGCGACGATCACATCCGCCAGTTCGGGCCCATCGGTCGGATCGATACCCAGGTCCCCAAGATGAGACGACAACAGATGCGCAATGCGCAGCGGGTCGCTGCTCTTGATGTAATGGGCGTTCAACCACCGCAGTTTGTCGGTATTGAAGGCCGACGGCGCCTTGTTCACGCCCTCCAGGTCGAACAGTTCGATCATCTCGTCCAGGCTGAACACCTCCTGATCGCCGTGGGACCAACCCAGACGCACCAGATAATTGAGCAACGCCTCGGGCAGGTAGCCGTCGCGCAGGTATTGCATGACGCTGACGGCCCCATGTCGCTTGGACAGCCGCGCGCCGTCGTCCCCCAGGATCATCGGCAGGTGCGCATACTTTGGCACCGGCAGCTCCAGGGCCTTGAGCATGTTGATCTGTCGCGGCGTGTTGTTCAGGTGATCGTCGCCACGAATCACATGAGTGATCTGCATGTCCGCATCGTCCACCACAACCGTCAGGTTATAGGTCGGCGAGCCGTCGGTGCGGCGAATGATCAAGTCGTCCAACTCGGCATTCGCCACCACCACCTTGCCGCGCACCAGATCGTCGACCACCACCTCGCCATCGCTGGGATTGCGAAAGCGGATCACGTGCGGCACCTCAGCGCTCACGGTCTTGTTGCGGCAACAGCCGTCGTAACGGGGTTTCTGCTTGGCGGCCATCTGATCTTCACGCAGCTTGTCCAGACGCTCTTTGGAGCAGTCGCAGCGGTAAGCCAGATCCTTGGCCAGCAATTGGTCGATTACCGCGTTGTAGCGGTCGAAGCGCTCGGTCTGATAGAACGGCCCCTCGTCGTATTCCAATCCCAGCCAGGTCATGCCCTCCAGGATCGCATTCACCGATTCCTGCGTGGATCGCTCCAGATCGGTGTCTTCGATGCGCAGCACGAATCTGCCGCCGTGCTTGCGCGCGTACAACCAGGAAAACAGCGCCGTGCGGGCGCCACCCACGTGCAGATAGCCGGTGGGACTGGGGGCAAAACGGGTACGAACGCTCATGGGCCGGGGCAACTTACCAGGTGAAGGGAAAGACGCCGGATTCTAGCAAAATTGCCGGCCGGACGAAGAACCTTCCGGCCCGGGATTGACGCCCAGGTGCCAGCCGCCTAGAATCGCCAGCCTTCGCATGAAAGCGGGCGCGTAGCTCAGCGGGAGAGCACTGCCTTCACACGGCAGGGGTCACAGGTTCAATCCCTGTCGCGCCCACCAATCTTGAAAAGGGCCTGGCACCACGCCAGGCCCTTTTTCGTTGAGCGCTGCTGCGCGGCATCGCCTCATCATCCCGCGACCGCCTGCAGGTGTCGCCCGTATCCCTCCTCCATCAGGATCTGCGCCACTGCGGGCCGGTCGAGCATCAGCCGGTAGTGACGTTCGCAACGGGATGGCAGCGGTAAACCAAGGTGCACCGCCCAGAACGTCACGTAGAACAAGGCGACGTCGGCGATGCTGAAGGTCGACAGCACATAACCGCTGTCATGCAGGCGCCGGTCGATGACGTCGAAGGCCTCGGCGATCAGCGCCCTGCCCTGTTGCTTGACCGCCTCGGGGTCGCCGCCGTCGGGCAGGAAGCATTCGGTGGTGAACAGCCGGGCGAAGCCCTGCATGTGCACCGTGCCCACCACATAGTCCATCAGCTCAAGCACCCGTGCCTGTCCCAGCGGGTCATCCGGAACCAACCCGGCCTTCGGGTGCGCCCGCGCCAGCCACCAGGCAATCGCCTGGAACTCGGTCAGCGCAGTGCCGTCTTCAAGCACCAGCACCGGAATGGCGCCCTTGGGGTTGATGGTCAGGAAATCTTCGCCCCGGTGGTCGCCCCACGGCAGGTTGACCAGACGCACCTCGAACAACAGATCCAATTCCTGCAACAGGATGTGAATACCGGTGCTGCACGAACCGGGAGTCATGTGGAATTGCATCAACATGCCATCAGCCGAACAGCCCGTCGCGTAGCTTGGCCTTGTACGCCTTCATCACCGGCTTGGGGATGCGCGCCTCGGCGTCCACCCGCAAGTGGTGGATCTGGTCGGCGACGGCATCCACCGAGACACGTCTGGCCTGGTCGATGACCCGGTGCACCTCCTTGCCGAACAAGCTGGCAGGTAAGTAACGCACAATGTCGTATACCGCCTGCACCGCCACTTTCTCACCCGGCAGCATCTTGCACTTGTCGTCCATAATCTTGAGCACCACGGCGGTGGTGCAGTCCACTTCCATCGGGCTGAAGGCGGCGGCCACGGCCCATTCGGCTGCCGGATGCAGTTGCCATCGTTCCAGTCGCATGTTCATGTTCTACCCCTGCAGAAAGTCCTTACCGAAACGTTCGCGGTGCGCTGCCATGTAGGCGTCCAGCAGCGCCTGCTCGGAGGCAGCGGGCATAGCGGTCTGCACCTCCGCTTTGAGGGCGGGATCCATCTTGAAGGCGATAACGTCGAATTCCAGTGTCATGCCGTTGAAGGTGACATCGACCATGGCTTGTCCTCTGGGTTGTCGGCATGGGGGGACTGCATGTCCATCCCGCGGAACACGCAGCAGCGGGCGAAGGCGTCCAGGTCGGCGGGCAGGCCCTTGTGGCTGCAGAACTTCGCCACCAACTTCGCCAGACCTTTGATGTCCCGTCCGCTGGCATCGGGGAAGCGCGTCACCAGTTCATCGAGCAGCGTCGGCGTCACATTCAAACCGAACTGCGCGGTCATCACCTGCCAGATGCGGCGGCGATCGTCGGCGTCCGGCGGGTGATAACGGATCATGGCGATGCAGCGGGACACGATGGCCTCGTCGATGTCGTCCACCCGGTTGGTGGTGAGGAATAACAGCCCGTTGAAATATTCGAGCACCCGTAGGAACACGCCCACCACGGCGTTTGCGGCGATGTCGTCGTCACGCCGCTTAATGTAGACATCGGCCTCGTCGATCAGCATCACCGCGCCCCAGCGCTGCGCGCGGGTCAGGGTCTCCTTCAAGGCCTTTTCCATCTCCGCCACGTTCAACCCCAGCTGGCCCGAGTGCACCCGGTACAGCGGCCGACCGATGATCTCCGCGTACACCTCGGCGGTCAGGGTCTTGCCCACGCCCGGGGGGCCGGCGCACAGCACCGTGGTGCCACCAGACTTGCCGGCCACGATGTCGTCCATCAGCACATCCATCTCGGCGGTGAGGATGTCGATCAGGTCGGTGTGCTCGGGCGGCAGCACCAGCTTGTCCTTCAGCTCGGGCTGGTAGACGTAGGGCTGCATGTCGTCCACATGCACCCACAAATGATGGTGCAGTTCCAGATGGAACATCAGCACATAGCCGTGCACCGGCAGCTCGGTGAACATGCCCTTGGGGATGGCGTCGCGCGAGGACTCCATCTGCGACTCGACCTGGTCGTCATAACGGGTGCTCCGGCCCGCCTTACGCAGATAGCCGGCCAGGATGTCGCCGGACCCTTCAAAGCCGGTCACCCGCTCCTTGAGGATGTTCTCGTCGTTGACCAGTCGCGCCGGACTGCCGGTGGTGGACAACACCACCTGACGCTTGCGTGACCAATCGGTATTACGATGGCTGGCCGTAGGATCTTCGGCGTAGTAGCCAGTACCCAATGCGCCGAACTGGCGGCCATAGTCCGCACGCCAGGCAAAATAGCGTTCCGCCGATTCGTCATAGGCCGCGATCAGCGCCGCGGTCTCCTTCAGGTAGCCCTTGTGCGCCAACACCTCGCCGATCGACCGTCCGACGATGTCGCGAGTGCGGATGGTGACGGTTTCCACCTTGATCTTGCCGCGCGCGTTTGCCTTCAGTTCTACCAGAATACGTCCGGCCTCTTCCTCACCCGGCGGTGTGTAATCCAGCCGAGTGATCACGTAGGCAATCGGCTTGGCCGTCCGGGTGGCACGGAACAACCAGCCGCGGATACCGCCGTGCACCAGATACTCCGCCAGCATCGGCAGCAGTCGTTCCAGATCATCGGCACCGAAGCGTTCACCGTCATCGTTCATGGCCTGACGCAAGGTGGCGACCTGTGCCGCATGACCGTCCATATCACTGCCGGCCTGTTCATACAGGGTATGGAGATGCGCCAGCGCCGGCTGGGGCAGCTGGGCAAAACCGACTTCGGCATGATTGCCGAAGCGCAGTTGGTCACCCAGGTGTGTAAGCTCCGGGAACGCTGCCATCAAGGCGCTGACATAGGGACGTGCGATATGCAGTTTCATGGTCACGGGTCCGGACGGCGCTAGTCGAAGCTCAGGATCCGCGGCTCCTCATCGTCCTGATGGAGCGCGGCGCGTTTGATACGTCCGTCATCGTGATAGGCGTAGTGATGGGTGAACTCGATCTCGCCGTACACCACCTTCTCGATGGTTACCAGTTGGTCGCAGGCATCGAAGTAGCCACGGAAGAAGGTGATACGCCGCTCCAGCTCGGCATCGTCCAGCGGTGTGATCAGTTTCAATGGCAGACGCACACCGGTGTAGGAGGCAAAGTGTCGACGCACCAGCGCAGCGTCTCCGGTCACCGTCTGTTCATCCGCATGCGCCGACATCACGCCGCACCCGCGCAAGTCGCCTGCGCCGGCACACCGAAGTGCACCCTCAGCATGTCCGCGAGCACGTCCACCGAGAGGTTCTCGTATACGTCCTGACTGCTGCCGATATCCGGGCCGTCCGTCTGAGGATATTCCAGATGCACGCCATAGCGACCGTCCGCCTGGCCATAGCTGAACAGATAGGCGGTCAAACTTGGCTCGGTGGCACTGGCCAGCCGGATCGCCTGGGTACCCAGCCCCTGATGCGGAGACAGATCCAGTGCATGATCGCCCAGCCGCTGCTGCAACAGCAGCACCATCAGCTTGACGGACTCGTGTTTGTTCAACGCCCAGGGATTCATGACAGCCGCCTCACACGATCACGGTACGACGCAACACCGCGTCGTCCAGATACAAGCGCTCGGCGAGCGCCCGGGTGACCTGCACCCTGCCCTGACGATCGACCACCATGGCTTGCTGTACACCCATGGCGGTTGCCGTGGCGTGCCAGTCCCGTGGGCCGGCGACGGCCAGCGCCGTGGCAGCCGCGTCGGCCAAGGCGCCGTGTCGATGGACCACGGTGGCTGACACGATGTCCTGTATCGGCATCCCGTTACGCGGATCCAGGATATGCGCGTAATGCCGGCCGGCGGCGTCCTCCCGATAGCGTTCGTAATTGCCCGAGGTGAACACCGCCTCGTTACCGTCGGTCTCCAGCCAGGCGAGCGCACCGGGCCCTTGCGGGTGGCGAATGGCGATACGCCAGGGGCGCCCCGCCTTGTTGCCGGCCGTGCACAGGTCGCCACCGGCATTGATCACCGCGTCGGTCACGCCGTGCGCCGCCAACAGGTCCATGCCGAGCTGCAATGCGTAACCCTTGCCGTATCCGCCGAGATCAAACTGGACCTGTGGATTACGGCTGCGAAGCACGCCGTCCGTAATGGTCACATCCTCGGGGCTGGGGCGCTCACTGAGCAGACGTTCGATCTGCTGTGCGCGCGGTGGTGCGCCCTTGGGTAACTGGTCGTCATGAAAACCCCACAGCCCGACCACCGCGCCAATAGCCGGATTGAATGCACCGGCGGAACGCACGTGCAGCTCCTGCGTGGCCTGCAACAAGGCAGCCAAAGTCCCATCGACGGCAATCGCTTGACCCCGTGCAATGGCCTGATTCACCCGCAGCAACTCTCCCGGCTTCCAGGCATGCCAGTCGTGATGCGCCGCTTGTAGCTGCGACAGCAAGGCATTGAGGGCCGGTTGCAGGTCCTGACCAAGCCGATGCGGCAGGCTCACATCCAACAAGGTTCCGAACAGATACCAGCGTTCCCGGTGTACCTGTTCGCCGGAGCCACACCCGGTCAAGGCGACGGCACCCGCGGTAAGGCACGAGGCTAGGAAACCGCGACGGCTGATGGACATGATTGGACTCCTCCGAACAATGTGCGGCCCAACCGGTGCAGTTGCGTCGGCACCATGCCATCGCCATCCACCAGGGGGACCAGATGTTGCAGCGGCAGGCCAAGGCCCACCGGGGACCCGGGCCGTGGTAGCGGATCGCTCCACAGCCGCTGGACGTAGAAAGGCGTGCCATCCACCAAACAACAATGCACTTCATGGATGGCGCCCTTGTCGGCAATGCGTACCACCGTGGCGTCGAGGTCACCCTCGCCGGCGGGCAGGATGCTGACCTTCTCGGGGCGAATGCCGAGCATGGCGGTATGCAACGACGCATCGTGCAGCAACCGGATGCGTCCCCAACTACCGGTCACGGCGCGGTTGCTCCAGCCCCGCACCGGCAGCAGGTTGCGCCAGCCGAGCACCTGTGCCGCCGCGACGGTGCCCGGGTGGTCGAATACCTCGCGCGTGGTGCCGTACCGTTGTATACGGCCGTCGACCAGAACGCCCACGTAATCGGCCAGTTGTCGTGCTTCTTCCAGATCATGGCTGACCAGCAGGGTCGGCGTGTCCAGGGTCTGGAACAGCCCCTGCAATTCGACCCGCAGGCGTTCGCGCAGGTGAACGTCCACCGCTGACAGGGGTTCGTCCAGCAGCAGCATGTCAGGGTCTGGCGCCAGTGCCCGTGCCAGGGCGACGCGCTGGCGCTGCCCGCCGGACAGCTGGCTCGGGCGGCGATCAGCCAACCCTTGCAACCTGAAGGTTTCAGTCAGGCGGGCGACCACCTGGGCACGTCGACGGCGCGGAACGCCAAAGCCGACATTCGCCGCCACCGTCATGTGTTCAAACAGGGCATAGTCCTGGAACACCATCCCGACACGGCGTTTTTGCGGTGCCAGATCGATGCCGGACCGCGTATCGAGCCAGTCCCGATCCGCCACCCGTATACGTCCGGTGGCTGCGCTCTCTATCCCTGCCACGGCGCGCAGCAGCGTGCTCTTGCCGCTGCCCGACGGACCGAGCAAGGCCACCACGCCCCGGGCCGGCAGGGCGATGGCGACGTTCAGCTCAAAGGCCCGACGGCGCAATGTGATATCGATCCGATCGTCACTCATCCGCCGTGTGCCCCCATGCTCCAACGCCGGTTGGTCAGGTAGACCAGCGACAGCACTAGAAACGAGAACAGCAACAACGCCAGCGACAGGCCATGCGCCCCGGCGTAATCGAGCATTTCCACCCGTTCGTAGATGGCGATGGACAACACCTGGGTCTCGCCGGGGATGTTGCCCCCGACCATCAACACCACGCCGAATTCGCCCAGGGTATGGGCAAAGCCCAGGACCAATGCGGTAACGAAACCACGGCGCGCCTGGGGCACGATCACCTGTACGAAGGTTCGCACCCGGGACGCCCCAAGGCTCCAGGCCGCCTCCACCGCACGCTTGTCGATCCCTTCGAAGGCGGCTTGCAACGGTTGCACCACGAACGGTAACGAATACACGCACGACGCAATGACCAGGCCGGAAAAGGTAAAGGTCAAGGGCGAACCGAACCAACGGATACTGAGTTCACCGGCCGGGCCTTTGGGGCCAAGAAACAACAGTAGATAAAAGCCCAATACCGTCGGCGGCAACACCAAGGGCAGTGCCGTCACCGCCTCCACCGGCACCTTCCATCGCCGCCGAGTGGTGGCCAGCCACCAGGCCAGCGGTGTCCCCACGAGCAGCAGCAACAGCACCGTTACGGCCGCCAGTTGGACGGTCAGCACCGCGGTATGCCAGGCATCAACTGCCATGTTCCGCCTCCGCGCCATAGCCAAACCCGGCGATCAAAGCCGCACTGGAACGACTGCGCAGCCAGCGGACGAAATCCGCCGCGGCCCGGTTGTGCCGTGCGCGCTTGAGCCACACCGCCTGTTGAGCGATGGGATCATGGTCGCTGGCCGGCACCACCCAGTAGCTACCGCCCGGCTTGGCCAGCACTTGGGACAAGGCGACAAAACCGGCGCTGACGTTGCCGGTGGCGACGAACTGGTAGGTCTGCCCAACATTTTCCGCCGTCACCAGGCGTCCCGGCCGGTGGTAATCCACGCCCAATGCATCCAGCACCTGAATCGCCGCCGCGCCATAAGGCGCGGTGTTGGGATTGGCGACCGCAACCCGCCCTTCAAGCCGGTTTCGTAGCCAAGCGTCGCCCGGGGTGTCGGCAAATCGGTTCGGGTCGGCACTCCACAGCACCAACCGACCCAGCGCATAGGTAAAGCGCGACCCCGGCACCGTCAGCCCCTGCGCTTCCAGGCGCGCCGGTTCCCGCGCGTTCGCGGCAAGAAACAGATCGTAAGGCGCCCCGTTGACGATCTGCGCATACAGTTTGCCGGTGGAACCCGAACTGACGCTCACCTGCTGCCCAGTCTGGGCGCTGTAGCGCGCGGCCAAGGATTTGGCCGGCGCAAGAAAATTGCTCGCCACCGCGATGCGTAACGGCTCCGCCGCCACCGGCCATGCGACCAGGAGCCCCAACGACAACCAGCACCGACGCAGCCAAGCGGACCGTTTCATACCAAGCTCCACACCTGTCCAGCACGATATGCGGGGGGTGCTGCAAGCGGTATGCCACGGCCTGGGACCGCCTTGGTACACGGGCGCCGAAGGCCCGATTTGTCACACTTGCCACCCACAAAGCCCGGCTTCAGCTTGGTATTTGTCGGCTTTGCAACAGGCTCAGCCACCGAGCAGATACTCGTAAGCCAGACGCAGCAATTGCAGCTCGGCCGGCGGCAACTGGCGCGCGTCCGGCAGATCGATGAAGCGCCCGCCCACCTGTTCCGCCGCGGCGAACGGCGGGTCCTCGGTGGTGAAACCGGCCAGGAACACCGACAGCGGCCCGCCGGGCACATCGACCTGGGCGTGAAAGTCCCCCATCGCCTCCAGGCTGCCGCTGGGCAACCCGAGTCGGGCCTCGGCTCGGTGGACAATGGCCCCCGGGTGGGGCAGCACCTTGTCGTTCCCGGTCACCGAATCCAGTAGTTGAGACAGCCGGGGAATCGGGGCGAATCCGCACACCGTGCCACTATCCAGCCAGAGAAAACGGGTCCTGGCACTGGTCTTTTGCTTGTGGAACATGATCAGGCGGGGTTCGGTGTGCTCAGTCATCTTGGCGCGGCCCTTGCTTTGCATCCCCGCAAGCGAAGCAAGGGCCGCGCCAGTCAGGGCGGCGCCTTGCCGACATCCACCAAACAGTACGTTACGCCGGGCGTCGACCCGGTGTAACCCGACCTGTGTCGGCTATCCCCCGTCACTTGTCGTACCTGCCACAGAGCCTATTCATGACCGCAGCAATCCACCCGGCCCGCTCAGCCCGCTTGTCGATGCACGACTACCACCGCCGCACCAAGCATCACCTGGACGGCTATGCCAAAGGGCCGGACACCCTCGACTGGGACGACCAACCGGATCCGTTCCGCGACTACGGTCAGCACCCTTGTGTACAACTGCCACTAACGGAATCCGGCGTGCGCTTCGCCAATCTGGCCGCCGGGCGGCCAGTGCCCAGCGCACCGCTCGGTCGGGACAGCCTGGGCGCCCTGCTGTCCTGCGCCCTGGCAATCTCCAGTTGGAAACAACAGGGCGCCGCCCGCTGGCCGGTGCGCTGCAACCCGTCCAGCGGCAACCTGCATCCCACCGAGGCCTATCTGGCGCTGCCTGACCGCGCCGAACTGCCTGCCGGCCTGTACCACTATCGTCCACAGGATCATCAGTTGGGCCGTCGATGCCGCTACCCGGCCGCACTGGCCGACGCCCTGTTCGGTGAATTGCCGCGGGACGGTTTTCTGCTCGGCTTGTCCAGCGTCCCCTGGCGGGAAGCCTGGAAGTACGGCGAACGCGCCTGGCGCTACTGCCAGCTCGACCTGGGACATGCCCTGGGGTCGATACGCTATGCCGCCGCCCTGCTGGGCTGGCGGGTGACCGGCCTGGCCCATCTGGCCGACGCCGAAGTGGCGGCCCTGCTCGGGCTGGATCGCACTGCGGAGTTTGAAGCCGACGAACCCGAATACCCCGAGCTGCTGTGCCTGGTCTCGCCGGTCGATACCCCACCCGCCGCGGCCTACGTGCTGCCGCAGGACCTGGCAATCAGGCTCAAGGCCTTGTCCTGGTACGGCAAGGCAAACCGGCTGTCGACCCGTCACCATTATCGCTGGCCGCTCATCGATGAGGCCGTGCGCAGCGCGGAAAAACCCCGCACCGCGCTGATCATCGACCCGGCCACGCCCCTGCCCGCGCCGACGCCGTACCGCTGCGATCTACCGGCGCCCATCCTGATCCGCCGGCGTCGCAGTGCGCAGGCCTACGACGGCGGTGCGGCATTGGACAAGGACGACTTCTTCCGTCTGCTCGACCATGCCCTGCCCCGGCCGGGCCTGCCGCCCTGGGCGGAACGCCCCGCCCGCGCCTCGCTGCACCTGGTGCTGTTTGTCCACCGTGTCGCCGGCTTGCCGAAGGGCGTGTATGTTCTGCCCCGCCGACCCGATATCGCCAGCGAACTGCAAATCGCCATGCGCGACGCCTTCCAATGGCAGCCGGTGCCCGAGTGCCCGGATCATCTGCCACTGTTTCATCTGGTCGGTGCCGATGCCCGCCGGAGTGCCGCCCGCCTGGCGTGCCAGCAAGCGATCGCCGGTGACGGTGCATTCAGCCTGGCCATGCTGAGCGAGTTCGAGCGCGGACTGGCAATAGGCCCCTGGGGTTATCGAACCTTGATGCGCGAAGCCGGTCTGCTGGGTCAGGCCTTGTATCTGGGTGCCGAGGCCTGCGATCTGCAGGGCACCGGTATCGGCTGCTTTTTCGACGACGCCCTGCACGACTTGTTCGGTTTGCAGGACCAACGCTATCAGGTGCTGTATCAATTCACCGTCGGCAAGGCCGTCCATGACGGCCGCATTCGCCAACAACGCCCCTATCCCCAACTGGTCGACTGAGTCGCCCGCACTTTCGGAGGACAGCATGTACATCGTCACCAACCGCATTCCCGTCGCCGCGGACTACCGGGACATGTTCGAGGAACGGTTCCGCAATCGTGCCGGGCAGATCGACAAACAACCCGGTTTCGTACGCATGCAGGTATTACGCCCCGACATGGCCGATACCCCTTACGTGGTGCAGACCACCTGGCAGGACAAGGCGGCCTTTGAAGCCTGGGTCGGATCGGACGACTTCCGCACCGCGCACAGCGACCCCATGCCCAAGGATGCCTTTGCCGGCGAAGGTGGCATCGAGATGCACCAGTTGCTCATCCAGGCGGAAACCCCCTGACAGCGACCGACAAGCCACATCCCTGGCACCGTGATTGTCTGAAAAGCGACAGGCTCGCCCGGCCGACCCCTGACGCGATGTCCCTTGTACAACAGGCACCTGGCCCTGTGTTTGACCAAGTGGAACAAAGATTGCTGGCCTCCTTCTGAGGGCTGCGTCGCAGCATCATGTCATGGGGGACCGCTTGAGCTATCAGGACATACACAGCGCGGAAATCGACGAACTGCTACACCGGGAAGACCTGGTGGTGATCGACACCCGCGACCCGGCCGCCCGTGCCCAGGGCATGCTCCCGGGTGCCCAGCCCGCCAGCGACAGCGTGATCAATGGCCTGGTAAGGCGGCGTCGAAGCAACCCCCCGGTCCTGGTGTACTGCTACCAGGGCAACAGCAGTCGTGACCTGTGCCAATTGCTGACCGGACTGGGGCTCACCGAGGTGTACAACCTGATCGGCGGATGGGCGGCCTGGGAAAACCGGCCGCGCAGCACCGGCTTCAGCGTCGAACAGCGTAACTGGCTGGTATCCCACGGCTTCGATCCCAACGACATGAACAGCCGTATCGACATGGGCATGTCGCCGCTGATGCTCGCCGCGCTGCAGGGCAAGGACACGCTGGTCAGCGCCCTATTGGCCGCCGGCGCGGACCCCAAGCAGGTCAACGACGATGAGCACCACGCGCTGTGGTTCGCCTGCGTACACGGTGATCGGGCGCTGGTGCAAACCCTCATCGATCACGGCAGCGACCTGGACAATCGCAACGTCAACGGCGTCACCTGCGCCATCTACGCGGCCTCCACCGGCAAGCTCGACGTGCTGCAAATCCTGGTGGCGGCCGGTGCCGACTTGTCCGTGCAAACCCATGACGGGGTGCATGCCCTGGACAGCGCCTCCACCCTGCCGGTGCTGCGCTACCTCAAGCCCTTGATGCGCCGGGCCGGGTAGCCCCGACCACAACCCGACGACCCATTTCGAACCGAGAGCCAAGCCATGAAGACCACCAACAAGATCCGCCAACAGCTGAGCGACCACCCGGTCATCCTCTATATGAAGGGCACCCCGGAAGAGCCCCGCTGCGGCTTTTCCGCCAAGGCCGCCACGGTGATGAAAACCATCGGAATCGACTTCGCTTACGTCGACGTGCTCGCCTCGCCGCTGATCATGGAGGCCCTGCCCGAGGTCTCGGACTTTCCCACTTTCCCGCAACTGTTCATTCAAGGCGAGATCATCGGCGGCAGCGACATCGTCGAAGCCATGTACGCCAGCGGTGAACTGGTCCCCATGCTGGAAGGCGCCACCGCCTGAGGAACCCGCAGATGAACGAACAAGACATCGTCGCGCGGGTGCGCGCGCTGATCCCGGACGCGGTCATCGACATCGCCGGCGAGGATTGCAGCTTCGAACTGTACGTAATCAGTGACAGCTTCACCGGTCAGAACACCCTGCAGCGGCAAAAACCGATCCTGGCGCTGTTCAAGGACGACATCCGTAGCGGCGCGCTGCACGCGCTATCCGTCAAGGCCAAGACGCCGACCGAACAAGCCGGCCAAGGCGGCCTGGTGCAACTCAGCCTGTGAGGTAGCCATGAGCATCGCCAATATCGATCGTGACACCGCACTGCGTATCGCCCTGGCGGCACGCACCTTGCCGGACGTGGACCTGGGCACCCTGATCGACGTGCTCAACGAACGTCTGGGCCCGCCGCTGGACCTGGACAAGCTGGCGCGCATCACGGTCACCGACCTGAAGACCGGCATCGGCAGCCTGGACGGCGAGGAAGACGGCGAGGACTTCGGCGGTCGCACCGGGCTCGAACCCATCAAACTGGCGGTTCGGGTGCTGTGGGGGGAGACCGCCGAGGACGACAACCTACCGACGCCCGCGCCCTACGCCGATGGCGACATGCCCGGCTCGATCCGAGTCGCCGTCGCGTCGAACAGTGCCGACAACCTGGACGGACACTTCGGTTCCTGTCTGCGTTACCTGATCTATCAGGTATCCGCCGACGACATCCGGCTGGTCGACCTGCGTTCCGCCCTGGAAGCGGACTATGCCGAGGACAAGAACGGCTTCCGCGTCGGTCTGATCAAGGACTGCCAGGTGATGTACGTGGTATCCATCGGCGGACCGGCGGCGGCCAAGGTGAACCGTGCCGAGATCTGGCCGATGAAAAAGATCGAAGGCGGCAAGGCCATCGAGGTTCTGGCCGAGGTACAGAACGCCATGGCGGGCACACCGCCACCCTGGTTGGCCAAGATCCTCGGCGTATCCCACGAGCAGCGGCTCAAGTTCTACGACGGCAAGGCGGACAAGGACGACGACGCCGAGCACGCTGCCTGAGCCGATCGCACGGTGTCCAACGTCGAGCTACTGATCCTGGGCAAGGGCGAGATCGCACGCAAGCTGGCCCAGCTGGCGGACGCCGCCGAGTTGCCGGTCGCGGTCTGCGAGCCGGACCTGGACGCCGCCGACTGGCCCGCCGGCGTCCGCCTGCACGGACGGATCTACACGGACGACCCCTGGCCACTAACACCGAGCACCCATGCGGTGATCGCCCGCGGGCACGCGGCCGACCCCTTGTCCGTCGCTACCCTGTTGCAGCAGGGCGCGGCCCACGTCTATCTGATCGCCTCGGCGCGGCGCAGTGTGTCGGTTATCGAGCAGGCTACCGCGCTGAGCCACGTGCCGTTGGATAGCCAGCGCTTGTCAGCCCCCGCCGGCCTGGACCTGGGCGGGCGCGCTTCGGCCGAGATCGCCCTGTCCATCCTGGCCGAGGTGCAGTGGCGGCGCCATGGCGGCAACGCGCAACCGCTGCGCGCTGGGGTGGCCGCCAAGCTGCGGCGACCGCCCGGCATCCGCGATGACAACCAGTGCCCCGGCAAGCGACCCTGATCCATGGGGGCTCGCCGTCAGCAGCCAGCCCCAGCCGCGCCAGTCCAGGCCCCGCCGGCCCGGACGCCCGACCCGGCGCTGCTCCAACCACTGGAAAGTCCCTACCGCAGCGATCAGTGCGGCGCCCTGCTGCAGACCCTGTTGACCGCGGTCGACTGGCAACACGACTACCTGGCCTATGGCCGTCGCTTCGACGTGCCCCGGGTGCAGGCCTGGTACGCCGACGCGGGCGTGCACTACCGCTATGCCAACAACCTGCTGCGGCATCAGCCATGGATCGACCCGGTGCTGGCGATCCGCCGCGATATCGAAGCCATCGCAGGCCATCCCTTCAACGCGGTGTTGCTCACCTACTACCGTGACGGCGACGATCACGTGACCTGGCACGCCGATGACGAGCCCGAGCTGGGCGACGCGCCGGTGATCGCCTCCCTCAGCCTGGGCACTACCCGTCGCCTGGACTACCGCCCCAAGGCAGGCGGCGCGTCCCGCCACGTCGCCTTGCACAATGGCGACCTGCTGCTGATGCAGCCATCCTTTCAACGGAACTGGCTGCATCGGGTGCCGGCGGAGCCGGCGGTACGCGCGCGGCGCGTCAACCTGACCTTCCGCCACGTCCACCTCACGCGCACCTGATTGGTGGTCGGATATACGACAGTCATGACGCCCCGCTTGTCAGCGCTGCGACATTCGTACCTCCTTTTCACCTGCCCAGGCCCGCGCCAGCGCGCCGCCCGCCCTGGTATGCGCCTTGCAGCACGTACTGCGGGACCTTCGAAAACAGCCACGGTTAGATCCATGCCAGCCAACTTTCAACTCAGGCAAAACGACCAGCAGCAATATTACTTCCACCTGGTGGACAGCGCCGGCGAGCTGGTGCTGATGAGTGGCGACTACGACGCCAAGGACCAGGCCATGCAGGCCATCAAGGACGTCAAGGTGGGCACCCTGACCGCCAACCAGATCGCCGCCGGCAAGGTGCCGGCTGGAGAAACCTTCTTCGTCATCAAGGACACCCAAGGCGACATCCTGGCAAAGAGCGTGCTGTTCGATGACCGCATGCACTTCGATCACGCCCTGCATCTGGTCAAGGACGACACCTGCGTCGCCGAGATCCAGGACCTGACCTGACCGGGAGTCCGCCCCATGGGTATCGAGTTCGTCGTCACCAAGGAACTGGGAAACATCGCCGCCACCCAGACCGAGTTCGCGGCCATTACCCGCACCATCAACGGTGAGATCGGCCCAGGGCCCTTCAGCACCCTGTTCAACACCCTGATGGCGCGCATGGCCGACACCTACGCCGTGGTGACCGACACCCTGCAACCGTTCATGACCCTGGACAGCGAAGCCACCTTCAATAGCGGCTTCGACGCGGTGATCACAAGCTACCGGGGCACCTACCTGCGACAAATCAGCAAGGCCCGTACCCTCACCGTCGATGCCTACGACGACTACGAACACCTGGTCTGCATGCGCGAAGCCAAGACCGGCTACCCACTGCTCAAACGCACCTTCGCCCGCCTGGCCGAACTGACCGACAAATGGATCGCCAACGACTACTGGCTGGCGATGAGCATCGACACCCTATTCAAGATGCTGCCGCGGCTGCTGCAGGAGATCGAAGACATGAAAACGAAGGACCCGGCGGATGCGTATCTGATCTATCAGGCCGCATTTGACGACATCGACAGCCACCTGGCCCTGATCCGCCGGCAAAACGCACAGTTTCGCGGCTTGCTACGCAAAGTCGGCATCGCGGAAGAGGCAGATTAAGTCCGCCAGTGCCCGGCCACGACCGCGCGCAACGTCAGGAATCGGCCGATCTGCCAGTAGACGTACACCCCCCAACCGTTCTGCCATCCTGCATACACCGCGCAGTGGCTTGCTGCAGCCTGCCGTATTTTCAGCTTTCGTCCGCTATTTCATTGCGTTAGAGTTTTGATAAGACGAACAATTCGCGCATAGTTTCGGGGTGACTGCACTGCGCATTAACCCACTGTTACGCGCAGTAAACGGGCAACCAGCCATGAAGCCAAGAATCAGCATGATCACGCTCGGTGTCCGCGATCTGGCAGCGGCCATAGCCTTCTATGAAAACGGGCTTGGCTTCCCGCGCATGGACTCTCCACCAGAGGTGGCATTTTTTACGCTAAATGGGTCCTGGCTCGGCCTATACGGCCGCGAAGCGTTAGCGGAGGACGCCCAAGTTTCCCCAGATGGATCCGGCTTTCAGGGAATCGCGTTGGCTCATAATGTCGAGTCGGAACGTGAGGTAGACGAAGTGGTGGCTCAAGCAATAGCCGCCGGAGGCGAGTTGGTAAAAAAGCCTCAGTCCGTGTTCTGGGGTGGGTACAGCGGCTACTTCAAGGACCCGGATGGTTACCTTTGGGAGGTGGCCCATAATCCGCTGTTCTGGGTTGGGCCAAAAGACAAGGACCAATGAGGGGCGGATTCAAGTTGCAAGTGCACCACGTAGGGCTTCCGCAAAGACATCATATGGGGCCTGATAGCCGAGGCACTTTCTTGGACGCTGGTTGATCTTCAATACGACCGCCTCCAGCGTCTTATCGCTGACCTTATCGAAG
>JASBTJ010000002.1 GCA_030148485.1 Gammaproteobacteria bacterium | reverse complement strand
GTTCACATCGGCTAAGATGCCGGTAGGACATTGTGGGCTCCTGATTTCCTGAAGTCTCGACAACCTCAGCTTATCAGGGCAGCCCATGGTGTCCGTCCTCTCGGGCCTACGACCTGTGCACTTTGGAGTTGAATCCGCGCTGGCACGCACTTCCCGGCGAATTCACGAAGAATCTTGGCTTCAACCCGCATCAAGCTGCTCCACCGAATCGCGGCTTCGATTGGTCGATAAAAGATTTTGGTGTGCTGAGTGTCATTGTTCTTGCCCATTGCTCGTTCCAGCCACCTGGCCCTCCTGGCAAAGTGTTAGCGACAGTTCCCCAAGCCAGTAGAGGAGGTACCTTCCTCACTGGACAGCAGTTCACACATGGGTAGACTGACGTCAATGGCCAGTAGCGATAAGGCAATATAGGGAGTGCTGCAACACCCCATTTGTCTTGGATTCTTCGCTACTAGTGCTGGCTGTCCCACGCCACGAATCAGTGTTGGAAGATGTCTCGCTCAAGTAAAGACCCGTTGTATCTGAGCCAGATCCAGTGCGGTTCGATCAACCGAGTCAGACCTTCGGTGTCTGGATGCTGATCCATTCCTCTTGTACCTGAGACCACGTGACCGCGACTGGTCACCACAAGGACTGTCTTTAGTATGTACCGCTGGTGCGATGGAACTGGACCGGTCTCAATCTCGTGAGCAGAGGCGGCGGTGTGTTGCCTGGCAGGTCTAATGTCAGACTAAAAAAGAATGGCTACATGCGAATATTCATGATCCGACCTGATTTACGCGACGCATGAAGCTGTTCAACTGCTCGGACGGCTCACTGTCTGGCCGTAGCAGGTAGGTCGTCATCATGAACGGGTTGCCAGCCAGCGGTCTGATAATGACGTCCTTATGATGGGAGGCTTGAAGCCGGGCCATGTTGGAGAAGCCGACCCCATAGCCCGCAGCCACCAAGGTCAGCATCAAATCATGCGTGGCTACACGCTCTGCTACGACGGGTTCCGCATCAACCAAATTGAGCAGGCGGTCCAGTTGTTGGCTGCATCCCTGGCAAACTTCCGGGCGGCAGAGTACCAGCGGGTAGTTCATGACTTCATTCAGGGGTACTCGCTTATGCACCAATAGGGGATGTCGGGTTGGTACAGCCACTACCAAAGCATCATGCCAGACCGGCTCAGCGACGATACCGTCGACTACGTCCTCGGACAGCGCGAAGCCGGCGTCATACAGATCACTGCGGAGACCTTTCAGTTGCTGCGAGAGAGGTGTCTCAAACAGGCGGATCTCGACTTCCGGCTCCTCTTCCCGGCAAAGCGCCAGTAAT
The DNA here is from genome assembly GCA_030148485.1 of Gammaproteobacteria bacterium. GTDB lineage: Bacteria > Pseudomonadota > Gammaproteobacteria > Chromatiales > Chromatiaceae > JANTHH01. The sequence continues at coordinate 70,579 of JASBTJ010000002.1, read as the reverse complement.
GTGGTCAAACGACTGCGAGCGATGCCGTCGGACAATGCAATACGCAGTGTGCCGCGATAACCCGTAGCGGCAGCTTTGACGTTAGCCTTGGCCTGATCAATGCCCAACAAGACACGGCGAGCATCCTCCAGAAAGACCTGGCCGGCCCAAGTCAGCCGTGTACCCCGGCTGGCACGGTCGAACAGTACGGCCCCCAGTTCGGTTTCGAGTTGCTTGATGGTGCGCGACAAGGGAGATTGCTCGATATTCAGTCGTTCGGCAGCACGACTGAAGTGCAATTCTTCGGCGACGGCGATGAAATATCGAAGGTGGCGTATCTCCATGCGCTATGTCCTCTCGATCAGCGCCACCACAGTACGATCATCATGATCGAACTCCCGGCTGTCTAGCCGAGGATGGGATCGATAGACGCATCCCATTTATCGTACTCCGGCGGCTGGGCAGCACTCTTGCGGTGGCATCCAAACCAAGAGTGCTCGGCAATCGAAGCCCCTATAGCGGTCCGCCTCCCGCAGGGTGTTGCATCGAATGTAATCAGCACGCCGAATGATGTACGATTGACTTAATTAAGCGAAACCAACATTATCATAAAATGGACAGCTTTGCTGCTCTTGCAGATCCCACCCGCCGCCGGATCATCGAGACCTTGGCGCAGGGTCCCCTGTCGTCCGGTGAAATTGCCGGACGGTTCGATATCAGCGCGCCGGCCATCTCGCAACACCTAAAGGCACTACGCGCTGCCAGGCTGGTGCGAGTTCGCATAGCAGCTCAGTGGCGAATCTATGAGCTCGACGAGGAAGGCATTGATGAACTGCGGAAGTGGGTCAACAACATCAAGCGCTACTGACAACGGTTGAGGACTCGCACAACTGAGAACAACATGAGCATCGAATCATGATGCACTGCCCTGCCGCTAAGAAGCAGTGGTGACCCTCTGGATGCGGCGGAACTGGAAAGCTGATGGCTGAACTCTACGTTGTAACCGACCATCCGGCCGGGCTTGGGGAAACAACCTGCCCAATGAGAGCTCCAGGAGCAAGCAGCCACCCGCCCTACACCAACCAAGGAAACGATTTGCTTAATCGTACTGAATTCTGGCAGGATCAGGTACTTGGGGCGCAGGAATTTCATCTTTCCGGACTTTCGTTTCAGGAAGGATGAAATTGAACTTCTTGGGCAGTATCCACCAAGCGCTATCAGCGTCCAATCAAAGCCGCTGCGGAAGGGGGTACTTTTGGGGGTACCGACACGGAATTTTCGAACCTCAAAAAACCGGGAGCCCGCATGAAGCCTAGGGTCCTGGCCACCTTCGCCGACTTAACGTGTGATCAACGTCTGAGTCGCGCTCGGGCTGGTTTGACAAGGCCCGCAGCGGCGGCGATAATCGCGCCCCTTCAATGGCTAGGTAGCTCAGTTGGTTAGAGCACCGCACTCATAATGCGGGGGTCGGCAGTTCAAATCTGCCCCTAGCTACCATGTTCGGAAAAGGCGGCCCGCGGGTCGCCTTTTTCTTTTTGTGCCGGGTGTCGTCAGGACTGCTCAGGCGGTACCGGGCGTGGCTGGCGGTCGTCGTCGACCGCGACATAGGTGAGGGTGGCCTCGGTCACCTTGTAGCATTCCGCCCGGCCGCGTTCACGTACCGCGTAGACTTCCACGGTCGCGGTCAGCGAGGTGCGGCCCACGTGGCTGATCTGCGCGTAGCAACTGACCATGTCGCCCACATACACGGGTTGGTGGAACTGCAGCGAGTTGACCGCCACTGTGACGACCCGGCCCTGGGCGCGCTTGTGCGCGACCACCGCGCCGGCAATGTCGATCTGCGACATGATCCAGCCGCCGAAGATATCGCCCGCCACATTGGTGTCGGTGGGTGTCGCCATCAGGCGTGTGGTGACCTCGCGGTCGGGCAATTGGGTGGGGCTGTAGGAATGCGGCATGGGCAACCTGTTGCGATGAGAATCCAAGCCCTTACTATAGCGGCCTGACTTGCCAATCAGCATACGGGGTTTCATGACTGTCTCAAGCACGCCGTTTCGTGCACTGCGCATCGATCGCGACGCCCAAGGCGTTCGTTGTTCTGTGGCGTCACTGACCGTCGACATGCTGTCGCCCGGCGACGTGTTGATCGAGGTCCATTGGTCGGCGATCAACTACAAGGACGCCCTGGCGGCCACCGGTGCCGGCAGGATCATGCGCGAGTTTCCCCGGATCGGCGGGATCGACGCCAGCGGGGTCGTTGCGGCGTCGTCCGACCCGCGTTTCAAGCCGGGTGAGCGGGTGCTGGTCACCGGCTTCGATTTCGGTGTGGCCCACGACGGCGGCTTTGCCGAGTTCGCCCGGGTGCCGGGTGATTGGCTGGTGCCGCTGCCCGATGGGCTGGACCTGCGCGAAGCAATGGTCCTGGGCACCGCCGGATTCACCGTCGGGCTGGGGCTGAAACGCCTGGCCGACGTCGGCCATGATCCCGCGCTCGGTCCCATGCTGGTGACCGGGGCGACCGGTGGCGTCGGCAGTGTGGCGGTCAGTGTCCTGGCCGGCCTGGGTTACGAGGTGCATGCCTTGACCGGCAAGCCCGATCAGGCGGCCTATCTGACCGGGCTGGGTGCCAGCGCGGTGGTACCGCGACCGGACCTGACCGACGGTGTGCGGCCGCTGGAGCAGGCACGCTACGGCGGCGGCTTCGATGTGGTCGGCGGCGCGACCCTGGGTTGGTTGCTCGCCAGTACCCGGCACTGGGGCAGCGTGGTGGCCTGCGGCCTGGCCGCCGGCCACGACCTGCCCACCACGGTGATGCCGTTCATCCTGCGCGGGGTGAGTTTGCTGGGCGTCACCTCGGCGGACTGTCCTGCGGCGTGGCGTCACGCGATCTGGCAGCGCTTGGCAACGGATTGGCGTCCTCGGGATATTCAAGCCCTGGTCGCCCGGGAGATCGATCTTAAAGATCTACCTGACGCGTTCGATGACTTCATACAGGGTCGCGTGCGCGGACGTACCCTGGTGCGCGTGCGCCAATGACCCGCGCCCCATCAACCCCATTCGCCTGTGATCGCCCGAGGCGGTCGTTCGCCAGCGCTCAGCCAAGGAGCCCCAATGAATCTGCATGAATATCAGGCCAAGGCGTTGTTCGCCGACTACGGCGCCGCGGTGCCCGTGTCGCGGGTGGTGACCGCAACGGATCAGGTGCCCGGCGCCATCGCCGAACTGGGCGGTGAGCGCTGGGTGGTAAAGGCCCAGATCCACGCCGGTGGCCGCGGCAAGGCCGGTGGCGTGAAGCTGCTCGACAGTCCGGACGCCGTTGCACAGATGGTGGGTGACCTGCTCGGCACCCGGTTGGTGACCTTCCAGAGCGGCCCGGACGGGCAGCCGGTGGAGCGCGTACTGATCGAGGCGCCCAGCGACATCGCCCGTGAGCTGTATCTGGGCATGGTGATCGACCGCTCGCTCCGGCGGGTGGTGGTGATGGCCTCCACTGAAGGCGGGATGGAGATCGAAAAGGTCGCCGAGCAAACCCCGGAAAAGATCCTCAAGGCGGTGATCAATCCGCTGGCCGGGGTGCAGCCGTTCCAGGCGCGCGACCTGGCGTTCGGTCTTGGCTTGCAGGGCGATCAGCTCAAGCAGTTCGGCAAGCTGCTGGGTGGCCTGGTGAAGCTGTTCCATGACAAGGATCTGAGCCTGCTGGAGGTCAACCCCTTGGTGGTCACCAGTGGCGGCGACGTGGTGTGTCTGGATGCCAAGATCAATCTGGACGGCAGCGCCCTGTACCGCCATCCGGATCTGCAGGCATTGCACGACCCCGGTCAGGAGGACCCGCGTGAAATGCGCGCCCGGGAATGGGATCTCAATTACATCTCGCTGGACGGCGACATCGGCTGCATGGTGAACGGCGCCGGGCTGGCGATGGCCACCATGGACCTGATCAAGCTGCACGGCGGCGACCCGGCAAACTTCCTCGATGTGGGCGGCACGGCGACCCAGGAACGCACCGCCGAGGCCTTCAAGATCATCCTGTCGGACCATAAGGTGAAGGGCATCCTGGTGAACATCTTCGGCGGCATCGTGCGCTGCGACATGATCGCCGAGGGCATCGTCGGTGCGGTGAAGGAGGTTGGCGTTCAGGTGCCCATCGTGGTGCGCCTGGAAGGCAACAACGCCGAACGTGGGCAGCAGATACTCAACGACAGCGGCTTGGCGATCACCGCCGCCAGCGGTTTGGACGAGGCCACGCGGGCCATCGTTGCAGCCGTCAAGGAGGCCGGCCAATGAGCGTACTCGTCGACAAGGACACCAAGGTCATCTGCCAGGGGTTCACCGGCAAGCAGGGCACCTTCCACTCCGAACAGGCGATTGCCTACGGGACCCGCATGGTGGGCGGGGTGACGCCGGGCAAGGGCGGCCAAACCCACCTGGGGCTGCCGGTGTTCGACACCGTCAAGCAGGCGGTGGCCGATACCGGTGCGGATGCCAGCGTGATCTACGTGCCGGCGCCCTTCTGCAAGGACGCCATTCTGGAGGCCGTCGATGCCGGCATCGGCCTGGTGGTGTGTATCACCGAAGGCGTCCCGACGCTGGACATGCTGCAGGTCAGCGAGATCGTCCGTGGTAGCGGGGCGCGTCTGATCGGTCCCAACTGCCCGGGCATCATCACCCCGGGCGAGTGCAAGATCGGCATCATGCCCGGTGCCATCCACAAGCCCGGCCGGGTAGGGGTGGTGTCGCGCTCCGGGACGCTGACCTACGAGGCGGTCAAGCAGACCACCGAACTGGGGGTGGGCCAGAGCACCTGCGTCGGCATTGGTGGCGACCCCATTCCGGGGACCAGCTTCATCGACGCGCTGGCGCTGTTCCAGGCCGACCCGCGCACCGAGGCCATTGTCATGGTGGGCGAGATCGGCGGTACAGCCGAGGAAGAGGCGGCGGAATACATCAAGGCCCATGTCAGCAAGCCGGTGGTCGGGTACATCGCCGGTGTTGCGGCACCCAAGGGAAAGCGTATGGGGCATGCGGGCGCCATCATCGCCGGAGGCAAAGGCACCGCCGCCGAAAAGTTTGCCGCCTTGCGGGCTGCGGGCGTCAGTACGGTCCAGGCGCCCACTGATATCGGCAGGGCGCTGGGTGAGGCAATGGGGGTCTGACGGTCGCCCCTGCGCTGACGCCGCCACAAGCTTGCAGCCAGGGTCACAACTTTTTTTGTGCCGCGGCGAACTTTCGCGGCCGGGGTCAGTCAGATCGGGTGTGAGATGTCACGTCTCCTCCCATGGACCTTGTGTTCATGAGACTCCCTCCCTTTTGGTGATTTTTTTGGCCGGTACCGCGTAGCGATACCGGCCTTTTCTTTGTCTGGCATGCACCATAAGCGTGCAATTCGAGATCGTCGCGGCCTAATCCGGTGCGCCATATCGCGTCAAATCGGGGCGTATTTGTCTAAGTTGTTGTTTATATGTGCACCAAAATACGGCATAAATCTTGCTAATGAATCGCGGTGGGGCATAAGCCCAGATAATCAGAAAAGACGACCGAGAGAGGTTTCGCGATGATCAATTGGCAAAGGGGCGTGCCGGCCCTGCTTGGCCTGTTGTGCCTGTCGGGTGCTGCACGGGCCGAGGATGCGCTCAGTGGCGGCAATACCGCGTGGATTTTGACGTCCACCGCCCTGGTGCTGTTCATGACCCTGCCCGGATTGGCGCTGTTCTACGGTGGGTTGGTGCGCAGCAAGAACGTGCTGTCGGTGCTGATGCAGTGTTTCGCCATCGCTGGCGTGTCGTCGATTCTGTGGCTGGTGGTGGGGTACAGCCTGGCGTTCGGCGAGGGCAACGACTACATCGGCGATTTCAGTCGGGTACTGATGGCGGGCGTTGGGCGGGACACCCTCGCGGGCGATATCCCCGAGGCCTTGTTCATGCTGTTCCAGATGACCTTTGCCATCATCACGCCGGCGCTGGTCATCGGCGGCTTTGCCGAGCGCATGAAGTTTTCCGCCGTGCTGCTGTTCAGCGCGCTGTGGCTGCTGTTGGTATACGTGCCGGTGACCCATTGGGTGTGGGGTGGCGGCTGGCTCGGTCAGATGGGGCTGTACGACTTTGCCGGCGGTGTGGTGGTGCATATCACCGCCGGTGTCGCGGCCTTGGTTGCGGCCATTGTGCTGGGTCCGCGTCGCGGTTTCCCGGAAACCGCGATGCCGCCGCACAACATGACCATGACCATCACGGGCGCGGGCAGGTTATGGGTGGGCTGGTTCGGTTTCAATGGCGGCAGCGCGTTGGCGGCCAGCGGCGATGCGGCCATGGCCATGCTGGTGACCCACATCGCCGCCGCGACCGGCGCCATGACCTGGATGTTCATCGAATGGATGCGTTTCGGTAAGCCTTCCGCGTTGGGTGCGGTCACCGGCATGGTGGCGGGTCTGGGTACCATTACCCCGGCGTCCGGTTTCATCGGTCCCGGCGGGGCCCTGTTGTTGGGTCTGCTGGCCGGTGCGATCTGTTTCAGCGCCACCATGTACCTCAAGCGGGTGCTCAAGATCGACGATTCGCTGGACGTGTTCCCGGTGCACGGGGTCGGCGGTATCCTCGGGACCTTCCTCGCCGGGGTGCTGTCGGCCACCAGCCTGGGGGTGTTCTCCGGCTACGGCTTTGCCGACGGCATCGAAACCATGGGTGGTCAGGTCAAGGTCCAGCTGATTGGTATCGTCGCCACCATCCTGTTCACCGCCGTCGTGACCTGGGTGATTCTGAAGGTGGTCGGGGTGTTCGTCGGCTTGCGCGTCAGCGAAGAGCAGGAACAGCAGGGTCTGGATATCCACGAACACGAGGAGCGTGGTTACGATCTTCATTGAGTCCACCGTGGGATGGTGGCGAAAAGGCGGCCTTCGGGCCGCCTTTTTTCATGGTGCTCTGGAGCGGCACGAAACGGCCCGAGGTGTCGGGAATACGTTAGGGAACCTCTGAAAATTTCAGAGGTTCCGCGGCACAGGGAGGTGCCGCCAAAATCGGTCACGGAAAGTGACCGATTTTGCAGCAAGCTGCAAACCGTGTTTGCAGCGCAGCGTGCGCTGAGAAGTCCAGGATGGACTTGTTCAGCGCTTCCTTAGACCACCTCTGAAAATTTCAGAGGTTTCGCGGCACAGGGCGGTGCCGCCAAAATCGGTCACTGCAAGTGACTGATTTTGAGGCAAGCTGCAAACCGCGTTTGCAGCGCGGCGTACGCTGAGAAGTCCAGGATGGGCTTATTCAGCGGCTCCGAAGAAGAAATGGTCGGGGTGAGAGGATTGATTCGGGCCTTTGGCCCTCACCCTTCGGGCGGCCTCGCCTGCGGCGATCCGTCCCCCCGCGCTGACGCGCGGTGGTCGAACCTCTGACGGTTCAAATCCTCTCACCAGGGTACGCGATGCGATACGACAGCTAACGGGTCAAGGCGTCGGGAACCCGTTAGGAGAAATGGTCGGGGTGAGAGGATTCGAACCTCCGGCCCCTGCCTCCCGAAGACAGTGCTCTACCAAGCTGAGCTACACCCCGAAATGATCGGTGATCAGAGGTCCCGCGCCACGGAAAAGTCCGCCAGAGCAGCAAGGGCGCTGCGGTAGGCGGAGGGCGGCAGGGCCTCCAGCGCGGCCTTGGCTTTGCTGGCCTCGTCCCGCGCGAGCCGCGCAGTGTACGCGATGCCATCGGTCGATTCAATGGCCTTTATGACGGCATCGACGCGGTCTGCGCCGCCTTCTTCGATGGCCTCGCGCAGCAGCTTGGCGGTGGCTTTGTCGCCCACCGCCATGGCGCGGATCAGGGGTAGCGTCGGTTTGCCCTCGGCCAGGTCGTCGCCCAGATTCTTGCCGATGTCCGCGTCGGACGAGCCGTAGTCCAGGGCGTCGTCGATCATCTGAAAGGCCATGCCCAGGTGCAGCCCGTAGGCGGCCAGGGCATCCTGTTCGGCTTGGCTGGCGTTGCTGACGATGCCGCCCAGGCGGGCGCCGGCTTCGAACAGCACGGCGGTCTTGCGCAGGATGACTTCGCGGTAGCGCGCTTCGTCCACGTCCGCGTCGTGGCAGTTGAGCAGCTGCAAGACCTCGCCTTCGGCGATGCGGTTGGTGGCGTGGGACAGAATGTCCATGACGCGCATGTCCTGTACCGCCACCATCATCTCGAAGGCCCGCGAGTAGAGGAAATCCCCCACCAGCACGCTGGCCGCGTTGCCCCATACCGCGTTGGCGGTGTCGCGACTGCGACGTTGGTCCGAGCCGTCCACCACGTCGTCGTGCAGCAGGGTCGCGGTGTGGATGAACTCGATCACCGCGGCCAGGTCGATGTGCTGTTGGTCCTGGTAGCCCAGGGCGCGTGCTGCGAGCAGCACGATCATGGGCCGCAGGCGCTTGCCGCCACTATTGATGATGTAGTGGCCGACCTGGTTGATGAGCACCACGTCCGATTGCAACCGCGCCAGAATCAGGCTGTCGGTGGCCTTTAGATCGTCGGCGATCAGGTCGCGGACCGCGGGAAGCTCCATAAGCGTGTGAAATTTCAGCCAAAAAAGAGGTGGGCATGCTAGGAAGCGGCGCCCGGTGTGTCAAGCGAATGCGTCTATGGGGGCATTGCAACGTAGGGTTTGACGTTGCTGGCCAATGTATATAGAATTCCGCGTCTTTCCGCCGGCGCTTTTGCTTGGCGACGAATTACGGTATTCACGGAGAGCGCACACATGTACGCCGTTATCCAAACCGGGGGCAAGCAGTACCGCGTGTCCGAAGGTTCCACCATCAAGGTGGAAATGCTCAAAGCCGAGCAGGGCGCCAGCGTCGAGCTGGACAAGGTGCTGATGATCGCCAACGGTGACGACGTCAAGGTCGGCGCCCCCTATGTCGAGGGTGGCAAGGTGACTGCAACCGTCAAGGCCCATGGCCGTGGCAAGAAGGTGCAGATCATCAAGTTCAAGCGCCGCAAGCATCATATGAAGCGTCAGGGCCACCGTCAGTGGTTCACTGAGCTGGAAGTCACCGGCATCGCCGGCTAACGGAGGCTATTACCCATGGCACATAAAAAGGCAGGCGGTAGTTCCCGTAACGGCCGCGATTCCGAAAGCAAACGCCTCGGCGTCAAGATCTACGGTGGCCAGGTCATCAAGGCCGGCAACATCATCATCCGTCAGCGCGGCACCAAGGTGCACGCCGGTGTGAACGTGGGCTGCGGTCGTGACCACACCCTGTTCGCCACCACCGACGGTGTGGTGAAGTTCGAGAAGAAGGGCCCGCTCAAGCGCCAGTTCGTGAGTGTGGTTCCGGCCTGACCGAACCTCCCGAACTCGAACAGCGAAGAGGCCTCGTCATCTGACGGGGCCTTTTTGTTTGGGCCGCGCATGCCTCTAGAATGCGCAACTGACACGGTTTACGGCTGATAGGCACCATGAAATTCGTCGACGAGGCGGTCATCAAGGTTGAGGCGGGCGACGGCGGCAATGGCTGCGTCGGATTCCGTCGTGAAAAATACATCCCCAAGGGTGGCCCGGACGGTGGCGACGGCGGCGATGGTGGTAGCGTCTACCTGATCGGCGACGAAGGCCTGAACACCCTGGTCGACTTTCGACACATCCGCTCCCACCGCGCCGAGCGTGGGCAGAACGGCATGGGGCGTCAGATGACCGGGCGCAAGGGCGAGGACAAGCTGGTGCGGGTTCCGGTGGGTACCCGGGTGACCGACGCCGATACCGAAGAGCTGATCGGCGAAGTGCTGGCCGACGGTCAGCGATTGCTGGTGGCCCAGGGCGGGCACCACGGTCTGGGCAACATCCATTTCAAGAGCAGCACCAACCGCGCGCCTCGGCAGGCCACGTCCGGCACGCCGGGCGAGCGTCGGCGCCTGCACCTGGAGTTGATCGTGTTGGCCGACGTCGGGCTGCTCGGCATGCCCAATGCGGGAAAATCCAGCCTTATTGCCAAGGTGTCCGCGGCGCGGCCCAAGATCGCCGATTATCCGTTCACTACGCTCTATCCCAATCTGGGGGTGGTGAGCCTGGGGCGGGATCGGAGTTTTGTCATAGCGGACATCCCGGGTGTCATTGAAGGCGCTGCCGAGGGGGCCGGGCTGGGTATCCAGTTTCTGAAACACTTGTCGCGCACCCGCCTGTTGCTGCATCTGGTGGATATCGCGCCGTTGAACGAAGACGTCGACCCGGCGGATGAGGTGGGTCGCATCTGGGCCGAGGTGCAAAAGTTCGGCGGCGACCTGGCGAGTCGGGAGCGTTGGCTGGTGTTGAACAAGATCGATCTGCTGACGGACGAGGACTATGCCGAGCGCCGCGACTCGCTGGTCGCCGCGCTGCACTGGCAGGGGCCGGTGTACGGCATTTCAGCCGTCAGCGGCGAGGGCACCGACAGGCTGATGGGGGATCTGATGCAGCGCATCGAAACCCTCAAGGCCGACGAGCAGGTGGTCGAACACGACGACGAACCCTGGGATCCGCTGGCATGAGCGCGCGCATCCGCATCCCGGCCACCCGCCGCTGGGTGGTGAAGATCGGCAGTGCCCTGTTGACGGCCGATGGCCAGGGGCTGGACCGCGACGCGCTCGCCGCCTGGGTGGAACAGATGGCGGCGCGGGCCGGCGCTGGCGTGGAGCTGGTGCTGGTGTCTTCCGGCGCCGTGGCGGAAGGCATGAGTCGCATGGGCTGGCGGCGTCGCCCCGAAACCCTGCATGAGCTGCAAGCGGCCGCGGCCATCGGCCAGATGGGGCTGGTGCAGGCCTGGGAAAGCGCCTTTCAGCGTCACGGCATGCACACTGCGCAGGTGCTGCTGACCCATCAGGACCTGTCCAATCGGCGTCGTTATCTCAACGCCCGCAGCACCCTGCGCACCCTGGTGGACCTGAAGGTGGTGCCGGTGATCAACGAGAACGATGCCGTCGCCAACGAGGAACTGCGGTTTGGCGACAACGACACCCTGGCCGCCCTGGTCGCCAACCTGATCGAGGCGGACCTGCTGATCCTGCTCACCGATCAGGATGGCCTGTACGACTGCGATCCGCGCACCAACCCGGATGCGACCCTGGTGGAGGAAGCGCCGGCGGGGGATCCGGCGCTGGACGCCATGGCCGGCGGTAGCGGTGGTGCCCTGGGTCGCGGGGGGATGGCAACCAAGTTGCGTGCCGCCCGCCTGGCCGCGCGCTCGGGCACGCCGACCATCATCGCGTCGGGCGCACGGGCGGACGTGCTGGCCGCTGTCGCCGCCGGTGAGGTGGTCGGCACCCTGCTGACGCCTTCCCAGGAGCCGGAAGCCGCGCGCAAGCGCTGGCTGGCGGGCCAGTTGCAGGTCAGTGGTCGGCTGGTGCTGGACGCGGGGGCGGTGCGGGTACTGCGTGAGTCCGGCTCGAGTCTGCTGGCGGTGGGCGTTACCGCGGTGGAAGGTCGCTTCGAGCGCGGCGAGGTGGTCGCCTGTGTCGGGCCGGATGGGCGTGAAGTCGCGCGCGGGCTGGTCAATTACGGCGCCGAAGAGGCCCGTCGCATCCAGGGGCGTCCGTCCGACGCCATCGCCGGTATCCTCGGGTACGTGGATGACGAGGAGCTGATCCATCGGGACAATCTGGTGCTGGTGTGATCGCCGGCTTTGCAAGCGGCGCAACCCGGGTGCAAGCAGGATAAAAGGCCGACGCCAGCAGCGTCGGCCTTTTTTTCGCCCCAAACGAAAAGCCCCGTCCTCATCCATGAGGTCGGGGCATGTCGCCGGGCTTGGTTGGCGAGTTCGTCCGTGAGCGCGCTTCCTGCGCTAATGTCCGTCCTTGGGGAGTCTCCTGACTGGCGACGGAGTTGATTGTCCTTGAGTGCGGTGGCCCTGTCTCGCGCTGTTATCCCGATAGCGTGTAGGAAAATTCCTACATTTCATCCGTAAGGCTTCGGACACAAAAAAACCGGCGCTGGGCGCCGGCTTTTTGGTCCTGCGTCGAGAAGAGCTTACAGGGCCTTGATCTGGGCATTCAGGCGGCTCTTGTGGCGAGCGGCCTTGTTCTTGTGGATCAGGCCCTTGTCGGCCATGCGATCCAGAACGGGCACGGCGGCCTTGTAGGCGCTGGTCGCGTCGTCCTTGTTGCCGGCGGCGATGGCGCTGATGATCTTCTTGACGTAGGTACGCATCATGCTGCGCTGGCTGGCGTTACGCTGGCGAGCGTTTTCGGCCTGACGGGCGCGCTTGCGTGCTTGGGCGGAATTGGCCACCTGTGATCTCCTACATTCAATGCGGTTCGAGAAAGACGCGCAATTATGAAGATGTGCGGCTGGGCTGTCAATACCGGTCTGGGCCGCGACAAATCGTGCTCACGGCGGGAATGGCGGCCCTTATAATGCCCGCTCCTACCGTCGGAGGTCGCCGTCCTGTCCAGCCTGCTCAAGTCCCTGTCGACCGTTGGCGTGCATACACTGCTGTCCAGGATTCTCGGTTTTGTCCGCGATCTGGTGTTGGCCCGGATCTTCGGCGCCGATGCCGCCACCGACGCCTTCTTCGTGGCCTTCAAGATCCCCAATTTCCTGCGCCGGCTGTTTGCCGAAGGGGCCTTTGCGACGGCCTTTGTGCCGGTGCTGACCGAATACAAGTCGCAACGTGCGTTCACGGACCTGAAGGCCTTCGTCGATCATGTGGCCGGCACCCTGGCGCTGGTGCTGCTGGGGGTATCGCTGGTCGGCGTGGTGGCCGCGCCGGTGGTGGTATCGCTGTTCGCCTTCGGCTGGGTGATGGATGGCGACCAGGGGCAGTTGGCCCTGGCGTCGGAGATGCTGCGGCTGACCTTTCCTTATCTGTTTTTCATATCGCTGACCGCCTTCGCCGGCGGCATTCTGAACGCCCACGGGCGCTTCGCCGTGCCGGCCTTTACCCCGGTGCTGCTGAACGTCGCGCTGATCGGCGCGGCGTTGTGGCTGGCGCCGCTGATGGGCGAGGGACGTGGCGTGGTCGCGTTGGCCTGGGGCGTGTTGATCGCCGGTATCGCCCAGTTGACCTTCCAACTGCCGTTTCTGCATCAACTCAAGCTGGTGCCGCGGTTTCGGCCCAAGCCCCGGGACGAGGGCGTGCGGCGCATCATGCGGCTGATGCTGCCGGCGCTGTTCGCGGTATCGGTCACGCAGATCAACCTGTTGCTGGACACCGTGCTGGCGTCGTTTCTGACCGCGGGCAGTATTTCCTGGTTGTACTATTCGGACCGCTTGATGGAGTTCCCCCTTGGGGTACTGGGGGTGGCGTTGGGCACGGTGATCCTGCCGCGGTTGTCGCAGCGACATGCCGAGGCCTCCCCTGGCGAATTCCGTCGCACCCTCGACTGGGGGTTGCGGGCGACGCTGATCTTCGGGATTCCCGCAGCGGTGGGCCTGGCGTTGCTCGCGGGCCCCATGATCACCACCTTGTTCCTGTCGGATGTGTTTACCGTCCATGATGTGGCAATGGCGCAGCGCAGCCTGATCGCCTATTCGCTGGGGTTGCCGGCCTTTATCCTGATCAAGGTCCTGGCGCCCGGCTACTACGCGCGCCAGGACACCAGGACCCCGGTGCGCTACGCCGTCATCGCCATGGCGGCGAATATGGTGTTCAACCTGGCGCTGATCTTTCCCCTGCAGCACGCCGGGCTGGCGCTGGCGACCAGTTTGTCCGCCTACTTGAACGCGGGCTTGCTGTATCTTGGCTTGCGGCGTCAGGGTATCTACACCCCGGGCGCCGGCTGGCGACAGGTCTGGTTATGGCTGTGTGCCGGGGTGATCGCCATGGGCGGTCTGTTGTATCTGGGGGTTGCCCCGCTCGACGACTGGCACGCGGCGGCTTCGCTTGATCGTGCCTTGGCGCTGCTGGGTTGGATCGGGGCCGCTGCGGCAGTGTACTTTGTGACCATGATGGCGCTGGGGCTACGGCTTCGCCACCTGCGTGGCGCCTGACACACCTGCTTAGAGACGAACGATATGACGCGGTTGCTGTGGCTTTCCTTTTTGGTGCTGGTACTGGATCAGGCCACCAAATTCTGGATACAGGCGGTGTTCGAGCCCTATCAGTCGTTGCAGATTCTGCCGTTCTTCAATCTGGTGCTGGCCTTCAACACCGGTGCGGCGTTCAGCTTTCTGGGTGACGCCGGGGGGTGGCAGCGCTGGTTCTTTGTGGCGCTGGCGCTCGTGGTTTCCGTCGTCCTGGTGGTGTGGTTGAGCCGCTTGGGCGAGGATGATCGGCGCACCGCCTGGGGCCTGGCGCTGGTGCTCGGGGGTGCGGTCGGCAACGTCATCGACCGGATCTGGTTGGGCCATGTGGTGGATTTCCTCGACTTTCACTGGGCCGGGTACCACTGGCCGGCCTTCAATGTGGCCGACATGGCCATCACCGGCGGCGTCGTGCTGTTGCTGGTGGACGGATTCTGGCCGCGGCGCAGGGGCGACCAATCCGCCGATTAGTCGGGCCCCGGATGGACGGCGCCTGTCAGCGTAGGCACCCCGCGACACCTTCCTTATAATGATCGCCTTGGTTTTCTGGCGGTGATCGCATGCAACTCGTCCGTGGCTCGCACAATTTGCGCCCGGCCCATCGCGGCTGTGTGGCCACCATCGGCAATTTCGATGGTGTGCACTTGGGGCATCAGGCGGTGTTCGCGGCGCTGAAGGCACGCGCGGCCGAATTGGACCTGCCGTCGCTGGTGATCACCTTTGAGCCGCAACCGCTGGAATACTTTCGGCCCGCCGAGGCGCCGGCCCGTTTGACCCGATTGCGCGAGAAGCTGGCGGCCATCGCCGATTGCGGTATCGACCGGGTGTTGCTGCTGGAGTTCGGCGCGCAACTGGCCCGTCAGTCGGCCGCGGATTTCATTCAGCAGGTGCTGGTGGACAAGCTGGGTATTCGGCACCTGTATGTGGGCGACGACTTCCGCTTCGGCAAGGATCGCGTCGGCGACTTCGACCTGCTGGTTCAGGCCGGTAACGAGCAAGGTTTCACCGTGGCCAGCCTGCCTAGCGTGATCCATCTGGAGCAACGGGTCAGCAGTACCGCCATTCGCCAGGCCTTGTCCGCCGGGGAGCTGGCCCGCGCCGCCCACTGGCTGGGCCGGCCGTACGCCATTTGCGGCCGGGTGGCGCATGGCGCCAAGCGTGGTCGCAGCATTGGTTTTCCCACCTTGAACGTGGATCTGCACCGCCGTGTCAGCCCGGTGCATGGCGTGTTCGCGGTACAGGTGAGCGGGCTTGGCGACCAGCCGCTGCCCGGCGTGGCCAATATCGGCAATCGTCCCACCGTGGCGGGCGACGACCGTTTCCTGTTGGAAGTGCACCTGTTCGATTTTGATCGCCAGGTCTACGGCCAGCACGTGGCGGTGCGGTTTGTGGAACGCATCCGCGACGAGAAAAAATTCGATTCCTTCGATCAGCTCAAGCAGCAGATCCAGGCCGACGCGACCCGTGCGCGCGACATCCTGGGTGTGCCGACAAGCGCCAGCCGCACCGGCTGATCGATACCCAAAATACCAAGATTCAAGGCACCTGCACCGTGAGCGACTACAAGCACACCCTCAACCTGCCCCAGACCGACTTCCCCATGCGCGGCAATCTGCCCCAGCGCGAGCCGCAGATGCTGCAACGCTGGGAGGAGCAGGGCCTGTACGCCGCCATGCGCCAGGCCCGCGAGGGTGCGCCCAAGTTCATCCTGCACGACGGCCCGCCGTATGCGAACGGCGAGATCCACATCGGCCATGCGGTCAACAAGGTGCTCAAGGACATCATCGTCAAGTCCAAGGTGCTGGACGGTTTCGACGCCCCCTACGTGCCGGGCTGGGATTGCCACGGCCTGCCCATCGAACTGCAGGTGGAAAAGAAGGTCGGCAAGCCCGGCGGCAAGGTGACCGCGGCGGAATTCCGTGTCGCCTGCCGTGAGTACGCGCAAAAACAGGTGGATCAACAGCGCACCGACTTCAAGCGCCTGGGTGTGGTCGGTGACTGGGACAACCCCTACTTGACCATGAACTACCAGCAGGAGGCGGACATCATCCGCGCCCTGGGCAAGATCGTCGGCAACGATCATGTGCGCAAGGGCTACAAGCCGGTGCACTGGTGTACCGACTGCGGCTCCGCCCTGGCCGAGGCCGAGGTCGAATACAAGGACAAGGAATCCTTTGCCATCGACGTGCGCTTCGCCGTGCAGGACGAAGAGGCGCTGATGGCCGCCTGTCATTCGGTGCCGGGCGATCACGGCACCGGGCCGATGTCCGTGGTGATCTGGACCACCACCCCCTGGACCCTGCCCGCCAACCGGGCGGTGGCGCTGAACCCGGAGCTGGAATACGCCGTGGTACAGGTCAACGACGGCCCGGCCGGCGACGAACGCCTGGTCATTGCCGAAGGCCTGCTGAAAGACACCCTGGCCCGCTGGGACATGGGGGACTACCGGGTGATCGGTTACGGCAAGGGCGAGGCCTTTGAAAACCTGATCCTCAAGCACCCGTTCTACGATCGCGAGGTGCCGATCGTGCTGGGCGACCACGTCACCCTGGATGCCGGTACCGGCGCCGTGCACACCGCGCCCGGTCACGGTCAGGACGACTACGTGGTCGGCCAGCGCTACGGCCTGGAAGTGGACAACCCCGTCGACAACAACGGCGTCTACAAACCGGACACCGAACTGTTTGCCGGTCAGCATGTGCTCAAGGCCAATCAGAACGTCATCGACGTACTCACAATGAAAGGCGCCCTGGTCAAGGCCGCCAAGCTGACCCACAGCTACCCCTGCTGCTGGCGGCACAAGACGCCCATCATCTTTCGCGCCACGCCGCAGTGGTTCATCGGCATGGAAACGAACGGCCTGCGGGCCGCCGCCATGCGCGAGATCGAACAGGTGCAGTGGATGCCCGACTGGGGCAAGGCCCGCATCCAGGGCATGGTGGAAGGCCGCCCCGACTGGTGCATCTCCCGCCAGCGCACCTGGGGTGTGCCCATCGCGCTGTTCATCCACAAGCAGACCGGTGAGCTGCACCCCCACACCCCGCTGCTGCTGGAAGCGGTCGCCAGCCAGGTGGAAGAACGCGGCATCGAGGCCTGGTTCAGCCTGGACCCCCAGTCGCTGCTGGGCGATGACGCGGCCGACTACGACAAGGTGCCCGACACCCTGGACGTGTGGTTCGACTCGGGTGTGACCCATGCCGCCGTGCTGGACCGGCGCGACGACCTGCACAGCCCCGCCGATCTGTACCTGGAAGGCTCCGATCAGCACCGCGGCTGGTTCCAGTCGTCGTTGCTGACCAGTGTGGCGATGAACGACCGCGCACCCTACAAGAGCGTGCTCACCCATGGCTTTACCGTGGACGCCCAGGGCAAAAAGATGTCCAAGTCCATCGGCAACACCGTCAGCCCGCAAAAGGTGATGAAGAGCCTGGGCGCGGACATCATCCGCCTGTGGGTCGCGGCCACCGATTACCGTGCCGAGATGTCGGTGTCCGACGAGATCCTCAAGCGCACCGCCGACGCCTATCGCCGCATCCGCAACACCTCGCGCTTCCTACTGGCCAACCTGTCTGACTTCGACCCCACGCAACACGCCGTGGCGCCGGCCGACATGGTGCAACTGGACCGCTGGGCGCTGGATCGTGCCTTGCAGTTGCAGCAGGACATCATCAAGGCCTACCAGGACTACAACTTCCACCTGATCTACCAGAAACTGCTCAACTTCTGCGTCGCCGACATGGGCGGTTTCTACCTGGACGTCATCAAGGACCGCCAGTACACCTGCGCCACCGACAGCGTCGCGCGGCGATCCTGTCAGACCGCCGTGTATCACATCGCCGAGGCCATGGTGCGCTGGATGGCGCCCATCCTCAGCTTCACCGCCGACGAGATCTGGCAACAACTGCCCGGCCAGCGCGATCCCTTCGTCTTCACCCAGCAGTGGTACGACGGCTTGGTTGAACTCGATGGCAAAAACGGCTTCGACCGACAGCTATGGGATACCGTCATCCAGGTCCGCGAGGCCGTCGGCCCGCACCTGGAGGCTGCGCGTAAAGAGGGCGTCATCGGCTCGTCGCTGGATGCGGAAGTGGACCTGTACTGCGATGCATCACTGACCGCGACCTTGACCAGGCTGGGTGACGAACTGCGCTTCGCGCTGATCACGTCCTACGCGCGGCTGCACCCGCTGGCCGATGCAGAAAGCGCCCAAGCAGCCGATACGGAAATGGACGGATTGCAGGTTGTCATCACCGCATCCGCGCATGCGAAGTGCGAGCGGTGTTGGCATCATCGGGAGGATGTGGGGAGGGATGCGGAGCATGGGGGGCTTTGTCCTCGTTGCGTATCGAATCTCGCTTCTCCAGGAGAGCATCGGATATTTGCTTAATTGAGTAAGGCTGCTTCGACAGTGCGCGAAGCTTTTACGCCGGCGGAGTTGATCTACGCATGGTCGCCGCGGCGTCTGATTTCAGTAATTCTTGTGCCGATACTCCTAGGGGCTAATTTCAAGTGACTAAAGCTAGCCGATGGATGCACTAAAGCGCTGGGTCGTATTTGCGGTGTTGAGCTTTGGCGCACTCATTGGCCTGGCCACTTCGACAGCAAGTCTTCTGGTTCTAGGGCCGCGCAGCTTGCTGGATGAGTGGTCCGGCGCAGGACAGGCCGGGTCGGTTGAGCAAGTCCGGGCGGTGGAAGGTGTTTTCTCCCTTGCACGTCGCATAGCGCCTTATGATAGATCGATTGGATTGGAAGCTGCTCGTGCCACCGTGTGGCGAAGCACCGTGGAGCCGGAACACCGGTCGGAATTGCTGTCGGCGGCATCGAGAGATTTGGAGATGCTGCGCGAGTTTGCGCCGATGTCCTCGGAAGCTTGGCTTGATATCGCAGTTATTGAATTCCAGCGACAGAACAACGCAGCGGCAATGGCGGCTGTGCGCTGGGTGCAGGTGTTTGCTGGCCGAGAAATACTGGTACGCGAGCGAGTGGTCCGCGTCATGTTCGCAACATGGAGTCTTTGGTCTGAGGCGGAGCGGGAGCAGTGTCTGCGTATTGTTCAGGATGCTCTGCGTGGAAGAGGTGAGGGTCCGCGGAGGATGATAGATAATGCGCTGATAACGTCGAGGCTGGATCTGATCGTCCCGTATCTGAGAGGAAACGACGAACTGACTCGATATGTCTTCGCGAAGCTTGCTGAATCGTCTCGTCAGTTGCAATGAGTGCTGACTCTGCTACCCGAATATCTAGTGGCAGGCTTGCCGCGTTCTCGATCATGGCCCTGGTCGTCGTGCTTGCGCCAATTCCCCTTGGTTCGAACAGGGCTTGGGCTGTAGGGATTCTCGAGGCGTCCGTCTTTCTAGTCGGTATGGCGCTTGTTTTTGCCACCGGCGATGGCCGGAATACTAGGTCGCCAGCGGCGTACTTGTTGCTGGTATTTCTGCTTTTTTGCGTCGTACAAGTCATCCCCTTGCCTTCGGGCTTACTGTCTGACGCGCCTTGGGCGACGCATCCAGAGAGCGCGATAGCGGTGGCGAGGAAATCAATCTCCTACGACCGATTGTCTTCCTTCGAAGAGACCATTAAGTGGTTGATGTATTCTGTGGCGTTCCTGATAGCGACACGTGCCAGGACCGGGCCGCCCGTCGAGATTCTGCTCTGGGGTGTGTTCGCCTCCGGAGTAATCAATGCGGTGTACGGAATCAGCAATGTGCTTGCTGAAGGATTGCTTGAAGTCGGCACATATACTGCCTGGCACCAGGGCGTGGCCGGTACCTTCGCGAACCGAAATCATTTTGCTGGTTTCATGTTGCTTGCCATCGGTGCAGGGTTGGCGCTGCTGTTCCGGCGTGAGTCGTTCAGGCCCGGGAGCTATATGCGCCGCCCTTTCGGTAAGGTGGAGTGGGGCATTGTCGGCGCGCTTGGTGTGCTCGGGGCGGCGCTGGTGATGTCAGGGTCGAGAGGTGGGGTACTCTCCTTTTTAGCCGCTGTGATGATCGTGGCTTGGTTGGGTCGCGGGGTGCTGCTTAACCGTGGGGTGCGGCGAGCCGGTGCTATTTTGTTGGCGGTGTTGGTCGGATTCGCCACGGTCGCGGCCGTAGACGGATGGTTGTTGGAGCGGTTTAGCGAATCCGCGCTGTTCGCGTCTAGAGTTCCCGTCTGGCGGGACAGCTTGTCTGTCTTCTTCGATCACTGGGTGTTCGGTATCGGTGGCGGCGCATTCCCCGACGTATTCCAGTATTACAAGCAAGCTGATTTGTCGACGAAACGCTATGACCACGCACACAACGACTACCTGGAATTCGTTGTCGAGTACGGGTTGATTGGCGCGACCCCGTTGCTTCTATTCTTCATGGTGACCTATAGACGCTTGGTCGCACGCGTTGATGCATCCTCTTACGAGTCGATTCGGCAAGGTGCGGGCTTACTGCTTGGAGTCACGGCGTTTCTGATCCATGGGTTCGGCGATTTCAACATGCAGATTCCTGCCAACATGCTGACTTTCATGGTGCTGCTCGGTTTAGGGGTGGGGCATCATCTGGGTTCATCTTCCGTTAAGTGTGGTGGGGAGTGTTCTGGTGGCTGAGGGGGCACGCGGCGGTCTGGTGACAACCGGAGTCGCTAGTCTTATGGCCGTGGGGTGCGGCTTGATTACAGGCGTGTTGACGGCCCGGATGCTGCTGCCGGAAGGGCGGGGTACGCTCGCGGCTCTATTGTTTTGGCCACAGTGGGCGTCGATCATTGCCGCGTTGAGCATCAACGAATCCGTAACCTACCGCGTCAGCACGATGAAAGCTGATGTTGATCGCGTCGTTGCGACAGGCTTGTGGCTTAGCGTAACGATCGCGTTGCTGTTTGCGGGAGTGGCGGCGTCTTTACTGCCTTATTTACTGGGGGTGGAGCGATCAGACTATGTGCTGCTTGGGCAGGCTTATATGTTGGCCTTCGTTCCACTGACTGCGGTGTCGTTGGCTATAGCAGGAATGTATCGGGGTCGGATGGAGTTTCGCGTCCTGAATCTGCTGCGCCTGTGTGCCCCTTTCGTTTATCTGCTGACGTTGCTTGCCTTGTGGGCCTTGGGACGCATTAGTGTCGAATCTGTCATGCTCGCTAGTTTTTTGGGCACCGCTGCAGCGGCGGCGTTGGGGATATTGATGTGGGGGCGCCGCGGTCTCTTGCTGCCGAGCAAGGCGGAGGTAGCGCGCCTGCTGGGATTGTGTTGGCAGTTTCACCCGGCTGCGCTTTTACTGTTGATTGCCACCCAAATGGATCGCATAGCGTTGGTGAGTTTATTTGAGGATGTGGATATCGGGCTCTATGTCGTAGCCCTCACTGCCGCTGCGACTGTGCTCAACATCGTCACGCAAAGCTTCGCTACGGTGATTTTTCCAGCGGTGAGCAGAAGACAGGAAGAATCGGCAAAAAAGGAAGTCTTTGTTAAGAGCCTCCGCTACTCGATGGCCCTCATGACGCTGATCACTGTGCCACTGCTGGCGGCGTTACCTTGGCTTTTGCCATTGGTGTTTGGTGATGAATTTGAGTCGGCAGCAGGACTTTCGGTTCTATTAGCGGTTGCCTATGTGCCGCAAGCCTTGCGTCAGATTGCCATCCGAGGATTGCGGGGGTTTGAGGATGGGAGACCGGGAACCATCGCGGAGCTGACGGCTGTCACCGTTTTCGCGGTGCTATTCTGGCCATTGACAGGCAGTTTGGGATTGGCCGGTATCGCGTTGGCCTTGTTCCTCGCAAATATCGCTTCGTTCGGTTACCTGGTCGTTTACCTTCGTCGTAAGTACGCGCTCCGATTTGTCGAGTATCATGGATTCCGGTATTCCACGATAGTGGGCTTATTGTCTTTACTTCGTGCGCAATTGGTGCGCGGCCGTTCGATCTGAAGTATATGGGTGTCGATACAGACGATTTTTCCCGGCCTAGATAATTTTTCTTTAAGAATTGCGAGTGCGCTCGACGCCCAGCATGGGGAATCGAATGAAGTTTGCTGTCGGGGTGGGTTCCTGGAAGAGCGCCGCCCGGTTATTGGGTCGAAAGCGTGGAGCTGGCGCGGGGCTGGAGGTGCGCCCGACGGACCGATTTTTGGTGTCATTTCCAAAGTCTGGTAACACCTGGCTGCGCTATATGTTGACTATCCTAATCAGGGGCACCTCTGAACGCCCCAGCCTGGCGGATATGGAAGCGGCCGTGCCGGATATTCACTGGCGGAGCAACAAATGGTTGTCTCGTAGTGGTGGGGGGCGGGTATTGAAGAGCCATCAATGGTTCGATCCTGGGTATACCCAGGTGGCGTATGTCGTGCGCGATCCCAGACCGGTTGCGGTTTCTTTATTTCACCACTATCGGCGGACAACTGGTGCGGGCGGGATGACTTTGAGTGCGTTCGTCGACGAGTTCCTCTCTAAGGGTGGTGGGTTTGGTACTTGGCGTGAGCATGTCGGCAGTTGGCTTGGCGCACGATCGGGCGATCCGCGTTTCCTTCTGGTACGTTACGAGGACTTGGTGGCGGATACGGGCAAGAACCTATTGCGTATTTGCGCTCACTTGAACATAGCAGCCGAAGTAACCTCAATCCAGGCTGCGGTGGAGGCCGCCACCATAGAGAAGCTGAGAAAGGCCGAAGTTCGCGAAGGTAAGAATTGGGAACCGAACCGCCAGGCGGCCGGCCCGGGAGCCTTCTTCCGTAAAGGTAGTGTCGATGCGTGGCGTGACGAATTGCCGGAAAGCGCAGCGAATAAGATCCGTGAGGCTTGGTGGGAAACGATGGAAGCGGTTGGCTATGACGACTGAGGGGCGTTGGAGCAGGCATGGTTCACCGAGCGAGGCGAGGGTATTGTGATGCCATGTTGAAATATCTCAAGCACGGGGTGTCGCATGCGGCGGGTGGTCTGCTCAATCTGATTCTTGATTCGCCATTATTCTATAACCCGCCGCTGCAGTGGCTGAAAGCGAAGATTCTAAACTCGTTATACGGGGCAAGGATTTCGCCGCAGACAATTCTTAAATCCGGGGTCCGAGCTATTGCTTGGGATAATGTTCAGATTGAGGCCTACGCCTATTTGTCTGATGACGTGACGGTGCATGCACGTGCCCCAGTATTCGTCGGTGCGGGGACCACGATCAGTCCTGAGGTCTTCATCGGCTCTGGTGGTCACAATCCGGCTGACCTGGCGGTCGAGGCGACGCCGGTGCGCATTGGTCGCTGCGTATTCGTCGGCGCACGTGCGGTGATTCTTCCCGGGGTGACGATTGGCGATCATGCCGTGATCGGGGCAGGGGCTGTAGTGGTCAATGACGTACCGAGTTGTGCTGTTTGTGTCGGGGTGCCGGCTAAGGTCGTGCGACACAAGGAAGAGCCGGAAGAGATCTGGACTGTGTTCGGGCGAAAGAAGGTCGAAGAGATTTTTAGGGGCGCCGTCGATGAGGGGTTTGACTCCTGATACAGGGGGAGCTCGCGTTCGGTCTGGTTATCGCCGATCCGCGAGCGTCGGGGTTCGGCTATCAGGTATCCACGGTGTGTGTTCGAAGCACCTATGGGTCGAGGCGGCGATGAGAGATGTCTAGCCCGATCGTCGTCTACGTGGGCGTCGCCGATCCGCGGGCTGGGGCACCTCACCAAGCTATGGCAGCGATCCACCTAGCTCGTTGCGGATATGCGATAAAAGCGCTGTTTCCGGTAGCTGCGCGCGAGACTCGGGTCGTTACGCCGCTCGCGGAGCTTGACGTGGTGCCATATGCCCGCGTTGGTATCTCACGTTTATTGTCGTTGTTCTGGCAACTGTTGCGTCTGCGTGTCCGGCATGGCAGCGACGCGCTGTTTTACGTGCAAGGTAGTCCAAGTTGCCCGCCTTCCTTGCTGGCGTTATGCGGGGTGCCTAGAGCTCGGGTGATCTACCACACCCAGGATTTCTTGGAACCTGGCAAGCATAGGCTGTGGGAGTTCTTTGAGCGGCACTTCTGTCGACGCGCGGGTCGTGTAATCAGTAACGATGGTTCCCGCGCACGATTTCTGGCCAGTTACTATGGTCTTGGATCCGTGCCTGCTGTTGTTAGGACCGCTCTTCCGGCAGGCTGGCCAGTTCCGAAACGGAACTTCGCTTTCCGCACAGAGCTTATCGCTAAGTTCGGCGATCCCGACGTCAAGTGCCTAATTATGGTTGGGGGACCGTACAGTACGAAGCGATGCTCGGAAGAATTGTTGAGAGCCGTTGGTACACTGCCTAGGTGTTACGGCCTGGTGTTTACCGGCGCGATGCCGGGATCCTCGGTGTACCGAAAAACCGAGGAGGCACTCGTGGCTGCTGGTCTGGCCAGGCGTTCAGTCATTCTGGGTAACCTCCCCTATGATGAACTGCTTGAGTATGTCGCAGCTTGCGATGTCGGTATATTGCTGTATCCGGATGATGGTGTGGGAAATTACTTTCAAGCGCCAGGGCGGCTGACGGAATATGTGGCCTGCGGCGTGCCGGTCGTCAGCGCTAATTTCCCGGGTTTGGAATTGCTGGTGAAAAAGTATGACCTGGGGGAGGTAACTGCTCCTACTTCGGTGGATGAAATCGCAGGTGCTATCCGTTCAGTTTGTGACATGGCGCCAGCTCTGGCCGTCGAGAGACGCGGCCGGTTGAGTGCTTTGGCGAAGTCGTCGCTTGCTTACGAGGCGCAAGCAGGCGTCGTGACTGATGCTGTCGATGATGCGCGCCGTGCCAGTGGCTGACCACGCCCAGCAGAAGCCGATGGTGGTTTCTGCTGCTTTCTTCAGATCGAGTCTCCTCGCGCTCTTTTTCTTAGTTCACGGGCTTGGATATCGATCATGTACTCATACATGGAAAGAAGACGGCAATAGGTAAACCCTGGCCAGCCGTCTAGAAACCCGAGTTTGAGTACATACATATAGATAAATCGCTGTAGCGGCCTGAACGGCAAGCGCAGCGAAAGTTTCTGCAGTGCGCGTCTACGTGTGGTTGGGTCAGGGCTCGTGAACTCGCGGATTTTCAGCGAACCTTCGTCGATTTCCTTAATCGCTTCAATAGCTTCTCCCTGAGCATAGTGGGCATGTTTAATAAGCCATTCGCACATGCCCTTGTTGAAGCTGTAGTGTTCGAAATGCTGGTGTAATCGCCCTGTTTTACCGTTTACCACAGGCTTGGGATTCACAATTCTCTCCCAGCGAATGTGGTGCGGTTTAAAGAGTCGCAGAACCCACACCGGATAGATTCCGCAATGCTTTATCCAGCGCCCCCAGAAATAGTTCTTATATCTAACCCAGTAAGCCACTTCGCCCGAGGAGCTATCCCGTGCCACGCTCAATAGTTCGTCGCGGAGTTCTTGCGTGACTACTTCGTCCGCATCGGAGTAGTAGACCCAGTCGTGTTTGAAGTCTATATTTTCAAGCGCCCAGTTCTGATGCGCGGACCAGTTGTCGAATGGCCGCTGTATCACACGGGCGCCAAGTGATTCCGCGATCTGTACGGTCTTGTCGCAGCTGAACGAGTCGAGTACGACAATATCGTCAGACCATCGAACAGAGCGAATGCAATTCGTGATGTTCTGTTCTTCGTTCAGGGTAAGTATCAATACGGAAACGGGCACTCTGGCTATCTCCTATCTTGGCTAGACGTTGGTCCCGGTAAGTTACCAGGCTATCCTCGTCCCCAGATCGTGATTCTAAGGTGGTGTCGTACGTGCTATCGGGTATCCGCCGTAACGAGTAGCGGGTGATTTCAAGGGTTCTTATTCAGGCGTTTATCACGAATTTGTTGCCCTGATTTTTTGTCCTACTAGAGTAAAAGAGGTGGCGTGTGAAACTGGCATCGGGGACAGCCGTTTTTCTTGATCGTTGGCTTAGGAGGGGGCATTGCCAAAGATACGCGGCTTCAGAGGTCTCGCTGGATAGCCCGCCGCGATGACCTTGGCTGGAACGTCATTAAATACTGAAGATCGAGCGCCGATGACCGATTGTGCGCCGATTCGAACACCGGGGCCTACGAATACATCAGCTGCGACCCATACCCCGTCGTCGATGTGGATCGGGCTGGTTATGAGTGGCTGGCTGGCAAGATGGTAGTCATGCGATGCGGTGCATAGAAACGAGTACTGACTGATCGTGCAGTGATCTCCGATCGTGATTTTGTCCACGCAGTAGCAATCGACATGGTGCGCCATTGAGCTATAGGATCCGACTGTCAGGTTCCAGGGCGCCCAAATTCGTACCGAGGGATAAATCGAGGAGCCTCGCCCAATGCGCGCTCCAAAAAGCTGCAGCAGCAAACGCCGCCATCGGTGCATTACTTTGGGGGTCGGGCGAAATAGGCAGATGTAAGCAATTCCCCAAAGTACTCGTGCGAGCTTGTTCCTCAATGAGTGAGGACTCGGGGAGTGGCTCTGATCGACAGTGGTGCGCATTGTAGGTCGTTTCGTTCCGTGTGTTACGCGATGTCTACATATGTTGGTCGTTCGCTGTCACCAAGCAGCCAAGCATAAGTTGTCAAAAATTGACCCGCGATGCTCTCCCAGTCATATTGCTGTTGCGCAAGTTGCTTAGCGTTAGCGCCGATGGCGCCGAGTTCTGCGTGCGACATTCCAAACAATCGAATCAACACGGATGCAATATCGCGTGGCTCCGTGCTTATTTCGATCGCGGCGCCTGCGGCATAGGCGCCCACAAGGTTGCAGTGGCGGGTGATGAGTGTCGGCAAACCATGAGCCCAGGCTTCTAAAACGGTCATGGGAAGACCTTCGCTGAACGACGGTAAAACAAAGGCCGAGGCAGCGGCGTAAACGCGTCGTTTGTCGGCATCGAACTTAGGGCCGATGAATTCGACGATATCGGCAATTCCCGATCGAATCGTCCGTTTCTCAAGTTCTGCTTGATGGCCGCCCTGGTCCCAGCCTGCAATCCATAAGGCCCAATTGTTGTTGCGGGCATGCGATGCTACAAGCTCGATTGCCTGAATTAGGGGCTGCAAGCCCTTCTTGGGGTGGATGCGCCCGAGGAAGAGCAAGATATTCTTGTCGTGAGTTTCGGGCGACTCTATGGTTGGGGTTATAACACCATTTGGGATCACACAGATCGGGTTTCTGAGGTTGAGATCGCGTATGGCCTGCCGTTCGCTATCACATAACGCGTGGATGCATTTCGCAGACGCTAGATGCTTATACTCGAATAATTTTAGGGCTAGAGCTTTCTTAGCGTGCGAGCTTTTTAGTGCCCATGAGTCAAGCATCCCGTGAGGCGAGATGACCTCAGGTGTGCCTGTCTTTTGGGCATAACGGTGACTGCCGTATGAGGGATACATCCATAATCCATGTGAATGCAAGATGCTTGGGGCCTGATCGGCCAAGTGGCTGCTGAATCCTTCAGCATAGCCAAATTGTCGAGGCCCCTTTGCATGTAAGAGCGCAACGCGGAGGGGGGCGACGCTGGGCATCGCCAGCGACGCATTGTTGTTCTGAAGCGTCACGATGGATGATACCGCTCCAAGGGCGTGCTGGTGACGCGCAAGATTAATCACGACTTCACCCACGCCTCCCGAATCATGTCCGATGGATGCAGAAACATGGGAGATATTCACGCGTCAGGGTTCCCTGGCTGTCGATTGTTGAATCTGCCGTGAAGTGGCGATGGCGTTTAGTCGAGTGGATATTCTAGCTGTTGTAAAACCGCGCGCGCGCGGTCACGAAAAGCCGTGGCAAGCTCGTCGGGAAAACACTCTCGCCATTCGCCGATTGCACCCTTTCGAGCGAATGGGATGTCTCGTTGCCGTCCCGCGTTTACAGTGGTGCTGGAATATTCCTTGTTCTGCATTTTCTTGAGCGCATTCCGCGTGATCGCAGTTTGAATGTTTTCGGCGGAGTGTGGCAGACGAAGATGATCGCATATCCGTTGCATTTCCGAGAGCGTATTGCTGCGTAGGTCTTCGTATTTCGCGATCAGTATGTCCGGGTTGTTTCGACTCGCGTCAATCCATTCTTGGACATGCTTGTGCCATGGTCCGTATACGTCTATTCCGCTATCCAGATGGCGTCTCACAAAGTTCTGCAGTGAGCCGTAGTCCACCCCGCTTCTCAAGTAGAAATGGTAGTAAGATACGTATACATCGCGCCCATCTCTGACTAGGTAAACGGCTTTCTTGTAGTCTCGCCGGTGGCGTTCGTGCGTTTTTATAATGATGCCGCCGCCGTCAAGATAAGCGTGATTGGGGCGTGGATGCCCAATGGACGGAAGCAACTCTTCTGCCTTATCGAAGCTGGTGTCTTCATCACAGATAATGCTCGCTAGCATCATCTTCAGCCAAGTATTCCCGGACTTTGGGTAGGAGGCCATGTAGACGTCTGCAGGGTTTTTCCTTAAGTGTCTAAGGTAGTTGTAGACCCCGCGTAGCGCCGTATGTCGTAACTTATTCCGTACTCGAAGTATCATGTTTATTTGGTGAGCGATTGTGTCACGCGGGTTGTCTGATTGGCGGTTTCTCTGCACACAGCTTTGTTGTGATATAGACGCCGCCAATGACGAACGGAAGGTTAAACAGCCAGAAAAATGGTGTAGCTACAGCATCATTGAATCCGATGATGATCATACTCGAGTAGATCAGTATGTGTCCTTCCCCCCAATGTGTGGTAAACCACTCGCGGAGGGTGCGGTATAGCGCGCCGGTTAGGATGCCGGCGATGACAAGCGCTACGCCCCCACCCACGGCATACCAGTGACCAATGTATCCGAAGGCTGGTCCTTGAAGTATAGGCCGAGAGACATTCGGTACCCATTTATCTGAAAGGCCTGCTTTTGCATAGATGGGAGTGAAGGCTTCGTAATGTGGGTACATCTTGTCGGGCCAAATCGCTCTTGGAATAAAGCGCGTGACGAATTCTAGCTGGGAGTACCCGTAGTTATAGGGGACGTCGTCGGGTACGAGGTCTACGGCAGCTAAGGTGCAGCTAAATTCGATTCCCCTGGAGACTTGTATTCGCTCAAGCGTGCTGGAATTTCCAGTAATTGAAGGCAGGGTGTGCTCAATCGCGGTGCCGATGTCTTCTGAGCTTAGGTTCACTTCGAAGTTCTGGAATTGGTCTCGATACAGACCCATTAACGTACTCGTAACCAGTAGCACGACAAACAACAAACTAATTAAACTTATTGGTGGGTTTATCCGGCGAGGAAGGTAGTATGCAGTGAGCATCAACACCGTGAATCCGATTAGCCGAGACCGGGATCCTATATAGAAGAAGAACAGAAGTAAAAAGAAGCTGGCGGCCCAGATAAGAAGGCGGCGCAAAGGGGGGGCTCGATGCATTTCGACATGAAATAGCATAAGCCCGAGGCCCGCGGGCACTAACACTTGAAGTGTCCCGACGTAACCAGACACAAGTCTCGCTGCGGCTTTCGCGCGCCCGATGCTTGCCCATTCGTCCAATCCTCCAGCCGCTGCGATAATGGCGGCATAGGACAAGGTGCCGAGAGCCGTCAGTGCCATGCCAGCGATGAATAGCTTGTTTGGGTTTAGCGACTCAGGAACCGCCGGGATTCGTCTGCTCCACCCCACGCCAAGTTTGGATTCATAGCCGATGATCACGAACACCAATCCGAAAATCACCCACACAAGGGTTTCTTCAAGAACTTCTACGCCATACCAGCGAACCAGAATCGAACCGAACTCGATAGGTTGCAGGACGTAGATGACCACAGCACCTGCCCAGAAGGCGTTTAACGGGTCGAAGGCGAGCCAGCCACGCTTGTTGTTGACGTAAACGGCATGGCCGGCCATCAGCGCGAGAATCAAAACGATCAACGAGTCCGCAAGTAGAGATGAGGTCATGGTGATGTCGCTACCGCTCTTGGAACGTCGGAGGGATCAGTTCCGCGCGTTTTACCAGTCCAGATATGTCGTGCTGGTAGCGTTGAATGTCCAACGCTGGCCTGAGGTTAATGGCTGCGAGCGAGTGTCTTTCCAGTAGTTCGGGGTCCCGGATATAATTGGCGATGGCGTCGATGAGGGCATCTATGTTGCGCGGCTCGATGACTTGGCCTTCTACTCCATGCGTAATCGGTGCGCCAGCGTTTGGTGTGCAGACAACAGGTAACCCGGACGAAAGCGCTTCATAGATTACTTGTGCAGATCCTTCGACTAACGAGGGGAGCACGAAAATGTCCGCCCACTCATGATGTAGAGCAACTTCCGACCGTGGCACAGGGCCTAGAATGTCCAGGTGATCCTGGTAAAGTGCTAGCTTGTCGTCGCGTAGTGCGATGCCCCCGATTAGCCGGATATTTACTGGCAACGAGCCCAGCTTTTTCGCTGCTTGTAGCAGATAGTGTGCGCCTTTTCGGAGGCCAACCTCACCCGCGAATAATACGTTCAATGGGCCGGAAGTGCGGTATCGCCTCCTCGGGGTGTAATTGGCGGTGTCGACACAGTACGGTACCTTCACTATCTTGCGTGCAGGAACGCCATTATCGAGCAGGCTTTGTTTTACGAAATCTGAAGGCGCGACTATCAGGTTGGATGATTCCCATTCAAGTTGCTGTTTTTCTTCGAGCGGGTCTGGGCCCGTCAGGGCGTGACCGATCGCCCAGTCCTCCCACTTCTCGCCCTCTTCGGCCATGATCAATCTATAGGTTTTTCGCGCGGCCAAGCACTGATCCATGACGCGGATCGTCGGTGATTGCAGCGACTCGTGCAGCTCGAGAGTGAAGTCCGTAAAAGACCACACGATGTCTCCGTCGCGAATGCTGCCCGTGTTTACAATCTTTTTGGCAAAGTTGCTAGACAGCCTGGTGTTCAGGAGCGACAAGTCGTCTGGGTGCACAGCTTTACGACGCTTGGCCCAAGCCTGTATACCGAATAGTGGATAACTGAACACCTTGTCCGGCGGGATTCCTGCAACTCCTCTGCCGAGCATACGCTTCACGTTCGTGCCCATAAAACGAGCAGCCGCGCCGTTTTTTACACGACCTAATAGCGAGTCCGGCTGAATGAAGATGTCGGTATAAAGGGCGGCAAGATCACCGTTGCGCTGATGGCATAACGGAACGGTGAAGTGCAATCTGGCACCCATCTGGGCTACGTGTACGCGAGCCATGGTGTTACGTGAAACCCCGGGTTGTGGTGGTGTCCGGCAACGGCCACCGGCGGGTTGCTCCGGCCGGCGTGGTGCATCGTGCGTTGCGGTAGCCTTGTTGTACTGGATGCGTCATTCAGAGTGCCGTAGTAGCTGGTCCCATTTGCGGGCGACCCGCTTTCGTTCGTAGCTGTCTTCCAGCGTTCTACGCGCCTGGCGGCCCATGGGCCCATGCAGGGTGTCCCTGATCCGGAGGACGTTTGCCGCCAGGGACGAGGCGTCTCCGATTGGGCAGGCAAGCGCGGCACCGCTGGCGACGAATTCGGTAGCTGTATCGCCCTCCGGGTCGCCGATGAACAGCAACGGCCGTCCAGCAGCGAGAATACCGTAGATCTTGCTGGGCAGGACCAGGCCCTCGAATTCCGGTCGCAGCACCGCGATGTGCGCGTCGGCGCACGACAGGCTGAGGTGCAGTTGGTCGCGCGGTTGGTACGGCTTGAATACTACGTTGCTTAGCTGCCGCTTGGCGACTTCGGCTTCCACGTGTCCCTTCTGGGCGCCAGCACCGATGAACAGAAAGCAGATGTCGAGCTGGTCGAGCAGTCGTTCGGCTGCATCAAGCATGGTGTCGAACTCGTGGGTGCGCCCCATGTTCCCGGAATAGCCGACCACGAATTTACCTTCCAGCCCCCAAGCGTCGCGCAGCGTGTTCTGTGCCTGGGGAATCGGGCGGATCGCTTCGCCATCGGCCCAGTTGGGAATGATGTGGACGCGGTCCGCCGGGCTGCCGGCGGCCAGCAGGATTTCGCGCATGCGCCGACCGATGGCGACGTTTGCCGTCGCGCCGGCGAGGGATCGGTTGCGCAATTTCTTGAGCAGGATGTAAATGCGCCCGCTCAGTCCTCGGATGCCAGCGGCCCGTGCGACCTCCGGAAACAGGTCCTGCAGCCAGTTGATGAGCTTTGCGTCGCGTCGCCGGGCCACCCAGGCAGCCGGTACGGAGATTAGTGGCGGGTCGGTCTTGGCGATCACCATGTCGCCGCGGGCGGTAGTCTGCCAGAGCTGACGGGTGGCCATTAGATAGAAGCCCGCGTAGTCGAATAGCCGGCCGATCAGGGAGCTTCTGCCAAAGCGGGGCGTCCACACCCGGTGGATATGCACGCCGTGCTGGCATTCGACGGCTGGCAGGTCGGCTGTCGGGTCGTCATAGCGGAGTCGACTGGTCACCACGTGTACCGGCCAGCCCATGTCGGCCAGGTCGAAGGCCAGGTCAGTGAGCATTTGCGCCGTAGCGGAATGATCCGGATAGAAGAAGCGGTTCACGAAGATCAGTTTCATCGGCTGCGCCTCAGGCTCTTGGTCACGCCGGCAACGATCCGCCAGGCGTAGTAGAGCGGCGCCAACAGGACGGTGCGAAAGCGATACTTCCCCTGCATGTAGGCGAGTGGCGGGAACAGCGTCTGTAGCACGAGCTGCGCCCGCAGGCGCCAGCCGGGCAGCGCCATGACGTTGCCCATAAAGGTGCGGGCCCCCGGCTGCAGGAACAGCGTTGGGGTAGCCTCCCGGGATGCAGCCTGTTCGAGCGTTGCCATGTGCTGCGGCGGAAGTCGTGTGCCGAACAGTGTCTGTGCGGCGACGATACCGTCCAGGCAGGCATGTGCGACCTGCTTCTGAGTAACGCGCTGCAGCAGTTGCTGCCAGTCCCGGTCATCCAGGATGTTGCTTATCTGACGTATGTCGTACAGCCAGATCAGGCGGTTCTCGGTGCCTTCGGTCATGTTTGCCATGCGGTGCAAGCATGCAATGACCAGCGCATCGACGGCAGCCGGTGTCTGGAAGCGGTGCCCGCCGATAATGGTGGTGATGCCGCGCCCGTACAGTTCCTGGTAGCTGAAGGCCTTGCCGTAGACGTTGTTGTTGCTGATCTGCCAGTGGATATCCAACTCGTGGTAGATGCCGATGGCGTCCGTCTTGTGGATGGCCTTTTCATAGCTGAGCAGGCTGCCTTCTGCAGTGTTATAGGCCTTGAAGTCGAGTTCCCTGGTCAGTATTTCCACGGCGGTCAGTGCGGTCTGCCTACCGTCGAACAGCAGGTCTGTATCGCAACGCTCGCGTGTGAATGGCGGATCATATATCTGGTAGGCAAGGGCGCTACCTTTGAATACCAGCGGCTGGATGCCGGCCGCGGCAAGGCAGTCGCCGATTTTGCCGAGCAGGCGGGCGTGCTGGTTCTCGAACACCACGCTGTGGGTACTGGCATTGCGCAGTGCGCCAAGCAGGGTTTCGGGTGGGCGTGTCTGCTGTGGCAGCCTGGACAGCTGGTCGTGGATCAGGGCAGTGACGCCGTTGGCGGCGCATGACGCGATGAAGGCCGGTACGTCGATGCCGGCCCAGGCCGGCCAGGACTCGGACCGGGTCCCGGACAGCATGTTGGCAAGGAGTTGGTGGTAGTCCTGGGTGGTCACGTCGTGGCTGGTCCGGGGGC
Source organism: Gammaproteobacteria bacterium (assembly GCA_030148485.1). Taxonomy (GTDB): domain Bacteria; phylum Pseudomonadota; class Gammaproteobacteria; order Chromatiales; family Chromatiaceae; genus JANTHH01. The sequence continues at coordinate 37,113 of JASBTJ010000002.1, read as the reverse complement.
CGCTGTCACGACGGGCTTATCCGCGGAAATCCGTAATGTTGTCGAGAAACCACCGATAAGCCTGCGCCAACCCGTCCTTCAACCCGATCTGCGCCTCCCATCCCATGCCGTTGATCATCCCGGTATCCACCAGTTTGCGCGGCGTTCCGTCGGGCTTGCTGGTGTCGAAGATCAGTTCGCCCTGAAAGCCGGTGATGTCCTTGATGGTCTCGGCCAGTTCGCGGATGGTGATGTCCTTGCCGACGCCGACGTTGACGTGGGATTCGCCGGTGTAGCTTTCCATCAGGAAGCACAGCGCGTCGGCCAGGTCGTCCACGTGCAGGAATTCGCGCAGTGGCGCGCCGGTGCCCCACAGGGTGACGTTGGCGTCGCCGCGTTGTTTGGCTTCGTGCATCTTGCGGATCATGGCCGGGACCACGTGCGACTTTTCCAGGTCGAAGTTGTCGCCGGGGCCGTACAGGTTGGTGGGCATGGCGGAGATATAGTCGTCGCCGTACTGGCGGCGGTAGGCCTGGCATAGCTTGATGCCGGCGATCTTGGCCACGGCGTACCATTCGTTGGTGGGCTCCAGTGGGCCGGTGAGCAGGTATTCCTCCTTCAGCGGCTGCGGGGCCATCTTGGGATAGATGCAGGTGCTGCCCAGGAACAGCAGTTTGTTCACGCCGGTCAGGTGGGCGGCGTGGATGACGTTGGTTTCGATGACCAGGTTGTCGTGGATGAATTCGGCGGGGTAGCTGTCGTTGGCGACGATGCCGCCCACCTTGGCGGCGGCCAGGAACACGTAGGCGGGTTTCTCCGTTTCGAAGAAGGCGCGCACCGCGGCCTGGTCGCGCAGGTCCAGTTCCCGGCTGGTGCGGGTGACGATGTTGTCGTAGCCGCGTGCCTGCAGGGCGCGCACGATGGCGGAACCCACCATGCCGCGGTGGCCGGCGACGTAGATCTTGGCGTTTTTGTCTTCTTTGAAGGTGGTCATAGTGGGTTGGTTCTGCTTGGTTGCCTCGTGTCGGCCCTCACCCCAACCCCTCTCCAGGGGGGAGAGGGGCTAAGTAGATGCGTCGGCCCTCACCTCAACCCCGCTCCCGGGGGGAGGGGGGCTAAGTAGATGCGTCGGCCCTCACCTCAACCCCGCTCCCGGGGGGAGAGGGGCTAAGTAGATGCGTCGGCCCTCACCTCACCCCCTCTCCCGGGGGAGAGGGGGTAAGTAGATGCGTTGGGCGTGAGCCTGTTTGTCGGGCGTCTGGTTTCCGGATTTGAGCCCGATTGTCGCACGAGACGGTCATAGATGGATCAGTGCGCGCAGTTCCGTGGGGAGTCGACTCGCGCCCTGAGCCAGTTGCTGGCGGAATCGGTCGGGCATGGACTCGGCGGCGCCCAGCGCGACGTCGATATCGCCTGGGCGTTGCTCGGCCAGGACTTCCAGCAGGCTGGTGGCTTGGAGGATGTCCTTGCTGCCCTTCGCGGCCTGGGCCGGGGGTCGGCGCTGGGACAGCACCAGCTTGTGCAGGGCGAAGCGCGCCGGCGAGGGTATGTTCATCAGGATCCCTTCACCGAACGCGATCGCTGCCGGTTGCGTGTCCTCGAGCAGGTAGTCGAGGAATCGTACCGGCTCGGCGCTGGCCTTGAGCGAGCGCAGGGCGATGGGGCCCGCAGGCGGCTTGCCGACCAGTGGTGTGAGTACGTCCACGCGCATGGTCTCGCCCTTGACGTTGAATGCCGTGGAGGGCTGGCGCGGGTCGAGCGCGGGGACGGGGAAGAAGGCCTTGTCGGCTGCTCTAAGGGCCGCTGCGACGTCCACTTCGCGGGCGGGCAGGCCGAGGTGGATGCGGTAGTCGTCAGCAAGGTCGATGTCCTGGGTGCGCGTCGACTGTTTGTCCCAGCGCACGCCGAGCATGTTGCCCATGGCGGCGAAGGCATGTGAGCCGACGATGGTGCCTCCGACCAGGAACGCGCCTGATTGCGCAAGGGCTTCGAAGATCCGCGCCTCGCGGGCGGTGACGGTGTTTGCATCGCCGGCGACCAGCATGGACACCAGGCGCTTGCGCTCGGTACCGCTGTCGGCGGTCTCGCTATAGCGCTGGCGGGCTCGTTCGATGGTGTCGCGCAACGCCGGGGTGTCGCTACCCAGGTAGGCCTGGCGCTTGCCCTTGCCGACCGCCAGTTCCACGTACCAGTACGTCCGCCCCTTGATCTTGCGGGTGAAGAACGACACGCCTCGGCCAGGGTAGGCGGCGTGCAGCAGCAGGTCGACGAGATCGCCGTAGAGCAGGGCGGTTTCGTTGGGCAGCGGTGTCGCGGGCATGGTGAGTTATCAGGGTGTTTCTTCTAAACGACCTGATAGCTTTAGCAGCTTTGAACGGACGGGGGTGTTTGCAGCGTCGCCGCCGCGTCATGGCCCTTCTTCCGGATGGGTCTCAGGCGGGTTCGACTCCTAGGCGTTCCTGGGCGTAGCGGGCGATGGCGTCGTGAGCCGCGGCGAGTTCGTCGCAGAAGCGATTGGCGGCAATGATCGCGCTGAGCGTCTCGGCCGGGTCTTCCACGTATTCGTGCACCAGCAGGTTGCGCAGGCGCCGCATGGCCAGCCAGTCGTCGCCGTTGTCGATCAGGCCGAGTTGTTCGGCGCGGTTCAGGTTGTCTATGGCCGTGCCGGTCAACTCCCCGGCGGCGCGCAGGAGGCGTGGCAGCTGCTTGTCCATGATGCCGTCCTGCAGGCGGCAGAACTTGGCGTTGAACGACTCCAGGCGGTCGATGCCTTCCGGCGCGTTCAGCGTTTGCTCCAGCCAGGTGGCATTTGGCGGGTCGGCCTCGCCGAACAGGCGTTCGCGGACCGCAAGCAGATGGGCCTTCTCCCGTTCGGTGAGGCGCAGGGTGAGGCTGAGGCGTTCCTGGTCCGACTTCACAGTCGGACGCCTCCCTGCCGCGCCGCCAGGTCGATGGGGCGGGTCGGTTGTCCCGGGCTGTGGGTCACGATGTCGATCCGCTGTTCACCCAGCCGCCGCTGCAGCCTGGCATAGAGTTTCGAAGCCACCAGCAGAGCCTGCTCCGGCGGCAGGCCGGTTTCGATGTGCAGGTCGATGTCGCCGCCCTTGCGCCCGTCGTCGGCGCGGGAGCCGAACAGCATCACCGCCACATCGCTTCCGAACAGGCGCACGGCCTCGGTACGAATGATGTCGGCTTGGCTGCGGGTCAGGCGCATTGCGGTCTGTATGTCGTTGGGTTCGACCTGAGTGTAACCGGGTTTTGCGACGATTTGTCTGTGTTGCGCCGGATGTTTTCCCGTTGGGGCTGGCTATTGCCCGCGCGCCTGGGCCCTCCGCCGATGGGGCGGTGGTTAGCTGGGGGTCAGGGCCTTGTGGATGGCGGCGGCTACGCGCACGGCGGTGTGGCCGTCCCACAGGTCCGGCGGCGTCGCGGCGCTGCGTGCCTGGTCCAGTGCCTTGTCCAGCTCCTCGCGCACGTTGTCCAGCGCGCACAAGCGGTTGGTGCCGGCGCTGACGGTGATCGGGCGTTCGGTGTTGGGGCGCAGGGTCAGGCAGGGCACGCCCAGGTAGGTGGTTTCCTCCTGGATGCCGCCGGAGTCGGTCAGTACCAGCATGCAGTCGAACACCAGGCTCATGAAGCGGATGTAGCTCTGGGGTTCGAGCAGGTGGATTCCCGGTGCGGCCGCCAGCCGGGTGAGCAGGCCGGCGGCGACCAGGTTCTTGCGGGTGCGCGGGTGCACGGGGAACACCACCGGCAGGCGCTTGGCGGTGTCCACCAGCAGATCGCACAGCGCGGCGAGCTTGGCCGGATCGTCGACGTTGCCGGGGCGGTGCAGGGTGGTGACCACGTAGCCGCCCTTGGGCAGGTCCAGTTCGTCGGCGACCCGGGTCTGTTCGATGTGCGCGCGCAGCATCTCCAGGGAGTCGATCATGATGTTGCCGACCCGTTCGATCTTGTCGGCTGCGATGCCTTCGCGCAGCAGGTGCTCGTCGCCGTCCGGGGAGGGCGTCCACAGCAGGTCGGCGAGCACGTCGGTGGCCAGGCGGTTGATTTCTTCCGGCATGCTGCGGTCAAAGGAGCGCAGTCCCGCCTCCAGGTGCGCCACCAGCGGGCGGCTGCGCCCGTGGGCGTTCGGTTCGGGGTAGACCAGCTTGGTGGCGGCCAGGGTGCAGGCCAGGGTGGAATTGACGTCGCCCACCACCACGGTCATGTCCGGGCGGGTGTCCAGCAGGGTCTTCTCGTAGGCCATCATCACCTTGCCGGTCTGCTCGGCGTGGCTACCGGTGCCGGCGCCCAGGTGGATGTGCGGCTCGGGCAGGCGCAGATCGGTGAAGAAGGCGTCCGACATGTTGATGTCGTAATGCTGTCCGGTGTGCACGATCACCGGGTCGGCCCAGTCGGTCGCCGCCAGTGCATGGTACAGCGGCGCGATCTTCATGAAGTTCGGCCGCGCGGCGGCGATCAGATGGATGGTCTGCTGGTGCGGGGCCAAGGTGGTGGTCTCGGGTGGGCGTGCGGTCGCGTGGTTTGGCGGGACGGTCGAGTGTAACCCAGGAGGCTGTGCGGCAGATGATCAGGCGTAGTGCTTTTCCAGCCACTGGGTGTATTCGCCGGACAGGATGGCCTGCCACCAGGGCTCATTGGCCAGGTACCAGTCGAGGGTCTTTTCCATGCCCCGCTCGAAGGTTTCCACCGGCTGGTAGCCCAGGGTCTGTTCGGTCTTGGTGGCGTCAATGGCGTAGCGCCGATCATGACCGGGACGATCCTTCACGTAGGTTATCAGGCTGTCGCTTGCCTGTCCGTTGGCCGGTGGTGCGTCGGGGAAGCGCGCCGCCAGGCTGGCGTCGGCTTGAAAACGTGCATCCAACAAAGTGCACAAGGTACGCACGATGTCGATGTTGGTGCGTTCCTCGTTGCCGCCGATGTTGTAGGTCTCGCCGACTTGCCCTTGCTGTATGCACAGCTCGATGCCGCGGGCGTGATCGTCCACGTACAGCCAGTCGCGGATGTTCATGCCGTCACCGTAAATCGGCAGCGGCTTGCCGTGCAGGATGTTGATGATCACCAGCGGGATGAGCTTTTCCGGGAACTGGTAGGGCCCGTAGTTGTTGGAGCAGTTACTGGTGACGACGTTCAGGCCATAGGTGTGGTGATAGGCGCGTACCAGATGATCGGAGGCCGCCTTGCTGGCGGAATACGGCGAGTTGGGGGCGTAGGGCGTGGTCTCGGCGAAGGCGGGATCGCCGGGCTCCAGAGAACCGTACACCTCGTCGGTTGAGACGTGATGGAAGCGGTGGTCGGCGGTGGCGGTGCCGGGGTCGTCCAGCCAGACCTGCTTGGCGGCCTTGAGCAGGCTGTGGGTGCCGACGATATTGGTTTCTATGAAGGCGTCGGGACCGTGGATGGAACGGTCCACGTGGGATTCGGCGGCAAAATGCACCAGGGTGTCGATGCGGTGGTCGCGCAGCAGCCGTTCAACCAGTTCGGTGTCACAGATATCGCCGTGTACCAAGTGGAAGTTGTCCCTGCTGCGCGCATCTTCCAGGCTGGCCAGGTTGCCGGCATAGGTGAGCGCGTCCAGTGCGACGACGTGATCGTGCGGGTGCTGGTCCAACCAGTAGTGGATGAAATTGCACCCGATGAAGCCGGCACCGCCGGTGACGAGTAGGCGTTCGGGTTTGTGGTGCTCGGTCATGGCGCTTCCGTAGTTCTTTCAGGTCGTCAGTTCGTTGAGCATGCGGCGCAGGGCCGCTCGCCAGTGGGTTGCCGGCACGTCCAGCGCAGACCAGGTCGGGTGCTTGTTCAGCACGCTGTAGGCCGGTCGCCGGGCGGGCGTGGGGTAGTCCTCGCTGCGGATCGGCCGAATCGGGATGGCGTTGCGGAGCAGCCCGATGGCCTGTGATTCCTCCTGGATCGCCACCGCAAAGTCGTACCAGCTGGTCACCCCGGCGTCGGTCCAGTGGTGGACGCCGGTAAGACATGTGTCCAAAGCACGCCAGACCGCCTGGGCCAGACCCCCGGCCCAGGTGGGGGTGCCCACCTGGTCGGCGACGATGCCCAGCTCGGGTTTTTCCGCCATCAGCCTGAGCATGGTTTTGACGAAGTTATGACCATGGCTGGAATAGACCCAGGCGGTGCGCAGGATCAACGCCTGGTCGCCCAGGGTGTCGAGTACCGCCTGTTCGCCGGCCAACTTGGTGCGGCCGTAGACACCGAGCGGCGCGGTGGCCGCGTCGGGGGCGTAGGGCGTGGCGCGGGTACCGTCGAACACGAAGTCGGTGGAGATCTGTATCAGCGCCGCGCCCTGGGCCTTGGCGGCGGCCGCCAGGTTGGCGGCACCGGTGGCGTTCACGGCGTGCGCCAGCTCGGGCTCGTGTTCCGACTTGTCCACCGCGGTGTAGGCCGCGGCATTGACGATGGCCCGCGGGCGATGACGGTCGACAAAACCCAGTACTGCGTCGCGGTCGCTGATGTCGAGCTCGCTTCGCCCAGCCAGAACGGCGTCGACGCCGGCGGGTACGCTGCGCGCCAGCTCCCAGCCGAGTTGGCCGTTGGCGCCGGTAATTAGCACTTTCATGGACGCATTCCGTGGTGGCGTTGGCTGGGGGCGTCAAGCATGGCGGTCAATAGGTCGGGGCGTCCGCCAGCGACAGCCCCGCCGCGTCCTTGGCCGACAGATTCGGCGCCGCGCCACCGACCAGCGGCCAGGGGATGGCCAGCTGGGCATCGTCCCAGCGCAGGCTGCATTCGGCTTCGGGGTGGTAGAAGTCGGTGCACTTGTACTGGAATTCCGCGGTCTCGGTGGTCACGTAGAAGCCATGGGCGAATCCGGGCGGGATCCAGGCCATGCGTTTGTTGTCGGCATTCAGGATCATCGACGCCCATTGACCGAAGGTCGGCGAGTCGCGGCGCAGGTCCACGGCGACGTCGAACACCTCCCCCTGGATGACGCGCACCAACTTGCCCTGGGGATGTTCGGTTTGATAGTGCAGGCCGCGCAGCGTGCCCTGGGTAGACTTGCTGTGGTTGTCCTGCACGAAGTCCAGGTCCAGTCCCTGCGATGCGAAGGTCTCGCGGTTCCAGCTTTCCAGAAAAAACCCCCGGCTGTCGGCGAAGACCCGGGGCTCGATGATTTTGACGTCCGGAATGGCGGTGTCGATCACTTTCATAGCAGCGGCCCGGCGCGGCGACCTTGCAGCAGCCGGCTCAGGTATTCGCCATAGCCGTTTTTGCTCAGCGCGCTGGCGGTCTCGGCCAGTTGTTCGTCGGTGATGTAACCCTGGCGCCATGCGATCTCTTCAGGGCAGGCGATCTTCAGTCCCTGCCGCTCTTCGATGACGCGGACGAATTGTGCCGCGTCCAGCAGCGAATCGTGGGTGCCGGTGTCCAGCCAGGCGGTACCGCGGCCCATCATCTGCACGTTCAGGCGGTTCTGCTGCAGGTAGACGTTGTTGACGTCGGTGATCTCCAGTTCACCCCGCGCGGAAGGCTTGATGTCCTTCGCGATGGAGACCACGTCGTTGTCGTAGAAGTACAGGCCGGTCACGGCGTAATTGGACCGTGGCCGGGTAGGTTTTTCCTCGATGCTCAAGGCCTGTCCCTGGTCGTTGAACTCCACTACCCCGTAGCGCTCCGGGTCGTTGACATAGTAGCCGAACACGTCGGCCCCGGTGGGGCGCTGTGCCGCCGTATTCAGCTGGTCGGCCAGGCCGTGCCCATAGAAGATGTTGTCGCCGAGGATCAGCGTGACCGGTGCGCTGCCGACGAACTGCTCGCCGATGATGAACGCCTGGGCCAGGCCCTCCGGCTCCGGCTGCACGGCGTACTCGATGTTCATCCCCAGTTGGGCGCCGTCAGCCAGCAGGTCACGGAACGCCGCCTGATCCCTGGGGGTGGTGATCACCAGCACGTCGCGGATACCCGCCAGCATCAGGGTGCTGAGGGGATAGTAGATCATGGGCTTGTCGTAGATCGGCATCAGCTGCTTGCTGACCGAGTGGGTCAGCGGATGCAGACGGGAGCCGGAGCCGCCGGCCAGGATGATGCCTTTTCGGGTCGTTTCGAGGTTAGACATGGTGTTGAAGACTGGCGTCCGTTGGTTTGTTCCATTGTCCTGAGCGCGCCGGGGGGCGCACGCCGCGCCGGGTACCCGGGGCATGGGTGAGCGGGGTGCTGGTCACTCGTGATAGTTGAAGGCCTGGAAGCCCTCGCGGGTCACCAGGTCGTCGCGCTTGGCCAGTTCCAGGTCGCGTTCCATCATCTCCTGCACCATCTCCTCGAAGGTGATCTTCGGCTCCCAGCCGAGTTTGGCCTTGGCGTTGCCCGGATCGCCCAGCAATGTTTCCACCTCGGTGGGGCGGAAGTATCGCGGATCCACTTCCACGATACAGTGACCGGTGGCCTTGTCGTAACCCTTTTCGTCGATCCCCTCGCCGCGCCATTCCATGTCGATGCCGACATGTCGAGCGGCGATGTCGACAAATTGCCGCACCGAGAACTGGCGGCCGGTGGCGATGACAAAATCCTCCGGCTTGTCCTGCTGCAGCATCAGCCACTGCATTTCCACATAGTCCTTGGCGTGGTCCCAGTCGCGCTTGGCATTCAGGTTGCCCAGATACAGCTTGTCCTGCAGCCCCAGCTTGATGCGCGCCAGTGCACGGGTGATCTTGCGGGTGACGAAGGTCTCGCCGCGGACCGGCGATTCGTGGTTGAACAGGATGCCGTTGCAGGCGTAGATGCCGTAGGCCTCCCGGTAATTGACCGTGATCCAGTAGCCGTACAGCTTGGCTACCGCATAGGGCGAGCGCGGATAGAAGGGGGTCTTCTCGGTTTGCGGGATCTCCTGCACCTCGCCGAACAGCTCCGAGGTCGACGCCTGGTAGAAGCGGGTCTTGTGCTCCAATCCGGCGATGCGGATGGCCTCGAGCAGCCTCAGGGTGCCCAGGGCATCCGCATTGGCGGTGTATTCGGGGGAGTCGAAAGACACGGCCACGTGGCTTTGGGCGGCCAGGTTGTAGATCTCGTCCGGCTTGATCTGCTGGACGATGCGGATCAGATTGGTGGAGTCGGTCAAGTCGCCGTAGTGCAGCACGAAATTCCGGTTGGAGACGTGCGGGTCCTGATACAGATGATCGATGCGATCGGTATTGAAGGATGACGCGCGACGTTTCAGGCCGTGTACGACATAGCCCTTGCCGAGCAGCAGCTCCGCCAGATAGGCCCCGTCCTGGCCGGTGACGCCCGTGATCAGGGCGACCTTAGTGTCCTGTGGCATGTGACTCGATGTCCCCGGTTTGTTGCTGTCCAGCGGCGGATATTACTTCATCCGCGCTGCCGTTGCGTGGCAGCGCCCGACACAAGGCGGCAATGGCCGCCGGCAGACGCGGGCCGGGGCGGGCCCAGGTGTCGGCGTCCAGTGGGATGACGCGCTGACCCGGTCGCACCCGGGGCGCTGTGGCCCCCGGGTGGGCCAGATACAGCACGTAGAGCGGCTGCGCGGCGGCCAGGGCTTCGGGGCCGATGGCCACCACCCGGGCGGGGAGCCGGGCGAACACGTTGTGCAGGCCGGCGGCCGACATCGCCTGGTCCAGCCAATGGCCGCCGCCGATGGTCAGCAGGGGGCGCTGGGCCAATTGCAGGAAGGCCCCCGGCGTCGGTTGGGACCTCGCTGGGCAGGCCTTCGCCAGTGCGGCGCGGTAGCGGTCGGCCGCCGCGCGGGCGGTGGTCGCGGTGCCGGCCAGTTGGCCGATGTCCGTCAGGGTTCGGGCAATATCGCCCAGCTTGTGGGGCTCGCTCAGGTACACCGGGATGCCGCTGGCGGCCAGCCACGCCAGATCGGCGGGCTTGTTGCCGGACGCCCAGGCGATCACCAGATCCGGTGCCAACGCCAGCAACTGTTCCCGGTCCAGGCCGCCGAAGCCGCCGGCCCGCGGCAGCTTGCGCGCCGCGGCGGGAAAGTCGCTGTACGGCGCCACCGCCACCAGACGGTCGCCAGCCCCGGCGGCGAATACCAGTTCGGTGGCATGGGGTGACAAGGCGACGATGCGGCGCGCCGGTTGGGCCAGCTTTACCGCCCGGCCGGTGTCGTCATGAACCGAAATCGGCCCCGCGGGGTGCTGCGCGGGCGGCGGTGTCGCCTGCGCCGCGCTTGCCGCGAGCAGGGCGACGGAGACAAGCCACAGCAGCCGACGCGGCACCGATGCGGCCTCAAGTCGCGTTCTGGTTGTGGAACACCACGGTCAACGGCCGTTCCCCGGTCTGCTTCAGGCGGGTCAGTGCGGCGTTGCTCACGTCCAGTCGGTACAGGGCCGACGGTGGCGCGCCCAGGGTGTGCGCCACCGCCGCGCGGATCACTCCGGCGTGGCAGACCAACAGGGTGTGCTGGCCGGCGTGCTCGGTGCACACGGCGTCGACGGCCGTGCCGACCCGGGCCAGGAAGGCGTCCAGGGGCTCGGCGCCTGCCGGGCGTTCGCCCACCGGGTCGTGGTAGAAGCGCTTCAGTCGGTCCGGATCGTCGGCGCGCAGCTGGTCGCCGGTCTTGCCTTCCCAGCTGCCGAAGCCGACCTCCTGAAGTCGCGGGTCCACCGTCAGGCCGATACCCAGCCGCTGTGCCAGTTCCTCGGCGAAGGCGCGGCATCGGACCAGTGGTGAGCTGACGATATGTTGCCAGGGCGGGGGATTGGCGGTGGCATCGCGCATCTGTTGCCAACCCCGTTCGCTCAGGGGGTGGTCGATGCCGCCACGGTACATGCGCCCGCCGACGGGTTCGCCGTGGCGGAGCAGATCGATCAATGTGGTCATGACATCAAGGCAGGCTGGCGAACAGCGTGAGAATGAGCAGCGCGATCAGCCACACCGCCAGGCTGCGCCAGACCAGCGACAAGGCATCGTCCACCACAGGCGCGTCCTCGCCGGCGGCGATTTCTTCATCGTCCGGCCAGCTGTGCAGGGCGGCTTCACCGGCGGTGTCCATCAGGCGGCGCGCGTCGCCGGGGTCCAGGCCGTCCCCCTGGTGACCGGCCCAGGCTCGACGTACCCCGTCAAAGTCACCGGCGGCGGCAAAGGCGGCGGCGCCGGCCCGTGCCGGCAGCCAGTCGAGCAGTGCCACCAGGCGTTGTGCGGATGCCGCGAATCCGCCCGGGGCCTTGCCGTGCAAGGAGCTGCGTTCGTTGGCCATGACCGCCAGCCGATACAAGGCGGCGCCCAGGGGGCCGAGTACGATAAACCAGAACAGCGGCCCGAACAGGCGCGGCAGGGATTCGGCGATCAGGCCGCGAGCGACCGCCAGGCTGCGTGCCGGCTCCGTATCGGGCACGGGTTCGCCGGCCAGCGCCGCGGCGCGGCGATTGGCCGCCTCCTCGTCGCCGCGGCGTTTGGCCTGGCGATAAGCCTGCACGTCCCGTCCGAGATCCACCGGACCCAGGGCGAACAGCAGGATGACCGTGCCGATCACCAGCCCGGCGGTGAAACCGGCGATAAGCTGCAACAGGGCGACCAGCGCCAGCGGTGGCAGCAACAGCCACAATGCGCCCAGCCGGTGCTTGGCCAGCCATTGCCCGGTGGCAAGGGAGAGCAGCCAGTCGGTGTAGCGGTCGAACCAAAGGTGTCGACGGAGCGGGTCGCCTTGCCAGAGCAGGCGGTCGATGAGCAGCACGATCAGTATGATGGCCAGGGTCATGGGGGCCCTCGGTCGCGGTTGTGGTAGCGCGCAGTGTCAGGAATGGGGCTCTGGCTTGCAAGACTCCTGCAGCAGCGCGTGGAAGCGGGGCCAGTCGAAGCAGGGTCCCGGGTCGGTCTTGCGTCCGGGTGCGATGTCGCTGTGGCCGGTGATTCGGGCCGGCGTGATGGCCGGATAACGCGCCAGCAGCCGGGCGCTCACCGCCGCCAGCCGGTGGTACTGGGCGTCGCTGAAAGGCTGCGTGTCACTGCCTTCCAGTTCGATGCCGATGGAATAGTCGTTGCAGCGTTCGCGCCCCTCGAAGCAGGAGGCGCCGGCGTGCCAGGCGCGTTGTTGCAGCGGGACGAACTGCAGCAGCTCGCCGTCGCGGCGAATAAGCAGGTGGGCCGATACCGTGAGTTGGCAGATGTCGGCGAAATAGGGGTGCACTGCCGGGTCCAGGCGGTTCTGAAACAGCTGTTCGATCCACGGGCCGCCAAACTGCTCGGGGGGCAGGCTGATATTATGGATCACCAGCAGGTCGATATCGCCGGGTGCCGGGCGATCGTCCTGATTCGGCGACGGGCAACGGCGGGCATCGTCCAGCCAGCCGTCCGTGCTGACCTCACTCATGGGGCCTCCTGGGCCGGCTGCGCCAGCGCCAGCGCGATCTGGCGTTGCAGCGCGTCCGGGGTGGCGTGGCTGTGCAACGGGGCATGGTAGCGGCCATTCTGAAACAGAAACATGCTGGGCAGGTGGAAGACCTCGAATTCCCGGGCCAGCGCGGTATCCCGCTGCACATCCACCTCGAACAGGTGGAGTTCGGGGGCGATCTGCGCCAGTTGGTCGAAGGCCTGCTTGAGCCGGCGACAGGCGCCGCACTCGGGTGATCCGAACATGACCACGCTGGTCGAAGGGGTTTCATTCAGCACGTGGTGGAAGTCGAACTGCGACAGTTGGATGAGTGGCACGGGCGAAAAAACCTGGTTTCGGACGATATATCGGCCATACTGTACCCCGCGTGCGAAGCCGGTTCATCGGGTGTGTTCGACGGGGCCGCACACCCCGCGTGAAACGGGTCACGACGCCATGCACGCCGTCGGTTTCCCGGCACTTGTGTGATCAGAGTCACACCAGTTTTACAAGACTTGCCGATAGTCTTTAGCGTGAGGGACACTCAGAGGCTGGCAGGATGGCTGGCGCATGAGCCACGGGTAGTGAGGCAGACGGGTATGTCACGGGACAACATCATTTCTTTCATGGATAACGTCGGGAGCGCGCGGCAGCGCGTGGCCGATGCCAAAGTCCAAGCCATTGTGACCCAGCTGCGGGACCTGACCGGGTCCGTGCTGCCCCGGCTGCTGCAGGATCTGTTCGAGAATCTCGACGACGACCTGTTCGAGCTGGCGGACAAGTCCGGCAGCGATCTGATGCAGACCCGCTACTTCGAGGCGATGCGCGAACTGCGCAAGCTGCGCACCCCGATCCAGGATGCCATGGTGCGTGGTGTGCTGGGTCATTTCGACGCCTTCTGGAACGGTGAACCGCTCGATTTCGGCAATCCCGCGCTGGAAGCGGACAGCGAAGACATGGCGCTGGTCACCGAAGAGGACCTGGAAGAGAACCTGGCCGTCACCGCCGTGGTCACCAGGGCCGAAAACCAGTTTCACCATGCGTTGCACGCGCTGGGGCAGCGCTTCGCGTTTCTGATCGGCAGCAGCGGCGAGGTGTCACCCAGCGACAACCCGGTCGGACCGCGTGCGCTGGCGGAGTCCTTCCGCCGTGGCCTGTCTTTGTGGCACGGCGAGCTGCCGGTCAAGCTGGTGATCTTCAAACTCTTTGAACGGCACGTGGTCAGCTACATCGGCGGGCTGTACGACGACGTCAACTACGTGCTGATTTCGGCCGATGTCCTGCCCACCCTGGTGCGTCAGGTCAAACGCAATCCAGTGTCGCCTTCGGTCCAGCGGGCCCGTGGCGAAGCCGAGGCGGAGCAGGAGGCCGAGCAGGCCAAGGTCCGCGCCGAGCAGACCCATGATGCGGACCTGTCCGCCAATCTGCTGTCCATCATCTCCGACCTGCTGGCGACCCGCCGCGCGGAGTCCGGCGTGGAGGCGCGACTGGCGCATCTGCCGGTGGTGCCGTCCACCCAGGTGGTCAGCGCATTGGACAACCTGCAGCAGGACGCCCTGGTGGAGGCCGCTTCCACGCTCAATGAAGCCCGTGAGTTGCGCGAGCAGATGCTCACCAACCTGACCACGCGGCTGGAACTGGGCAGTGGCGAACATCCGGTCAAGCGCCTGGAAACCGCCGATCAGGACATCCTCGACGTGGTCTCCATGGTGTTCGACTTCATCCTTGACGACCCGAACCTGCCGGACGCCATGAAGGCGTTGCTCAGCCGTTTGCAGTTGCCGATGGTCAAGGTCGCCATGATCGACAAGACCTTCTTCAGCAACAAGAATCATCCGGCGCGTCGCCTGCTAAACAATGTCGCCCGCAGTGTGCTGGGCTGGGTCGACGACGGCGACCGTACGCCGCAGAGCCTGTACGGCCGCGTGGAATCCGTGGTCACCCGGGTATTGACCGACTTCACGAACGACATGCGCCTGTTCGAGGAATTGGACAAGGCCTTTGCCGCCACCCACGAGCGGGAGGCCCGCAGTGCCCAGGTGGCGGAAGAGCGCATGGCCCAGGTGACCCGGGGTCAGGAGCATCTGAAGGTGGCGCGGCGTCGGGTCGAAACCGTCATCAAACAGTGTCTGGGCGATCTGGAAGGGTTGCCTCAGCCGGCCACCGATCTGCTCAACGAACCGTGGCGTGACGTGCTGCTGCTGTCGTACCTGCGCGAGGGTGAGGACAGCGAAACCTGGCGCGAAGCCGTGGACGTGGCCCACCGCCTGGTGTGGAGCGTCACCCCCAAGGTGGAGCAGGCGCAGCGCCAGGAACTGCTCAAGGTGATCCCGGATCTGTTGCGGCGGATGCGTGAGGGGCTCGCCAATATCTCGTACGACCAGCACAAGGCGGCGGCGCTGTTCAAGCAGTTGCAGGCCTGCCATATCGACGCCTTGCGCGGCAAAGCGGTCGAGAACATGGAGATCACCCGGCCCAATCTGACCGAGCCCGAATCGGAGTTGCCGCCGGTGGTACTACAGGACGCCTGCTACCAGAAAGCCAAGGCGCTGAAGGTGGGGCAGTGGCTGGAATGGCAACACGGCGACGGCAAGCTGCGTGGAAAACTGTCCTGGAAGAGCGACCTCACCGGGGCCTGTGTGTTCGTCAACCGCAAGGGCTTGAAGAATGCGGAGCTGCGCCTGGACGAGTTGGCTGCGCTGTTCCGCGAAGACAAGGTGGTGCTGCTGGCCGATGCAGGCGCACCGCTGATGGATCGGGCGCTGACCGCCATGCTCGACGTGCTGAAGAACACCGCGCCGTCGGCAGAGCCGAGCCCCGCCTGAGAGATAGGGCGCTGGAGGAGTATTTGGGCGGGGTCGGTGGACCCCGCCTTTTTTGTGTCTGTCCGCCGGACTCGCCCTGACCGCCACACCTCGTTACACTGCGCGTTCCCCACGCACACCCGCCGCGAGCCCGGCGACAATAGGAAACAACCATGTCTGAAAAAATCACTGATTCCGGCTTGAAGTACGAAGATCTGGTCGAAGGCGAGGGCGCCGAGGCCGGCGTCGGCCAGACCGCCGTGGTGCACTACACCGGTTGGCTGACCGACGGCAGCAAGTTCGATTCCAGCAAGGATCGCAATCAGCCGTTCAGCTTCGGACTGGGCAAAGGCATGGTGATCCGGGGTTGGGACGAGGGCGTGGTCGGCATGAAGATCGGCGGCACCCGTAAGCTCACCATCCCGCCGCAACTGGGCTATGGTGCCGCCGGAGCCGGTGGCGTGATTCCGCCCAACGCCACCCTGGTGTTCGAGGTGGAACTGCTCGAGCTGCGCTGATGCCCAGGCCCATGCCGCCGCTGCCCTCGGCCGAAGAAATCGCGGCCCTGGTGCAACAGGCCCTTGCCGAGGACGTTGGTACCGGCGATCTGACCGCCGCCCTGGTTGCACCCGACAAACAGGCGACCGGGCGCGTCATCTGTCGTGACACCGCAGTGCTTTGCGGTGCCGCCTGGTTCGATGCCGTGTTCCGTCAGGTCGATCCGTCCATCCACATCGACTGGTATGCCCAGGATGGCGAGCCGCTGACCGCCGACCAGGTGGTGTGTGAGCTGCGCGGTCCGGCGCGGGGAATACTGACCGCTGAGCGAAGTGCCCTGAACCTGCTGCAAACGCTTTCCGGTACCGCCAGTGCCGCCGCCTGTTACGCCGAGGCCGTGGCCGGCACCGGGGCCCGTGTGCTCGATACCCGCAAGACCCTGCCCGGATTGCGCCGGGCGCAGAAGTACGCAGTGGCCTGCGGTGGCGGGCATAACCACCGTATCGGGCTCTACGACGCGGTGTTGATCAAGGAGAACCACATCGCTGCGGCGGGTTCGGTCAAAGCGGTACTCGACGCGGCCCGAACGGTGGCGGGCGACGCCTGGATCGAGATCGAGGTCGAGTCCATGAGCCAATTGGAGGAGGCCCTCGCGGCGGGCGCCGAGCGGATACTGCTCGACAACTTCAGCCTCGATCAGCTGCGAGAGGCCGTTGCGCGCAACGCCGGCTCGGCCCGATTGGAGGCTTCCGGTGGCGTTGATCTGGATACAGTGCGTGCGATTGCCGAAACCGGGGTGGACGACATCTCGGTGGGCGGCATCACCAAGGACCTGAGGGCGACCGATTTTTCGCTGCGGCTAGACGACTGACTTGCCCTCCTGTTGATGTTTGCCCCTGGCCCATCCGCTTGCACGCATGCGGGGGGCGTAACCGGCGCGGTCAGCCGACGGATGCCGCGTAATCCATCGGATTTACGGTGTCGGTCCGCTGCAGCGGAAAGCGCAACTCCAGGCGATAGCCAGTGTCGCCGGCCCGTGTCCGGTAGCTGGCGCCGAGTTGGGCCGCGGATGCCTTGATGATGGTTGTGCCCAGGCCACTGCCCGGCATGTGGTGCCTGGCCGCGCCTTTACCCACGCCGTCGTCCCGGCAATTGATGAAGCACTGGCCCTCACGGTCGACGCCGCCCTTGATCGTGATGGTGCCGGGACGGTTGCCCGGAAAGGCATGCTTGAGCGAGTTGGCGATGAATTCGTTCAGCAGCAGCGCCACGCTGGACGCCTGCTGCGAGTCCAGCGTTGCACGTCCGACCTCGACATGGATACGTACGTTGGGCGGCAGACTGTTGTTCAGATGCCCGCAGATGCGGGTGACGAAGGGCTCAAGCTCGAGTTGTTCCGCGGTCTCGCATTCGCAAAGCTCGCGATGCAGTTCGGCGATGCTGACGATCCGATTCTCTATGGCTTGCAGTACATCGTGCAGCACCGGGTCGGCGGACTGATTCTTTTGCAGCCTTACCAGCGCTGCCACGGTGGTTAACGAGTTGGTCACACGATGATAGGCCTCGCGACGCAGCAGGTCGCGCTGGAACAAGGCGCGGCGCAGCTCGAGTTGTTTCATGACTTGCGCCGCCAGTACCTGGATCGTCTGGCGCTGCAACTCGGTCAGGGCGCGGGATCTGGTGTCCAGCACGCAGAGCGTGCCCAACGGCAGCCCGTCGTCGGTGCGCAGCAAGGCCCCGGCGTAGAAACGGAATCCGCCGTCGCCGAAGCATAAGGGGTTATCGCATAGCCGCTGGTCGTCCAGGGTGTCGCGAATCTCGGTGAATTCGTGTTCCAGAATGACGTGGGAGCAGATCGACGTTTCCAGCGGTGTTTGATTCACGCCCAGCCCGACTTCGGCCTTGAACCACTGTCGTTCGGCGTCGATGAAGTTGACCACCGCCACTGGCGCGTCGCACACCTTGGCGGCGAGCTCGACGATCTGGTCGAAATCGGCTTCCCGGGGGGTGTCGAGAATATGGTAGCGCGCAAGCGCCGCCAGGCGCTCCCGTTGGCGGGGATGGGTAGCTGCCTTCATGCGGACATTCCTTTGGCCCGTTTGGTCGACGCATGGCGCGCCCTTCCTTGAGCTTAGACGTTAACACGTTCTGCGCGGGGAATGGCGCAGCTGCCCGCCAGGCAGGGCGACCCTGCCGCCCCCGACAGCCGGGGCGGCTCATGATGGCATCGGGCCGGTCAGGCCGTGACGTCGATCAGGCTCCCCAGCATCTGATCGGCGGCCTGCATCATCTTGCTGCCAGCCTGGGCCATTTGCTCGGCCTGTTTGAGTTCGACGGTGCCCTGCAGCAACTGACCGGCCGCTTCGCCCACCGGTGTGGTGGTACCGCTTTTGGCGATGCGATCCGCGGCCCCAGCCGCCTGCTGCTGACTGCGTTGCATAGTTTCCAGCGCACTGCCGGCCAAGCCGTCGACTTTCATGCTTCACCCGTGGTTCTGAACACCCGGTCAGTGTAACGGCCGCATCGTGGAAGAATTGATGGGCTGGAGCGGATTCAGTCGGTAGTTTCCCAAGGAAGGCGCTGGATAGGTCCATCTTGGACTTCTCAGTGCAGGCTGCGCTGCAAACGCGGTTTGCAGCTTGCTCCAAAATCAGTCATTGGCAGTGACCGATTTTGGCGGCACCTCCCTGTGTCGCGGAACCTCTGAATTCATTGGACGTGCCCAAGCGGGCGGCCCAGCACGGCGATTGCCCTGCCTCGCCCCTGGGCTGGACGGCCGGTCGACCCGTTGCACCGCCATGGCGAGAACCGCTTGGCGGAACAAAGAAAGGGGCCCGAGGGCCCCTTTCAATACAGCATTAAATCGGTCCGGACGTTACACGCAGCCGGTGGGCTTGGGCAGGGCGCCCCATTTGCAGATCAATTTCATGGGGCCTTTCTTGAAGATGTTGTACAGCTCTTTGCTGTCGACACCGACGGCCTTGGAAAACTTGCGGATGGGCGGCACGACGCCATCGTTGTCGTACATGCTGCGGGCTTCCTTGATCAGACCCATGATCTGGTCGTTCATCTCGAAACCGTCTTGTTGCGCCATCCAGGCGGCGACCTCTTCCGACCAATCGTCACGATCAACCAGCCAGCCTTCGCCGTCTACTTTAACGTCCATCTGTAAGCCTCTAGTGGTATTTGGATTGAATTAGAAAAACAGGGATTGCCGTTATTGTGCGATCTGGGCCCGCCGTAGTCACCCTGCGAGCGATAAGGTAATGAGCGACCGGGCAGCGGTGTGAACGGCGTCCAAGCATAGCGCAGCCGCAGAATTAACGGTTGACCGGTGAGCCGACCGTCGGCATGCTCGGGGCATGAATCGAATTTGCGCGCAACGACCGGTAGCGAGCCGCCTGACCCATGACTGGGTCAAGGCCTGCCGGGCTGCGTGCGTTCACTGGGTGACGATTACTGGTTAGATTTTCCCCTTAATCCCATCCTTCGAGAAAGGCCGCAGACCCACGAAGTCTGCGGCCTTTTTGTTTGTCCGTACCTGGGAGACAAAATCATGAGCGTGCCCGCCGCCTTTGTCGGTGTGATGTTGATCTGGGCCAGCACTCCGCTGGCGGTCCAATGGAGTGGTCAGGAGGCCGGGTTTCTGTTCGGCGTGACGGCACGTATGGCGCTGGCCGCTGTGGTGATCGGACTGGTGTTGTTGCCGCTCAAGGTGCGCCTGCCGTGGCACCGTCGGGCGCGGCTTGTCTACCTGGCGTCCGGTGTGGGCAGTTACGTGGCGATGTTGGCCGTGTACTGGGGGGCGCAGCGGATTCCTTCGGGATGGATATCGGTATTGTTCGGTCTGACACCGTTGGCCACTGGGCTGATGTCGAGTTTGTGGCTGGCCGAGCGCGGTGCCTTGGGGGGCACGCGGTTGCTCGGGATTGCGACTGCCTTGGCGGGCCTGGTGGTGATGTTCGGCGAAGCGGTTACCCTGGGCGGGCAACAGTTGGCAGGTGTCGTGGCCATGCTGGTTGCGGTGCTGGCCCACTCGGCCAGCGGCGTGTGGATCAAGCGCCATAACCGGCGACTACCGGCGTTGGCGGTAACTGCCGGCGGTTTGTATGTTGTCGCGCCGCTGTTGTTGTTCACCTGGTTCCTGAGTGGTCAGGGGTGGCCGCAACAGCTTGGCGTGTTGACGATTTCCACCATTGTCTACTTGGGTGTGGTGGCGACTGTGCTCGGTTTCGCCTTGTACTACTTCGTGTTGATCCGGCTCGGTCCGCTGCGGGTGTCGTTGATCACCCTGGTGACGCCGGTGGCCGCCTTGTTGCTCGGTCATTTCATCAATGGCGAGCCGCTCAACATGGCGGTATGGCTCGGGGCCGGGTTGGTGCTTGCCGGCCTGATCTGTTTCGAATGGGTCGGCTTGCGGCGGTTGTTTCAGTCGCGCCGATATACCAGCGGTACGGAGAGCGTCCAGCCTTCCGCGGAGTAGCCGTCCGGTAGCGGCAGAAAGCGACCCAGGCGGCGCACGGTATCCAGTGCCGCCTGGTCGAGCAGCGCGGAACCGGTGCTGGCAGTGATACCGATGTCGGTGAAACGCCCGTCGCGCCGTATCGTAAATGTCACCTGCGCCGTGCCCGTCAGGCCGAAGCGCGCGGCGCGGCGCGGGTACTGGTGGCGTTGGGCGAGCGCGGCCCGCAAGGCGCGGCTGTAGTCGTCTTGCCAGTCATCGGCGTCGGCGGGTGCAGAGGACGGAGTTTGTGCAGTGTCCGAACCGGTGCGGTTTGGTGTGGCTGCTGGTTCCCGTGGTTCAGCGGTTGGCGACCGGCTGGCGGGCGGTGACGTTTCCGGTTCCGGCCCCGCGGGTCGGGCGAGGCGCGGAGGGGCGGTCGATGATTTGGGGCGCGTTGGGGTCACGGGCGCGACGGTCTGCGCGGATGGTGGGGTGGGCGGCAGCGCAGCAGGGGGGGGGGCCTGCGAGGCGGATCCGGCTGTCGCCGGGTGTGTCGCTTCCGCGGCTGTGGCGGATGGCTGAATAGGCGCCAGCTCGACGCTGACGCTGGGGCCGCGCTCACCGGGATCGCTCGACCAATAGGGCAGGCTGACCAGCAGCAGGGCGTGTACGCCGAGCGCGAGCAGCAGGAAGAGCAGCCATGCGCGGTATCGAGGCGGGGGCGTTGGGGTCTGCACGGTGATGTCGGATCCGGAGGCTTGGCCCATTATGCCAGGGCGGCTTATCACAGGTGCGGTGAGCCGACGCTCGGGGTAGTGTGGGTCGTGTCAAGAACAACACCAAGGGGAGAAGTATGGAAACGCTCAAGGCGCTCCTGGGCGATCTGAACGGCATCGTATGGGGTGTACCGATGCTGGTGCTTATCCTGGGCACCGGCCTGTTCCTTACCTTCGGCTTGAAAATGATGCCGCTGCGCCGCATCGGGTATGGCTTTCGTATGTTGTGGCATGGTCGTCATGCCACCAGCGAGGGCGATATCACGCCCTTCAACGCCTTGATGACCTCGTTGTCCGCCACCGTGGGGACCGGCAACATCGCCGGTGTCGCCACGGCCATCGCCCTGGGCGGACCGGGCGCGGTGTTCTGGATGTGGTGCACCGCCCTGGTGGGCATGGCAACAAAGTATGCGGAGGCCGTCCTGGCGGTGAAGTACCGTGAGACCGACGCAAACGGCAACCACGTCGGCGGCCCGATGTACTACATCAGGAACGGCCTGGGCGCCAAATGGGCGTGGCTGGGCGGGGCCTTTGCCGTATTCGGCGCCATCGCCGGGTTCGGGATCGGCAACATGGTCCAGGCCAATTCGGTGGCCGATGCCTTGCACAGCAATTTCCAGTTGGACGCCCTGTGGGTGGGTGGCGCGATGGCGCTGCTGGTCGCCCTGGTGCTGTTCGGCGGCATCCGGCGCATCGCCCATGTGGCGGGTGCATTGGTGCCGTTCATGGCCATCGCCTATGTCGGTGGCGGCCTGGTGGTGTTAGCAATCAATATCGGCGCTATACCCGAGGCCATCGCGCTCATCGTGCAGAGCGCCTTCACCGGCACGGCAGCCACCGGTGGGTTCGCCGGCGCCGCGGTGTGGGCGGCGATCCGCTTTGGCGTGGCGCGGGGTATCTTTTCCAACGAGGCCGGTCTGGGCTCGGCACCGATCGCGCACGCCGCCGCCAAGACCGACGACCCGGTGCGGCAGGGTACCGTGGCCATGCTGGGCACCTTCATCGATACCCTGGTGATCTGCACCATCACCGCGCTGGTGATCGTGATTTCCGGACAGTGGACCACGGGCGAATCCGGTGCCGCCTTGTCATCAGCCGCCTTCGCTCAGGCGTTGCCGGGTTACGGCAGCTATATCGTGACCTTTGGTCTGGTGGTTTTCGCCTTCACCACCATGCTGGGGTGGAGTCTGTATGGTGAGCGCTGCGTGGAATACCTGTTCGGGGTGCGCGCCATCTGGCCGTTCCGTTTGTTGTGGGTGGCGGCCATCCCGTTGGGCGCGACGCTCAAGCTGGAGTTCGTGTGGCTGCTGGCGGACACCATGAACGCCTTGATGGCCCTGCCCAATCTGATCGCGCTGGTGTTGTTGGGGCCGGTGGTGTTCAAGTTGACCCGCGAGTATTTCGACGCCCAACGATAGCGGCCATCGCCGCGGCTAGGCGCGAAACCGTCTGATCAGCGTATTCATATGCGTCGCCAGGTCCGACAACGCGCTGCTGCGGGTGACGGTACCGTCGACGGTGGACGCGGTCGATTCGGTGATCTGGCGGATGCGCGCGATGTTGCTGTTGATCTCTTCAGCCACCATGCGTTGTTCCTCCGCGGCGCTGGCGATCTGGGTATTCATGTCGGAAATCGTCCGCACCGCCTGACCGGCCGCGGTCAATGCCTGTTCCCCGTGGCTGACCTGTTGCACGGTGGTTTCGGTGGTCTTCAGGCTGGCCTCCATGCTGGTCACGATGTTGCGTATGTCGGCCTGCAGTTTGTCGGTGATGTCCTTGATCTCCTGGGTGGAATCCTTGGTGCGGCTGGCGAGCGTGCGCACCTCGTCCGCCACCACGGCGAAACCGCGTCCGTCCTCGCCTGCCCGCGCTGCCTCGATGGCGGCATTCAGGGCCAATAGATTGGTCTGCTCGGCGATACCGTTGATCACCTCCACTACGCTGTCGATGGTCTCGCTGTCCTGCGCCAGCTGGACAATGGCGTCGGACGAGGCCTGGACCTTCTGTGCCAGCGTATCGGCGATCTTCACCAGTTGGCCGATGGCGGCCAGGCCCTGGCCGGTGGCATGGTCCGCATCGCCGGCGGCCTTGGCCGCGGATTCGGTGCTTTGGGCCACTTCCTGAACCGTCGCCGCCATCTGATTGATGGCGGTGGCCAACTGGGTGGTTTCGTCGAGCTGATGGCTCAGCGCGTCGTTACAGCGGGCCATCTCCTGATGATTGGTGACGGCGTTGCGCGTTACGCCGTCCGCGGCGTTGTCCACACGATTGAGCACCGTGGTCAGGCGGGCGCGAAGCATTTGTTGGGCGACGCCGAGCTGAGCGACCTCATCGTCGCTGCCGGCGTACACGGCACGGGCGACGGGGTTGTCGATGATCGACCGGCTGTCCTGGGCGGCGGCGCGTAACCGCTTGGTGAGCAGATGCGCGCCCAGCGCGGTAGCCCCCAATCCTGTCGCCGCGATGGCCGCCGTGAGCGCCACGTCGGCACCGGAAATCAGCACGGTCGCTGCCGCACTGGCGAGTTGCACGGCGCCCATCCACAACAGTGTTTTGCCGCGTAGTCCCAGGCGCTTGCGGCCTAGTCCCTTGCCGGCATTCAAAGCGTGGTAGAGCCGCTCGGCGCGGGTCACGTGGGCACGGTCCGGTTGGGTGCGCACGGATTCGTAGCCGACGATGTCGTCGCCTTCAAACAGCGGTGTGACGTAGGCATCCACCCAATAGAAGTCGCCGTTGGCGCAGCGATTCTTGACGACGCCCATCCACGGGCGCCCGGACTTGATGGTGGTCCACAGGTCGGCAAATGCCGCTGGCGGCATGTCCGGGTGTCGCACCACGTTGTGGCTGCGCCCCAGCAATTCCTCTTCGCCGAAGCCACTCAAGGTGCAGAAATAGTCGTTGACGTGCGTGATGCGCCCTTTGGTGTCGGTGGCAGAAACCACAAAGGCATCGGACTGGAACGGGACCTCGCGGTCGTTCACGGGGAGGTTGCGTTTCATTGTTGAGGTTACCTAACTGGGTACAACGAGGTGACGCGGGGCAACGGTGCGGCGGTGCAGCGGAGCGGAGCGGGACCTGCGGTATGCGACACGCCTGTTAGCGGGCGGATCGAGCGCGACTTGAGATCAATGTGCTCTCTAGTTGATCCATGTCAAATGCGACGCGCCTGGGGTTGGCGGTGTCGGACGCGACTCAGGGCTGCGCGTGGCCGAACAGCCGCAACGCATTGTCCAGCCGAATCCGGCGGGCGATCGGTGCGGGCAGGTCGTCCAACCAGCGTCGGTGGAACTGGAGAAAGTCGTCCACATGGTGCCAGCCGGTGTCCGGTTCGTCCCAGCTGTCCAGCTGGGTCACCGGCCAGACCGGATCCGAACCGATCACCGTGCGGTCAGCGTAGCGCAGGATCAGTGCCCGCCAGGCCGGCTTGAGTCGCCCCGTGGCGTCGGTGATGCGCTCGGCATGGTGACGCCATGGGTCCCGCGCTGCCAGCTCCAGCCACAGCCTGGGACAGGCGGCCAGTGCCTGCCCCACTTGCCGTGGGTTCAGCACGGAGCCGGCGTGGGCCCACAGGAAGGTCACCTGAGGATGCGTCTGACACAGGCGGATCATGAAGCTCGGGTCGCTGAACTCGGTGTGTAACCAGAATGGCACCCGGTGCTCGGCTGCCAGGGCCAGCAGGCCCTGGACGACGGGGGTGTCGGGCTTGGCCATGAAGCCGGGGATCATGTGCACCTCGCCGATGGCACGGTAACGCCCGCTGGCCAACGCCGTGCGAGCGTACGCCAGCACTGCGGGGTCGAAGGACCAGCGGGACTTCTCCTGTGCGCTGTGCCGATAGATGCCCAAGGCGGGGATGATGCGATCAGGGGCGGCGTCTGCCAGCCGCAAGGCCTGTTGCGGTGGAATGCCGGTGACCAGCGCCAGTTGGACGTCGTTGGCGTCCAGCGCGGCCAGGGCGTCGCGGGGCGATGTGACCTCGGCCTGGCTCCAGGTGTAGTGCAGGTGCATGTCCGCAAGCGGTGTCGCGGCATTGGCCGCGGTCGAGACGAGCGCGGCGAGCGCGGACACGACACGGCCGCGCTCGCGCCGCGGCAGCAGCGCGGTCAGTCGCTTAGCCATGGGTCGTCGTCGCACGGCAGCCTGGAGATGAGGATGGTTCGGTCGTTGCCATTGGCCGCGTGCTGCACGTTCACGAACAGGCTTTGGGGGTCCTTGCCGAAGTAGATGCCGCTGCCTTCCGCCGCACCGTCGTTGAACGAGGCAAACAGGCGCACGCGGTCCGATCTGCCGTCCCGGTTGCCGTCCGGGTCAGCGACCCAGATGTCGGATGGGACGTTGTCTTCGACGATCCAAAGTCGCCCATCGGGACCGTTTGCCAGGTTGTCGACGTTGCGCAGGCTGGCCGTGGTGGTGTCGGCCAGCGCGCCGTCGACAAAGGTGGTCACATGGGGCTTGCCATCCAGGCTGATCGCCAGCACCCGGTGCTCGCTGGTGACGGCGACAAACAGGGTGTCGCCAATACGCTCCAGGTCCTCCGGTCGGCCGTAGCCGGTGGCGCCAGCGGCGGCGGCCTGACGGGCCGATAGCTGCACCGCGTCGCGGTCCAGCTTCAGCCAGTTGGCGGGACCGGTCTTTTCCCGGTTTTCCGAGTCGAGTGCAAGGACGTACAGATCACCGCTGGACAAGTCGCCGTAGCGGTCCGGCACGAACTTGTAGATGCCGCCCGCCGCGAATTCGTCCACCACGTAGGCATTGCCGCGGGCGTCCAGCTCGACGCCTTCGTGGGCCATGGAACCGATCATGGGGCGGACCGAAATGGACTTCACGCCGGTATGATCGGCCAGGGCGATCTCGTAGACCAAACCGTGGCGGGCGTTGGGCGCCTGAGGGTCGGGCAATACGGCGGTGTTGGTTTCTTCGCCCACCAGGAGCGTGTTCCAGGGCGTCCAGACGATGCCGTCGATCGCCTCCCAGTCCGGGCGTTGCGCCAGCACCTGGGCGTTACCGGTTTCCAGATCCACCACCGAGACGGCGCCGCCGGGAAAGTCGGATCGCTTACGGCTGCCGGGGGTGATCTCGTGGGTGCGGTAAAGGTAGCGCCCGACATCCGGGGTGCCGGGGCCCTCGTTGACCGTGTTCATATCGGTCCAGTCGTGGCCGGGAAAGATATCCAGGCCGACCTCATCGGCTATCACGCGTTGGCCATAGCCGGGCGGGATTTTCCACTGGTCGGACAGCGTGGTCGCCTCGCCGTCTATCGGCGTGAACGGCAGCCGTTCGTCGCGCCAACAGTCCGCGCTTGCGGGGCGGGCGATCAGACCGGCGATCAGGGTGGTAAGCACCTTCGGGGACATGAACGGGGCGCTGTCGGGGTGAATGGGTCAGGTGATCGCGGCCGGGTCAATTTTCCTTGCCGCCACCTAAGCAGGGCGGCGATTCGGGTGCCTGACCACCTTTGGCGAACCATTCCTCCGGCGTCATGGTATGCAGCGCCAAGGCATGGATCTGGTCCATCAATTCGGCCATCGCCTGATTCACCGCGCGGTGGCGCTTGATCAGCATCTGTCCGTCGAACTGTTCGCTCACCAAGGTGACCTTGAAGTGGGACTCGGAGCCGGGCGGCACATTGTGCATATGACTCTCGTTGACCACTTCCAGGTGCGTGGGTTTGAACCGGTCTTGCAGACGGGCCTCGATCTGTTGCTGCTTGCTCATGAGACACTCCGGGGCAGGTGATTCGACAATGGTCGGCGTCCGCGGATGCGATTTCAACTGGCCGCACCGGGTCCGACTCAGCCGATGCCGCTCCAGAACTCCGAATCCCGCGCCAGAAACTGATCGAAGGGAATGTAGTGCGAGCCGTCACATGAAAAGTTCAACCCCACCAGGCCGTTGAAAATGTTCACCGAACCGGCACGCAGGTAGATGGTGTCGTCGGCGAAACGCAGGTGTCGGAAGGTTTCGAGGATGGGCCGGATGCTGCTGGCCGGTACCATGGCATCGTGTGGGTACTCCCGATGGGGGAAGGCGAGCACGATGTCAGGGTCCACCAGGTCATCGAATTCCAGCAACTGGTAGCGGTACGGGTCGTCCACCAGCCACAAGGTCGCGCGACTGCTGGAGAAGTGCACTTTGATGTGGAACACGCCGTTGTCCAGCACCAGTTCCTCCAGTACCGGCAACACGTCGTCGATCTTCTCGTCGAGCCGGCTCTGGCTGCGCTTCTGGGTGAAGACCTGGCCACGGATGGACGGATCGCCCTTCATCTGCCTCCAGCGCGCCGGTTCCGTGTACAGATCCTTGGTGATCGGCAGATCGCGCAGGTCGAAGTCCGCCCCCAGGTAACCGATCAGCTCGCCCTTGCGCACCACCTTTTGCACGGCGGTGATCGACGGCCGGTTCGCGCTCAGGCTGATGTAGGCATCGGACAAGGCCATGTCCTTGGTCGGGTCCAGATGTTTCATGTAGGGCCGATGGCTGCGGTCGCGGCCGAATTCCTTCGGATTGGGGCCGGCCGCCGAGGCCGTGCTGCTCAGCTGTTGCGCGCGCGGATCGGTGGCATAAAGGAACTTGCAGTAGGGCACTTCGCCGATGGCCCCGAGCAAGGCGTCATCCAGTGCGGCGCGGTCTTCCCATACCTTCCGGCAGCGACGCGCCGCACGCTGCATGGGATCGAGCAGCATGTTGAACAGCGTGGCACGCTGGCGGGCGATGCGTTCGCGCAGGGTGCCGGGGCTGAGCTCGGTTGCCGGTGGTGGGAGTTCGGACTGGGACATGGGACCTGCTGCGGGGCGTTCAGTCGCCACCGGGTTTGGGGGTGTAGATCGGCGACGGGAAGGGCGTGACCTTGGCGCTCCCGTCCAGTGCCAGGATCCGGTTCTGTCCGCGTTTGGCAACCTCGTCGATGCGCACCACCGCATGCATCGGCACCAAGACCCGCTCGACCCCGGAAAATTCCGACTTCAGGCGTTCTTCGGCCGGGTCTATGACCACGGTGGTATGTTCGTCGAACAGCAGTCCGGTGATCTCCACAAACCCGTAGAGATCGCCCTGTCGGACACCGTCGGCATGCAGCTGATAGAGCTGGCCCTGATTCATGAATGTGATGCGGAATACGCGCATGTCGACGTCAGTGGCAGGTGAATCTGAGATGGTTCTTGAGCAACGATTTTACGCGCATTTCCGCTGCGTCGTCAGCGGCCTGCGTTATCATGGTCCGGCGATCACAATTCGAGACTGCCGTGACAAAGTTGAAACAGACCGAGGGCTTTGCGCCGGGCGATAGCCTGCCCCTGGCACAGGTGCTGGACGATCTGCCCTGGAACGCCGATGGCCTGCTGCCGGCCATCGCCCAGCAGCACGACACCGGCGAGGTGCTGATGCTGGCCTGGATGAACCGCCAGGCGTTGGAGGAAACCCTGCACACCGGCCGGGTCTGCTACTGGTCCCGCTCGCGTCAAAGCTTCTGGCGCAAAGGCGAGTCATCAGGGCAGGTGCAGCAGCTGAAGGAGCTGCGTTTCGATTGCGACGGCGACACCATATTGCTACGCGTCGATCAGACCGGGCCGGCTTGTCATACCGGCCGGCGTGACTGCTTCTACAATAAGGTGCAAGGTGATCGCGTGGTGGTGGACACGGCCCCGCTGATCGATCCGGCGACCTTGTATGGCAAGTAGGTGTGGCGGCAATGGTGGACATTACCCCCATTTCGGCGTTTGACGACAATTACATCTGGCTGCTCAGCGCCGGGAATCACGCGGGTTGCGCCGTCGTTGATCCCGGTGACGACGACCCGGTGCACGAGGCACTGGCAGCCCGGGGCCTGCGTCTGGACGCCATCCTCATCACCCACAAACACGGTGATCACGTCGGCGGTATCGCCGGTCTCAAGGCCCACTGGCCCGACGCGGTGGTCTATGGGCCGGCAGGCGAACCCATAGCCGGCCTGGATCAGCGTCTGTCCGATGGTGACGAGGTGGATCTGGGGCCGCTAGGCGAGTATCGGGTGCTGGACGTGCCGGGCCACACGGAAGGTCATATCGCCTACCTCGCCGACGGCGTCTTGTTCTGCGGTGACACGGTATTCGCCGGGGGATGCGGGCGGGTGTTTTCCGGCAGCTTCGAGCAACTGTCGGATTCGTTGGCGCGCATCGCGGGACTACCACCGCAAACGCGGTTGTACTGCGCCCACGAATACACCTTGGACAATCTCGGTTTTGCGCGCTGGGTGGAGCCGCACAATCCGGATCTGGACGCCCGCG
The DNA here is from genome assembly GCA_030148485.1 of Gammaproteobacteria bacterium. Lineage (GTDB taxonomy): Bacteria > Pseudomonadota > Gammaproteobacteria > Chromatiales > Chromatiaceae > JANTHH01. Next base: position 8,062 of record JASBTJ010000002.1, on the reverse strand, counting down.
AGGCCCAGGACCGTGCTGCCCGACAGCGGGGTGAGCCCACTTTGCCCTCGACCCTGGCGATGGAATTGGCCACCAACACGTTTCTGCGTCAGGACCAGCCCAGCGTAGTCAGCGCGGCCGAGCAGTGGGCCGGGGAACCGCTGGCCGGAAGGCACGCGGTGTTCCGCGCAATCCGGCGCTGGAAGGACAGCGAGTACGACTGAGCCTTACACCGGTGGTGCGGATGCTGGCGACAGGCCTAGGAAAGCGCTGAATAAGTCCATTCTGGACTTCTCAGCAGCACGCTGTGCTGCAAACGCGGTTTGCAGCTTGCTTCGAAATCAGGCGTTTGCAGTGACCGATTCTGGCGGCACCTTCCTGTGCCGCGGAACCGCTGAATTTTTCAGCGGTGGCCTAACGGCTGGCGAGCCAGTCGTTCAGCTCGTCTTCCGGTAGGGGTGGGCTCATGTGAAAGCCTTGCGCGGTGTCACAACCGAAGTCACGCAGCCGGTCCAGGCAGTCATGGCTTTCGACCCCTTCGGCGACCACGCTGAGTCCCAGGTTATGGGCCAGATCAATGGTGGAGCGCACGATGACTTCGTCGTTCGGGTTATGGTGCATGCGCATGACGAAGGACTTGTCGATCTTCAGTTCGTCCACCGGCAGCTGTTTCAGATAGGCCAGTGACGAAAAGCCGGTGCCGAAGTCGTCCACCGACAGGCGTACACCCATCACGTCCAGCTCTTTGAGCACTTCCATGACCTCGCTGCGATTCGACATCATGGCGTGCTCGGTGATCTCCAGGGTCAGCGCTTCCGGTGGGAAGCGGTGCGACGCCAGGCAGTCCCGTATCTGCCGTGGAAACTTGCGGTCACGCAGGTTGTGCACCGACAGGTTGATCGCCAGGTTCAGCGGCGTGCCCTGGTGGTGCCAGCGTGCCGCGACGGTCAGCGCCTGATCGAGCACCCAGTAGGTCAGCGCACCGATTAGTCCGGTATGTTCAGCCAGCGCCACCAACTGATCCGGCGGGATCTTGCCAAAGTCCGGATGGGTCCAGCGCAACAGCGCCTCCACGCCACTGGGCGTCCCGGTGGCCAGATCCAGCTTCGGTTGGAAATGCAGGTTCAGCTTGTTGTTCGCCAGCGCGCTGCGCAGGTCGCCCATCAACGCCAAGCGGCCGACGCTGTAGTCGTCCTGACAGCTTTCATACAATGCGTAGCGTTGCTGCTTGTCCTTGGCGACATACATGGCGACGTCCGCGCGCTGGATCAGGGCGCTGCTGTCGGGCCCGTCGTCCGGATAGCATGCGATGCCGATGCTTGCGCCCGGATACAGCCGCATCTGGTTGATCAGAAAGGGTTCGGCCAATACGTTGTGGATCTTCTTGGCCACCAGTGGTGTGCCGTCGCGGTGGGTGTTCAGCAGCAACACGCCGAACTCGTCGCCGCCCATGCGCGCTATGGTGTCGGCGTCGCGCAAGGTATCGCGCAAGCGGGCACCGATTTCCGTCAGCAGCTGGTCGCCTACCGCGTGTCCGAGGGTATCGTTAATGTCCTTGAAGCGATCCAGGTCCATCACCAGGAAGGCCACCGGGCGCTGGTCCCGCTTGGCCGCACCGATGGCCTGATCGAGGCGGTCTTGCAGCAGCGAACGATTGGGTAGGCCGGTCAACGCGTCGTGGGTGGCTTCGTGTACCAGCGCGGCTTGGCGATGATGGACCTGTTTGCGCATCTCGGAAAACGCGTCGATCAGATCCTGTGCCTCCTGGTAGGTCACCTTGGGCAGCGGGCTTTCCTGCTTGCCGAACGCCTCCGCCTTCAGGGCGTCGGCCACCAGGCCGATCGGTCTGAATACCATTTGATCCAGCGAGATCACGATCAGGGCGACGAACACCAGGGCGATGCCGCCCAGTACCCAGGTGAGGTGGGTGAGAACGCGGGTGCTCCGATTCACCTGGGCCATGTCCGAGGCGGCGGCATCGGCGATGGCCGACTCCACGTCGCCGAGCAGTCGGGTGATCTCGGTCAGGCGGGGTTCCACCAGTGTCTTGATCAGCTTGGTGTCCGCGCGCCAGTCTTGTGAGGCGTGAATCGCCCGCACCTGATGAAATCCTTGCGCCCAGCCTTGCAAAGCGCGTCGCATGTCGTCCACCGCCAAGGTGGTCTGCAGACCGAGGCCACCGGTCTGTCCGACCGTCTGCAGTTCGGCGAGCTGTGCGTCCAACACGTCACGGATGGTCTCGATGGTCTCTTCCTGGCCGGGCAGCGAGTCCTCGTCGAAGGATCCCATGCGATTTGCCAGATACATACGGTAGGTGGAAATCATCTCCGACCAGCGATGCCGCAGATCCTGGAGCTCGTCGAGCAGGACGCTGTTCCGATCCTGCTCTTCACGGGTCTCGGCAATGGCGAGCGCGATCGCCTGGGCAAAGCGGTACCGGTTGGGTTGCATCACCTGGGCGCTGACCGCCATGGAAGGGTACTGGCGGTTGGGATCCACCCGGGACTCCGCGAGCTGGCTGATGGCCGTGCCGAGGGAGACCAGGGCCAACTTGAGTTCGCGGGCCGTGGCCTGCTCGTCGTGGTCCACGATCCACGCTGCCGACAACAGACGGTCGCTGTCGACAATGGCGTTGTTCAAGGTCGCCAAGGCGCGTTCACGATACTCCACGCGAGCGGGATCAAGTAGAAAGCGGTCCAGCGCCTGGTAGCTGTCGAACAACGCCACGCGGACCTCAAGCGCGGTCTTACGTACGTCTTGGCGCGCCTGCAGCTGGGTGCTGCTGCGGACGCTGGCGTCGCTGAGGGCCCGATGCCCCCAGATCCCCACGGCCACCAGCGCCAGACAGAGCGTGAGGATCAGCGCCAGGTAGCGGGCGCGTAGGCTGTTCGGCAGGGGGAGCGGCATGAAGGCCCGGGTATCGTTTCTAATTGTTGTGGTGGCGATAACTCCAATTGTTATCGGTCACAAAGGGGAAACTGTAGCGCAACGGGTTCCGTCGCTGCGTCCCGTCATCCGGCGCGATGGCGGGTATTGTGGCTGCCGTATCTTGCCAGATGGTGCGAGGCCCCGGGCAGCATCGGGTGGAACCGCCGTTGGGCGGGGACGCTTTGCCGTTTGCGGTCAGTCCGAAATGGTCAGCGGGCGCCGCCCAGCAGCGCCTGGCCGAAGGCGCCCTTGTCGACACCCTCGAAGGCCTGGACAACGATCCGGTCACCCGGGAATTGGCCGGCGAGTTGTTCGGCGATATGTTGTGCCAGGTTTTCCACGGTCGATTCGGTGTCGATCAGGTAGCAGCGCGATTTGGGCAGGCTCAGCTCGAACTCGCCCTGACGGGCGGTATAGCGGAAGCGATAGTACTCGGTGCCGTTCAGACTGAATTCCTCCAGCAGATCCTCGCGGGTGCCGATATAGCTGTCGCGCCAGCGCGCGGCCCAGCGCGCGGTCAATCCCATGTCGATCTGGTCGTTACGCCAAACGAACAGCCGTGAGCGGTGGCCGTGGGCAATGCGCTGACAGTTGCCGTCATGCAGCTTCAGGCCATGACTGTACTGGTAGTCCGGCCCCTCTATGGGTTCGGCGCTCAAATGCACCACCAGATCGCGGACATTGCCGGGCATCAGCGGCAACAACCTGGCCTGGACCGCGGCGGTGAGGCTGGCGGGGGAAATTCCGGCCGCGTCGATGGTGCAAAGCGCGTCGGTCGGTGCGATATGTTCTATCACGCTGCCGTCGGACAACGGGAAGCGCAGTCGTTGGCGACCCTCGGGTAGGTCGACCAGTTCCATGCCGGGGTGGCCGGTGGGGACGATCAGGCGGTGATCGAAATGGTTGTCGATCGCCCGCTTGAGCTGTTTCTTCACCTGGCCGAAATCCAGCACCATGCCTTGGTCGTCCAAGTCGCCGGTCAGTTCGACATCGGCGATCAGGCTATCGCCCAGCAGTCCACGTTCCCCATGCAGATAGGAAAAGTCGATGACCGTGAGGCGATTGACGAAGAGCCGGGACATGGCAAGGAACGGGGCTGGAGAAATATGGAGCCGATGAGCGGAATCGAACCGCTGACCTACTGATTACGAATAATCTTCAGCGTCAATTCCGACTGATTCACCGGAGTTAATTAGCGTTTACATAACAGTGACTTGCGCTTAGTCTGTCTTTCCCGGTGCTACACGGAATTTCACCGAAATTCCCCTAAAACGTAGCACCGGCGTAGCACCCGCTGACCTACTGATCCGACAAGAACAAGGCCAAACGGATGACCGACAAGCTCAATTTCACCAAAACGACCATCGAGGCCCTAGGCCCGGCGGCCGCCGGTAAACGCGACTATCACAATGATATCAAAGTCCCCGGTTTGCAGCTGCAAGTGACGGCGAGCGGGGTTAAGACGTTCTACGTCTACCGCCGCATCAATGGCCGCCCGAAACGGGTCAAGCTGGGCCGCTATCCGGATATGACCCCACAGCAAGCCAGGAATAAGGCGGAGCAGGTGGTTGGGGAGATCGCCGCTGGTGGCGATCCGACAGCCCGTAAGCGCCGAGAGCAAGCGCAGTCCGTGACCTTGGCGGGAGGCCTTCGAGCGGTTCCAGGTCGAGCGACCCCTTAAAGCAAAGACCCTCTACGATTACCGCCGTGTCATGGAAAACGCGCTTAAGGACTGGCAGGGCCGCGAATTGCGCCGCCTGACAAAGGACATGGTCGCCAAGCGTCACCAGCAGCTGACCCGCGATAGCGGTGGCGCTTACGCCAATCTCACGATGCGCGTCTTACGGTCGGTCTACAATTTTGCGGCTTCTACCTATGAGGACGATGACGGCAACAGCCTGTTGCCTGTGAACCCGGTGGTGCGCCTGTCAGCTACCCGGTCATGGAACAAGGAAAAACGCCGCAATCGTTTTATAAGCGAAGCCGAGCTGCCCGCGTGGTTTAAAGCGGTTATTGCTTATAAGCAAAATGCCGGTATCGGAACCGCTGTGACGGTGGCCGACTATCTCCTGTTTATGGTGTTCACCGGCTTAAGGCGGTCCGAAGCCGCTTCGCTTGCGTGGGCGGATGTGGATCTGGCCAACAAGGCGTTTACGGTGCGCGACACGAAGAACGGCGAGGACCACACCTTGCCGCTGTCTGATTTCCTGCTGGCGTTGCTTAAGGAGCGTCGACAGGTCACCGAGGGGAGCGCCTGGGTGTTTCCCAGCGAGAAAGGCGACACGCACTTAAAGGAACCTCGCAAGCACGCCCAGCGTATAAGCGAAGCGTCGGGTGTGGCGTTCACGTTCCACGATCTGCGGCGGACGTTCGTTACCTACGCCGAGCGTTTGGATATTTCCGCTTACGCCGTAAAGCGGCTGGTGAACCATAAAATGAGCCAGGATGTGACGGCCGGATACATTGGTAACGACATAGAGCGCTTACGTAAGCCGATGCAGGCGGTGACTGATTATTTGCTTCGTGTGGGAGGCGTGGAACGCTGAACCTAGTGTACGTACGTAACTTCCCACGTACGTACTTACGTGCGCTACGAACGCCGAACAAGAACAAGCGTGGACCTGAATAATGAACCTTTCGACTGACGATATTTCGCTCCTTCGTGATCTGCTGGAGGAAATGCCTCCGGGTCGCCGAACGGTTGGAGCTCGTCGATATAGGGCAAACCAGCCCGACAAACTGGCGTTACTGAACAGCCTGGAAGACCGTGACCTTCTGATCCGCGACCATGTCCACGACGTCTATAAAGTCCCGACCGCCGCGTTACGACTCGTCGGTGGCGATATCGTGGCGAAGTTGTTGGAGGGTATGCAAAGGGTGTACGTCGCCCTACGCGACGAGTACATCGCAGAACCGGGGCAGACGATCACCATCGATACCCTCGCGAAACGAACAAAGGCGTCGCGGGATCAAGCAGCGGTTTACGTGGATTATTTGGCAGAAGCTATCGCGCTTGGGAGGACGGCCGATCTGTTATCGCCTGACGCAACGGTGATCACCTCTGAGAGCCTTATCGAGCAACCAGATTTTCAGTCCGCTATGAGCCGCTGGGAGGGTGTTTTTTTTCCAAGTCTTAGGGCCAAGGCAGGACAGCCAAAGTCCGCCGGGGCTGTGCATGGTAATGCGGAGCGCTTTGCGTCAGAGCGCGAGAAGGTGCTCAAGGCGGCGCTCGCCTTGGTCGCGCGTTTTCCTGAGGAATGTCGTGACAAGCATGGTCGCCTGTCTGGAGCTGGTATCGTTCGGATGATCGAGCAGAAGTCCACCCTCTGGTGGGAAGACGAGAATGAAATGCTCTCGCACCGAAAAATGGCTGAGATCATCAACGACAGTCTGCGGGTTCTTGAGTGACGACCGCGCTTGCTATCGGGGCGTTGCTGTTTTCATTGTCTCCCTTGATCCATCCGAAAATTAGTCGGTTTTTAGTGCGTACGTACTAAAGCGTTAGTGCGCACTGCCTACACCAGCATATCCCTACCTTAACGCTCAACGCCGGGCTGTTCCGGCGATTCATAAAGGAGCGTTAAGCATGACTGTACAAAAACTTCTGACCCCTGAGCGCGTTGCCGAATTGCTTGGTGTGACTACGCAGACGCTAGCGGTTTGGCGCTGTGAGAAGCGCTACAACCTGCCTTATGTGAAAGTCGGTCGCCTCGTTCGGTATCCACAATCGGCTGTCGCTGAGTTTCTTTCGGAGCGAACTCAGGGACAAGCGGCAGGTGTGTGATGGCGAACATGGGAAAACACAAGAATAACGACGAAGCGATAATGGACACCTGTGGCAACAGCCGGCAGACGGATTTGCTGATCGGCGTTTCTGATGAAGAAGGCGTAGGTGCTCCGAGCGGGTCCGGTGTTGGACCTGTCCCATGGGCGGCAGTTCAAGGGCATGTACCCAAGGGGTACTCATTGACAGCGAAGGGAGTCTTTCGGGAACGGGACGAGCCGGAGTTCATCTCTGGACCCTGCTGGGTGTCGGCAATGACGCGTTCACACCAAAGCCAGGAATGGGGCTATGTGGTGCATTGGATCGATCAGGACGGCAAGGAACGGTATGCGGCCTTCTCGGGCCGCAAGTTTCATGTCACAGGATCGCCCTTGGTAGGTGACTTGGTTTCTCTAGGCTTGAAGGTAGTTCCGGGCAAAGAGCGTAGCCTGCTGCAGTATTTAGGTAGCTTTGTACTGCCGCCTACCTTCCGGCAACGTTCGGTGGTGCAGCTGGGCTGGCAGGAGGGTCCTGAGGCATGGCCCCTGTTCGTCATGCCTGAGCAGATCGTCGGTGAGGCAGGGGGCGAAAGGGTTGTGTTTCAGCCCGAGGAATACAGCCCGAGTGTTCGGGGGCTGCATGGTAACGGGAGCCTGGTGGAGTGGAATCACCAGGTTGTTGGGCCCTGTGCCGGGAACCCGATATTGGTATTTAGCTTATCTGCGGGTTTTGCCGGCCCCTTGCTGAAGCCGGCTGGCCTCGACAGCGGCGGCTTCCATTTTTACGGAGCGAGCAGCAAGGGTAAGACTACCGCGTTGCAAGTGGGGGCGAGCGTGTGGGGCTCTGGGGCCGACCCTGCCGTCTCTGACGCTTCCTATATCAGCCGGTGGAACACCACTGGCAATGCACTGGAGGCGATCGCTGCCGCTCATAACGATATCTTGCTGCCGCTGGATGAGATGGGGACATTTGGCGGCCGCGATTTCGGTAAGTCGGTTTACGATCTATTCGGCGGACAGGGCAAGAGCCGACTGAACAAAAACAGCACGCTGCAGGCGCAACGCACATGGCGGGTGTTCGGGTTATCTACTGGCGAAATTTCGGTACGGCAGAAGATCGAGGAGGAACCAGGTCGGAAGTCTAAGGCAGGGCAGCTGGTCCGGCTGGCTGATGTGCCAATCGCCCAAGGGGTAATTACGTGTCTCGTCCCGTGTGAATATATACCTGCTGGCCGAGAGCGATTATTCTTGGCCAGGGCGGAATCAGGTTCCAAGTGCACCACGCAGGGCCTCGGCGAAGACATCGTAAGGTGACTGGTAGTCGAGGCACTTTCGTGGTCGCTGGTTGATCTTCAAGACCACCTGTTCGACCTGCTCATCGGTGACTTTACGG
>JASBTJ010000090.1 GCA_030148485.1 Gammaproteobacteria bacterium | reverse complement strand
GCCAGCGCTGCCAGCAACGGGTCGCCGATGTGTCGGCCGTCGCTCAGCCAAGCATTGATCTGCACAACATAGTCATCGAGCTGCTCGAGCAGAGTTGGGGTGAAATTCACCACCGCCCTGGCACCATCCACATGCTCCAGATGGTAGGCCATGTCGACATAGTCCTTGATGCCGTGCAGGTAGACCCAGGGCAACTGGTAGTCGCTATGATCCGGCCCCCGGTAGTCGGGTTGATGCATGTGCCAGCACAGTACCACCGGCATGGGTTGGCGTTTATCGGACATAGTGTTTCACCTGCCCCAGCATGTCCGGGGTGACCAGCACCACACCGCCTTCGGACACATGAAATCGCTCGGCGTCGGCGGCCGGGTCTTCGCCGATCACCGTCCCCTCCGGGATCACACAACCCCGGTCGATGACGGCCTTGCGGATACGGGCGTGGCGACCGATCTGTACATCGGGCAACACGACGCTGTTTTCGATCAGTGCATACGAATGGACATGCACATGCGAAAACAGCAATGAATGACGCACCGTTGCGCCCGAGATGATGCAGCCCCCCGAGACCATGGAATCCACCGCCATGCCACGTCGGTTGGGGTCGTCGAAGACGAATTTCGCCGGCGGCAATTGCTCCTGGTAGGTCCAGATGGGCCAGTTTTCGTCGTACAGGTTGAACGGCGGTGTGACACCGATCAGTTCCAGGTTTGCTTCCCAGAAGGCGTCGACGGTGCCAACGTCACGCCAGTAGGCCTGCTCACCGCTGTCCGGCTCACGAAACGGATAGACTTGGCAGCGGTACTTGTTGATGACCTCGGGAATGATGTCCTTGCCGAAGTCATGGCTGGAGGTCGGCGAGTCGGCATCACGGATCAGCTGCTAGAACAAAAAGGCGCGATTGAACACATAGATCCCCATCGACGCCAGGGCGAGCCCCGGCCTGCCGGGGATCGGCTCCGGATCGCTGGGTTTTTCCACGAAGCTGATCACCTGTCCCGCTTCGTCGGCCTGCAGCACACCGAAGGCCCGGGCCTGCGACAGCGGCACCTCCAGGCAGGCCACCGTCAAATCCGCGCCGCTTTCCACATGCCGTGCGACCATGGCGCCATAATCCATCTTGTAGACGTGATCGCCCGCCAGGATGAGCACATACTCAGGTGCATGGTTACGAATGATGTCCAGGTTCTGATAGATGGCGTCCGCCGTTCCGGCATACCAATTGCTTTCGATACGTTGCTGTGCCGGCAACAGTTCGACGAACTCGCCGAACTCGCCGCGCAGGAAGCCCCAGCCGCGTTGAATATGCAGTATCAGCGAGTGGGCCTTGTACTGCGTCAGCACGCCGATGCGGCGGATGCCGGAATTGATACAGTTGGAAAGTGGAAAATCGATAATGCGGAACTTGCCGCCGAACGGGACTGCCGGCTTCGACCGCCACTGGGTCAGGTGTTTCAGTCGGGAACCTCTGCCGCCGGCAAGTATCAGCGCTAATGTATTGCGCGTCAGCCGGCTGACGAAGCGCTGATTGCTGTCTAGGCTCATGGCAACATCACTCCTTGTGCTGCATGGGACGGGAACGGGACAACCGGACGGATGCCATAGCCATCGGGGGTCGACTCTTGCAAACCTGCCGATTTCTTATAACCCATTGAGGGCACCTTGTTAATGTCACTTGCCGCGACCGAAAACGACACCGAGCTTGCCGCCGCGCTGGATCGACTCGCCGCGGCACTGCACCACGACCCCTTTCAAATTCTAGGACGTCATCAGCATGATGACCGTGCCGTGGTACGGGTGTTCCGCCCTGGTGCAAAAAAAGCCTCCCTGCCCGATCTCGGGCTGGCCATGACCCGCCGTGAGGACACCGACCTCTTCGAGATTGAATTACCAGCAAATGAAGTGCCAGCACATTACCGCATCAACTGGGAGCTGGCCGATGGGAGCAGTCGAACCGCCTACGACCCCTACAGCTTTCCACCGACCGTCAGCGATCTGGACCTCTATCTTTTCGCCCAAGGGCGGCATTGGCACGTCTACCGCCACCTCGGCGCGCACCCTTACACGATCGATGGTGTGACGGGTGTCCGCTTCGCGGTGTGGGCGCCCAACGCGAAGCGGGTCAGTGTGGTGGGGGACTTCAACGACTGGGACGGACGCATCCATCCCATGCGTAGCCGCGGCAGCTCCGGCGTATGGGAACTGTTTCTGCCCGACGTCGGGCCCGGCGCACTGTACAAATACGAACTGCGGGGCGCGGACGGGCGCCTGTTCATCAAGGGCGACCCTTACGCCAACCTCTGGCAGCGTCGCCCGGATACGGCCGGCCGGGTAGCCCCGCCCAGCGATCACCGCTGGCAAGACGCCGAGTGGCTGGAGCGACGCGCCAACCATGACTGGCAGCACACAGCCATGAGCGTCTACGAACTGCACCTCGGCTCCTGGCAACGGGACAACGGGGCGTTCATCAATTACCGCGAGCTGGCCCAGCGCCTGGTGCCATACCTGCAACAACTGGGCTTCACCCACATCGAACTACTGCCGGTGACCGAACACCCCCTGGATGCCTCCTGGGGCTACCAGTGCACCGGTTACTTTGCCCCCACCAGTCGTTTCGGCACGCCCGACGACTTTCGCACCTTTGTGGATACGCTGCACCAGGCCGGCATCGGCGTGTTGCTCGATTGGGTACCCGGCCATTTCCCCAAGGACGACCACGGCCTGTCCCGATTCGACGGCACCGCACTCTATGAATACGAAGACCCGCGCAAGGGCGAGCACCGCGACTGGGGCACCCTGATCTTCAACTACGGCCGCAACGAGGTGAAAAACTTTCTACTCGCCAGCGCGGTGTACTGGCTGGAGGAGTTCCATATCGACGGCCTGCGGGTCGACGCGGTGGCATCGATGCTGTACCTCGATTATTCCCGCGACCCGGGTGACTGGTCGCCCAACGAACACGGCGGGCGCGAACACCTCGAAGCGGTCGCCTTTCTACGCGAACTCAACGAGTTGGTACATGGCCAGTTTCCCGGCGCGATCACCATTGCCGAGGAAAGCACCAGCTGGCCACAGGTATCGCGACCCGTATGGCTGGGCGGACTGGGGTTCTCAATGAAATGGAACATGGGGTGGATGCACGATTCCCTGGACTACATGCAAAAAGACCCCATCCACCGCCATTACCACCACGACCGTCTCACCTTCGGCCTGCTCTACAGCTTTACCGAGAACTTCGTGCTGCCATTCAGTCACGACGAAGTGGTCCACGGCAAAGGCGCCATGCTGTCCAAGATGCCAGGGGATGACTGGCAGCAGTTCGCCAACCTGCGGCTGCTGTACGCCATGCAGTGGACCTACCCCGGGAAAAAGCTGTTGTTCATGGGCAGCGAACTGGCGACCCGGGACGAGTGGAACGAAGACGTCGCGCTTGACTGGGGCCTGGCCGTCCACCCCGCCCATGCCGGCGTCCAGCGGCTGCTGGGCGACCTGAACCGGCTATACCGCAATGATCCGGCGCTGCATCGGCTGGACTTCAGCCAGGACGGATTCGAATGGATCGACTGTCACGACGCCAGCCAGTCCGTGCTCAGTTATCTGCGGCGGGACCGCGACGGCCACTGTACGGTAGTGGTGCTCAACTTCACCCCGGTGATACGCGAGGACTACCGTATCGGCCTACCGCACGGCGGCTGGTGGCAGGAGGTGTTCAACACCGACGCCGAATGCTACTGGGGCAGCAACGTCGGCAACGGCGGCGGCGTGCAGGCGGACGACACCCCGTGGATGAACCGCGCGTGCTCGGCCCGGCTGGTGCTGCCGCCATTGGCCGCCGTGGTATTGCGCCAGCCGGCAGACTGACGATCTGGGGGTCAATCCTGATCCAGATGGGTCAGGAACTGGTGCTCCAGATAACGTCGAATCAGCTGCGCGGTGGAGCTGTCGTGCTCGGGGCTGGGCATCTTGCGTTCGAAATCGCCGAGGATGTCGCTCGCCAGACGCTTGCCCAGTTCCACCCCGGGCTGGTCAAAGGAATTCAGCCCCCAGATCACGCCTTGGACAAAGATCTTATGTTCATACAGGGCAATCAGGGAACCTAGGGTCTCCGGCGTCACCTGGTTGACCAGCAGGGTATTGCTGGGCCGGTTGCCTTCAAACACCGACTGGGGCGCCAGCGCGCGGGCCATCGCCTCGTCCATCCCCGAACGCACCAGCATATCGCGCGCCTCGTCCTCGTTGCGCCCGCGCATCAACGCCTCGCTCTGCGCCAGGCAATTGGCCACCAGTTTGGGGTGATGGTCGGCCATGGGGTTATGGCTACGTAGCGGCAGAATGAAGTCACAAGGCACCAGCCGGGTGCCCTGGTGAAGCAACTGGTAATAGGCATGTTGGCCATCGGTACCCGGCGAACCCCACACCACCGGACCGGTATCGTAAGTGACGTGGATACCGTCGCGGGTCATGCCCTTGCCGTTCGACTCCATGTCCGCCTGCTGCAGATAGTCCGGCAGATACTGCAGATACTGATCGTAGGGCAGTACCGCGGTACTTTCGGCAGCAAAGAAATTCACATACCAGACACCCAGCAAGGCAATGGTGACCGGCAGGTTCTGGGCGAGTGGCGCCTGCTGGAAATGGGTGTCCATCTCCCAGGCACCGCGCAGCAGTCGCTGGAAGCCGTCCATGCCGATGGCCAGCACGATGGGCAGTCCGATCGCCGACCACAAGGAATAGCGGCCGCCGACCCAGTCCCAGAATTCGAACATGTTGGCGGTATCGATGCCGAATTCGCCGACCTTGTCCGGCGCTGTGGAAACCGCCACGAAATGCTTGGCGACGGCAGCGGGATCGCCGCCGAGACGTTCCAGCAGCCAACGCCGCGCGCTGGTGGCGTTGGTGAGGGTCTCCTGGGTGGTGAAGGTCTTGGAGGCGACCACGAACAGGGTGGTCTCCGGATCCAGTTCGCGTACTGTTTCGGCCAGATGTGTCGCGTCCACATTGGACACGAAGTGTACCGCCGGGCCGTCGTGATACGGCTTGAGCGCATTGCACACCATCAGCGGACCGAGGTTGGAACCCCCGATACCGATATTCACCACATCAGTGATCGCCTTGCCGGTATAGCCCCGCCAACGACCTTCGCGCACCGCCTGGCTGAAGGCCGCCACCCGGTCGAGCACCCCGCGCACCAGCGGCATGACGTCTTGGCCGTCGACACGCATCGGGGTCTCCCCCTGATGGCGCAACGCCATGTGGAAAACCGCACGATCTTCCGTGATATTGATATGTTCACCGTCGAACAGGCGGCCAATCCAGCCGGCCAGGTCGGCGTCGCGGGCCAGCGCGTACAACAACTCCATGGTCCCGTCGGTGATACGATTCTTGGAATAATCGAGCGTGATGCCACAGGCGCCGAGGGTGAACTTGTCGGCGCGTTCGGCGTCCTGGCCGAAAAGATCCCGCATATGCAGATTGCGCATATGCTGGTGATGCCCGACCAGCGCGTTCCAGGCGGGCGACTCCTTGATAAGGTTCATGAAATACGACTGTCCACAGCTTGATGAATCCGGCAAAACCGCCCCGGGGACTTCGAATATCGGGGACATTTTCGCTACAGTATATCAATGGCGTCGCCCAAATCGGCGGCGTTTTCCGTTTCAGCCGTCAGATACTTGCCCAGGGACCCAGTCATCGCCGTGAAGATCCTGTTCGCCTCCAGTGAAGCTGCCCCGCTGATCAAGACCGGTGGCCTGGCCGATGTCGCCGGCAGCCTGCCACGCACGTTGCATGACCAAGGTGACGACGTTCGCCTGGTACTGCCGGCATACCCGGGCGTGCTCAAACAGGTAAGCAGCGCGACCCTGGTCGCCGAACTGCAGGTGCCGGCCCATGGCGGGCCGGTGCGGGTATTGACGGCCCAGGCCAAAGTGCTGCCACTGCCACTGTATCTGATCGAGGCACCGGGGCTGTTCGATCGCCCCGGCAATCCCTATGTCGGTGAAGACGGCAACGATTACCCGGACAATGCCCAGCGTTTCGCCGCCTTCTGTCACGCCATTGTCGCCCTGGCCCTCGGACAGGCCGACAGCTGGCGCCCCGATGTCGTCCACTGCAACGACTGGCAGACCGGATTGGTGCCGGCCCTGCTCAGCAAGGAATGGCAACGTCCGGCCACGGTGTTCACCATCCACAACCTCGCCTATCAAGGGCAGTTCGATCGGGCCACCTTCGACGCCTTGCAACTCCCCGCCGATCTCTGGTCGCCGGACGGGCTGGAGTTTTACGGCCAGTTCGCCTTCATCAAGGGCGGCGTCGCCTTCGCCGACATGATCAACACCGTCAGCCCAACCTACGCGGCGGAAATCTGCCGTCCGGAACTGGGCTACGGCCTGGACGGACTGCTGCGTTACCGGTCAGATCGCTTGGTGGGCATTCTCAACGGGATCGACAATCAGGTCTGGGATCCGGCCGGCGACAGCCATCTGCCCGCCCACTACGACGGGACGGACCTCACCGGAAAAACCAAGTGCAAGGCCGCCCTGCAGACGCGCCTGGGGCTGCCCAACGCACCGAATTCGGTCCTGTTCGGCCACATCGGACGGTTGGTGCCGCAAAAAGGCGTCGACCTGATCATCGACATCCTGCCGACGCTGATGGCCCAACCCGGCACGCAGTTGGTGGTACTGGGCAGTGGCGATGCCAACCTGGAGGCAGCGCTCAGGACGGCGACAAGGGAATACCCCGACCGCGTCGCCGCCCATATCGGGTATGATGAGGGGCTGGCCCACCTGATGGAGGCCGGCAGCGACGTGTTTCTGATGCCTTCGCGCTTCGAACCCTGTGGGTTGAATCAGATGTATAGCCTGCGTTACGGCACGGTGCCGGTGGTGCACAAGACCGGCGGCCTTGCCGATACGGTGGTGGACGCCAGCAGCCGCGCCTTGCTCGACGGTTCCGCGACCGGCTTCGTGTTCGACCATCCGGACAGCGACGGCCTGTGGTGGGCTGTCGACCGCGCGTTGGAACTGCGTAGACGGCCATCCGTCTGGTGGGAAAAATTGGTTCGATCCTGCATGCGGCAGGACAACGGCTGGCACGTCAGCGCCGAACGTTATCGCGAGTTGTACCGGTTTGCCCTGGATAATCCCGCGGCGGCCCCAATCCCGGAAATTCATAAAAAACCATGAACGATCCTTTCGTACTCGAATGCGTCAAGCGCGACAAAGACCTGCGCGGGCGCGTCAAGCGGCTGGGCGCCCTGCTCGGCGACATCCTGCGGACCCAGGCCGGCGAGGACATCTATCAGCATGTCGAAGAGCTGCGCAAGGGTTTCATACAGCTGCGCAAGACCCCGGATGAAAAGCGCCTGACCCGCCTCAAGCAGCGCATCAGCGAACTCGACCCCGACACTCTGCGCCCAGTGATCCGTGCGTTCAGCATCTATTTCCAGCTGGTGAACATCGCCGAAGAAGGCTTCCAGCACCACCAACGTCGGCGCCTGGCCACCCGCGGCGGTATGCTGTGGCGCGGCTCCTTCGACGCCACCATCAAGGAACTGCGCGACGGCGGTATCACCTTGGACGAGATCGGCGAGCTGCTCGGCCAGGTGCGCTACATGCCGGTGTTCACCGCGCATCCCACCGAGTCCAAACGTCGCGCCATTCTGCTGCAGTTGCGCCGCATCTTCCGCGCCGCCAAGGCACTGGAAGGCCCCGCCGACCGGGTCGACTACAAGGAACGCGCCACCACCGAGCTACTGACCCGCATCCAGACCTTGTGGAAGACCGACGAAGTCCGTCCCCAGCGTCCAGAAGTGCGCAACGAGATCCGCATGGGTCTGCATTACTACACCGAAAGCCTGTTCGACGCGCTGCCCGAGGTCTACCGACGTCTCGGCGCCGCCATCGAGCGCGCCTACAGCGACCGCGCCGACTACCAGGCCGTCGACCTGCCGGCCTTGTTCCGCTTCGGCTCCTGGATCGGCGGCGACCGCGACGGCAACCCCAATGTCACGGTGGACACCACCCGTCAGGCGCTGTTCCTGCACCAACTCACGGTGCTGCAGGCCTATGACGAGCGCATCGATCAACTGATCTCGATACTTACCCAGTCGAGCAACTTCTGCACCCCCAGCCAGGCCCTACTGGACAGCCTGGAGGCGGACGAAACCGCCGGCTGGTTCGACCGTCCGGAGCTGTTCCTGAAGGAGCCCTACCGGCGCAAGCTGTACGCCATGCGGCGCAAGCTGGAGGCCAATCAGGCCCGGGTGCAGGCGCTGATCGACGGCCAGACCCATCTCGCGCCGGCAGCCGGGTATGCGGACGAAAGCGATTTCGTCGGCGACCTGGAGATGCTACGGACTTCGCTCATCAGCCACGGCGATCGTGCCGCCGCGGACGCCGAGCTGCTCGACTTGACACACCTGGCCCGCACTTTCGGCTTTTTCCTCAGCCAACTGGACATCCGCCAGGAATCGACCTTGCACACCCAGGCGATGACCGAGGTCATGGCCGCGGCCGGCATCCACGACGATTTCGCCGGGCTGGACGAAGCCGGTCGTATGGCCCTGCTCGCCGAGTTCATCGCCAACCCACCGGCCAAGGTCGCCCGCGAGGGCATGACCGACATGACCCGGGAAGTATTGGCGGTGTTCGACCTGATCGCCGAGATGCGGCGTGAGGTCAGTCCCCGCGCCATCAGCCGCTACGTCATCTCGATGGCCCACTCGGCCAGCGACGTCATGACGGTCATGGCACTGGCCGCCGGCTCCGGGCTGGTGGGTCAGCAGGACGGCGACTGGTTCTGTCACCTGGGCATCTCACCGCTGTTCGAGACCATCAAGGATCTGTCCCATATCGAGCCGGTGATGTCGGCCCTGCTGGATCAACCGATCTATCGCGCCGCCCTGTCCGCCCACGGCAACCAGCAGGAAGTGATGCTGGGCTACTCGGATTCCGCCAAGGACGGCGGCATCGTGGCGTCCGCCTGGACCTTGTACAAGGCGCAGCGTCGCATCATCGACATCGGCACCCAACGCGGCGTACGGATCCGTCTGTTCCATGGTCGCGGCGGCACCGTTGGCCGTGGCGGCGGTCCCACCCACGAGGCGATTCGCTCGCAGCCTGCCGGCACCGTCCAAGGACATATCAAGTTCACCGAACAGGGCGAGGTGCTGTCCTACAAATACGGCAACAGCGAGACCGCGGTATTCGAGTTGACCATGGGCCTGACCGGCCTGATCCAGGCCAGTCTCGGGCTGTTGCGCGAGCCGCCGGCCGACGATCCCGCCTTCCTCGAAACCATGGAAGCCATGGCCGCCATCGGCGAGGCCAAGTTCCGGGATCTGACCGAGCGGACACCCGGCTTCATGGACTACTTCTACGAAGCCACACCGGTGGGGGAGATCGCCCAACTGAACATGGGTTCCCGCCCGTCCCACCGCGCCAAAGGTGATCGCTCCAAGGCATCGATTCGTGCAATCGCCTGGGTGTTCGGCTGGGCGCAGGCCAGGCAAACACTGCCCGCCTGGTACGGCCTGGGCACCGCCTTGGCCGAATGGCGCAACAACGACCCGGACCGCTTGGCGCAACTGCAAGCCATGTACCGCAGCTGGCCGTTCTTCAACGCCATGCTATCGAACATTCAGATGGCGCTGGGCAAGTCGGACATGAAAATCGCCGCTGAGTACGCCGAGCTGGCATCGGACCCGCAAACGGCGAAGACCGTATTCGACAAGATCCACGCCGAATACGAGTTGACCTGCCAGGAAGTCCTCGCGGTGGCCGGCAGCCACGAGTTACTCGAGGAAAACCCCATGCTGCAGCGTACCCTGGCACGTCGGGCACCGTACCTGGACCCGCTGAACCATATCCAGCTGGAGTTGCTCAAACGTTACCGCGGTGATGACCTGCAGGAGGCGGACAAGGACGCCAACCTCGATCCACTGCTGCGCTCCATCAACGCCATTGCCGCCGGCATGCGCAACACCGGCTGAGCCGGCTCAGAGGCGCGGTCGCCTGTCCGACACCTGCCGGGGTTTCCCTGGCCGGGTCATGCCGGCGGCCAGCGCATAGGCCAACACAGCGATGGCGACGAGGCTGAGCAGCGCCAATCCGGCCTGACGCCACACCAGACGCTCGACACGTTCGGCAATCTCGCGTTCGGGCTGGGGCACCATGACGCCCCAACCCAACTCGGGAATCGCGGCATAGCCGGCCACCATGTCGGCTTTGACAAAGGGTGAGTAAAACCGGGTCACACCGGTCCCCCCGGCCAGCATCGTCTGCACCACCGAAAGCCCCGACAGATCGCGCATTTCGCGTATCCAGTCCTTGCTGGGATGCGCGATGATACGGCCGGCCTGGTCCACCACGGCCGCGTGTCCGCCCCGGCCGAACTGCACCTGGCGCCGCAATGCCTCGATCGGCGCCGTAGACAACTCTGCCAACAGTACCGCGGCCACCGCCCCGTCGCGCCCCCTCACCGGCTGACCGATCATCACCCGGGGGACGCCGTCGATCGGGCTCGACGCCACACCCGAGACATAGTCGGAGCGACGCGCCAAGGTGTGGTGGAAGGCCTCGGAGTCCGCCAAGGCATGGCGTGCATTGACCGGCAGATCGCCATCCGCGCTATGGAAAAGCACGTCGCCGTCGGCGCCGACCAGGTAGACCGCCGTGACGCCCGGGGTGCCGGTAAAGCCCCGCAACACCACCAGCTGTCCGTATGGAATGGCGCGCCCCGGCACACCGGCAGCACGCAATTCATCGGCTAGCCCGGCCAGGCGTGATCGGCGTGAATCGACGTAGGCCTGCACCGGTGCCGCCAGATTCATGGCCAACACCTGGTGCTTCTCACGCACCTCGCGCCAGGCATCCGCCCACGCCGCGTTGTACAACTGGATACTGAGGATACCGAGCAGGATGGCCGCCGCGCCGAATGCGACGAACAACAGGCGCGTAAACGGCAGACCGAGCAGATGGGCATCTCGGCGCGCTACGGATGGAGAAACCTGACTGGCGGAACGATGGGCTTTCACGGCAATGGCTGCATATGACCGGTCGGTGGTTGACGGTGCTTGATCCTGAGCGTTAACCGTCGGCCATCCCTGCCTGCTTCTGAGGAAGGATGGTAATCAATTCCCTCAGGGATCGCACCCATGGCGATCCGTTGCGCAACTCCGCCGGCAGCTTGGCCGCCGTGGCACGCGCCCGTTCGACGTCCGCGTAGCTACCCAACACCACGCCGAACCACCGGATACCGGCACGCTGAAACCGATAGACCGCGACCCTGTCCTCAAACGCATGCCGCGCCAGCAAGCTGCGCACCGCCGCTGCGTCGGGACTGGCAAATATCTGCAGCACATAAGCGTTATCCGGCTGCTCCCGCAGCCAGCGTTCGCCCGCTACCGGATCGAAGCCTGCTGTTCGGTCGGGGGCGGCGGTGGTGGATTGGATATCCGAGCCCGGATCCGCCATTGCCGGCGCTTGCGACCGGGCCATGGCCTGCAACGCCTTGTTTGCCCGGGCCGACCCCTGCGCCGCGGCTTGCTCGAACCACCAGCGCGCCTGAGCACGATCCCGGGGCACACCCAGGCCGCGCAGGTACAAGCTGCCGAGATTGTACTGGGCCTGAGGCAGACCCTGAACCGCCGCACGGCGCCACCAATGCGCCGCGGCCTGGGGATCCTCGGTGACGCCCTGACCGTTGAGATAATAGGCACCGAGGTTGTAACAGGCCATCGGGTGGCCGGCCTTTGCCGCCGCGGTCAACCAATGGCGCGCGGTTGCCCGGTCGGCGGCATCCGCCGGGGCCTGGTTGTACGCCTGGCTGAGCAACAGCATGGCGTCGGCGTCGCCGCGTTGCGCCGCAACCTGCCAGTATTCCCGAGCCACGGCCCGGTCGCCCTTGTGCCAAGCGGCAAGCCCGTCCGATACCGCGTCCGCCCCGACCGCCCTGGCGGCCGCTAGCAGCACCATTGCCCAGGCGACCAGGACCCGTTTCATCTGTCCACCGTATCCCGGCCGGCACTCACCACGGCCATGGCGGCCGCCTGCCCGGCGCTGAAGGCATCGGCCTGTGACCATTGCTCCTTGGGCGGGGCCTCATCACCGCGGTGCAGATGCAACGTCTGCGTGGGGAAGGCAAAGCTGACGCCCACCCGGTGAGCCAGCCTGAGACTATCGAGCAGGAAGCGGTGACGTTCCTGCAGCTCGGTGGTCCAATCCGGGGTTTCCCAAAACACATACACCAGGACATCCAAGGACGACGCACCGAAACTGTTGAAATAGATGTGGAAGTAGTCCTTGCGCATGTAAGGGTGTTGCCGCACCAGTTCCCGCAAGCCCTCGCAAAACGCCTCCAGCCGGTCCGGCGGCGTGTCATAGGTAAGCCCGTAGGTGGCCTTCATCCGGCGGTACTGGCGTTCGCCCATATTGTCCACGTCGGCGGTGATGAAACGCGCGTTGGGAATGGTGACCAGCGAGTTGTAGAAGGTGCGTAACCGGGTGGAGCGAAAACCAATCCGTTCCACCGTACCTTCATGATCGCCCACGACAATCCAGTCACCGACGGTGAAGGTCCTATCCAGCAGCACGGTCAGGGAACCGAACAGGTTCTGCACCATGTCCTTGGCGGCCAAGGCGAATGCCAGACCGCCCAGACCGAGACCCGCCAGCAGGCCGGTGACGTCGATATTCAGGTTGTCAGCAACGAACACGATACCGACCACGGTGACGAACACCTTCAGCGTGCGCGGGATCAGCGGCGCCAGTACGTCGTCGATCTTGTTTTCCGTCTGCTCGGAGCGATGACGCAACCAGGCCGCGATCAGGTCCACCAGCCGATACGCCGCCCAGACACCCGCCGCGCTGGCGAGAAATTTCACCGCCACCAGCAGGATCAACAGCGCCGACTCAGGCAGCCGCATCCACGCTATGCCGCTCCACCAGATCAGCGCCATGGTCATCATGCCGAACGGACGCAGCATGTCGTCATCCAGATCGGCGAACGCGGCATGATTGTTGCGCTTTCGCCAACCACGTACGAACACGCGCAACAAGCGCGTCACCAGCCAGTCCAACACCACGCCGACGGCAACGACCATCAGCAGTCCCAACCACTGCCAGTTTTCCAACAGAAAGCCCTTCTGTTTGAAGGACGCCGGCAGTTGCTGGCGCAGGCGCAGATGCCAGGGCAGGTATTCGGCGGTGCTTAAGCCCTCGACACGGGCCTTGCGCGACAATTCGTCCGCCACGTCCGGCAAGGTGCTCAGGGTATCGGCGCTAAACAGCCACCGTCCGTCCTTGAGCCTGGCAATACGCACCACGCCCTTTTGATAGCGCGCGAACACCCAGGGTTCGCCGCGCGCCATGTCCGGGATCTGTTCCAGCTCGACCTTGCGCGTGCGATCGAGCACCTGCAGCAGCAACCAGGCGAGATCCCGGCCACGCTCCTCCCTGACCAGCGCGCTGACTCCGGACAGATCCAGCGTGCGCTGCGCCTGGTTGATGCGCTCCGGGTCCCCGCGTTTGATGTCGTTCATGGCGCGCAGGAAGGTCGCCATCGTCGCCCGAGGGGAACGCAATTCGTCCGGCACCTCGGCCGCGCTCTGCTCGCTGCCATCGGCGGCTGCATGTTCCGGTGACCGGGACGTTTCCGCCGAAGAATCCGGCAATCCCGACCTGGCCCCGAGCTGTGCTGCCGCAGGTCCAACCGCCGACAGGCCGGCGACTACGCATAACAACAGTACGACCAACGGTACCGATGGGGAAAAAATTGACGCCGCCGCTTTCATTTGTGCTCCATTCCGGTTTCAATGCCGCGATTTTATGCCAAGCGGACGTCCCATGTGCCCTAGACCCCTGCTGGCCGTGTTGTTGTGGTTTGCCACAGGACCGGTATTCGCGCACCCACCGCCCAGTTTTCTGGTTAGCGCCGACGCGCCCTACCAGGACAATGAACTGCCCGGTTTGACACGGCTTTACCATGCTGCCGGCGACGTGACGTTTCTTGCTCACCTGGGCGACTTGAAATCGGGCACATCGTCGTGCGGTGACGACGCTTATGCCGCCGTACGCGATATGTTCCGCGGTTTGTCCTTACCGATGGTGTTCTCCCCGGGCGATAACGACTGGACCGATTGTCGCCGCCTGGTGGCCGGCGACTTCGACCCCAACGAACGGCTGGCGACACTGCGCCGGGTGATGTTCGGTGACCCGGCGGTATTGCGTCTGAACGCACTGCACGTGCGCCGCCCCCCCGCATTGGCGGAACAGTATCCGGAATTGTTCTGGTTTCGTTATGGGCACGTGCTGTTCATCAACTGGCACGTGGTCGGCAGCGACAACAACCGGCTCAGCGACGATCCCGCCGCCCTGGCGGAATACCAGGCGCGCAGTGCGGCCAATGCCGCCCTTACCGATGCCGCCCTGAAAGGCTTCAAGGGATATCTGCGCGCGGTGGTGATCATGACCCACGCCGGCTTGGCCCTGGGCCAGCACCTGCCACCGCGTGGCTTCCGCCCGGCGCATCGGCTGCTGACCGAGGTATTGGCCCGCACCCGGGCGCCTGTGCTGTTGATCCACGGCGACGACCACGTCTATCGTACCGATCAACCTTGGGCGGGACGGCCCGACGGGGATAGGCTTTGGCGCTTGGCGCTCCCCGGGCACCCGGCCGTGGCGGGCGTAAAGGTCAGTTTCACCCAAGACAAGCGAGCACCGTTCCATTTCGACTACCGCGATGCGGCGCCCTCACCGGCGGCATCGGTGAACCGTCGCACCAGCAAACCGCGGCGGCCGGGCTGACTCAACGCACCACCTCGAGATTGTCGATCAGGCGGGCCTGGCCCAGCCAGGCGGCGGCCAGAATGACCAGCGCCCGGTCACCGGGCTGGGACGGCTGCAAATCCTGTTGGCGACGAATCGCCAGGTAATCGGTGCGCAGCCCTGCGGCATCGATGGCCGAACACGCAGCCCGCTCCAGCTCGAACACATCCCCGCTGGCCTTCAGCTGCGCGGCAGTATCGAGCAGCACGCGATACAGTGCCGGCGCCCTGGCCCGCTCCGCCTCGGTCAGGTAACCGTTACGTGAACTCATGGCGAGGCCGTCCGCTTCCCGGACCGTCGGCACCCCGACGATCTCCAGCGGCATGGCCAGATCATCGACCATGCGCCGGATCACCAACAGCTGTTGATAGTCCTTCTGACCGAACAAGGCGACATCCGGACGCACCAGATTGAACAGCTTGCAGACCACCGTGGCGACACCGGCAAAATGACCGGGTCGGGATGCACCACACAGGATATCGGACAGCCCGGGAACCTCGACACGGGTCTGCTGCGCCTGCGGCTTGGGATACATGGCCGTCACCGACGGTGTGAACAGGCTGTCCACGCCTTCGGCCGCCAGCAGGCGCGTATCCGCCTCGAGGGTGCGCGGATAACCGTCGAAGTCCTCGCCCTGTCCGAACTGCAGCGGGTTGACGAAGATGCTCACCACCACCTGATTGGCCAGCTCGCGGGCCCGCCGCACCAGGGCCAGATGACCTTCATGCAGATTACCCATGGTCGGCACGAAGGCGATGCGTTCAGTGCCACGGACGCGGGCCAAGGCCGCATCGAGCGCGGCCGGGTCGCTGAAGGTCGACAGGGTCATGCCAGGCAGTGCGCCCGATCCGGGAACCGTCCGGCTTTGACGGCCTCGACATAAGCGCGCAGCGCCGCGGCGATACTCCCCGATTCGGCGAGGAAGTCCTTGCTGAATTTCGGTCGTTTGCCGGGCGTGATGCCGAGCATGTCGTACAGCACCAATACCTGGCCATCGGTGTCGGCGCCGGCACCGATGCCGATCACCGGGATGCTTACCGCGCGCGTGATCTCCGCGGCCAACAAGGCCGGCACGCACTCGAGCACCAGCAACTGGGCACCGGCATCCGCCAAGGCGCAGGCGTCTTCCAGGATCCGCGTGGCGTCGTCCCGCTCCCGCCCCTGCACACGGTAACCGCCCAGGCGATGCACCGACTGCGGGAGCAAACCCAGGTGTCCGCACACCGGTACGCCGCGTTCGGTGAGCGCACGTACCACTGCCATCTGCGGTGTGCCGCCTTCCAGCTTGACCATGTGCGCACCGCCGCGTTTCATCAAGGCTGCGGCGGAGGCCAGCGCCTGTAGCGGGTCGTTGTGGGACATGAACGGCAGGTCCGCAACAATCAACGCCCGCTCGCTGGCCCGCGACACATTCGCGGTGTGGTAGACCATCTCGTCCAGTGTCACCGGCAGGGTGGATTCATGCCCCTGCACGACCATGCCCAGGGAGTCGCCGATCAACAACGCATCGACACCGGCCTGCTCCGCCTGGCGTGTAAAACTCGCGTCATAGCTGGTCAGGACGGCGATCTTCTCGCCGCGCGCCTTCATGTCGTTCAGGGTACGGATGGTGACGTCGTGCATGGGTCCTCCCGGCGCCCTAACTCAAGTCGAGCGGCGCGGGGTTGAAATAATGTTTACCTGGACCTGTGTTGCAGATCCGCTCCAACAGCATCTGGTAGTCGCTGTCGTTGTCGACGGGATTGATCTCTGCCGCGTTGACGATCAGCAGGGGAGACTGATCGTAATGGTAAAAGAATGCCGTGTAGGCGTCCGCAAGTCGTTGCAGATAACCGCTGTCCAGGGTCCTTTCCGCCTTGCGGTCACGCCGTCGCACCCGCTGCATCAGTACCGGCACCGGCGCCTGCAGATACACCACCAGATCCGGTCGGGGCGCCTCCATGGACAAGCGGCTGTAGACCTGGTCGTAGAGCGCCAGCTCGTGCTTATCGAGGGTCAGCTCGGCGAACAGCCGGTCCTTGGCGAACAGGAAATCGGCCACCAGGGTTTCGCCGGCGAACAGGTCACCCTGGTGCA
Source organism: Gammaproteobacteria bacterium (assembly GCA_030148485.1). Classification (GTDB taxonomy): domain Bacteria; phylum Pseudomonadota; class Gammaproteobacteria; order Chromatiales; family Chromatiaceae; genus JANTHH01. The sequence continues at coordinate 43,784 of JASBTJ010000090.1, read as the reverse complement.
GCCCCTGGAGTTGCCTGGAACGCTGAAACAGGAAATGCAGCTGGGTGGCGAAGGCCGCCCCGCGCGGGTCCTGGTAGAAGCGCTCCAGGAACGGGTTGTCATCCGGGTCCTCCAGCAGGCTGTCACAGCCGAGACTGTGGGCCAGACGCTTCACCAGACTGGTCTTGCCAACGCCGATGGGACCTTCCACCACCACCAGCCGCGGCGGCTTGGCTTGTTCAGTGCTCATGGTCCAGGCGCTCCAGACCGACGGCCGGGCATGCCGCCAGCAGCGTCGATAGCGCCCCGTGACCGGGCACGCTCAGGTCCGACGCGATATCCGCCAACGGATACAACACGAATGCCCGCACCGCGAGATGCGGATGCGGCACCTGCAGTCGCGCGCTGTCGATCTCCAGCTCGCCGTAGAGCAACAGATCCAGATCGAGGGTGCGTGGCCCCCAATGGACGTCGCGCTGGCGCCGATGAGCCTGCTCGATGGCCTGCAAGGCGTCGAGCAGGGCCTCGGCCGCCAGGGCGGTGGACAATCGGGCTACCGCATTGATGTAGTCGGGTTGGCCTGGCGGGCCGATCGGGTCGGAGCGGTACAGGGGCGAGCGCGCCGTCAATTCGGTATCCGCGATGGCGGCCAGCTCGACGAAGGCGTCGCTGACCTGCCCTACCGGATCGTCCAGATTGCTGCCAAGGCCGATGTAGGCGGTGACCAGCTGGCTCATGCCCCGCCCTGATCGTCCTGGCGCGGCTTGCGCCGCCGCCGCCGGCGGCGCGGCGGCGGCTGATCGATCCCCAACTCGGCCAGGGTCTCGCTTTCGGCGTCCCCCGGCTCGGGCCGGTAATGTTTCTGTGCCTCGGTCCACCAATCCGCCATCGCCGGATCCGCCTCGCCGGCCGCGGCACGGAGCAACAGAAAATCATATGCGGCGCGAAACCGCGGATGCGCCATCAGCCGGCGCGGGCGTTTGCCCCGGGTGAACAGGAAGCGCGATTGCAGCGCCCAGATCTCCCGCATCGGGATCGAGAACCGCTTGGGGATGGCGATACGCTGCGACTGACTCGACAACACCTGCCCCGCCGCCTGCTGCAATGCCGGGCCGGGCTCGACACCTTGGCCGACCAATGCCTCGGCAATACGTCGCACCGGCTCCCACAACAGCACAGCAAACAGGAAAGCCGGAGTCACCGGCAGATCCTCCGCGACCCGGCGGTCGGTGTTTTCCAGCCCCTTGAGCACCAGGGTCAGAGGGAAATCGTGTTCCTGGTGGCTCAGGCACTCCTCGGTATCGGGAAACAGCTCACCGAACAGGCCGTAATGGCGCATGTGCTCGAAACTGGACACCGCGATACCGGAAAGAAACAGCTTGAGCATCTCTTCGAACAAACGGGCGGGCGGCACGTCGTTGAGCAAATGCGCCAGACCCGGCATCACCTGCGCCAGATCGTCGTGGACACGGAAGCCCAGCTTGGCCGCGAAGCGCGCGGCGCGCAACATGCGTACCGGGTCCTCACGCAAACGGGTTTCCGGGTCGCCCAGCAAGCGCAGCACGCCGGCCTTGAGATCGTCCACACCATCGGCGTAGTCGATGACGGAGAAATCGGCGATGTTGTAGTAGAGGGCGTTGACCGTGAAATCGCGTCGTAGCGCGTCTTCTTCCAGGGTGCCGTAGACGTTGTCGCGCAACAGCATGCCGCTTTCGCTCTGGTGATCCTGGTCGCCGTCGGCGTCGTCGCTATCGTCCCGCACGCCCCGGTAGGTCGCCACCTTGATGATCTCGCAGCCGAAGTGCACATGGGCCAAACGGAACCGTCGGCCGATCAAACGGCAGTTGCGGAACACGGCCTTCACCTCTTCGGGGTGGGCGTCGGTGGCGACATCGAAATCCTTCGGCTCCAGACCCAGCAGCAGGTCGCGCACGCCACCGCCCACCAGATGGGCGTCATAGCCGGCATCGCGCAGGCGATACAGCACTTTCAGGGCATTGGGGGAGATATTGGCCCGGGAGATGTTGTGCTCCGAGCGCGGGATGACGATGGGCGTGGCGATAAGACTGGATTCCTGAACGTTTTCGGTTTTTGGGGCCCGGCACCGGGCGGCCGGATCGCCCCATCATACAACGCTTTGCCGATTTCAGCGCGCCCCGTGCCGGCGGCCGGGCGGCGGCGGGTTTGTGACGCAATTGCGTCAGATCAATGCCGTCAGGGCGTGGATCGCGGACACTGGCGCGCCTTGCACGCCTTCGCGCACAGCCCACGAGCACCCGTGATATGCCCCTGGAACTCTATAAAGACAATCAACACACGTGCCTTGCCTTCACCGACCTGGTGACGGGGCGCGGCATCCAATCCAACCAGTTCATGATCCTGCACGACGGTCACGCGGCACTGATCGACCCGGGTGGCGCACTGACCTATACACCCTTGTCCATGGCCATTGGCAAATATATCCGCATCAAGGACCTTGACCTGATCCTGGCGTCCCACCAGGACCCGGACATCATCGCCTCGATGGACAAGTGGATCCATTACACCGATTGCCAGGTGGCCATCTCTCGGCTTTGGGACCGCTTCCTGCCACACCTGATCCCGGCCTACGCCCAGGACAAGGGCCACAACCGCATCATCAGCATCCCCGACCGCGGCGCGGACATCCCGCTGGGCGACTGCAACATCCGCGCCCTACCGGCCCATTTCCTGCACTCGGTGGGCAACTTCAGCTTTTACGACCCCATCGCCAAGATCCTGTTCTCCGGCGACGTGGGCGCCTCGGTCTGCGAAGGCGGAGACGAATCCGCGGTGGAGGATTTCTCCCAACACGTGCATTGCCTGCAGGGCTTTCACCAGCGTTACATGAACTCCAACCGCGCCTGCCGGCTGTGGGTGAACATGGTACGCACCCTGGATGTGGAACAGATCGTCCCGCAGCACGGAAAACGGCTGGTGGGTCCTGCGGTGATCGGGCAGTTCCTGGACTGGCTGGAAGACCTGGAATGTGGCGTCGATCTGATGAGCCAGCAGGACTATCGCCTGCCCTGATGCGCTCCCGCCGGCCACGCCCCGCCTACCGGGGCATCTCGATCAATAACTCGAGGCCTCGCGCATCTCCTGCAGCAGTTGGGTGACGTTCGCTTCATCGTTCTGCGCAATGCAGACCAGATTCGCCACGCTGCACACACACATGCCCTGACCGCGCACCACCCAACCGCCGGGCGGTGTCCAGCCCTTGAGCGCGGTGAACATCGACAGTTGGTCCGCGTTGCCCTGCACGATGCGTTTGTAGTCGTGGGCGAAATGGGCCAGCTGTTGCAGCTGTTCGTCGGGCAGCATCCCATAGCCCTCGACGTAGGCACCGTCATCACGGAAACTGGCCACCGCCATCACCCCGTCGATCGCCAACAAGCGCTTGATCACGCCGCACCCCCTTGCCGGGCAAGCAGGTCATAAGCCCCCTGATAGTCGGCGTCCTGGTTTTTGATGACGATCCCCACCCTGCCGTCGGTCACCGCAGACCAGTCGAAGCCCACCAGGGTTAAGCCGTTGATGGGATAGAACCCCCTGGCCTCCGACGAGGCCTCCCAACCGCGGGCCTGCATCGTGGCAATGGCGATATTGGCGACACACATATGCGCCAGCAGATCCAATGCCGTCGGATTGAGCTCACTGTCTTCGGCAATGACATGATCGGTCAACTCGCCACGGTCATTCATCGTGAATGCCGCGATCGCGCCGTTGAACGCCATCAATTGATTCAAGTCGGCCATGGCCGGCACCTCCAAAAGCTGATCGTTGTTGTTGTCTGCCCGTCACTCACACCAGGCCGTGATCCGCGTCGGCAAGGCGACGCATCATCAACGCCATGATCTCGTTGACCGAGGCTTCACGGTTATCGAGAAAGCAGAACACGTTCGCCACATTGCACACGGTGAAACCCGGGCCGCGCACGATCCAGCCGTGCGGCGGGTCACTGGCGCAATCCGGGCAGAAGGACTTGAGCATGCCCATCTGCATGTGTTCGCTCATGGTGGTAGCCCGACACATGATGGATGCCATCTGCGCCATCTCGTCGGTTATCTGGCCTTTGAAGGAATAGCGGTCGCCGCGATACGAATATTCCCCGGCGGCGACCACGCCGGGGTAGCTGGCAAGTTCCGCTGCCATACTCATACATCACACCCTCCCAAGTGGAATTGCGGACCTGGGGTCGTCTGCGAGCCACAAGTGCATCGCCCCTTAGTTGTTATGGCGCCCGCCGGCCAAGCGCGGGCAGCCTTTCTGAGCGTAACGCATAAATAAGTATGCTGCTGATTTGAATCATTGATGGGTACATACCATCCGGAACAGGGTTCTTGCCCCGGCCGGAGCGAGCAAGGGATTCCCGCGCCTCGGCGGCTGCTCGGCGAGTGTTGCGTCACAGCGAAACTAGTAATTTGCATACCACTTGACCGGGGTCAATCCGTAGCGGCGATTAACACTGGGTCCATGGGGCACAACGGATCAGACTAGCCATCAAGGGCGTCGACCAGGCGTTCGATGTTACCGGCGCGACCCAAATGGCAAGGACATATCCCAGTGCGAAATGCGTTTTTCCGGCGTCTGCGCCAAGCGGGGATCCCTCTTTTGGCACTGACCTTCCTGATGGGCGTACTCGCTTGGGGGGCCTTCAATACCGCGCTGGAAGTAACCAACACCGAGTCCTTCTGCATCTCCTGCCACGAAATGGCGGACAACGTGTACCCCGAGTACCAACACTCGGTGCATTACCGCAACCCCACCGGCGTGCGCGCCACCTGCCCCGACTGTCATGTCCCCCGCGACTGGGGCCACAAGGTGGCGCGCAAGATTCGCGCGAGCAACGAGCTGTACCACAAGCTGGTCGGCAGCATCGACAGCCGGGAGAAGTTTCTGCACAAGCGGCTCGAGCTCGCGCGCATGGTATGGGCGGATATGCAGGCGAGCGACTCCCGCGAATGCCGCAACTGCCACGACTTCCATTACATGGACTACGCACGACAAGCCGGCGACATCGGCGCCCGCCATCGCAAGGCACAACAGGCCGGGCGGACGTGCATCGACTGCCACAAGGGTATCGCCCACAAGCTGCCGGCCGAGTTCATCCGCGCGGAACATCAACGGTTCAAGCGGGATCAGGTGGCGTGCTCGGATTGCCATGCTGGCATGTCACCGCCGCAAACCATCGAATGGTGATGCCCAAACCAGTCCCCAGAACAAACCGGGCTCGACCCGCAACAATCGACCACAAGGAGCGATGACCATGTCCAACCTCAGACACGTCACCCTTGGCACAGTAGGGCTCGCGCTGCTGGTGATGCACGGCCCTAGCCAGGCCGCACCAGACCCGCTGGTGACCCAGGGTGAACAACTTTACGTCCAGAACTGCCAGGTCTGTCACCAGGCCGACGCCATCGGCAAGCCGGGATTTGCGCCGTCGCTGACCAATCAGGAGCTGCTCGCCACGGCGTCCGACAAATTCCTGCTGACGACCATTCGGGACGGCCGCCCAGGCACCGGCATGCCACCCTTCTCCCACTTGGGCAAGGACGGCATAGAGGCGGTCGTCGCCTATCTTCGCGGTCACGCCACCCGTCCCAATCGATCAGCAAAAGTCGATGCCCAGCCACCAGCGAAAGGCGACGCCGTGCTCGGTGAGCCGCTGTTTCATGAGATTTGCTACACCTGCCACGGCAACAAGGGCGACGGCTATATCGACGGTGGCACCGGAACCGCGATAGGCAAAGCCGGGTTCCTGGAAAAGGCCAGCGACGGCTTTATTCGAACCACCATCAAGAACGGACGCACCCAGACCCGCATGCTCGGTTTTCAGGGCGCCAGTGGCCTGGCCAACCTCGACGATCAGCAGATCGACGACCTGATCGTCTATCTGCGCAGCATCCGCCACTAAGGAAGGAAACAACCATGAAACGTTTCAAGCAGACACGGCGCGACTTCCTGAAGAGCAGCGCCTTCATCACCGGGTCGGCGGCAGGTGCCAGTTTGTTCGTGGCCGAGAATCCCGAGCTGGAGGCCGCACCCGCCGCAGATGGATCCGCGACCCGCACCACGGCGATCGCACAATGCCCTTACTGCGGCGTCGGCTGCGGCACGATCATTCAAACCGAAAACGGCAAGATCGTGTCCATGCGGCCGGACAAGGACCATCCCACCAACTATGGTCTGCAGTGCATCAAGGGCTTGACCGCCGCTGAACCCATCTATGTCGATCGCATGGAAGGCGACGCCTACGTGCGCAAAGACGTCTGGGCGGAATGGAACAAGCCCGGCCATGGTGACCTGGAATACACCAGCAAGACCAAGGGGTCGTTTGACGACGAGCACTTCGTGCGCGTGCCCTACGCGCAAGCCTCCGAGATGGCCGCTCACAAGATTGCCCACTTTGCCAAGAAGTACACCGGCAACTCGGTCGCGCTGTACGGCTCCGGGCAACTGACCATGGAGGGCCAGTATCTGGAGAATCTGTTCATGAAAGGGGTGTTGGGCTCCAACACCATCGAAGCGAACGCGCGCATGTGCATGACCTCGGCGGTCACCGGGTACTTTGCCACCCTGGGATCGGACACACCGCCGCTGGCCTACGAGGACATCGAGCTGTGCGACATGATCATGCATTTCGGCCACAACGCCCGCGAGTCGCATCCCATCATCTTCTGGCGGGCCGCGGACCACAAACGCAAGAACGACATCCCTACCGTGGTGGTCGACCCGCGTGAAACCGGCACCGTCAAGGGCTACCAGGACATCAACGGCGCCAATACCGTGCATGTTCCGGTGCTGAACGGCGACATCAGTTTCCTCAATGCCATTGCCCATGTGTTGCTGAAGGATCACCACGACGTCATCGACTGGGATTTCCTGAAAGCCCACAGTACCGGTTGGAAGACCTATACCGACGGCGTATTGGCCGATTACAGCCCTGAACAGGTACAGGACCGCATGGGTAGCGAGGTCGTTACCCCGGCGCTGATCCGCCGAGTGGCTGGCATGTTTGCAGACGCCACCCGCAAGCGCCTTGCACGTACCCAGAACAAGAAGGTGGGCGTACCCGGCGGCGAAGGCTACGGCGGCGTCATCATCATGTGGGGCATCGGCTACAACCAACACATCCACGGTCAGCACAACGTCATCTCCATCGTGAACCTGCTGACGCTGACCGGCAATCTGGCCAAACCCGGCTGCGGACCGTTCTCCATGACCGGCCAGCCCAATGCCATGGGCGAGCGTTTTACCGGGGGCCTGACCGGGCGGCTGCCGTTCAACGAACCGCTGACCAACGCACTGCACCGGGCCAAGATGGCAAAGGCTTGGCGCGTACCGGAACAAAACCTGGTTACGGCCATGAACTCGCAGAATCCCGGCATGGCGGTCGGCATGATGGAACGGGCGCTGAAAGGCGACGTCAAGGCGATGTTCTTCGTCTATGCGACCCACATCGATTTGCCGGATCTACGCAAGCTGGTACGCCCGGCCTTGATGAAGACCTTCAACGTGGTGCAGGAAATCTATCGCCACGCACCCAACAACCTGTACGCCGACGTGATCTTCCCGGCGGCTACCTGGGGCGAGGTCCAGGGGGTCTATATCAGTTCCGAGCGACGCCTGAATCTGTGCGAAAAGGCCGCCGAGCCGCCTCCCGGCTGCCGCCCGGACATGGACATGGTGATCGACAAGGGGCGAGAGATCGCCCACCTGCTCGGCATGGATGCCGACGCGATATTTCCCTGGAAGCGCAAGGACGACGGCTTCTATGACGCCCAGGAGATATTCCGCGATGTGCTGGCCGCATCCGCCGGTACCGACACGGATCTGACCGGCCTGCTGGAAGTAGAGAAGACCGATGGCGTCAGCCCCTACGAGCAGCTGAAAAAACTGCGCGGCGTGCAGTGGCCGGCGCCGACCTATGCCATCGCCAAGGACGGCGGCACCAAGCGTCGTTACATGCTGCAGGAAAGTGGCTGGGAAAACCGTCCTTACGGCTACTTCCGCACCAAGGACGGCAAGGTCCACATGAAGCTCTGTCAGCAGGACTACAGCCAACGCAAGGCGATCACCAAACAACTGATGGAGTTTGGCGACAAGACGGACATCTACACCATCGACAACATCCCGCTGATCAAACAGGCCAGGGACATGGGACTTACCCCTGACCTGCCTGACGACGAGCACCGCGGCAAGGCCTGGGACAAGGTACCCAAGGACATGTACCCCTATTGGCTGGGCCTGGGCGTGGTGTACGAACACTTCCACACAGCCAAATCGAACCGCAGCCCGACGACCCGGCGCCTGGTGCCCGAGATGTACGTGGAGATGCACCCCGAGGACGCCAAGGACATGGGGATAAAAGACGGCGACAAGGTGCGACTGATCACCCGTCGCGGCTATTTCGAGGCCAAGGCCCAGGTTGGCACCAACAGTCTGATCAAGCCGGCCCGCAACTCGGTGCCCAGAGGCTATCTGTTCAGTCCCTGGAACCTGTCGGTCGCCGACAGCGCCGATCCCCGCAAAAACAAATGGCTGGTGAACGGCGTGTCCAGCCGTGTGTGGGACCCGGTTTCCGGTCAGGTGGACTTCAAGAAACTCGCCTGTCGGATAGAAAAGGTCTGAGGCCGTCATCATGCGCAAATCGCCATGCAACGTCGCACCTTCCTAATCAGGCTGGCCGCCGGCGTGGCCGCCTCGCAGTTGCCCTCAGCGCAGGCCGCACGCGGTGGCCTGCGCTATCTGCGGCCGCCTGGCGCTCAGGACGAATCCGCGTTCGTCGCCAACTGCATCCGCTGCGGGAAATGCGGTGAGGTCTGCCCCAACCGCAGCATCCAGTTCTTTGGCAACGAAAACGGCTTTGCCTCGCGCGACACGCCCTACATCATTCCCCGGGAACAGGCTTGCATCCTGTGCATGAAGTGCGGCGAGGTCTGCCCGACCGGCGCATTGGCCAGGATCCCGAGAGAAGCGGCGCCCATCCTGGCCAAGGTGGACATGGGCAAGGCCCAGGTCAACGAAGACCTGTGTCTGTCTTACCAGGGCAAGACCTGCGGCGTTTGCTACCGGGCCTGCCCGCTGCAGGACGTCGCCATCCGCGTGCAGCGCCTGGAACAACCGGTGGTATCGGACGCCTGTGTCGGGTGTGGCCTATGCGAACGGTCCTGCATCCAGTTACCCCAAGCCATACGGGTAATCCCCCGCCATGTCACGGTCTGACGCCAAGCGGCACCTCCTGTTGCGCCGCCAACTGAACAAGTTGCGCTGGCTGAGCCTGAGCCTGGTGTTCGTCACGCTCGTGTTATTGCCGTTGTTGAGCATCTACCAGAACTACACGGCTGCCCACGCCTATGACCTGCTCGAACCGGGTCAGAAACAGCTCTACGATGTCATGGAATGGCTCACCGGAGCGTTCACCGACGATCCGGCGACTGACCTGAACGCCGTGAAGGGCACCACCTGGTCGGCAAGTCTGTTCGGATACAAAATCAGCGACCCGCTGGCGGTGGTCAGCCAGATCGCCGCAAGCCTGACGCTGTACTGGCCGTTTGTGCTGACGGCCTTGGTGCCATTGGTCGCCTCGATGCTGTTGGGACGCATCTACTGCGGTTGGATATGCCCGGCCACCTTTCTGTACGAACTCAACGACAACCTGGGCAGCTGGTTGCGCCGCGCCGGCATCCAGCTGCCCGATCGCGTGCTTTGGCGACCATTGAAGTACCTGGTGCTGGCCACCGGGCTTGTGCTCGCCGCGATCACCGGCTCAGTGGTTACCGCCGCCATCTACCCACCCGCAATCATCGGACGCGAGCTGTATTACGGCATCGCCCTGGGCGGTTTCGGCGCCGGCGCGGTGTTCTTCCTGCTCACCTTGCTGTTCGATCATCTGGTCGCACGGCGCGGATTCTGCCGATATCTGTGCCCTGGCGGCGCGCTCTACTCGCTGCTCGGGCGCTTTCGTGTGCTGCGCATCCAGCGCGATGTCGCCAACTGCAACGACTGCACCAAATGCAACGCCGCCTGCCAGTTCGGCCTGGACCCGATGGGAGATGGCTTTGGTCAGGAGTGCAACAACTGCAGCGCCTGTATTTCCGCCTGTCCGACAGACGCCTTGCTGTTCAAGCTGCGGATAAACGATCTACCGGCCCAAGGCCCCGGACACCTGGGCCACGCCTACCGTAAACAGCGACACGTTTCCCGCGATGAAAATCAAGCGGCGTAAGTTCTTGCTGCAGGGCTCCGCGCTACTCGCCACGGGCGTGGCCGCTGGCTTGCCGTACGGCTTGTCACGCACCCTGACACCCGAAGCCCCGGCCCATCCGGAAAACCGCTTGCGACCACCGGGCGCCCTTGCCGACGAGCGGGCGTTCATCGCCGCCTGCATTGGTTGCGGTGCCTGTGCCGAGGTCTGCCCACCCCGCTGCATTGCGTTCTACAGCCGCGACGGTGGTAACAAAGTGAACACGCCATACATTGATCCAGCGCTGAAGTCCTGCATCCTTTGCGGCCTGTGTATGGAAGCGTGTCCTACGGCCGCGCTCACCGTGACGGCGCCCCGGGACGTGCGCATGGGGATCGCCCAGATCGATCGTGCCGCCTGCTATCCCTGGGTCGATCGCGGCGTATGCGGGGCATGCGTCACCGTTTGTCCACTGGGGGATACCGCCATTGGCTTCGAGTTCGCCAATCTCTATCGTCCGGTGGTGCAGCCCGGCTGCGTCGGTTGCGGCCAATGCGTCGAGGTCTGCCCCCACCCGAGCCTGCCGATCAAGATCGTCGACCGGGCCCTCGGCACCACCGCCCACCATCGCGTCGCTTGACCGATATGCACCTACCACACGACACATCGACCCGCCTTATGACCATCCCTCGCCTCTTGATGCTGACGCTGCTTCTGATCATGGTGCCTACTGCGCAGGCCCACCATGTATTGGGGCGACCTGCCTACAGCCTGAACGAAGACTCGAACACCCCCCCGGCCATGCAGATCGAAACACAGGTCGGTGCATACTTCGTCACCTTCATGGCCTACCCGGCCTTTCCCAAACCCGGTGAGCCCGGACGCGTCAATTTCTATGCATCACGCATCGACAGTGGCGTGTCCTTCTCCGGACCTGTGACCTTCACCGTGCGTGACGACGGCTTGCTGATCGACAGTGCGCCCGAGACCCTCGGCCAACAGATGCCTGACGATGGCGTCTACCGCCAGAATTATCAGTTCCACCAGGCCGGCGATTATCTGGTGCGGGCGCAGTTCGAGTCCGATGGCGAACCCTATACCGTGGACTTCCCGCTGCGCATCGGCGATCCCGCACCCATCGGCCCGATCGGTCTCGCAGTCGCCCTCGTCGCGCTGTTGCTGCTCAGCGTGAACCTCAGCCAGCGCAAGCGTCTGGCCCGTTTGAAAACTCAGCGCCATAACGCTGGCAGGGCGTAACGCACATGGCCTGGCCAATCGCCGAACTCGAAGCGACTGCCGCGATATGCTCAGTCGCCCCGGCAGCGGCAACGACGGAGACGATGGTGCACCCCGGCCTGCCGATCGCCTGGGCCGCGGTAGCGATGCTGATGATGATCGGTCTGAGTCTGCCGGTACTGCGCGGTTCGCCGGGCAATGCCAGCCGGAGTGACGGCGACCACATGCTCAGTCTGACAGCCTTACCGATGATCGGACCCGCGCTGCACGAGGCGCTACGCCGGCCGTGGCTGCTGCTCACCCTGCGCATCCTGACGGCGGCACTCTTCCTATTGCTCATTGCCGCCGGACTGTTCGGCAGTCCGATCCCGGAACGCAATCTGGCGACGGTACTCACCTGGACGTTCTGGTGGACGGGGATCGTGATTGCCGTGCTGCTGCTGGGATCGGCCTGGTGTGCGATCTGCCCCTGGGACGCCTTGGCTGCCTGGCTGGTAAGGCGCCGGCTGTGGCGTCGCGGCGCACCCCATACCAGCCTGAATCTGCGATATCCCAGCTGGTTACGCAACCAATGGCCGGCCTTGTCCATGTTGGCCGGCCTCACCTGGCTGGAACTCGGCGTCGGTGTGACCACCAGTCCGTATGCGACCGCCTTGTTGGGTTTGGCCATGGTGGTCATGGCGACGACCTCCATGGCGCTCTTCGAACGCAAGGGATTCTGCCAATACGTGTGTCCGATAGGTCGCACTCTGGGTGCCTACAGTACGACGGTGCCCGTCGCCGTGCGTCCGATAGACCCGCTGGTCTGTGCCGATTGCAAAACACTTGAGTGCTATCACGGCACCGACCAGATAGAGCCCTGCCCTACCCATCTGGTAATCGGTCGTACCGACGTCAACCAGTTCTGCACTAGCTGTGGTGCCTGTGTGCAGAGTTGCCCGTCGCATAACGTGTCCTGGGGAGTTCGACCGGTCGCTAACGAGGCCATGCATCACACACGGGGACACTGGGACGGCGCCTGGTTCATGGTCGGACTGGTCGCCCTCACCAGCTTCCATGGCCTGACCATGCTGCCCGAATGGGAGCAATGGATGCGTCACTCAGCCCGATGGATTGGCGATTCCGGCCAGCTGTTATGGACCTTCTCCCTCGGCATGGCGCTGAGCCTGGTCCTGATCGCCGGCACCTTCGTGGTCACCATCAGACTGACGCAACGCCTGGGTCCGCGACAAGCCGATTTCAAGCCGCTGTTCAACAATCTGGCGCTGGCGGTATTGCCACTGGCCTTTGCCTACCACATCGCGCACAACCTCAGCCACATGCTGCGCGAAAGCCACGGGACCTGGGCGGTATTCGTCAATCCCTTTGGCCGCGGCACGCTACCGCTGAGCACCACCGAGCGACACGCTCTGATGACCTTGCCGATCCCCGAACAGTTGCTGTTCACGTTGCAAGCGGGCCTGATCGTGCTGGGGCTGGGACTGGCGGTCCGTATCCTGGGGGCACGCGCCCGGAAGATCGGATTGGACCGCGGTGTATCGCGGGTACCAACGACAACCTTCCTGCTCGGCGTCAGCGGGATGAACCTTTGGTTGCTCACCCAACCCATGATCATGCGCATGTAGGCGCATGATATAGACCATACGACACGGGACATCCATGGATCGACGACAATTCTTCCGTCGCGCCCTTCACAAGGGAGCCGAGGTCGCCACCAAAGCCGCTGACCACCATGCCAGCGGGCGTGCACGCCACTGGTTCCGCCCACCCTATGCCGTGAACGAGCTCGAATTCCTGTTGGCATGCACACGCTGCGGCGCCTGTTCCGAGGCCTGCCCCCATCACGTGATCTTTCCCTTGCCCGCGCGTCTAGGCACCCAGGTGGTAGGCACACCGGCGCTGGACCTGCTGAACAAGCCCTGCCGCCTGTGCGACGACTGGCCGTGCGTAACCGCATGCGAACCCGGTGCGCTGGCGTATCCACCGGTCGATGAACAAGAATCGACCGCCGACGCTGCACCCACGCCTCTGCCCAAGCTGGCTAAGGTCAAGATCGATCCGGCCCGCTGTCTGCCGTACGCCGGACCCGAGTGTGGGGCCTGTCGCGGCAGTTGCCCGCTGCCCGACATACTGGTCTGGTTGCGGGAACAACCACGCATCGATCCGGAGCGCTGCATCGGTTGCGGCGCCTGCCGCGCTGCCTGTATCGCCACGCCGAACGCCGTGCTGATCGAAACGCCAAACCAACCGACAATAGTCGATTGAATCATGAGCACCCCCTTGCCCCGCGCCCATCGAGCCGACACTCTCGCCTACAGGCTGAATGGCAACTGTTACTTGAACATCACGTCACGTTGTACCCTGCGTTGCGCGTTCTGCCCCAAGTTCAATCGCCATTGGTCGGTTCGTGGTATCGACTTGCAACTGACCCGCTCACCCCGCGTCAACGAGGTACTGGCGGCCATTGACGATGTCCCTTTGGACCGGGAAATGGTGTTTTGCGGACTCGGCGAACCCACCATGAACCTGCCGGTGCTATTGGCTGTGGCCCGCACGCTGAAACGCCGGGGACACCGCGTCCGGCTCAATACCGACGGCCTGGCCAATCTGATTCACGGGCGCGATGTCGCTGCCGAGCTGGCCGCCGTGGTGGACGCCGTATCGGTGTCGCTCAACGCTCAGAACGAGTCCCTGTATATCCAACACTGCCGACCCAAGGTGCAGGGCGCCTATAACGCTGTCCAGTCGTTTTCCCGCTTGGCAAAAGAGCGAGGAATCGACGTCACGCTCACCGCCATCGACGGTTTGCCCGGGGTGGATATCCGCGCCTGCAAGGCCATTGCCGACCGGATCGGCGTCGGTTTTCGGCGCCGGGAACTGGATGTCGTCGGATGAGCCGGCTCATGGCTGCACATGGCTTGATTCAAATCAAGGCAACGCAACTGACGCGCAACCACCATGACTCCGATGCTCGTTGACATCCATCCAAGTCGGGCAGCGAGGTTGACCTTGTCCATGTTCCAGATCGAGCCACCGGGGTCGCGGCTTCTGCAAGGCCTCTCCCAGCACGCCCTTGCCAGCCTGCTGAACCGGATATTCGACACCGCGTTGAGCGCCGGCGAACTCGACTTTCTCCATGACCGCCGCTTGTGTGTGGTGGTGGCGGACAGCGGCCCCAGCTTCTGTGTCTCGCTGCGCCGCAACCGCTTGATCGTCACGCCGTCCACGGCGGACTGGGACCTTCGGATCACCGACCACAGCTATGACTTCCTATTGCTTGCAGCGCGACGTGAGGACGCCGACACCCTGTTCTTCCAACGCCGCCTGGTGAGCGAAGGCGATACCGAGCTTGGCCTGCATCTGAAAAATTTTCTCGATGCCCAGGACGTCACGACGCTCCCCTACGCGCGCCCGATGGCCGGGGCGCTGACGGGCCTGATCCGCTTGCTTGTTCGCTTTGTGCCGTCGCATCACCGACTGCGCACCTGAGATATCCGAGCCGATGATTTCTGCCATCTCCACGCGTCAATCGGCGCCACCGACCCGGGATTCCGCCGATGGAACTGGTCTGTCCCGCGGGTAATCTGCCGTCGCTCAAGGCGGCGGTGGACAACGGCGCCAATGCCGTCTACCTGGGCTTTCGCGACGACACCAACGCCAGACACTTCGCCGGACTGAACTTTGACGCGAAGCGTGCGACCGAGGGCATTCGGTACGCACACGCCAAAGGCGCGCGGGTATTTCTGGCGCTTAACACCTTTCCTCAACCGGCCGGCTGGCTACGCTGGCAGGCGGCGGTTGAACAAGCCGCGTCCCTGGGTGTGGACGCGTTGATCTGCGCGGACATCGGTGTGATGGCGTATGCACGAGCGCAGGCGCCCGAGTTGGACATCCACCTGTCGGTACAAGGCTCGGCAACCAGCGCCGAGGCGATTACGTTCTACTACGAACACTTCGGCATCAAGCGCGCCGTACTACCCAGGGTACTCTCCCTCAAGCAGCTCGATCGTGTCGCCGGCAAAAGCCCAGTGCCTATCGAGGTGTTCGGTTTCGGGAGCCTGTGCGTGATGGTGGAAGGCCGTTGCCTGTTGTCATCCTACGTAACCGGAAAATCCCCCAACACCTTCGGCGCCTGCTCCCCGGCCGCGTCGGTCTGCTGGAACCAGACGACAGACGGGCTCGAGTCCCGTCTCGGCGGGGTGCTCATCGACCGTTATGCAAGCGGCGAACGGGCCGGCTATCCGACCCTGTGCAAGGGTCGCTTCGAGGTCGACGGCAATATCGGCTACGCCCTTGAGGAGCCGGTCAGCCTGAATACCCTCGAGCTGCTACCGCAGCTGCAACGCATGGGCATCGCGGCGATCAAGATCGAAGGACGCCAACGTAGTCCCGCCTACGTCAGCCAGGTGACCCGGGTCTGGCGAGCGGCACTCGACAGTTGCGCACGGGACCCGGATCGGTTCGCACCCCAGGCGGCGTGGTTGAGCGCGCTGCAGTCGGTCTCGGAAGGCGCGCAGACGACCTTCGGCGCCTACCATCGGCCATGGCA
Source organism: Gammaproteobacteria bacterium (assembly GCA_030148485.1). Taxonomy (GTDB): domain Bacteria; phylum Pseudomonadota; class Gammaproteobacteria; order Chromatiales; family Chromatiaceae; genus JANTHH01. The sequence goes on along the minus strand of JASBTJ010000090.1, from coordinate 27,813 downwards.
ATGAATATGCTTCAACCCGCCGATCTGGCATTGGGGCCGGTCTTGTACCACTGGCCGCGCGAAACCCTGCTGCGCTTCTACCGGGACATGGCAGACCTGCCAGTGGATATCGTCTATCTGGGCGAGACGGTTTGTTCCAAGCGCCGCAGTCTGGGCCTCGAGGACTGGCTTGGTGTCGCGCGGGAATTGTCCCAGGCGGGCAAGCAGGTGGTGCTGTCGACCCTGGCATTGATCGAGGCCGACTCGGAGTTACGTACCCTGCAGCGTATCTGCCAGAACACCGAGTTCATGATCGAAGCCAACGACATGGCCGCGGTGCATTATCTGGAGGCTCATCAGCGGCCTTTCGTGGGTGGCCCCACCTTGAATATCTACAACCCTTACAGTCTTGGCATTCTGGCCCGTGCCGGCATGCAACGCTGGGTCATGCCGGTGGAGCTGTCCCGCCAAACCCTCGCCGGGATCCGGGCCGGCTGCCCGTCGGACGTCAGGACCGAGGTGTTCGCCTATGGGCGCTTGCCATTGGCATATTCCGCGCGCTGTTTCACTGCGCGCACCCATAACCTGCCCAAAGACGATTGTCGGCTACGCTGCCTGGACGACCCCGACGGTTTGTTGCTGCACACCCGGGACCATCAGGACTTTCTGGTCCTCAATGGTATTCAAACCCAGTCGGCCTTGAGCTTCAGTTTGACCGCCGCTCAAGATACGCCGGACGCCCACATCGACGTGTTGCGTATCAGCCCTCAGGCCCACGGGACGGACCGGGTGATCCGGGCCTTCGATCAGTGGCGGCGAGGCACGTGCTCCGGGAAAGAGGCGACGGACAAACTCGTCACCCACATGCCAAGCGGGGTATGCAGCGGCTACTGGCTCGGCGAAGCCGGAATGAGCACGGGCGCCGCCCTGCGGTGAACGACGCCGCGACCGGATCGTCGCCGCCGCGGGCCGTAAACCCGGTGTTGTCGGACGTCGTTCACACCTTCGGCCAGGCCATGCTGCAACGCTATGGCGAGCGCGTGCACAAGCTGGCGATCAACGCGCGCTTTACCTGCCCCAACCGGGACGGTAGCCGCGGCACCGGCGGCTGCAGCTTCTGCAACAACGCATCCTTCAGTCCCAATGCCAAACACCCGCCACCGATCCGGGAACAGATCGAAGCGGGCAGACGGATACTGCGCAGGCGTACCGGTGCCCGCAAGTTCATCGCCTACTTCCAGGCCTACAGCAACACCTACGCCGAATTGGCTGTGCTACGACAGCTGTACGAACAGGCATTGCAGGAACCGGACGTGATCGGGCTGTCCGTGGGGACCCGCCCCGACTGTGTCGATACCGACGTGCTCGACCTGCTGGCCGACTACCGCGCGCAGGGCTACGAAGTCTGGCTGGAACTGGGCCTGCAGTCCGCCTTCGACGACACCTTGCAGCGGGTCAACCGCGGCCACGGCCTGGCGGAATACCGGGCTACCGTGACAGCGGCGCGAGCACGTGGTCTTCAGGTCTGCACCCATCTGATCCTCGGCCTCCCCGGCGAGAGCGAGGCGCACTGGCGCACCAGCCTGGATACCGTGCTGGACCTGGGCGTCGACGGACTGAAACTGCACCCGCTGCACGTGGTCCGCCACACGTTGCTGGCTCATCAGTGGCGACGCGGTGACTACCGCCCCCTGTCGCAAGCGGAATATGTCAACGCGGCCGCCAGCTTGATCCAACGCACGCCGTCGGACGTGGTCTTTCATCGCGTCACCGCGACCGCCGCCGCCGATATCCTGCTGGCGCCCACCTGGTGCGCCAGGAAATGGACCGTACTGAACGCCATACGCCGGCAGCTCACGGCTGTCGTGTGATCACGATTTCGGCCGGAAGGCCTTCACGAAGTCGTCGTTGGATCTGATATACGGCCCCTCGATCAGATCGATACAGTAGGGAATCGCAGGAAACACCGCCTGCAGGCAGTCACCGATGGCACTTGGTTTTCCGGGTAGGTTGACGATCAGACAACGACCACGGATCCCTGCGATCTGCCGCGACAGGATGGCCGTCGGCACGAAGCGCAAGGATACCGAGCGCATCAACTCGCCGAAGCCATCGAGAATCTTATCGCACACCGCCGCCGTGGCTTCGGGGGTGATGTCCCTGGGCGCGGGGCCGGTACCCCCGGTGGTCACCACCAGCGCGCACCCCACCGCGTCACTCAACTCCCGCAACACGGCCTCCAACTCGGCCTGTTCGTCAGGCACAAGCCGCGTTACCGCCTGCCATTCGCCTGCAATCGCATGCCCCAACCACTGGGCGATCGCCGGGCCGCCGAGGTCCTCGTACTCGCCGCGGGACGCCCTGTCGGAGACCGTGACAATACCAATCGGAACGGGAGCGTTCATAAGCGGATGCGGTCCTGGTCAGATAACTTCCGCATACACTGTCACCCATCGCCGAACGATTGAGAAGCCCATGGCATCGGGATTTCCCCTGACGCTTGATGCCGATCAAGACCCGGGCGACCGGCGACGGATCAGACCCGCAAGACCAACTGCTGACCATACGAACGCACGATCGAGTCCAGCAGCTCCGGCGTCACCCAGTCAGCACCCGCGGGGCCCAGCGACGGGTCCAGCATCTGCCTCGCGCGGCACACTTGGAGCGCAATGGACCGTGCGCCAGCTACCGCAAGCTTGCCGATCAGCGCTTTGAGCTTCTGCGCGGTCATCAATTGATCGTGCACCGTTACCCGCACCTCATGACTCACCTTGCTGGTCAGCAACATCTGCAGGCTCTTCCAGGCGCGCTCCCCACTACCCGGCACACCGGTCAGCCTGGGATAGTCGCCAGGCAACGCCTTGACATCCATCCCCACCCAATCGACCAGTGGGAGCACCTCGGCCAGCCTGGCCGGATAACAACCCGCACTGTGCAGGCCGATCTTGAAACCAAGTCTGCGGACCTCGGCCATCGCCTTGGCCAAACCGCGCTGCAGCGTCGGTTCGCCACCGGAAAACACCACCGCGTCCAGCAGGCCGACCCGCCGGCGCAACAACGCCATCACCGCCTCCCAATCCAGGCTCGTCGGACGTGATCGGTCCAGCAGTTCGGGATTGTGACAATAGCGGCAACGCCAGGGACACCCCTGGCAGAAAACCACCGCAGCGAGTTCACCCGGGTAGTCGATGGTGGTGAGCGGCATGAAGCCGCCCACCCTTACGGTACACATGTCCGTATCAGGCCGCCGACGGGCGATCCGGCTCGGCAAAATACTGTCGCTCACGATGCTCGGCCTGCTTGCCAGGGTTCCAGGCGGCGACCGGGCGGTGATAGCCCATCACTCGCGTCCAGATTTCGCATCGGGTACGTTCCTCGTCCTTCAATTCAAAGGTCATGGTTTGCATCGACAGGCCTCTCCTGTTGTTTACGGGCTACGAGCGCGGCATCGCACTTGGGACAGAATTCGTGTTCGCCACTTAGATAACCGTGTGTCGGACATATTGAAAACGTCGGGGTCACCGTGACGTACGGCTGGCGAAAACGTTCCAACGCACGCCTCACCAACCGCTTGCACGCCTGTGCACTGGACACCTGTTCGCCGAGATAGAGATGCAGCACCGTGCCGCCTGTATAGCGGGTCTGCAGCGCCTCCTGCATAGCCAACGCCTCGAAGGGGTCGTCGGTATAGCCCACCGGCAACTGGGAACTATTGGTGTAATACGGCTGGTCGGTGGTGCCCGCTTGCAGAATATCCGGATAACGGACCCGGTCCTCCTTGGCGAATCGATAGGTGGTGCCTTCCGCCGGGGTGGCCTCCAGGTTGTACAAGTGGCCGGTCTGCTCCTGAAACGCCACCATGCGCGCACGCACGTGATCGAGCAGGCGGCAAGCGAAATCATGACCCCAGGCGGTAGTGATGTCGTCGCGGTCGCCGCTGAAATTGCGGATCAGCTCATTGACGCCGTTCACCCCGATGGTGGAGAAATGATTACGCAGGGTGCCCAGGTACCGTTTGGTATACGGAAACAATCCCGCATCCATATGACGCTCGATCACCTTGCGCTTGATCTCCAGACTGTTGCGGGCCAGTTCCAACAGCTGATCAAGTCGGGCCAACAAGCCTGCTTCGTCGCCACGGTACAAATACCCCAGCCGGGCACAATTGACCGTCACCACGCCCAGGGACCCGGTCTGCTCGGCGGACACGAACAGGCCATTGCCCCGTTTCAGCAACTCCCGCAGATCCAGCTGTAGCCGACAACACATGGAGCGCACCATGTTGGGCTTGAGCTCGGAATTGAGAAAGTTCTGAAAATACGGCAGGCCATACTTGGCGGTCATGGCGAACAAACGTTCGGCATTCGCCGAGCCCCAGGGGAAATCCGGTGTGATGTTGTAGGTGGGAATCGGAAAGGTGAATACCCGGCCCTTGGCATCTCCCGCGGTCATCACCTCCATGTATGCCCGATTGATCATGTCCATCTCCGTCTGCAGGTCACCGTACGCAAACGGCATCTCCTGTCCGGCGATCACCGGCACCTGCTCCCGCAGGTCTTCGGGGCATACCCAATCGAAGGTCAAATTGGTGAAGGGGGTTTGGGTGCCCCAGCGGGAGGGTACGTTGAGGTTGTAGATCAGCTCCTGGATGTATTGACGAACCTGGTCGTAGCCCAGTCGGTCATGACGCACGAACGGCGCCATATAGGTGTCGAAGGAGCTGAACGCCTGGGCGCCAGCCCACTCGTTCTGCAAGGTACCGAGGAAGTTCACGATCTGTCCCACCGCCGAGGACATGTGCTTCGGCGGCCCCGCCTCGACCTTACCCGGCACGCCATTCAATCCTTCCTGCAACAGCGTGCGGAGCGACCAACCGGCGCAGTAGCCGGCCAACATGTCCAGGTCGTGGATGTGCACATCCGCGTCACGGTGGGCCCGGCCGATCTCCGGTGGATAAACGTGACTGAGCCAGTAATTGGCCAGCAACTTGCCGGAGGTATTGAGGATCAAACCACCCAGGGAATATCCCTGGTTGGCATTGGCACGCACTCGCCAGTCGGCGCGGTCCAGGTACTCGTTCACCGACGCACTGACATCGACCAGGGTGCGACGATCACGACGCAATTGGTTGTGCTGTTCCCGGTACACGATATAGGCCCGGGCCGTCGCCAGGTAATCGGCCGCGATCAAGGTGTGCTCGACGATGTCCTGGATGCGCTCCACGTCCGCCAGCCCATCCGGAAAACGGCCGTGACCAAGCACCTTGATCACCTGGGAGGCCAGCTGTCTTGCCCGCTCCGCAGCGAATTCCCCACTGGCCCCACCGGCCTTTTCTAGCGCGCGCCGTATCCGCCCTGGGTCGAATGCGACCAGAGCGCCATCACGACGCCGCACTGACACAGGCAGATGAACGCACTCAGCAGCTGAATCGGTCATGTCACACCCCGTCCGCGATTACCACTACATCTTGTAGTAGCGATAACCAAATAACGCAATATATGGCGATCATTTCCCCTGACGCAGATCAAATGCCACCGCCCTGCCCGGCGCACCGGTCCGCCCCCGCATGCACCCGCCCGTGTCGGGGCGGGCGTGTTAGACGGTATACTCGCCGCTTTTGCCGCCGCGCCAACGATCCCCATGGATAAGACCTACGACCCCCACGCCATCGAACAACGCTGGTACCAGACCTGGGAAGAAAAAGGCTGGTTCGCGCCCGCCACCGAGGGTGAAGGCGCCTACTGCATCATGATCCCGCCGCCCAATGTCACGGGCAGCCTGCACATGGGCCATGCCTTTCAGGACACCATCATGGATGCCCTGACCCGCTACCAGCGCATGCAGGGCAAGAAGACCCTTTGGCAGCCGGGCACCGATCACGCCGGCATCGCCACCCAGATGGTGGTGGAACGGCTGATCAACGCCGAGGGCAAGACCCGCCATGACCTGGGGCGCGAGGCCTTCATCGACAAGGTTTGGGAGTGGAAGGGCGAGTCCGGCGGCACCATCACCCGCCAACTACGCCGCATGGGCGCCTCGCTGGATTGGCAGCACGAGCGCTTCACCATGGACGAAGGGCTATCCGACGCGGTGAAGGAGGTCTTCGTGCGGCTGCACGAGGAAGGCCTGATCTACCGTGGCAAGCGTCTGGTCAACTGGGACCCGGTGCTGCACACCGCGGTGTCCGACCTGGAGGTGCTGTCCGAGGAGGAAGCCGGTCACCTGTGGCACATGCGCTACCCGCTGACCAACGGCACCGGCCACCTGGTGGTGGCCACCACCCGCCCCGAGACCCTGCTGGGCGACTGCGCCGTGGCGGTTCACCCGGACGACGAGCGCTACAAGCACCTGCTGGGTGAATTCGTCGAACTGCCGCTGACCGGCCGGCGGATTCCCATCATTGCCGACGACTATGTGGACCCGGAGTTCGGCACCGGCTGCGTGAAGATCACCCCGGCCCACGACTTCAACGACCACGCCGTGTGGCTGCGTCACCGGGACGAGAACGCCATCGCCAACCAGCCGTACAGCGGACGTATCAACATCTTCACCGTGGATGCCGCCATCCGCCCCAGCGCCGATGACGACACACCCATCATCCCGGCGCAGTACGTCGGCATGGATCGCTACGACGCGCGCAAGCAGATCATCGCCGACCTGGACGCCGCGGGTCTGCTGGAGTCCGTGAAGGACCACAAGCTCATGGTGCCCCGCGGCGACCGCTCCGGGGCGGTGATCGAGCCGTTCCTCACCGACCAGTGGTACGTCAAGGTCGAACCCCTGGCCAAGCCGGCCATCGAGGCGGTGGAGACCGGCCGGATCAAGTTCGTGCCGGACAACTGGAAGAACACCTACTACGAGTGGATGCGCAACATCGAGGACTGGTGCATCAGCCGCCAGATCTGGTGGGGCCATCGCATCCCCGCCTGGTACGACGCCGAGGGCAACGTCTACGTCGGCCGCTCCGAACAGGAAGTCCGCGAAAAACACGGCCTGGCCGCCGACTACGCATTGACCCAGGACGAGGACGTGCTCGACACCTGGTTCAGCTCCGCCCTTTGGCCCTTCTCCACCCTGGGCTGGCCGGAAGACACCGAACGCTTGAAGACCTTCTACCCGACCTCCGTGCTGGTCACCGGCTTCGACATCATCTTCTTCTGGGTCGCCCGGATGATCATGATGGGCCTGAAATTCATGGACGAGGTACCCTTCAAGGAGGTCTACATCCACGGCCTGGTGCGCGACTCCCACGGCGACAAGATGTCCAAGTCCAAGGGCAATGTGCTCGACCCGATCGATCTCATCGACGGCATCGAGCTGGAAGAGCTGGTCACCAAACGCACCCGCGGCATGATGCAGCCCCAGCTGGCCAGAAAGATCGAGAAGCAGACCCGCAAGGACTTCCCGGACGGCATTCCCAGCTTCGGTACCGATGCGTTGAGGTTCACCTTCGCCGCGCTGGCCTCCACCGGGCGCGACATCAAGTTCGACCTGGGCCGTATCGAGGGCTACCGCAACTTCTGCAACAAGCTGTGGAACGCCAGCCGCTACGTGCTGATGAATACCGAGGGCCAGGACTGCGGCGCTGACGGCGGCGAGGTGGAGCTGTCCGCCGCCGACCGCTGGATTCTGTCCAAGCTGCAGCAGACCGTGGCCGACACCCGCGAGGCCATCGACGGCTACCGTTTCGATCACGCCGCCCAAGCCATCTATGAATTCACCTGGAACAGCTACTGCGACTGGTATCTGGAGCTGTCCAAACCCATCCTGACCAGCGACGATAGCAGCGAGGCCGCCAAGCGCGGCACCCGTCGGACCCTGGTGCAGGTGCTCGAGACGGTGCTGCGCCTGGCGCACCCGATCATGCCGTACGTCACCGAAGAGATCTGGCAGAAGGTCGGCCCGCTGGCCGGTGTCTCGGGCGCCGCACAGGGAAGTGCCAGTGTCGCGGGAGGCAGGACGCCGGAAGCGACCGAAACCATCATGCACCAGCCCTACCCGGTAGCCGACGAGTCGCTGGCCGACGCCGAGGCCGTGGCCGAGATGGAATGGGTGATGGGCTGCATCCTGGGGGTGCGCAAGATCAAGGGCGAAATGAACATCGCCCCCGGCAAGCCGGTGCCCGTACTGCTGGCCAACGCCAGTGCCCAGGACGCCGCCTGGCTACGCAACAGCCGCCCCTACCTGGACTTCCTGGCGCGTACGGAATCGGTCGAGGTGCTGCCCGACGGTGACGATGGCCCCGAGTCCGCCGTGGCCCTGGTGGGCGAGATGAAGCTGCTGATCCCGCTGGCCGGCCTGATCGACAAGGATGCCGAACTGGCCCGCCTGGACAAGGAAATGGCCAAACTGCTCCAGGAAATCGAACGCACGGAGAAAAAGCTGCAGAATCCCGCCTTCGTGGACAAGGCGCCGGACGCCGTGGTGCAGAAGGAGCGAGACAAGCTGGACACGGCCAAGCACGCGCGGATCGAGCTACAGGCGCAGGCGGACAAGATCCGCGCGCTCTGAGCCTGCCGGACTACTCGCTCAACGAGTGGCCTGCCGTGGCCAGGCGTTTCCGCAGCCCGGACAACGGATAGCCGAGTTTGTAGGCGAGCCGTGCCTCCGGCACCGCCTCCTGGTAGCGCTCCAGATCCACCAGCAGCAAACCGAGGTTGTAATGGGCCTCGGCACTGCGGGGCATCAGCGCCACCGCTTTGCGGTAATGGACCTCGGCCTCGGTGAGCTTGCCCAGGCGATGCAGATAAAGCCCGTGAAGCATCTGCACGGCGCCATCATCGGGTCGAAACGCCTCGGCCCTCAGCAGATAGCACTCCGGCGGAGTCTCCAGCGCACCCACCACCCCCGGGTCCCTTTTGCGCTTGTCGGTCGTCAGCCGGATCATCGCGAACAATGCCCGATGATGATTCGGGAATGCCCGTAACGTGTAATCAAGATCACTGACCAAGGTGCCACTGCGCCCACGATTCAGCCCCTCGACCTGGGACGTGAAGTGGAACTGCTCGACGATCGGCAGCTTGACCCGCACGTGATGGGAGTTGGTGTAGTCGAAGGGGCCGTATCCCTGCCCCTTGCCCGTACAGGGCTTGCCTTGGAGATCCTGACCGCTGAATTCCAGCCCCCAACTGACGGAGGCGCTCAGGCAAAGCCAAAAACCCACGAATAAACGCGTCATGTTGCTTCCTGCGACCATGTTTCCCGGTACCCGGCGATTGAACTGGCTGTCCAGTATACCTCTTGGGAGGCTCTGAATAAGTCCATCCTGGACTTCTCTGCGCACGCTGCACTGCAAACCCGGTTTGCAGCTTGCTTCAAAATCAGTCACTTGCCGTGACCGATTCTGGCAGCACCTCCCCGTGCCGCGGAACCTACTTCCGGATAGCAGCCCTGCTCAGCCGGGGCCGGCTCCCATGCTATAATTACGCCCCTTTTGTCGCCATATACGCCGCGCATGGACACAATCGACCCGCCAGACCCGGTGAAAATGACCGAATACAGCCACGGCTCCGGTTGCGGATGCAAGATCGCGCCCAGGTTATTGGACGAGATACTCAAGTCCCAGCTGCATCTGGGACCGCATCCGAACCTGTTGGTCGGTAACGACTCCCGGGATGATGCCGCGGTGTTCGACCTGGGACAGGGGCGGTCGGTGATCTCCACCACCGACTTTTTCATGCCCATCGTCGACGATCCCTTCGAATTCGGCCGTATTGCGGCGACCAATGCGATCAGCGATGTCTACGCCATGGGAGGACGCCCCTTGATGGCCATTGCCGTGTTCGGCTGGCCGGTGGACAAGTTGGGGCCTGAGGTCGCACAACGGGTGGTGGACGGCGGCCGCCAGGCCTGTGCCGACGCCGGCATCCCGCTGGCGGGGGGCCATTCCATCGACGCGCCGGAACCAATTTTCGGCCTGGCGGTGACCGGCATCGTGGAGAACACGCATCTCAAACGCAACGACACCGCGCAGCCCGGGTGCGAGCTGTACCTCACCAAACCCCTGGGCGTCGGCGTGCTGACCACCGCCCAGAAACAGCGCAAGCTGGCACCGGAGCACGCCCATCTTGCGCCTGAATCCATGAGCCGGCTGAACCGCATCGGCGCCGAGCTTGCCGCGCTGCCGGGCGTGACCGCCATGACCGACGTCACCGGCTTCGGATTGCTGGGCCACCTGCTGGAGATGTGTGAAGGCAGCGGCGTCGACGCGGTAATCGATTTCGACGCGGTGCCGACCCTGCCGCACCTGGATATGTATCTGGATCTTGGCTGTTCCCCGGGCGGCGCACAACGTAACTTCGACAGCTTCAGCCATAAGATCGCGCCGCTTACCGAGCGCCAGCGTCAGGTGCTCTGCGACCCACAGACCTCGGGCGGCCTGCTGGTGGCGCTGGATCCCGCACATCGCGATGCATTCCAGGCCGTCGCACAACAGCACGGCCTGGCACTGACGCCCATCGGCGAGCTGCTGACACACAAGGATGGACCTCGGGTGATCGTAAAGGGATGACCGACACACTGCCCGAAGTCGACGATCTGCGTCGACTGTTCCTCGATAATGTACCGCTGTTGGACGTGCGCGCCCCGATCGAATTTCAGCAGGGCTCCTTTCCGCTTGCGCAAAACCTGCCACTGATCGACGACGCCGAGCGGGAAGAAATCGGCACCCTGTACAAGCATCTCGGGCAGGATGCGGCCATCGATCGCGGTCACGAACTGGTCCAAGGCGAAACCAAGGTGGCCCGCGTATCCGCCTGGGCGGCATTTGCGCGCCGTCACCCCGATGGCGTGCTCTACTGCTTTCGTGGCGGCATGCGCTCCAAGATCAGCCAACAATGGCTGGCAGAAGCGCTCGGACGACCGTACCCCCGCGTAAAAGGCGGCTACAAGGCGCTACGACGATTTCTGCTCGACGAGACGGCACGCCTTGCGCCCGTCCTGCGCCCCCTGGTCATCGGCGGACGAACCGGTGTCGGCAAGACCCTGTTTCTGAAAACCCGGCAACACATGCTGGACCTCGAGGGTCTGGCCTGGCACCGCGGCTCGGCGTTCGGGCGTCACGCTACGCCCCAGCCAACTCAGATCGATTTTGAAAACCGCATCGCCATCGCGCTCATCAAACACGAGGCCGCCGGCAACCCGCCACTGGTGGTCGAGGACGAAAGTCGCAATGTCGGTTCCCGCAGCGTCCCGCCCTGTCTGTACGAGCAACTCGAACGTGCGCCGTTGCTTCTGCTGGAAGCAGACATGGCGACGCGCGTGCGCCATACCCGCCAGGAGTACGTCGACGAAGCCCTGGCGGAGTACCAGGCCATCCACGGCGCGGATACCGGTTTCGAGCAGTGGGCGAGCTATCTATTAGACAGCATGGATCGCATCCGCAAACGGCTGGGCGGGGAACGTCACTCGACCCTTCGCGGTCAGATGATGGAGGCTATCGCCACGCAGCGACAGCGGGGCGACACCCAGGGGCATGATATCTGGATCCGCAACCTGCTGGCCGACTATTACGATCCGATGTACGACTACCAGATCGATAAGAAACGCGACCGGGTAGTGATGCAGGGTGATGCCGAAACCCTCAATGACTGGCTGAACCGATATCGCCCCGATCAACATTAGACACGGGCACACGCCGCAAGCGAACAATAAACACCTTTATACTGCGGACATTCATATCCAACAAAACAAAATAAATGATATGTAATGTTGATAAAGTCCATGTCACTGGCTATATTACCCGCGGTTGGCGATACGTATTAGTTTTAGAAACCGGATCGCCCAAGGTTTACTAATACAAATCCGTGAGGTTTCTATAAAGATGGCGAAGAAGAAAACCGTAGACGCATTGAGCTCGGACGAACTGTACGCACTCGCCCAGGAAAAGGAGCGTCAGGAGCACGAAGCCGCGCAGGCCGCTGTCCGTGAAGAGATCGAGGCATTGCGCGCCGAACGCCGTGCATTGATCGCGGAACACAAAAAAGCGGTTAACGCCGTCGACGCGCAGATCCGTAGACTCGGCGGTCGCACCCGCCGCGGTGGCGGCGGTCGTCGTGCTGGCAACTATGTGACCCGCATGGTGTTGGATATCCTTGCCAAAGGAAAAGCCAGCACCCAGGAGATCAAAGCGGCGCTGAGCGAGCAAGGCGTTACCGCCAACAATCTCAGTCAGACGCTGGCCTATCTCAAGCGCACCGGTCGCGTAACCTCTCCATCCCGAGCAGTGTACGCCCTGGCAAAGTAAATCACGGCCCCGCAGTCCGTTGAAAAAACCGCCCCGAGGGGCGGTTTTTTATTGCGCTATGGACATGACCAATTGCACCAACCGCCAAATGGTCAACACAAAAACCAGCGTCAACAGCAAGCCGACAATGACAAAGTCCCTGGGGCGACCCTTGCTGAAATCGCGCTCACGATTGCGGGCGCTTTGCACACCGAAGAACGCCGCAGCAACACTACCCATCACCTGCCTTATACCGAGCTTACGCAGCTCACTCATCGAGATCCTCCCGAGAAACACGGGCACCGGCTTGTTACCGGGGCTCAAGAAATCGCTTCTGAAGCCGATGGTTTCGCGAGCCAGCGTGAATTTCAAGGTGTCAAGCATGTGCGGTCTATCTCTCGGGGAACTGGCGGTTCTGGTGGTCGAACCCTCCAAAGTACAGCGTTCGCTGATCAGCGACGCCTTACAAGACGCGGGCGTCTTAACCGTACGCGAGGCCGAGAACGGAACGGACGCTTTACAAAAGATCCGCGGCGACAGTTACGACCTGCTGGTCAGCGCCCTTTATCTGCCCGATATGACCGGAGCCGACCTGGTGTTGGCCGTGCGTGACAGCGATGACGTCGGCGATATCGCCTTCGTATTGGTGTCGAGCGAGACCCGTTTCGAATACCTGGACCCGATCCGCCAAGCTGGCGCGGCGGCCATACTGGCCAAACCCTTTTCCCAGCAGGATCTGATGACCGCGCTGCATACGACACTGGACCTGCTGGACAGCGAAAGCCTGGAAACCGACGACTTCGACCCCAGCGACCTCACCGTGCTGCTGGTGGACGACAGCCGATTTGCGCGCAAACACATGCGTTCCATCCTGAAGAGCATGGGTATCGAACGATTTGAAGAGGCGAACAATGGTGTCGAGGCGTTGGAGCTGATCCAGCACCAGTTCTTCGACCTGATCATCACCGACTACAACATGCCCGAGATGGACGGGGCGAGCCTGGTGGAACAGATCCGTACCCACTCCAGCCAATCGTCCGTGCCGGTGCTGATGGTGACCAGCGAAGAAGACGAAAACCGGTTGGCCGCGGTTCAGCAAATGGGTGTCTCAGGCATCTGCGACAAGCCATTCGAGCCCCGTACCCTGCGACATCTGCTGACCCAGATCATGGTCGAACCCGGCTGAGGAACCGCTGAATTTTTCAGCGGCGGCCCAAGGCTCCCCGACCGGGCCGGCCACCACGGCCTGACCCGGACCTTCGCACCGGCTGCTAGCGCCGCCGCGGTCGCCCGGTTCCTCGCCGCGCCGGCGTTGCCGCCGGGTCCTCCGGCCAATCATGCTTGGGGTAGCGCCCGCGCAGCTCCTTGCGCACCTGGACATAGGCGTTCTGCCAGAAATTGGCCAGATCCGCGGTGACCTGCAACGGCCGCTGCGCCGGGCTGAGCAGTTCCAACACCAACGCCAACCGCCCGTCAGCTAGCTTCGGGGTCTGCTGCTGGCCAAACATCTCCTGCAGTGGAACAGCCACGCGCGGCGAGCCATCGGTATCGTAGTCGATCGCGCGGCGACTACCGGCCGGTGTCTCGAAATGGCTGGGCAGCCAGGCCGCCATGCGCTGTTGCTGGGACCAGTCCAAGCGACCTTGCAATACCTCGAGCAAATCCAGGGCTCTCAAGGCCTTCAGCGACAATCGATCCGCCAGCCACGGACCCAGCCAACGGGGCAACTCGGCACGCAAGCTGGCATCGTCCAGTGCCGGCCAAGCACCGTCCGGCTCCAGCTCTCGCAACCGGCGCGCCCGCGCCAACCACTGGCGCACCGCCGGCGTCCAGTTCAGGCCATCCGGCCAGCGCGCCTGCAACGCCTTCAGCAACACAGTCTGGGCGGCAGTCGGATCGTCCGGCTTCGACTGGCTGACCGCCACCTCGATGGCGCCCAAGCGCTGGATGCGCCGTGCCACCACGGCCTGCCGGGCGTCATCCCATAACACCCGCTGCTCATCGCACAGGTGGGCTTGGTGTGCCTCCAGTAGCCCCTGTTGCTCCGCTTCCATGGCCAACCAGGCCCGCCCCTCCCGCCGGCCGGCATCCAGCGCAGGTACCACGAGCCACGGCGCTCCGGCGAGGGCGTCGGACTCATCCAAGCGGATGCCCCGCCCGTTGCTGAGCACGAAGCGGCCCAAGCCGCCGCGCTGGCGGGCGATGCGGTCCGGGTACGCCAGCGACAACACCACCCCTGCTGATCGCGCTTCACCCGGCGGCAGATCACCCAGCCGCCGCTTCAGGCGGCTCGCCAAGCGGTCCACCGCTTGCAGCCGCCGGCCGTCGGCAGCGGCCGGCATCCGGCCCGAGGCCCGCCACTCCGCCAAGGCCATCAGCCGCAAGGACAGATCCACCTGGGCTGGGTCCGGTCCGCGGGGCCGTAACAGATCCCGCTCACTCACCAGGGCGGCCAGATCGGCCGTCAGTTGCGCCTCTGCCCGGGTCTGCGCGCACAGCAGCAGCCGTGCCAGCCGCGGCTCCAGCCCGAGCTTGCCCATGCGACGACCCAGGGCGGTGATACGGCCGGCTTCATCCAGGGCGTCCAGGGACTGCAACAGCGCCTTGCCCTGATTCCAGTGCGCCTCGGGCGGTGGATCCAGCCAGGCCATATCCCGCGGGTCGTTGACACCCCAGAGCGCCAATTCGAGCACCAGGCCCGCCAGATCCGCGGTGGCCATTTCCGGCGCCGAGCGCTCCGGGAGGCGCTCCTGGCGTGCCTGTGTCCAGGCACGGAAACAGCGCCCCGGTCCAAGCCGTCCAGCACGCCCGGCCCGCTGTGTCGCCGAAGCCGCGGAAACCGTTTGGCGCTGCAGCCGGGTCATACCGCAGTTCGGATCGAACACCGGCTTTCGAGCCAGACCGCTGTCGACCACCGCGGTGACGCCTTCGATGGTCAGACTGGACTCGGCCAGATCGGTACTCAGGATCACCCGTCTTGCGCCTGCTGGCCGGGGCGCCAGTATGCGATCCTGGTCCGCCGCAGGCAGGTCGCCGAACAGGCGTTCAACGGCCACGTCCAGACCGTCCAGGTCTGCCGCGACCCGCTCGATCTCACCGCGCCCGGGCAGGAACACCAACACATCGCCAGCGGTCTCGGCGATGGCCCGACGCACCAGCGAAGGGACCGTGGCCAAGGGTTCGCGACGATCCTGCGGAGGCAGGTGGCTCACCTCCACCGGATACTGCCGTCCTTCGGCTGCCACATGCTCGGCCCCGAGCAAGGTGCACAAGGGCGCCGGATCGAGCGTGGCCGACATCAACAACAAGCGCAGATCGTCACGCAGGCTGGCGCAGACATCGACGCACAGTGCCAAGCCCAGATCCGTCTGCAGGTTGCGCTCATGGAATTCGTCAAAGATCACCAATCCGACGTCCGCCAGCGACGGGTCCTGCTGCAGACGGCGGGTCAAGATGCCTTCGGTGACCACCTCGATGCGGGTATCCGGCCCGACGCAGCGCTCCAGCCTGACCTGGTAACCGACGCGACCGCCCGGCGCCTCACCCAGTTGCCGGGCCAGCCGGCGAGCCGCCATGCGGGCCGCAGGGCGACGCGGCTCCAACATGAGAATCTTGCGCCCCGCCAGCCAGGGCGCGTCCCATAGTGCCAAAGGCACCGCGGTGGTCTTGCCGGAACCCGGGGGGGCGGTCAGTACCACGTGCTGCCGTGCCAGGGCGTTTGCCAACTGGGGCACGATCGCGGTGACGGGTAGCTCAGAAGACATCAAAAGTCGGCATTCCGGTCGATAGACATTTACGGTTGAGTCGGGCTAAATCAGCCCATGCTGGGTAATGCTGCCGCATGATTTCAATAAGATCGCTGACCATCGCCGGGTTGACACTGCTGATCCCCCTGCTGGGCGGCTGCGAGCAGCAGACCGTATTGTCGCGTATTCAGGCGCAAGGCGAGTTGTTGGTTGCCACCCGCAACAGCCCGACCACCTATTACGAAGGCCCTGACGGTCCGGCCGGGCTGGAATACGATCTGGTCAAACGTTTCGCCAAGGAAGTCGGCGTCAAACCGCGATTTTTGTTCCCCCAGCCCTTCGACGACGTGCTCAATGCCGTCCGCGATGGTCGGGCGCACATGGCCGCCGCCGGCCTCACAGTCACCAGCGCCCGCAAACACACGCTGCGCTTCTCCACCCCCTACCAGCAAATCACCCAGGAACTGGTGTACCGACGAGGAAACGGCCGGCCGCGAAGCCTCGACGATCTACAAGGCAATCTGGAGGTACTTGCAGGCAGCAGCCACGAGGAACGTCTGAAGGAACTGCGCAATACCGGCTACCCGACCCTGGAATGGCACGCCAGCACCGACTACGAAACCGAAGAACTGTTGTACCTGGTCGAAGAGCAGGCGATCGATTATACCGTCGCCGACTCCAACGAACTGTCCCTGAACCGCCGCTATTATCCGCACATCACCCCGGCATTCGCCCTAAGTGATCCGCAGCCGCTGGCCTGGGCCTTCGCCAAGACCGGCGACGACAGCCTACGCAAGGCAGCCAATGCGTTCTTCAAGCGCATCGAAAGGGACGGCACCCTGGCAAAACTGATGGACCGGCACTACGGCCGTATCGGGCGTTTGAATTTTGTCGACCGACGGACCTTCTGGCGGCATGTGGGGCGGCGCTTGCCCAAGTACCGTGACACCTTCGAGCAAGCCGCTTCCCGCAACGAGCTGGACTGGCGCCTGCTCGCCGCTGTCGGGTACCAGGAGTCCCACTGGAACCCCAAGGCCAAATCCCCCACCGGCGTGCGCGGCATCATGATGCTGACCCTGCCTACGGCCCGTCGGGTCGGCATCGACAATCGTCTCGATCCGGCACAAAGCATTCGGGGCGGTGCCACCTACCTGAAGCTGCTACGTGATGCCATGCCCGACCGCATCGCCGAGCCGGATCGCACCTGGCTTGCGCTGGCCGGCTACAACGTCGGTTTCGGTCATCTGGAGGATGCCCGCATCCTGACCGAACGCCAGGGCGGCGACCCGGACAAATGGGCCGACGTCAAGCAACGCCTGCCGCTGCTGGCACGCAAGCAATTCTACAGCGAGCTGAAACACGGTTACGCCCGTGGCCGGGAGCCGGTCATCTACGTCGACAATATCCGCAGCTATTACGACCTGCTGGTTTGGCACAGCAACCATGAACAGCGCCAGGAGGTCCGCCAGCGGATCGCCGAATCGCAACGCGTGCCGGAATCCGACGAGAGCCAACAGGCATCAGCCGCCGATGTGATCGACACGCCCGAAGGGAACTCTGAATAAGTCCATCCTGGACTTCTCAGCGCACGCCGCGCTGCACACGCGGTTTGCAGCTTGCTTCAAAACCAGTCACTTGCAGTGGCCGATTTTGGCGGCACCTCTCTGTGTCCTAACCGCCGCTGAGCGCCTCGGCCTCCATCGATAAATAGACTTGATACGCATTGCGGCGGTTGGCGGCCTCGAAGGCCGGCAGGTTCTCGAACCGGGACCAATCGGCGGCGCGGTAGGCGCTGTCGAAGTCCTGCAACTGATCGGCGGCCTCCCCCATCACCTGACGCAGGTAGGCGACATAGTCGCGCGTCGCCCGCACCGCCGCGGACGGGTCGCTGGCGGCAGGCCCATGCCCCGGTACCAGGGCACGGAGCCCTTCGGTCTGCATGGCGGTCAGGGCGGCCAACCACTGCTTGGTATCGGCGTCGCCGACGTAGGGAATGCGACCCTCGAAGATGATGTCACCCGAATACAACACCTTGTCCGACGCCACATACACGCTCATGTCATCGTCGGAATGCGCGGCGCCAAGCATGTCGATGCGGAAGTCGACGCCACCGAGCGAAAACCGGGTGGTCTCGGTCAGCCAACGGTCTGGTGGCACCAGATGCGTCTGCTCGTTGACCCAGGGGTCCAGGGAAAAACGGCGCTCCTCCAGCCGCTCCGCCGCCTGAACGGAGTCCAGATAGCGGCGCGCCCCGCTCGGCGCCCAGATCTCGGCACCGGCGTCCTTTAAGACCTGCAGGCCGTAGATATGGTCGGCGTGGTAATGGGTAACGATGACGCGCACCACCGGCTGCGCCGTCACCGTGCCGATCAGCTGTTGCAACTTGGCCGCCAACGACGGCGTCCCCAGGGCATCGATCACCACCACACCGGCATCGGTCACGACAAAACCGGCGTTGGAGATGAAGCCCTGGTTGTCGGTGGCAACCCCCGCCTGGCCCTGCACGTAATAGCTGTGCGGCCCGACCTGCTTGACCGTCATCTCCACATCGGTAGGCGCATAACCTTGCGCGGCCAGTACCGACCCCAACGACGACAACAGTAACCAAACGGATAACGTACGGACCACACGCATTGGCAATTACCTGATCAGTCTTGGCCGGATTGAGAAGTTTCATCGCCGTTGGCTTTGCCGGCCCGGCGCGCCTTGAAAAAGTCCCGCAGCAGTTGTCCCGCTTCGGCTGCCAGCAGGCCGCCTTCGCAGGCGGTGCGATGATTGAACCGCTGATCGGCGGGCAGAAGGTCGAACACGCTGCCCGCCGCACCGGTACGCGGGTCCGATGCACCATACACCACCCGGGCCACCCGGGCGTGCACGATCGCCCCGGCGCACATGGCACAAGGCTCCAGCGTGACATACAAGGTGGTGTCCGGTAACCGGTAGTTGCGCACCCGCGTCGCCGCGTCGCGCAGCGCCACGACTTCGGCATGCGCGGTGGGGTCATGTGCACCGATCGGTTGATTGAAGCCTTCACCAATGATCACGCCATCGCGTACCAGTACCGCGCCTACCGGCACCTCGCCAACGGCTTGGGCGCGCTCGGCCAGTTCCAGGGCCCGTTGCATGAAGGTCAAATCGTCAGGCGCGGTCATGGCGTCGGGTGCTCGGGCCGTGGCTCAGGCGACTCGGTCTCCACCTGTGGATGAAGCTCCAGGGCCACCGGTGTGGTGCGGACCATCGCCACGAAATCGCCCTGTTCGTCCACTGGCGGTGCCGCACGGCGGGTCATGCGATACAGGCCGAATCCGCTGAGCAGCAGCAGGAAGATGGCCGAATAAACCGGCAGCCCCAGGGGGCCGACCCAACTCATCACCAGACCCGCAGCGGCGGGACCGACGATGGCGCCGAAGCCGTAGACCAGCAACAACCCGCGGCTCGCTTCGAGCATATGTTCGGGCGGGAGCTGATCGGCGGCGTGCGCCACGCTCAAGCCGTACAGCGGAAACAGCAGCCCGCCATAGATGAACGCCGTGATCATGGTGACCGCCAAATGGTGCCGGCCCAACAGCCAGACCGAGGCCAACGCCACCAGCGCGCAGGCCAGGCTCACCACGATCAGCACACCGCGGCGATCATAGCGGTCCGACAAATGCCCCACCGGCCATTGCAGCGCAGCGCCGCCGGCGATGGTCGCGGCCAAATAACCGGCTATGCCGCCGGCATCCAAGCCGATTCGGGCGGCAAACACCGCGCCCATGCCCCAGAAGGCGCTGGACACGAGCCCGGTGATCAGCACACCCTGAAAGGCCATGGGCGAAACGGCATACAGCTGACGCAGATGGGTATCGGGCACCGGGACCGGCACCGGCTCCCGCACGCGGGTCACGGCGATGGGCACCAGCCCCAGCGCTATGAAGATCGCGGATACGGTGAACAAGGTGCCGGTCAACGGATCACCGGCAAGCAGCAGAAACTGACCGCCGGCCAAGGCGGCCAGGGTGGACGCGGTGTACAGGGCAAACACCCGGCCCCGCCACGCGGATTCCACCTGTTCGTTCAACCAGCTCTCCACCACCATGTACAACCCGACCACCCCGATCCCGCTGATCACCCGCAGCAACCCCCAGGCGAACGGATCCACCCACAGTCCGAACGACAGACTCGCCGCGCAGGTGGTGGCCGCCAATGCCGCGAAGGTGCGGATATGGCCTACCCGACGAATGATGACCGGGCATACGAAGGTGCCGAGCACGTAACCCGCGTAATAGCCCGACATGATCAGGCCAATCACCAAGGCGGGAAACCCCTCCGCTGTGGCCCGCACCCCCACCAGGGTACCGAGCAGCCCGACACCGACCAGCAGCAACGACAATCCGGCAACCAGCACCGCCAGGGTTATTCGGGGAGAAGGCAAACAGGCATCCTTTACGAGTGGAGAGAAGGCGGCATTCTAACAGCCGGATCACCAGCACCGGAGGGGCAGCCTTTAAGGAAGCTCTGAACCAAGTCCATCCTGGACTTCTCAGCGCACGCTGCGCGGCAAACGCGGTTTGCAGCTTGCTTCAACATCGGCCACTTGCAGTGACCGGTTTTGGCGACACCTCCCCGTGCCGCGGAACCTCTGAATTAACGACCTTCAGTTGCGATCGCGCGATGCCGTCAGGCGGGCCAGATAGTTCCCCCCGATCAGGATGGCGGCCACGAATGCGAACATCAGCAAGCCCAGCACGTAGAAGCCGAAGCCGATGGTCAACCCCAGCGCCCCCGATGCCCAGATGCTTGCCCCGGTCGCACTGCCGATCACATCACCGTCACCCTGTTTGATGATGGCGCCGGCGCCCAGGAAGCCGATGCCTGACAGGACCCCGGCGACGATCTTGGCCAAATCCATGCTGACCACGTTTTCCGCCGCCGCAAAGTCGGCGTAGAGTTCCTGACTCATCATCGCCAACACGCAGCTGGCCAACGAGATGATCGCGAAGGCGCGGTGATCGATCGGCTTGTTCTTGCGGTAACGCTCCAGGCCCAGCACCATCGCCAGCCCCGCGGCCAACACCATCCGCACCAAGGCCTCGCCCAAGGTGACGAAGTGCAGATCCATGACGTCAGCCAGCCATGCGCCCATTGGTATCACTCCCGTCGTTGGTTAATCGACCCAGATGGTCTTGCTGTTGACGAACTCGTGGATTCCCAAGCGGGACAACTCCCGGCCATAGCCGGACGCCTTGATGCCGCCGAAAGGCAACCGGGGGTCGCTTTTTACCAGCTCATTGACGAACGCGCAGCCGCACTCCAGGCGACGGGCGAAGGCCAAGCCCCGCTCGCGGTCGCGGGTCCAGACGCTGCCCCCCAGCCCGAACGGCGTGTCGTTGGCTAGGCGTAACGCGGTGGCTTCATCCGGCACCCGAAACACTGTGGCTACGGGGCCGAACAGCTCTTCGGAGTAGGCCCGCATGCCCGGCTTCACGCCGGTCAATACTGTCGGCATATAGAAAAAACCGCCTCCGTCCCACGCCCGGCCGCCCGTCAGCAAGCGGGCGCCACGGGCGATGGCATCCTCGACCTGGGCATGCAAGGTGTCGCGCAGGTCCGCCCTGGCCATGGGGGCAATATCGGTGTCCGGGTCGCGGGGATCGCCAGGGCGCAGCCGGGCGACGCGGTTGACCAGCCGCTGGAGGAAGGCGTCCGCAACCGCATCCACCACGATAAACCGTTTCGCGGCGATGCGGCTTTGTCCGGCATTCATGAAACGCGCCAATACGGCCTTGTCCACGGTGCGTTCGAGATCGGCGTCTTCGAGGACGACGAATGGATCTGAGCCACCAAGCTCCAGAACGCTTTTCTTCAACGCCTTACCCGCCGCGCTGGCGACAGCGCGTCCCGCCGTGTCGCTGCCGGTGAGGGTCACCCCTCGCACGCGACGATCTGCAATCACCTGGCCGACCTGCTGCGCGGACAACACCAGATGACTGAACAGCCCCGTTGGGGCACCAGCCTGCTCGAACAAGTCGGCAATTGCCTGCCCACAGCCAACCACGTTGGATGCGTGCTTGAGCAACACCACGTCTCCGGCGGCAATCGCCGGGGCGGCGAACCGGAATACCTGCCAGAATGGGAAATTCCACGGCATCACCGCCAACAACACACCCAACGGCTGGTGTACGATCAAGCTGCGCTCGGCACCGGATGCCACCTCCTCGTCCGCCAGGAATGCTGCGGCATGCGCGGCATAGTAGCGACAAACCCAGGCGCACTTATCGACCTCCGCCAACACCTCGCGGGTGAGCTTGCCCATTTCCGAGGTCACGCGGTCGGCCAGTTCGTCGCGCCGTGACTCAAGCGCCGTGGCGACCCGTTCCAGCAAGGCCGCGCGCTCGGAAATCGGGCGTTCGGCCCAATGAGTCGCCTGCACCGTGGCGTCTTCGAGGACGCCGTCCAATCGCGCCGAATCCGTCGGCGCATGGGCCGTCGTCCGCTTGCCGGTAGCCGGATCCACAGACTCGAACTGCATTAAAGACATGGGACTGCTCCCTGATGATTTTGCACACCCGATAGCAGAGGTGCGCAGATCGCGTCTTGTCCCGCGGCCAAGATTACCCCAAACTGGAGCAAGTCCGATGCCAACACTACCGCATGACGGACATCGGCGGTGATCGGAACCCTTAGTATCAAGATGGCTGATTTGAGTCGTTTCGGGCGCAAAATAGCCACTTGGCGCTAACCAACCAGCCGACACGTAGTCCAGGATGACACAGCGATCACACACGGAATCAGACCACCCTTCTCCGCCTGACGACGCCATCGGTATCGTTCGCGACGAACGCGACGCGGCCTTACGCGCCCTGACCGGCCGGCTCGCCCACGAGCTGAGGAACCCGCTGGCCGCGGTGCGGGCCGCCTGCAGCAGCCTGCATGACGATGTACGGGACACCGACCACCGCTACCGTCTGGCATTGACCTTGCGCGAGGTCGACCGCGTGCTCGAAAGCATCAGCGCGACCGTACTCAGCGTGGCCCGCCCGCAGGAGCCAACGGTCGACCTGGACCCGGCCCCCGTCGTGCAATCCGCGGTGGCGGCCGCAAGGTCGCTACACCGCTCGGCACAACTGGCGTTCAGTTCGGATCCAGCCGGCCCCCTCTGTCAACTGGCCGAGGAAGGGTTTCGCACCGCCATTTTTGCCGTGCTGGACCACCTGATCTC
Organism: Gammaproteobacteria bacterium; assembly: GCA_030148485.1. Classification (GTDB taxonomy): domain Bacteria; phylum Pseudomonadota; class Gammaproteobacteria; order Chromatiales; family Chromatiaceae; genus JANTHH01. The sequence goes on along the minus strand of JASBTJ010000090.1, from coordinate 4,664 downwards.
GACCGAAAAAGCCGACGCGGTTGCAGTACGGCTCGCCAGGCCCGTCGGCCGGCTGCAGGTGCAGTTCACTCCGGTCCCAGCGCGCACCGGATTCGCGCAACTCGGACTGGGCTTGCTGGTGGCGGAGCGCTTCTCCCGCGATGCGGGCGGCCAGTTACAGTGGCCTGACGACGATGGACCCAACTGCCTGACAATGGATTTGCCTTGCAACTATGTCTAACCACCTGCTGATCATCGAAGACGAAGTGCTACTGGCCAACGAAATGGACAGACGCTTCCGCAAGTCCGGCTGGCGTGTGTCCATCGCACGGGACATTGCCTCGGCACGGCACCTGCTGGTCGAACGCCAGCTTCGTCCGCTGGTGGTGTTGGCCGACATGAACCTACCGGACGGCAATAGCCTGGACCTGCTCGAAGAACTGCATGCCCAACGCGCCGGCATCGGTGAATGGATACTGTTGACCGCGTTTGGCGGCATACCGGACTCGGTGCGCGCGCTACGGCTCGGCGCGCACGACTTCCTGGAAAAACCCGTCGACGACACGCGCCTGGATCTGGCCATGCAGCGCGCGGCACGCAGCGCCCGGGCCCACCGTCGGCTGTCCACAGAATCGGCCGCCCAGGCCGCTCAGTTCGGTGTTGATCGGTTTGTCGGCCAAAGCAACCTGGCCAGTGATACCCGCCACATGTTGAGCCAGATCGCACGAGCTGACTTCAGCGCCCTGGTGCTGCGTGGCGAGACAGGCAGCGGCAAGGGACTGGCAGCGCGCATCCTGCATTACAACGGCGCCCGTGCCGACGGGCCCTTGGTGGAAGTGAACTGCGCGGCGTTACCCGCCGAACTGCTGGAGTCGGAATTGTTCGGCCACGAGGCTGGCGCCTTTACCGGTGCCAAAGGCCGGCGTGAAGGTCTGTTCGAGCGTGCGCACTGCGGCACCTTGTTCCTCGACGAGATCGGCGAGATGGACCTGGCGCTACAAGCAAAGTTGCTCAAGGCGGTCGAGGACCGCCGCGTGCGACGCGTCGGCGGCAATGATGAAATCCAAGTCGATGTGCAGATCATTGCCGCTACCAACCGGGACTTGGAAAAAGAAGTCGCGGCAGGCCGCTTTCGCAGCGACCTGTACCACCGGTTGAGCGTATTCCAGGTGATCCTGCCCAATCTGGGCGATCGACGCGAGGATATCGACGAACTGGTCACGACCTTCGTCGGCGAATTCAACCAGCGGACCAAACGCCGTATCGAAACCGTACCGGATCAAGTCTGGCGCAAATTGAAGGCCCACCATTGGCCGGGCAACATCCGCGAACTGCGCAACGTCATCGAGCGATGCGTGTTGCTGTCCACCGGTACGGAGCTGGAAGCCCGTTGGTTGCAACTACCGGACACGGGCGAACCCACCCGCAGGAGCACGGCACCCGGCGGGAATGCGGTCAGCGACGACCGGATCAGCTTTCCGGTAGACGGAAGCGTCAGTCTGGACGACATGGAACGGCGCATTATCGAAGCGGCGCTACAGCGCGAACACGGCAACGTGACACGTGCAGCCGGACGTTTGGGGATCAGCCGGCAGACCATGCGTTACCGGATCGACAAGTACGGCATCAAGCCTGACGAATTGCTTGCCGCGGTGTCGTAGACGGCTCCCCAAGGAGACAGTAGGTTGGTGTTGGCGGAACGGGTGGCGCGAAGGATCAACGTCCGTGCCGACCCTGCCCATACAGCAGATTCCGCCCATCTGATCAGCGAGGCCCAGGCGCGCTACGGGACGTATCGCCGGAATCCGCCGCTGCACGGACAACCAGGCAATGGACAAACGCGGCAGTCGGACAGCTGCGTCGCCCGCGACGGGTGCAGTTGCGCTCAGACCCTTGCCACCCCACCGCCCTTCGGGCCGAAGATGAACCACAGGATCAAGCCCAACAACGGCAACAGCAGGATCACCAATACCCAAATCACCTTGGCTCCAGTACTGGCACCGCTACCGATGATTTTGACAATGGCCCAGATGTCCAAGATCAGAATGATGAGGCCAAGCAGGCCACCTACTTCGATTCCCATGATGTTGCTCCTTTTAGGATGTTGTCCTTTCACCGAGACACCGCACGGTGCCCCGGCCACCTGCAATCACCGGTCCGTGCGATCCTGAATGCGGTCGCCCGCCTCCTCGATCTTTTCGCCGGCCCGCTCAACCGCATTGTCAATATCCTCACCGGCCTCTTCGGCCGGGCCATCGGTGTCGCAGGCGGTCAATGCCATGGCCATGGCAGCGGCTGTGGCCAAGGTACGCAGTCTGGTCATTTTCATGGTCCTTTCCTCGTGTGTGCTGGCAGATTGCTCAGTTACCCGCGGTATCGTTATTGGCCGCTGGGTGATGTAACGACAGTCATCCGCAGCGCAGCATCTACGTCCACGCGGCGGTTTGGCCCCAGACAGGCGATCAGAGCGGCACCTTTCATGTCCGGGCAGGTTGCCACCGGGGACGACTCGCCCATCCCCTGGGTGGTGATGCGATCGCCATTGCCGATACGCTCGACCAGATAGTCCCGTACCGCGGTCGCGCGGCGCTCGGACAAGGCCTGGTTGTAGGCGGCCGGGCCGATCCGATCCGTATGACCGGTGACGGTGATACGCTCCACGCCTTCGGAAGCCTTGATCTTGTCGATCAATGCATCGAGCTTGTCGATGGCGCCGTGCTTGAGCGTGGCCTTGTCGAAAGCGAAAAAGGTCTCGGCGTCCAGGCTTACCCGCTCGACCTGCTCCACGCGATAATCGGGTATCGGAGCCGGCGCCGGTGTGACAACTTGTGCAACTGGCGCTTCAGTCTTACCGTCGCAGCCGACGATGGTATCGTCGGGCGCCCACGAACCGGTGTGCCAGCACTCGTCATAGTTGTCGCGAACCACCTTTCCGGACGAGCTGGTGAGGTAACCGTCGTTCGCGGCTGCACCGACGCTACCGGTCACAACCAACAAGGCGGCAAGGGTGGTGTGTTTCAACGTACGAGTCATGTCCTACTCCTCTTGCGTCTTTAAAGGGGCTACGCGCGAATCAACGCAAGCCCAATGCCAACCTCAATTCCATCATTGAATTCAGCTACTTAACCCATATATCCGCGGCAGTTCGCCCAAACGCGGCAGTGCAGGCGTTCGATATGAACCAACGAGGTACCATCTGAGCCGGCCCGTTTTACACGCAAAAAGGAGCCCGCGGGGGGTGCGGGCTCAAAGGGTTGCCGAGGGAGCGGCAGGGGAAGACGGGGTGTTCAGAACGGGTTGATATGTTTCTCGCGGGTAAAGTCGATGTAGCCGGCGCTCACTCCCTGCCGCCAACCGGCACCGACGCGGATCGGTGCGACCACGGTTTGGCCGGACTGCAGGTAATTCATGCCGACCCCACCGACGAAGAACAGGCTGCCTTCAACACCGGGGTAGCGCTGGAACAGCGCATCCGCGTTGGGCAGGCGATAGACCATGACGAACACCTTGGCGGCATTGGCACCGGCATCGAAGCCCACTGACGGACCTTGCCAGTACACCGTGCGTTCCACACCGCTTTTGCTGTGGAACTGGCCTTTGCCGTAGCGCACACCAACACCCAGGGCTACCGCGGCTTCGTCGCCGGCGATATAAGCGTTGGGTTCGCCGTGATCGTCGAAGGCCTTGTTCACGACGTTGGCGAGACCTTCGGCGCTCTCGCCGAAGAAGCTCTCGATCTTTTTGAGTATTTCGTTCTTGCTGTAGGTGGCATGCTCGGGCTTGCTGTCCGACCAGGACGGTGCTGCCATAATCAAGAACAAGGCGCCCAAACCGAATATCACGTTTTTCATCACCTGCCCTCCATGAGCGCGCCTGGCGCGGGCCAGCCGCTTGTCCAGTTCCCCCGGGCCCCATGGCCCCGGGGGCGGCGTTGTCGGGACGCCGAGTCGGGTACGCGCTGTCATACCGGCGGACGGCGCCCCGCGATAAAGAACACCACCGCCAGGATCAGCCCAACAACAAACAGGATCCAGGCGATATTTGCGGCCATGCCGGCGATACCGCTGAAGCCGAGTACCGCGGCGATCAGGGCGACGACTAAAAAGGTAATTGCCCAACCAATCATTGGTCTTCTCCTCATCCATGCACCGACACGACGTCGGCATAAGAACAGCAGCAACGCCCGTGCCAGACCCCGAAAGATTCGACCAAGATATTGTTTTCAATGGACAATTCACCAGACTTCCGTTCGCATTGACCACGCGCCTTGTGGAGTACGGTCGGCTGATATGCACCCTGCGGGTGGATTTGCGCCGCGGCATTTTTGCCTTTCGGCCTATGGAATACAGCGTTGGCACAGGGACATGGTCCGGCAGAACGACTGTCGCACGCCGGCCTACCACGACTATGGTGACAAGAAGAACCACCGACGCCGGACTCCCCCCATGAGAGCCGGGAGACGACAGGCCCTCATGGTCTTGATTGTCGTATTCGCGGGCCGACGGCAAATGCATATGCCGTGCTATCTCGTTTTACGGCGACTCTGGGTAATCCCCCCGAAAACTAGCGGTGCCCAGAAGTGGAATTTTCTCGTAATGTGCACAGAGGAGATTCCCCATGCGCAAATCCAGATACACCGATACCCAGATCATCAGCATCCTCAAGCAGGCGGAGGCTGGCACGCC
>JASBTJ010000089.1 GCA_030148485.1 Gammaproteobacteria bacterium | reverse complement strand
CCTGATGCACGCCATCGGCAACACCATCTTGATGCGCAATCCCGACGCTCGGGTGTTGTACATGCACTCGGAAGGCTTTGTCGCGGAGATGGTCAAAGCGCTGCAGCACGGCACCATCGATGAATTCAAGCGCCGCATGCGCTCGGTCAACGCGCTGTTGATCGATGACGTGCAGTTCTTTGCCGGCAAGGAGCGCTCACAGGAGGAGTTCTTCCATACCTTCAACGTGCTGTTCGAGTCCCAACAGCAGATCATTCTCACGTCCGATCGTTTCCCGAAGGAGGTTGACGGACTGGAAGATCGTCTTAAATCCCGGTTCGGTTGGGGGCTGACCGTGGCCATCGAACCCCCCGATCTGGAAACCCGGGTCGCCATCCTGATGAGCAAGGCGCAGACGCTGTTCGGCGTCGAGCTGCCGAACGAGGTCGCCTTTTTCATGGGTAAGCGGGTGCGTTCCAACATCCGCGAGCTGGAAGGGGCCTTGCGGCGCATCATCGCAAACGCCCAATTTACCGGCCGTCCCATAACCCTGGACTTCGCCAAGGATGCGCTGCGCGACATGATCGCGGCCCAGGACAAGCAGGTCACCATGGAAAACATCCAAAAGACGGTGGCCGAGTATTTCAAGATCCGCACCTCGGATCTGAAATCCAGCAAACGCAGTCGCATGATCGCGCGACCGCGGCAGATCGCAATGGCGCTAGCCAAGGAGCTGACCAACCACAGCCTGCCGGAGATCGGCGAGGCATTTGGTGGGCGCGATCACACCACGGTCCTGTACGCGACCCGTAAGATCAGAGAGTTACGTGATACCGATCACCGTGTTGCCGAAGACTACAACAACCTGTTAAGAACCCTGAGCCACTGATGTGGATAACCTGTGTGGACAATTTTCCGTCGCCCGATCCGACAAGTTATCCACAATCCATTCACCGTGGACCAAGGGCTGATACGACGGACTTCGACAGCGCGATTTTGTACATAACTTATTGAAAATACGAAATTTAACGAAAATTATCCACAGGCCTCTGCGGGCCTAATAACAATAGTAAGTCTTAAATATCCACTACTTAATACTATTAAGAGCCGAGGGAGCCTGTATCCATGAAGATCACCACCAGCCGGGACGAACTGCTCAAGCCTTTGGCGCAGATCGGCGGCGTCGTGGAGCGTCGTCAGACCCTACCGATTCTCGCCAACGTCCTGGTGTCCGCCCGCCCGGACGGACTTACGCTGACAGCCACTGATCTGGAAGTGGAGATGCGAACCCATACAGCGGCGACGTGTGACGGTGAAGGTGAGTTCACCTTGCCGGCACGCAAGCTGATCGATATCTGTAAGGCGTTACCTGACGGCGCCGATATCGAACTGGCCGTGGAAGGGGAAAAAGCCACCCTACGGTCGGGGCGCGGTCGTTATACCCTGGGCACGTTGCCGGCTCAGGACTACCCGAGCATCGACCCCGCGGCCGCGACCGACGTGCTGGAATTGCCCGAAGGGGTGCTGAAACGCCTGATCGACAAGACCCATTTCGCGATGGCCCAACAGGACGTCCGTTATTACCTGAACGGGATGTTGTTCGAGGTACGCGCCGGCCGTATCCGGGCAGTGGCGACCGATGGCCATCGTCTGGCACTGTGCGACCAGCCGTTCGATAGCGAAACCAGTCTGGACGTCCAAGTCATCCTGCCACGTAAAGCGGTATTGGAGTTGAGCCGGTTGCTGAATGACAGCCAGGATCCGGTCAAACTCGAGCTGAGCAGCAGCCACGTTCGGGTAGTGCTGCCCCACACCAGTTTCACGTCAAAACTCATTGACGGCCGATTCCCCGAGTACGAACGGGTCATGCCAACGGGTGAGACCCAACTGGTGGTGGCTGACAAGGACGTCCTGAAGCAGTCTCTGACCCGCACGGCAATCCTGTCCAACGAGAAATTTCGTGGTATCCGTTTCCGGCTCAGCCCCGGCTTGTTGCATTTGCAGGCGCATAATCCGGAGCAGGACGAGGCCGATGAAGAAGTGGAAATCGACTATCAAGGCGATGAGATGACCATCGGCTTCAACGTCGGGTATCTGCTCGATGTCCTGGGGACCATTGATAGCGAAGAGGTGAGAATAGCGGTGGCGGACGCCAATTCGAGTAGTTTGATCACCAACGCGGATAGTGATGCCTGTCGCTACGTGATCATGCCCATGCGGCTGTGATGTTACCCCGAGCGGCACCTTAAGGGGCCCGAGGGCCCCTTTTTTCGCGCCTTACCATGCGAATCGACCAAGCTAGTATCGAGGATTTTCGCGTCATAGAAAGGGCCGAGTTTGCGCTCGCGCCCGGCGTGAATCTGTTCTGGGGAGACAACGGGGCAGGAAAAACCTCGCTATTGGAAGCGCTGTTCGTGGCGGCGCGGGGGCGTAGTTTTCGGCATCAGGAGGCAGGGCCGTTCGTTCGTTCCGGTGCCCCGAGTACGCGTGTCGTGGTCAGGTTGTCGGACGACGACGAACGCGGTCACGTACTTGGGGTTGAGCGTACCCCTTCGACGCAGCGCGTCCGGTTGGATGGCAAGGACCTGACGCGGCGCTCGGAACAGATCCGCGCGCTTCCCATACAGCTGCTATCGCCTAATTCCCACGCCCTGATCGAAGGGGCTCCGGAGTTGCGCCGTCGGTACATGGACCTCGGGCTGTTCCACGTGGAACATCGCTATCAGAACTGGTACCTCGAGTTTCAACGGGCGTTACGCCAACGCAATGCCGCAGTCCGGGATCGCACGGCGAATCCGCGGACCTGGGACGGGGTGCTTGCCGGCCTCGCCTGCCAACTCCAGGGCGCGCGCTCGGCGTATGTCGATGCGTTGGCGGCACACGCAAACAACGTCCTTGAGTATCTTGCGCCGCAGCTCCAGATATCCTTAGCATTGCGGCCCGGTTGGGATCCAACTACATCGCTCGAATCCCAACTGGCCGCTCGCCTGGACACGGACCGGCGTCTGGGATTCACCGGAATCGGGCCTCACCGGGCTGATATCGTCATCCGAGCCGAACAGACGGCGGCCGCCAAACGGTTGTCCCGCGGGCAGCAGAAACTGGTAGTGATTGCACTTTTGTTGGCTCAGGCCCGGGTATCCGCGGATCGGGGATCCTCACGCCCGATCCTGTTGCTTGACGACTTGCCGGCCGAACTGGATCGGGGGCACAGGGATCGCGTCATGGCGCTGCTGGGACAACAAGCGGCCCAGGTGCTGATCACCGCAGTGGACGCGGATAGCCTGGCGCTAGGGGGTGACGCGGCCGTGTTCCACGTGGAACAGGGTGGACGCCTGAGCGGGTGACACCTGTGTATAATGGACCGATTCCTCCAAGCCCTCTTCGGGATGTAGCAGATGACTGAAAGCTCCGGTTACGACTCCTCTTCCATCAAGGTGCTCAAGGGCCTGGACGCGGTCCGCAAGCGACCAGGTATGTACATCGGTGACACGGACGACGGGACCGGTCTCCACCACATGGTTTTCGAGGTGGTGGATAACGCGATCGACGAGGCGCTCGCGGGATACTGCACCGAGATCAACGTGCTGATCCACTCCGATGGCGCCGTTACGGTGACCGACAACGGCCGGGGAATTCCAACCGACATCCATCCGGAAGAGGGTAAGTCCGCGGCCGAGGTCATCATGACTGTGCTGCATGCCGGCGGTAAGTTCGATGACAATTCCTACAAGGTTTCCGGCGGCCTGCATGGCGTCGGCGTGTCCGTGGTCAACGCCTTGTCCGACTTGCTTGAGTTGACCATTTATCGGTCGGGTAAGGTGCACCAGCAGCAGTACAAGCTGGGCGTGCCCGACGCGCCTCTGGCCGTCATCGGCGACACCGACAAGACGGGCACCCACGTGCGGTTCCATCCCAGCCCGGTGATCTTCTCGGATGTCGAGTTCCATTACGACATCCTCGCCAAACGCTTGCGGGAGTTGTCGTTCCTCAATTCCGGGGTGCGTATCCGCCTGCACGACGAACGCACCGACAAGGAAGATATCTTCGAGTACGAGGGCGGTATCCGCGCGTTCGTAGAACACCTGAACCGCAATAAAACGCCGTTGCACGAAAAGGTGTTCCATTTCACTGCAGAAAAAGATGACGTTACCGTCGAACTTGCGTTGCAGTGGAACGAGTCCTATCAGGAAAACATCTTCTGTTTTACCAACAATATCCCGCAGCGCGACGGGGGCACCCATCTATCCGGCTTCCGAGCCGGGTTGACCCGTACCCTCAACAGCTACATCGAGGCTGAAGGATTGGCCAAGAAGCAGAAGGTCAACACCACGGGCGACGACGCACGCGAGGGCCTGTGCGCCGTATTGTCGGTGAAGGTGCCCGACCCCAAATTCTCTTCCCAGACCAAGGACAAGCTGGTGTCTTCCGAGGTGAAGGGTATCGTCGAAGCGTTGTTCGTCGAAAAGCTCAATGAGTTTCTTGCCGAGAACCCGGGCGAGGCCAAGTCCATCGCCGGCAAGATGATCGAAGCCGCCCGTGCCCGCGAAGCCGCGCGCAAGGCGCGGGAGATGACCCGCCGAAAGGGCGTGCTGGATATCGCCGGTCTGCCTGGGAAATTGGCAGACTGCCAGGAAAAGGATCCCGCCCAGTCCGAGCTCTATCTGGTGGAGGGTGATTCGGCCGGCGGATCCGCTAAGCAGGGTAGGGACCGCCGGTCACAGGCCATCCTGCCGCTGAAAGGTAAAATTCTGAATGTCGAAAAAGCCCGGTTCGACAAGATGCTGTCTTCCGCCGAGGTGGGCACCCTGATTACCGCCCTGGGCTGCGGCATCGGACGCGAGGAATTCAATCCGGACAAATTGCGCTACCACCGCATCATCATCATGACCGATGCCGATGTGGACGGCGCGCATATCCGTACCTTGTTGCTGACATTCTTCTATCGTCAGATGCCGGAGTTGATCGAGCGCGGTCACGTCTATATCGCCCAGCCACCGTTGTACAAGGTCAAGAAGGGCAAGCAGGAAACCTACCTGAAGGACGACAGCGAGCTGAACGCTTATCTCCTGCGCACTGCGTTGGATGGCGCTTCGCTGCACGTGACCGAGGGTGCCCCTCCCTTGGCCGAGGCCGCATTGGGTGATCTGGCTGCCCGTTTTGTCGGTGTCATGACCTTGGTGGGCCGGCTATCCCGCCGCTATGACGATCGACTGATCGAGCAGTTGGTATATCTGCCGACCGTGACCGAAGAGATGCTTGCCGCTCCTGGCGGTATGGATGCCTGGCTGGCCGAGTTGTCCGGGCGACTCAACCCGGACCTGGGTGTATCCGACAGTTACGCGGTGGAGCAGGTTGCCGCCAACGACGAACACCCGGAAGCGATCCGAATGGAGCGCCGTACCCATGGTATCGCCAATGAGCGCTTCCTCCCGATGGAGTTCTTCCGCGGTAGCGACTACCGGCGCATGCGCGAACTCGGCGAGCAGCTGGACGGTTTGCTCGGTGCCGACGCCTATGTGAAACGGGGTGAAAAAGAGCGCCCGGTGAGCAGTTTCCGTCAGGCCTTGGAATGGCTGATGGAAGAAGCGAAGCGTGGTCAGCATATCCAACGCTACAAGGGTTTGGGCGAGATGAATCCCGAGCAGTTGTGGGAAACCACCATGGATCCATCCACACGGCGACTGCTGCGTGTGAATATAGAGGATGCGGTGGGATCTGATCAGATATTCACCACGCTGATGGGTGATCAAGTGGAGCCAAGGCGCGATTTTATCGAGAAAAATGCGCTTACGGTGGAGAATATAGACGTTTGATCCATATTTTCGTGTAATTGAAAAACCCCGCTCAGGCGCTGCCTAAGCGGGGTTTTTCAACAGAGTTATCCACAGACAACCCTCGGCACGGGACAACCGTTCAGCAGGGATTGTCCCGGTCCGCCTTCCGGGCGGCTGCAAGGGTGGCTGGCAGGCGGTCCTGATGACCTTCGATCCAGTCCTCGACGATCGTCATCAGCTCGCCGGCATCCTTTCCGGCCGGATCGATAGGCGGGCCAATGACCACCTGGATCACACCCGGATATTTCAGGATACCCCGTCTGGCCCAAAATACGCCGGCATTGTGGGCGACCGGGATCACGGGCGCTTGGGCCTTGACGGCGAGGATACCCCCACCGATGCCATAGCGACGCCGTTCTCCCGGTGCGGTACGCGTCCCTTCGGGGAAGATGATGACATTGCGACCGCCGCCGAGCATGGCCTTGCCCTGATCGACAATCTGTTTGATCGCTTTGCGTCCCGCGCTGCGGTCGATGGCGATAGGGTGGACCATCGCCATCGCCCAACCCAACACAGGCACCCACATCAGCTCGCGTTTCAGCACCCACGCTTGGGTGCGTGGGAAGAGACCGCGAAAGGCCAGGGTTTCCCACGTCGATTGATGCTTGCACATGATGATCGCGCCGCCCGAAGGTATATGTTCCATACCCTCTATCGTGTAAGTAAGTCCACACACCAATTTCATCAGCCAGAGATTGGCGTGTCCCCAGCCGTTGGCAATGGCGTGCCGCCAATCGAGCGGCATCAGCCAGCCGAGCAGGGCTAGCGGCAGGCCGAACAGCACGACGGTGAGCGCCATGAGTACGAAATAGCTCACCGAGCGAATCCACAACAACATGTTCAATCAATCCTCTTTCAGTAAAACAGTGGCCACCTGGGACAAGTCGTCGAATACTTCGACGTTGTCGTCGTTGCAGGTATCGACCACTCGTCCGGTACGAACCCATATCGCGCGGGCACCCAGCGCGTGGGCCGGGGCCAGGTCGGTAGGTCGATCACCGACCACAATGGCGTCCGCGCCGACGACGCCGAAACGCTCCAGCAGACAGCGGTGCATACCGGCCTGGGGTTTGCGGCAGTCGCAGCCTTCAGCCGGGCCGTGGGGACAATACGCGATCGCCACCAGGTGTCCGCCCACGCGGTCCAGCCGGTCATGCAGGCGGTGATGCACCGCGTTGAGTGCGTCCAGATCCAGCGACCCAAGCGCCAACCCGGGTTGATTGGTCGCCACCGTGACCAAAAACCCGGCTTGGCTGAGTCGTGCAATCGCCTCCAGGCTGCCGGGGATCGGCTGCCAGTCGTCCGGGTCGCGGATCGGGCGCCCGAGGTCCAGATTGATCACGCCGTCGCGGGCGAGAATGACCAGCTTGCTCAAGGTGATGTCCGATCCGATAGCCAGAACCGGCACAAGCGTACCGAAAGGGGGTGACACGGGCCAGCGCGACGGACCGTAACCGATCCGATCACTGCCATCCAGCCACGCCCGGCGCGGTGCCGCTGCGCGGCGGGGTTTGATGCGGTGCAATGCCCTTTGGTTATCGCACCCTACGGAGACCGGACTTCAGCCTTGGAGTCGGGACACGTCGGCGACGTTCAGGAACAAGCTACCCAAATCGGTGAGTAGTCGTAACCGATTACCGCGCACGGCGGCATCGTCCGCAATCACCATCACGTCGTCGAAGAATTTATCCACTGGTGCCTGCAAGGCGGCCAACGATTTGAGTGCGGCACCATAGTCCCCGGCACCGAGCAGCGGAGCAATGGCGGTCGACGCGCCCACCACGCTGGACGCAAATGCGTGTTCGGCCTCGCTGTCGAACAAGGTGGGGTCGACGCTGTCGGGAATCGTCTCGTCGGTCTTTCTCAGGATATTGCGAATGCGTTTGTTGGCGGCGGCCAGGGCGTCCGCCTCGGGCAAGCTGCGAAAATCCGCAACGGCCCGCATACGGGCGTCGAAGTCCGCCACGCTGGCCGGCCGGACACTGGCTACCGCGTCGAACAGATCGGCCGCCATACCCTGATCGACATACAGTCCCTTGAGCCGTTCGAGCATGAAGTCGTAAACCTCGGCTGGGGCAGCGGTGTCGCTCAGTCGATCACCCAGCTGTGCCCCGGCTTTTGCCAACAGCGCGGGCAGATCGAGGTCGAGCTGTCTTTCCTGCAGGATACGTAGCGCGCCCAACGCGGCCCGGCGCAAGGCGAATGGGTCCTTGTCGCCGGTGGGCTTTTCGCCGATGCCGAAGATACCCACCAGGGTATCGATCTTGTCCGCCAGGGCAATGGCCTGACCGGTCTTGGTCTCGGGCAGCTGATCGCCGGAGAAGCGCGGCATGTAAAATTCGTCCATGGCCTGGGCCAGTTCCGGCAGCTCACCGTCGCGGCGCGCCTGGTAGCGTCCCATCACACCCTGCATCTCGGGGAACTCGAAGACCATCTCGGTCATCAGGTCGCAGCGCGACAGCAGTCCGGCGCGACGGGCCAGCGCTGGATCGCCGCCGATCCGCTCGGCGATATCGGCGGCCAGATCCGCCACGCGCTCACTCTTGTCCGCCATGCTGCCGAGACCCTTCTGGAACACCACCGAGCCGAGTGACTCGCGGCGGTCTTCGAGCCGTTTCTTGCCGTCCTGGGTCCAGAAGAACATGGCGTCCGCCAGCCGCGGGCGAACGACGCGCTCGTTACCCTCGCGAATGACGCCCGGGTCGCTGCTGTCGATGTTGGCGATGGTGATGAAGTGGTTCATCACCTGACCGTCCGGGTCGAACAGCGGGAAGTACTTCTGGTTCTGTTTCATGGTCAGGACCAGGGCTTCGTGGGGCACCGCGAGGTATTTTTCCTCGAAGGCGCCAGCCACCGGTACGGGCCATTCGTTCAGCGCGGTGACCTCGTCCAGCAGGTTGTCGTCCAGGTCCGCCCGGCCCCCCAGTGTGTCGGCGGTAGCAACAACCTGCTCGCGGATCCGGTCGCGCCGCGCCTGGAAGTCGGCGACCACATGGCCGAGATTGGCCAGGGTATCGGCGTAATCGGCCGGGTTGTAGACGGTGATGGCGGCGGGGTGGTGGAAGCGATGACCGTAGGTCTGGTTGCCGGCGACGGCGTCCAGGATGGTACAGGGCACCACCTCGCTGCCGTGTAGGAACAACAGCCAGTGCACCGGGCGCACGAACTGGGCGTCGGACGCCCCCCAGCGCATGCGCTTGTGGATCGGCAGTTTGTTCAGCGCCTGCTCGGCTATGCCTGGCAGCAGTTCGGCGGCGGGCTTGCCCTGCTCGCTGATGGTGTAGGCCAGCCAAGTGCCCTTGTCGGTCTCCAGCTTTTGTAACTGGTCCACGGTGGTGCCGCAAGAACGGGCGAAGCCCTCGGCGGCCTTAGTGGGGTTGCCATCGCCATCGAAGGCGGCCTGCAGCGCGGGGCCACGGCGTTCGACCTGCTTGTCCGGGGTACCGGTGGCACAGTCCCGCACCAGCAAGGCCAGGCGGCGCGGCGCGGCATAGGGCACCACCTCGCCGTGAGTCAACCCGGCGGCCGCCAGCCCGGCGACGAACTCGCGGGTCAGGGCCTCGGACAGTTTCTTCAGGGCGACCGGCGGCAGTTCCTCGGTGCCGAGTTCAAACAGCACATCGGCCGAGTCAGCCATTGGACGCCTCCGGGGTCTGGTCGCACATCGGGAAACCCAGCGCCTCGCGCCGGTCGAAATAGGCTTGGGCCACGGCGCGCGACAGCGCGCGTACCCGCAGAATGAAGCGCTGGCGCTCGGTCACCGAGATGGCGTGGCGCGCGTCCAGCAGGTTGAAGGCGTGGGAGGCCTTGAGCATCTGCTCGTAGGCCGGCAGCGGCAGGCCCGCCTCGATGAGCTTATTGGATTGTTTTTCGCACTGGTCGAAGAAACCGAACAGGTAGTCCACGTCGGCGTGTTCGAAGTTGTAAGCCGACTGCTCCACCTCGTTCTGATGGAACACGTCGCCGTAGGTCACCGGCCCTTGGGGACCGATCGTCCACACCAGATCATAGACGCTCTCCACGCCCTGCAGATACATGGCGATACGTTCCAGACCGTAGGTGATCTCACCGGTCACCGGGCGGCAGTCCAGCCCGCCCACCTGTTGGAAATAGGTGAACTGGGTGACCTCCATGCCGTTCAGCCACACCTCCCAGCCCAGACCCCAGGCGCCCAGGGTGGGGGATTCCCAGTTGTCCTCAACAAAACGCACGT
>JASBTJ010000080.1 GCA_030148485.1 Gammaproteobacteria bacterium | reverse complement strand
GGGAGAGGGTTAGGGTGAGGGGAATACACGCAAATGGCCTAAAACGGGCAAATATACAGGCGCATTGCTCCCTCACCCCCGGCCCCTCTCCCGGGGGGAGAGGGGTGAATTGCGCACTTTCGCGTAAGTGGGACAGCAGTGCGGCGCCTTTGAACTTTAGGTGGTCGCGTGTTCAGGCCCGTAGACTGGTTGCCCCGACGGGTCGGTTACAATACCGGTCCATTCATCTACACGATGGAGTCCGAGCATGGCCGAATCCGATGTGTACTCGAGCGACCAGGTTCGCCACAAACTGGCGCGGGATCTGCCTGCCTGGGAACTGGCCGACGGTCGCCTGTGCCGGACCTTCAGGACGGCGGATTTTCGCACCGCCTTGATGCTGACCAACGCCATCGGCCATGTGGCCGAGCAGGCTTGGCATCACCCGGACATTCAGCTGGGTTGGGGGAGTGTGACGGTATCCCTCGTCTCGCATGATGCCGACGGCATCACCGACCGCGACTTCGAGCTGGCGGCGCGCATAGACCGCTTTGTGGACTGGCAGCCGCCCGCGGACAGTGCCTTGACCGGTACCCCGGACAACGACCGCTGGCGATACCTGGTGCACGATTGAGGACCGACGTGCTCGCCGGCCCGCTCCGGGTCGAGCCCTTACCCTATCGCGCCGATGTCAGTGCCTGGTTCGCGCCGTTGGCGGATCAGCCTTGGGCGATATGGCTGGACAGCGGTCGGCCGGCCATCACGTCCGGGCGCTACGACATTCTGGTCGCCCGTCCCGTGGTCGGAGTGGTGAACGACGGAGTGCAGAGCCGGCTGGACTGGCGTGACGGTACCACTGAACAGGTCGTCGGCGACCCGTTCGCCTTGCTCCGTGCCCTGCTGGGACCGACCCGTGAGCCGTTGCCGCAGTTGCCCTTCAGCGGCGGGGCCATGGGTTACTTCAGCTACGACCTGGGACGCCGCTTGCACCGCCTGCCGGAGCCACAGGTGCCGGATGGCATGCCCCAGATGGTGGTCGGGGTCTACGACTGGGCGTTGTTGGTGGATCACCTGGCCCGCCAGGCCTGGTGGGTCGGTCGCGGCGAGGACGCGGCCGGCGTCTGGGCGACCTGCAAGGAGACCTGGCACGACGCCGCCGGTACGCCGGAGCAGGCCGCGCCGTTCGCGCTGACCACCGAGATTGCGTCGGACACGTCGGCGACGCAGTATCGCGCCGCCTTCGACCGCATCCAACGCTACATACGGGACGGTGACTGCTATCAGGTTAATTATGCGCAACGCTTTCGTGCCGGATGGAGCGGATCACCCTGGGGCGCGTACCGTCGATTGCGACAGTTCAACCCGGCGCCTTATGGCGCCTACCTGAACCTGCCCTTTGCGCAGGTGCTCAGTTCGTCGCCGGAGCAGTTTCTCGGCTTGATGCAAGGCCGGGTGACTACCCGGCCGATCAAAGGTACGCGGCCCGTGTTGCACGACCCGGCCGCGGACGCGCGCAGCCGTGCCGGGCTGGTAGACAGTGCCAAGGACCGCGCGGAAAACCTGATGATCGTGGATCTGCTGCGCAACGACCTGGGGCGTGTCTGTCGACCGGGCAGTATCCGCGTGCCGCAGTTGTTCGCCGTGGAGAGTTTTGCGACGGTTCATCATCTGGTCAGCACGGTGACCGGCGAATTGAGCGCCGAGCGGGATGCCTGGGATCTGCTTGCGGCCAGCTTTCCCGGCGGTTCCATCACCGGCGCGCCCAAACTGCGCGCGATGCAGATCATCGACGAGTTGGAGCACGCGGCCCGGGGTGTCTACTGCGGGGCGATCGGCTGGGTGGGTGTGGATGGCGCGATGGATACCAGCATCGCCATCCGTACGCTGACCATTCAGGATGGGGAGGTGCGCTACTGGGCCGGGGGCGGCATCGTCGCCGACTCCCAGCCCGACGCCGAGTACCAGGAGTCACTGGACAAGGCGGCGGCTTTTTTCCGGCTGTTCGCCAACGCTTAGGTCACCGCTGAAACGTTCAGAGGTTCCGTGGTACAAGGCGGGCGCCAGAATCGGTCACTGCAAGTGACTGATTTTTAAGCAAGCTGCAAACCGCGTTTGCCGCGTAGCGTGCGCTGAGAAGTCCAGGACGGACTTGTTCAGCGCTTCCTTGGGTAATCCGATCAGCCGTTTTTGTATTCGTCGTAGAAGTGGTTGGTGGCGGCGACAAAGCCGTCTACGCTGCCGCAGTCGAAGCGGCGCCTCTTGAACTTGTATGCCAGCACCATGTTGTTGGTCGCCTGGGTTAGCAGCGCGTCGGTGATCTGCACTTCGTCGTTCTTGCCCGGCTGGGTATTGCGCAGGATCTCGAAGATGTCGGGAGTGAGGATGTAGCGCCCAATGATGGCGAGATTCGACGGCGCATCCTCCGGCGCAGGTTTTTCCACCATGTCCGAGATGACGAAGATCCCGTCTTCCAGCTCCGAGCCGGCGATCACGCCGTACTTGTGCGTTTCGTCGGTCGGGACCTCTTCGATGGCGACGATGGAACAGCGGTACTTCTGGTATACCCGCACCATTTGCGCCAGCACGCTGCCATCACCGTTGCCGACACACAGGTCATCGGCGAACACCACGCCGAACGGCTCGTTGCCGATCAGGGTCTCGCCGGACAGGATCGCGTGACCGAGTCCCTTCATCTGCACCTGACGGGTGTAGGAAAAGGTGCACTCTTCGATGATCTTGCGGATGCTCTGCAGATAGCCTTCCTTGCTGGTGCCGCTGATCTGATGCTCCAGTTCGTAGCTGATATCGAAGTGGTCCTCGATGGCGCGCTTGCCGCGGCCGGTGATGATGCCGATGTTTTTCATGCCGGCGTTCATCGCCTCTTCCACCCCGTACTGGATCAGCGGCTTGTTGACGATCGGCAGCACCTCCTTCGGCATGGCCTTGGTGGCAGGCAGAAAGCGGGTGCCGTAACCGGCAGCGGGAAACAGGCATTTCTTGATCATGAATCCATCCGTTAATGCATTGACAGTCGACCGTCAGCGGCGCAGCCGCCAAGTGGGTTGCTGTTGGGTGTCGATCAGGTCGTGGCTCAACAACCATTGGTGTGCGTCCGCCGCATCCTGCTCGAACCAGGCGCTGCTGCTGCCCAGGCGAAAGCTGTAGCCCCAGGCATCCATGTCCGCGAACATACGCCTCCGGCCCATGCCCGGGACATGCTCGGCGAGCAGTACTTGCAGATAGCAGACGCCGTTTTCCTCCGCGACGTCACCGCCCGCGTCGGTGTGCAGCACGGCGCGTCGCCCGCTGTCCATGCAGATGAAGTGGCAGGCCTCGTGAAGCGCCGAGTGGACCGGCGTGTCGGCGCGCACGTACAGGCAGTGGCCGATCAATCCGGCCTCGGGATCGCCCCAGTGCGAACCCGGTATGGGCGCGCTGGGGCCCACCTGACGGATGGTAAGCCCATAGCGCGCCAGCAGCGCGTCCAGTATGACGTCGCCGCAACGCAGCACATCGTCCGATTGTCCAAGGGCGTGAGTCAACATCCAGCACCGGCCGGAAAAACCGCAGCGAGTTTAACACGCGGGGCCGGCGGGTCTGTGGGTCAGCATTGCTCCCAGGGCAGGCCCTCATGGCGCCAGCCGTTTCGGGTGCTGCGATGATGGTGCTCGTCGAGGTCGCCCTCGAAGCCATCATCCACGTGGTAGACCTTGCTGAGCCCTGCGCCCAGCAAGGTCCGCCCGGCGTCCAGAGAGCGTTTGCCGCTGCGGCAGATCAGAATCACCGGGGCACAACCATCGTCGCTGTCACACACCACGCCACCAAGCAGCAACTTGCGAATATCCGTCACGAAGTGCGGGTTCACCTCCCAGTCCGGTTCGTCGATCCACGGGACGTGCACGGATCCCTTCGGGTGGCCGACAAACAGGTATTCCATGGATGAGCGGATATCCACCAGCACGGCCCGCGGGTCGTCTTGCAGCATCTGCCAGGCTTGTTGGGCCGACACGCCGGTTGGTTGGGCAACGGTCATGATGAAACCCCTCAATGCAGCGAATGATGATCGGTGTATTGGTTTATAGCCCATGTATCCTCTGCTGCGGCCGTTATAATGCGCAATCCCGACCTGGAAGCCACACCTTGTTCATTCGTCTGATCAAAGTCTTTGCCGCTGTTCCGCTGCCCTTGGTGCGCGGATTGGGCTGGTTGATCGGCGGCTTGCTATGCTGGCTGCCCAGCAAGGAAAGGCATATCGCCAGGGTGAATCTGCGGCTGGCGTTCCCGGATATGGCCGCTGCCGAGCGCAAACGCCTGCTACGCAAGGTGTTGCGCGAAAACACCCGTACCCTGATGGAAATGCCGGCCGCCTGGAGCCGCCCGGCCCGGTATTGGATGCGCCACATCGAGATTGCTGATGGCGGTGCCCTGATGCGCGAGAAACTGGCGCTGGGCAAAGGGGTTCTGGTGGCGGCCCCGCACCAGGGCAACTGGGAGGTCGGGGTACATGCCTTGGCGTCCTTGGCGCCGGCGACCATTCTTTATCGGCCGCCGCGCCAGGCCGGCCTGGAGGCGCTGATCGTGACCGGGCGAAGTCGTCAGGGCGCGACCCTGGTGCCCATCGGCGCGTCGGCGATCCGCGCCATGTACGGGGCGCTGAAAAAAGGCGAGATGGTGACCATCCTGCCGGATCAGCAGCCTAAGCTCGGCAAGGGGGCAGGGGTGTTCGCGTCCTTCTTCGGACAGCCCGCCTGGACCATGACGCTGTTCAGCCGGCTGGCAAGGCGCTCCGGTGCGCCGGTGCTTTTCACATGGGCCGAGCGCCTGCCCGGCGGCCGTTATCGCTTGCACTTCACGGAGGCGGATCCGGCGGTCGCGGATGAGGATGACGCCACTGCCGCGACGGCCTTGAATGCGGGCGTGGAGCACGTCGTGCGCACCTGCCCAGCGCAATACCTGTGGACCTATCGCCGCTTCGGCTATCAGCCTGACGGCGAGCGTAGCCCCTATCACGCTGATTCTGCCTAAAAATTCCGCGCCATCGGCCGCTACCTTCCTAGGAAATGATTTCGGAATGGCACGGCAGCGCCGTGACCGGGGAGACAGACATGGGGCGAGCGTTACGGACGCTACTGGCGATCTTGACAGCCTGGCTGATGGTGATCGGCGCGCCAACGTGGGCGGCGGAGCCGGACAACGCCGACATACGGGTGTTGATCGACATCTCGGGCAGCATGAAACAGAACGACCCGCAGAATCTGCGACGCCCGGCATTGCGGATGTTGGTGGGGCTGTTGCAACCGGGTACCGAGGCCGGTGTCTGGACCTTCGCCAAGTATGCTGCCGAATTGGTCCAACCGGGTCCGGTGGACGAGGCCTGGAAGCGCAAGGCGCTGGCGGCGTCCGAGAAAATCAATTCGCCTGGCATGTTCACCAACATCGAACGGGTCATGCAGCGCGCAATCCGCCAGTGGGAAGGCAGCAAGCCCACCCACCGCCGTAACCTGTTGCTGTTGACCGATGGCGTGGTGGACATATCCAAGAACAAGGCGGAGAGCGCCGCATCCCGTCGCCGTATCCTAGAACAACTGGTCCCGCAGATCCGCGCCATGGACGCGAAGATCCATACCATCGCACTGTCGGCGCGGGCCGACCATGATCTTCTGGAACAACTCGCCCGGGAAACCGGCGGTTGGTATCAACAGATCGAAACCGCCGATGAACTGCAGCGGGTCTTCTTGCGCTTGTTCGAGCAGGCCGGCAAGCCAACCGGGGTGCCGCTCAAGAACAACAAGTTCCAGGTGGACAACACCATCCGCGAAGCGACCGTGCTGCTGTTCCGGTCGCCGGATGCAGAACCGCCTCGCCTGACCAGTCCGACCGGCAAGAGCTTCGGGCGCGACGATGCCCCCGTCTACGTGACTTGGCATCAGGATACCGGCTATGACCTGATTACCGTTCGCGATCCGGAATCCGGCGAGTGGTCGTTGACGGCGGAAATCGATCCCGACAACCGGGTGATGGTGGTGACCGACCTCAAGCTCCGGGTTTCGGAGGTGCCGGCACGCATCGCCGTGGGCGATACCCTGCCGGTGACGGCGTTTCTGACCAACGACGGCCATCTAATCACTCGCCGCGCCTTCCTCGATCTGGTGGAGATGCGGGCCGAAACCGTCAGCGACATCGGGCTGGCGCCGCAACCGCTGAATGACAAGGGCCAAAAGGGCGACGTCAAATCCGGTGACGGCCGCTACAGCATGAAGTTCACCGAGCGCCAACCCCATGCCGAGTTGGATCTCATCGTGGCGGCCGAGAGCGCCACCTTCCTGCGTGAACAGCGCCACGTGCTGTCGGTGCTGGAGCCTGCCAAGGTCCGGGTGGTCAAGGATGACGGTGGAGCGGTTGTCGCCGAGATGCATGTCGATCGCGCCGTGATGCGGCTGGACGGCGCTCAGGTGACGCTGTGGCAGCAAACCGCCGCGGGCGAGAAGCAGGCGATTCAGGCGGTGTCGGAAGACGCCGGGGCCTATCGTGCGCCCATCGACCCCAGTCTGCCGGTGTTTGCCCGTCTGGTCGGCGTGAGCCGCCTGGGCACCCACCTCGACCATGAGTACGGGCCGATCTACGCGCCGGGGACGGAGCCGGTCGCCGTGGTCGCGGAACAACCGGTTACGGAGGCCGCACCCGCGCTCAAGGAGCCGGCCCCGACGGAATCGGCAACGGAGGAAAAAGGCGAATCGCCGCCGGTGGTGGAGGAAGCCCCGGTGGAAGACGAAGGGACGGATTGGGTGGTTCCGACGGTGATCTTCGGTGGTGTGAACGTGTTATTGCTGCTTGGCGGAGTGGCGTTCTGGCTGATCCGACGCAAGCGTCGCGGTGCGGTCGACGATCTGGACCTGCTGGGTGATGAGCCGATTCAGGTTGCCGAGAGCGAAGCCCCCGCGGGTGCCGAGGCCGGTGAAACTGCCCCGGACGCCGACAGCGGCGACGCAGCGGAGAAGACCTGATGGCTGAGGAATGGTTCTGGTTGCTGCTGTCCGCCAGCGAGATATTGCTGGTTCTGGTGTTGTTGTTGTTCGTCGCGTGGTTGCGTGGCATCGCCGCCCAGCGGCGGGACCGCAAGGCGATTCAGGCGTTGGTTGCGAAAACACGCAAGCACCGGGATCAGCGGGTGGCCAAGATCGCCGCCTTCCTCGGTGACGGTTATGGCCTGAAGGGTGAGCCCTTGAACGCTGCGGTGACGGCGTTGTATCAGGCCGAGGTAGGGCTGATTCAGGCGTTCGCAACCATTTACAGCAAACGGGATGCCACGGCGGCAGCCGGTTTTGGTGGGCAGGTGGAGGCCGGCACCAGCGCCTACTGGGAGCTGGAAGGAGGCACGGAACAACCGGCTGGCGAGGAGTCGGCCTCGTCGGCAGAGGCCGGCCCGGACGCGATGCCGCTTGAGGATGACGGCGAGATGGACCGGCTGCGCGGCGAGAACGAACGCTTGTCGGATGAGTTGCGCATCACCATGGACACCATGAGCCGTATGCTCAGTGAATACTCCACGGTGTTCTCCAAGGACGGCGAAGCCGCCGACATCACAGTCGTCGACGATGCCCCGTCCGAGTCCCCGCCGGCCACGGTAGAGGCCATTGGGGACGAAGGTGACGGGGTATCCGGCGCGAATGCCGATGAGGGAGGCGACGCACCCGGCCCGTCGGAACCGGACGGCACTGACGAGGATTCGGGAAAAGCCGACCTGGAGCCCGACGCCGAGGCGTCCGCTGCACCGCCTGCACCGAATCCCGACGACATCCTCGCTGACCTGGGGTTGGACCCTGAGCCGGAGCCGGCCGCCGAGTCGCCCGCGGAAGGGCCCGGCGTCGAGGATGAGACCGAGCACTCGGCAGTGGCCGCGGAGGCCCGCGCCGAATCCACGACCCCGCCTGCGCCGAATCCCGACGATATCCTCGCCGATATGGGGTTGGACCCGGAGCCGGCTGCCGGGTCGCCTGCCGAAGCGCCCAGTGCCGAGGACGTGGCGGAGGATGAGGGAACCGAACCGGCAGCCGGCGTCGAGTCCGGGGCACCCGCCACGCCGAATCCCGATGATATCCTCGCGGACCTGGGGCTTGACCCCGAGTCGGAGCCGGCGGCTACAGCGGACCGGTTCTCCGCAGATCTGGACGAGACAGAAAAGGACCTCTCTGATACCGCGCCCGATGAGCGAGGGCCGGCGCCGGAACAGACAGAAGCGGAAAAAGCCGCCGCCGAGCGTCAACGTATCATCGACGCCGACTCGTAGCCGGCGCTGCGGCTGGGTCGGCCAAGACGGGGATCGTGCAAGGGACGCCGGGTTGTCCCGATGCCGTTGTCTGTGCTGCGGCAAGACGACCTTGAGCACAACGCGCCCCCCGGTATGTCTTCGTTGCTGCACTACGCCATCACCGCCTGCTACGTGCGATCAGGCCTCGGATGGACCGGTTTTGATCGGCAACCGCTGCGCCCTAGCCTTTCCTGGAGGCGCTTAAGGCGACCGTCGGGGCCTGGCGGACAAGGTCTTTGGCCACTTGGCTGAAGCGGCCCATAAACGGGTTAAGTGAGATATAGCCTGAGGAAAGGTCACATATTGTTGTATCTGGACTAAGCTGGGCCTCGCTGAACCCTCTGATTTTTCTATGGTTTAAGGCTTGTCCCATTGCCCAAGTCTCGTCTGTATCTGGACTCTAGGCAAGTGGCAGCTTCCTTCAGGTGGCCCTACCTCTGAACGGCGAGCAATGGCTGTTTGTCCAAAGCGTATTCTCACGGCCCATCATCTTGTCCACATAGGCTGCTGTTGCAGCCAGAGAATGTCTCTCTGGTCATGGAACGACAAAAGAGGAATCCATGATGAGTAAGAAGATCACTCCCGCCAACAACAGCGCCAACATGCCCAACGCGAACAAAGGCACTTCTGGTACGAATCGTCAGTACGACCAGAATCAGGGCAATCGCGGGAAGCAGATGAACCCCACTTGGACCCAGCCAGCCAAGAAGGCGGGACACTAAGCGAGCACAAGCCCACCGGCCTGAGAGGGTTGGTGGGCTCAATTGCCGGTCAGGATAGATTTCCAGTAGCGGTAGAACCTGCGGTGGCTACCATACAACTCCGCGACGTCAGACTGTGACCAGATTCCCATGCTCTGGCTGAGCACCACTAGATCATGGTGGAGCTCTTGGAGAAATCCAGCTGCAAGGATGACCACCCGTTCAACCTCAATGTTTCCCGAATAGTGCGGGGCAAGTGCCGCCAATATCCTGTTGGTCGTGCATTCGCTGATCTCGTGCTCCCCTGCTTTTATCTGCCGCAAGCTACTCTCTGGTTCATCCCAAGGCTCGAACGGGTATTCACTGGTGGGACAGTCAAGGTCATTGCCTCCAAGAATCTGGGCAAGCTCTTGCTGGGTAACAGGCGGTGAACCAGCAATCGACCTCCAATGTTGGACTAGGCGCTCGCGAGGGGTTTCTCCTTGGAGAGGGTCGAACAAGTCTTTGAAGATAGACTCGTCCAGATCACCAAATTGCTCGTAAAACATCTCTGCCTCTAGGCAGGCCATGATGTCGAACAGCATCTTTGTACGTGGTGAGCCAATCGCAGCCTGAATGGATGTGCGATCGGTTCCGTCGAGAATCTTGGCTTTCTCTTCCGCTGTGGAAATGCGGCCAAACGCAGGTGAATCCCATAGCAGGGATTTGAATTGCTGGAAATTGCCTTCAGCCCTTCGGCGCACACAGAAGGTATCGAACGAGAGCCTGCAATATTCCTGGAGAAGGACCTCGGTGTGAACGAGTTGCAGCCCTGTTGCGGAACGTATCTCGTCCAGCAGCAATAGCCACTCGCCTGCGCCGTAATAGAGAAAGCGAATACGGTGTATCAGCCCCATCCCGGCGAGTCGGTCGTTGGACATCTCACGAACTGTTCGAGAAAGGAACGACAGATACTTTCTAGTCGTTGGCGCCTTTCTTTGTCGTTGAGGGTCCGAGTTCACTTCCATCCGGCGGATGGAGCGCTCGCTCACGCCGCTTTGCTCAGCAACGAGCGCTCTGGTCTTCGGCCTGAGTGAAGCAAACGCCGCCATCATCAGTGACGGAGGGAACAATAAAGGCTGAAAGAGCGCGCCTTTCATGACGTCCAACGAGGCGGGACAAGGATAGACACTACGAAAGCACGCGCTGCTATCAGCAGGAACGCACCAGCATCAGACATCGAGTTCAGCAGGAAGTGCGTCCTGTACCAGCTCTCTCGCCAAATCATAAGGTTCGCGATACACCGCGCCAGACAGTATCGAGAACTGCGACAAAATGATTTCAAACGGCTCTTCGTGGATCTTGTCGCCGGCAGGCTCTGACCCTCTGCCTAGATAAGTGGGAAATATTCGATCTAAGCGAACAATAGAGCGCGGGCGGTCCGGGTGAGCCTTGTCAGGCAAACAGAAGAAGTGGAGATATTTAAGCGCTCTGATCCTCGCAACCAGAGTTGGCCCAAACGTGCCAGGGTCCATAATCGTGGTCGTGCTGAATAGCGGAGCCACCAAGTAGCTCGGCTTCTCCAAGTGCTTAGCGAGCCGCCTCTGCGTACCATCCGGCAGAGTGCCAATGCCGTCTGATGAGATAGATGCCAAGACCACAACCAGGCGCTTCTTGGCTTTGGCGATGAGTAGTTCTTCGGTCTCTCCGAGATTCAGGCGCTTGATAGGCAGTCGTTCACGTTTCGTGAAGTGATGCTTTGCGACCTCTCGGATTTCGTAGCTGGTGACCTCATGCTCAGTAGCAGTGGCCCTTTCTACATCGAGGATTCGAGGAACCTCGTCCACATTGGGTGTTGGGACCCAATATAGATGCCCAGGCTCCGGCGCCGTGCCCGCAGGAACAGACTCATAGAAATTGTCGAATACCTGAAGAATCCCCATCCGTGGTCTTCCGAGCCGCTTATACCTTCAGCTTTGCACGGCCAGCAAAGCCGGCCACCAATGGATCCCCGTCAAGAATGCTTAACGCAGCGTAGTAGGCTTCGTCATAGGGGCCTTGTTCGACACGCTCCTGCGCCTTCCGGCTTGTGATCATTTCACGGAGCTTGTTGCGCGCTAATTTGATGGCTTTTGGGCGCAGCTTGTTCATTTGCACGGGCCGAACATCTTCGGGAGCAATCCGCAGACAGCCAGAAAAGTCGAGAACGTCGCCAGGTTGTGCATCAGTCATCGGCGTGGTTCTGAAATAGACGTAATCCAGCAGACTCGGCAGGTCCTTTCCGTATCGTTTGAAGTCAGCATGCAGCCGAGTTTGGATTGATCCGGGTATGCCAAGCTGACGAAGATCAGCAACGCGCTGCCAGTCGCTCAGGCTGTAGAGAACAAACTCTTTGTCACCATCCTCTGTCTCACGCTGATCAGCAAGCATGGCATGCTGAGCTGAGAGATCTTCAAGGACACTAGCGATCTGAGGGGAAAAAGGGCCGAAATGCAAAAAGCGCCATTCGGAGCCGGAGATCGGCTTACCTGCATTGTGCTCTGCGGTGTAGACATCGAGCAGATACAGGAATTTGACGAGGGTAGTCCTCAACATCGGAGCCATGCCTTGGCTCTGAGCTTCTCGCAATACTGCAAGGATGAGAGGACGGATATCCATGATGCCTAAGATTATCGGCACTTCGAGCCTGGGCTGAAAAGCGCCTTACATACAAAGGGGCGCGAGCCTAACGATTTTTGGGCAGGTACGTCAATTTCGGTCATGCCCTTAGTGCGAAGAAAACCACCGTTTTCTTTACGTGATCGCAGCCTTGGCAGATCACCGGGAAATGGCCTTGCGGAGCGTAAAGTAACTATGTAAAGTTTTCTTCGTTAAGAAAAGGTGCGTTTACTATGCTAGTGGGTTACGCCCGAGTTTCCACCCAGGATCAGAACCCGGATCTCCAGCTTGATGCGTTGAAGGCGGCAGGCTGTGAAGAGATCTTTCATGAGAAGGTATCGGGTCGTAGCCGGGCCAGACCTGAACTGGAGGCTTGCCTGCGCATTCTGCGCAAGGGTGACACCCTAGTGGTCTGGAGATTGGATCGCCTGGGTAGGTCATTGAAGGATTTGGTGGAGATCGTTCACAGCCTGGAAGGCCGCGAGGTGGCCTTCCAGTCCCTGACAGAGAACATCGACACCTCCAGTGCCGGCGGGCGGCTTGTATTTCACCTGTTTGGAGCATTGGCGGAGTTCGAGCACAATCTCATTGCGGATCGCACCAGAGCCGGTCTTGCCGCCGCCAGGGCACGGGGACGCAAAGGCGGTCGGCGACTGAAGATGACCAAGAACGATGTGCGCAAAGCGGCGGCGATGCTGCAAGACCCGGATATCACCAAGACTGAGGTGGCGAAGCACTTCGGGGTGTCTCGGGTGACGCTCAACGCCGCCCTCACCCGCGAGGGTTATCCGGAAAACCCGGCGAGCCCGCAGCCATAACAAGCATCCCGGTCAGGGAACGGAGAATAAGAAGCTGTGACAAGCCAAGAATTCAAAGCCACCCTCTGGAACAGCGCGAACATCCTTCGAGGCTCTGTCGCCGCCGCCGAATACAAGTACCCGGTATTGGCCCTGGTGTTCCTCAAGTACGTCAGCGACATGTTCGAGGCGCAGGCCCAGGTCATCACGAACCGGCTCGCTGAACCGGAGTCACCCATGTATGTGGTCGACCCCGAGCTTCGTCAGGAGATGGCCGCCGAGTTGGCTGAAGACCGCGACGCCTACACCCAGGACAACGTGATTTGGGTGCCTGAGGGTGCGCGGTACAAGGATCTGCTGGTCCACATGGCCGCCGACGACCTGGCCCAGCGGCTGGACAAAGCGATGAAGGCCATCGAGGACGAAAACCCGGAGTTGGTTGGCGTCCTCTACCGAGATTTCGGTCGCCTGGAGTTGGAGGACGGCAAGCTCGGCGAGCTGATGAAGGAATTGGCCAAGCTCAAGTTCGACCCCAAGGATCGCGGCAGTCGAGACATCTTTGGCGAGGTCTACGAATACTTCCTCGGGGAATTCGCCAAGGCCGAAGGACAGAAGGCCGGAGAATTCTATACACCCAAGTCGGTGGTGAACCTGCTGGTCGAGATCCTTGCCCCTTTCAAGGGCAAGATCTACGACCCGGCCTGCGGTTCTGGTGGCATGTTCGTGCAGTCCTTGCGGTTCATGCATGCCCATGAAAACCAACTCGGCAAGAGCGGCGACCTGCCCATCT
Source organism: Gammaproteobacteria bacterium (assembly GCA_030148485.1). Lineage (GTDB taxonomy): Bacteria > Pseudomonadota > Gammaproteobacteria > Chromatiales > Chromatiaceae > JANTHH01. The sequence continues at coordinate 1,996 of JASBTJ010000080.1, read as the reverse complement.
ACGGCCAGGAGCTGATGGCCACCACACGCAAGCTGTGCAAGATGAACCTTGCCGTGCACGGGCTGCGCGGAGACCTGGGCAACACCTACGGCAGCACCTTCACCAACGACCAGCATCCGAACCTGCGAGCTGACTACATCCTGGCCAATCCGCCCTTCAACATCTCCAAGTGGGGTGGCGAACAGCTTAGTGACGATCCTCGCTGGCATTGGGGTGTGCCGCCCAAGAACAATGCCAACTATGCCTGGCTCCAACACATGGCGAGTCGCCTATCACAGCGTGGGCGTGCAGGCATCGTACTGGCGAATGGGTCCATGACCACACAGACCTCTGGCGAAGGTGAGATCCGAAAGAACCTGATCACGAGCGACCTCGTTGAGTGCATGGTCGCCTTGCCGGGGCAACTCTTCACAAATACGCAGATCCCAGCCTGCCTCTGGTTCATTTCCAAGGACAAGGGGGCAGGCGTGAACGGTACCATCGACCGCAAGGGTCAGGTGCTGTTCATCGATTGCCGAAAGAAAGGGGCAGAACAGCTCTCACGCACCCAGATCGCATTCACCGATGACGAATTGCACGAAATCGCGCTCACCTACCACCGCTGGAGAGACTCAGACTTCAGTGATGGTGAGGATTACACCGATGTTCCTGGCTTCTGCTTTTCCGCGTCCCATGTAGACATAGAGAAGCACCACTACGCTTTAGCGCCGGGCCGCTACGTCGGCGCAGTAGACGTCGACGATGATGACGAAGTCTTCGATGACAAGATGGCCGAGCTAACGGCGCGTGTGGCGGATCGGATGGCACGCGGACGCGAATTGGAAGAAGAGATTCGCGATCAATTGGTAGGGCTTGGCTATGAGGTCTGAGTGGTCGTACAAGCCATTGGGAGAGATCGCTGATTTCTTCTCAGGAGGCACTCCCAAGAAGGGCGTGAAAGAATATTGGAATGGCGATATTCCATGGATCAGTGCCACAACATTAAAGGACACGAGGGTATCTTCCTCAGACACCACCATTACACCTGATGGCCTTGCTCAAGGTAGCCGAGTAGCGATCAAAGACGACATCCTCTTATTAGTTCGTGGAAGCGGTCTATTCAAAGGGATACCGGTCGCACGTGTTATTTCACCTGTCGCGTTCAATCAGGATATCAAAGCCATCCGGGCCCGCAACGGCATCAGCCCAAAGTATCTTTTCTCATGTCTGTTCGGGCTGCGAGACCAGCTGACGGATATGCTCGAATTCACTGGTATTGGAGCTGGAAAACTCGACACAAAAAAACTGAAGGATCTCGCGATACCGATTCCTTCTGCCGATGAGCAGAAAAGGATTGCGAACTTATTTGAATGTATCGACGATAAAATCGCGAACAACCGTGCCCTCGCCACAGACTTTGAAGCCATGGCCCGTGCCATCTTCAAGTCCTGGTTCGTGGACTTCGACCCGGTAAAGGCCAAGATGGAAGGTCGAGTGCCCTCCGGCATGGACGCTGATACCGAGGCCCTATTCCCGGTGGAACTGGTTGAGAGTGAGTTGGGGTTGATTCCAAAGGGCTGGGAGGTTGTCTCACTGGACAAAATTGCAGAGATGATTCGGGGTCGCTCGTATAAAAGCGCTGAGCTTGAGGATTCGCCCACCGCCCTAGTCACTTTAAAGTCATTCAACAGAGGTGGAGGCTTTAGACAAGATGGTTTTAAGAGCTATTCCGGCAAGTTCAAACCAGACCAAGTCGTAGAGCCTGGAGAATGCGTGGTTGCATGTACGGACGTAACTCAAAAGGCCGAAGTTGTGGGTAGGGCGGCCCTGGTCGAATCGAGTTATGAACATGACACGCTGGTCGCTTCACTAGATGTAACTGTCTAGTCCCGAGTGGTTATAAACCTTCTTCACAAATAAATCTGGCCGATCCTTCTGCCACTGTTTCAATGCCTGAATGGGCGTGATATGCCCGAGTGCTTTTTGTGGAATATGATGATTGTAGACATCGAGATAA
>JASBTJ010000079.1 GCA_030148485.1 Gammaproteobacteria bacterium | reverse complement strand
TCACGACGCGGCCTTTACTGCGGATGGCGGCTCGCCCATTGTCTGGCTGCTGCGCCATCTGCAGGCCAACGGCCAGCGCAGTTTTCTCACCATCCTGCTGCACGGCACCATGGCCAATGCCTATCCCCAGGCGCTGGGCATCGCGCTGGCCTACCCCAAACGACAGGTGATCGCCTTGTGCGGCGATGGCGGACTGACCATGTTGCTGGGGGATCTGCTCACCCTGGTGCAGGAAAACATCCCCGTCAAACTGCTGGTGTTCAACAACAGTTCGCTGGGCTTCGTCGAGATGGAGCAGCGTATCGAGGGCATGCTCGACAGTTTCACCGAGCTGAAGAACCCGGACTTTGGCGCACTCGCCCGGGTCTGTGGCCTGTTCGGTACCCGGGTTGACAATGCGGACGCACTGGAACCTGCCATGAAGCGCTGGCTGGACCACGACGGCCCTGCTCTGCTGGACGTCAAGGTCAACCGCATGGAACTGGTGATGCCGGCCAAGATCACCGCCGGCCAGGTGACCTCGACCGCAATGTTCGGCGTGAAAGCGATGTTGAGCGGCCGGGCCGATGAAGTCACCGCGTTGCTGAGGGACAACTTCTGGCGCTGAGTCTGCTGTTATTCGTAGATCCGGCCACTGTGCTTCAGCCAGCCGCCGACATGTCGACCGGCGGGATCGTGGTGGGTCCAGTGGATCACCCCGCCACGCGCATTCCACTCATATTCGCCAAAGAACGCCACCGTGTCGCCCTTACGCAGGTCGGGAATTCTCGGTGCCAGATCGATGTTGTGGGCGATCAATACCGATTGCCCGCTGGCCAGGCGCAGGATGAACTTCTGGTGACGTGATCCTTCATTGTCGTCGGGCAACAAGCGCGTTACCCGCCCTTCCCCTTTTACCTGGATATCGCTGCGACGATTTTCAAAGGCAGCGGCCAGACCGTCCTGGGCGACATCGACAGTGCTGTCGCGCGGCACCGTGTCGTTCGACCAAGGTGTCTGCTCTTTGAGCAGCCCGAAGTAGCCGAGCGCGGCGACCACGGCCAGCGCGGCGATTCGTTTGACCATCGGATTCATAACGTACCCATTTGCCCTCGAGGCGTGTTGATGGCGCGCGTCAACGTATGCCGCCGGACCCAGGGCTACTTTACCGGAAGGCCCCAAAACCCGCAGCGCGCTACCGGCCGGCGGGTCGCTGGCGAGAACGCGTTACAGCTCCTTCTCCTGGCCAGGGGTAAGCAGATTATCGCCGCCGCCGCTATCTTCTTCGGTCACCTTTTGCTCTATGGTCCGATCCGGGGAAACGTCGCCCGTAGTGGTTTGGGTCGGCGTCGGGGCGGGCCGCACGGGCTTGGTCGACTCCCCTCGGGGGGCTGGAAACGGTGCGTCCAAGGCCCCGATCCCACTGCTCGACAAGCGAACCTGATAGACCGGCTCAGGCATCACGATACCTGCCTGGTCGAAGGCGTGTTTGACCGAACGGATCGCCTCGCTTCGCACCTTCGGAAAGCTGGCGCTCTGTTGATCGACCCAACCAAAGCAGCGCAGCACCACGTTGGAATCGCCGAGCGATTGCACGATGGCAAGTGGCTTGGGATCCTTTAGAACACCGGTCACGTTGGCGAAGGTGCTTAACACCAAGGCTTGGGCGGCGGCCAGATCCTGGCCGGGGTCCACGCCTACGTCGAACTCGAACCGTCGCTCAGGGCGCCGTGTCAGATTGACGATCACCGCTTTGAAGACCCGCGCGTTCGGGATACGTATGTCATTGCCATCGGGGGACAGCAGAATCGTCGCTCGGGACGTCAGCTTGACCACGTTACCGAGATGACCGTCGATATCGACGGTGTCGTTTACCTCGAACGGGTTGCGTATGCTGAGCAGAATACTGGCGATGTAGTTCTCCACCGTGTCCCGCACCGCAAAACCGACGGCCAAGCCGATGATCCCCGCAGCGCCCAGGATGGTGCCGATCAGCGCTGTCGCATCGAGCAGCACCAGTGCCAGCACCAGGCCCATGATAATAGACACCAGCTGTGCCAGCTGGCCGAGCAGTTTGGCGATGAAGTAATTGGGTGTCACGCGGCGGAATACGGCTTGGCGTGCAGCCAACCAGCGCCCGATGAACCAGAACAGCAAAAACACGCTCAAGGCGATCGCAAACAATGGCAGGCCCACAAGCAGCTGCTCGCCCAAACCCGCGATCTTGACCCAGGTGGACGACAATCGACGTCCCAGGTCGCGGTTGACGGTCAGGTTGTTCTGAACCTCCACGACACCCTCAATCTGACGAGCGAACTGCACCGCTTTCCTTTCGGTAGCGCCGGAATCCACTTCACCCTGTAATACCACCACTCCGCCTTTCACACTGGCGGACACCCCCCGCAGCTGTTCGACCTCGGAATAAATGGTTTGCAGCCGGCGGCTGATGCGTGCGTCGTCCGCTTTGCTGCTGGCGGAAGAGATCACCCGATCGGTTGCGCTTTCCGGCGACTGATTCCCGCCCGTCAACAACTCGGCCAAGGGGTCGGCACGCGCTGTGGCGACCACCTGCAGGCAGGCGAATATCACCAAGACCCGGCGTAAAAAGCGGTGGAGTGGATATAGCGTCATCGAACCTATCCGAAACATTAAAACAGAAGCAAGGTAACCATTATGCCCTCGGGGTACCTGCCATGCCCGGTGACGATCATTGAATAGCACCGTATCGATCCCGACGACGGTAACGGCCGGACGCAAGCTCGAACGATGCCGTACCAGCCCAATGCTGCATTGCTATCGATCAAATCTGCTCGCTAGTGCCCCAAGGCGATGCGCAACAGTCGGGATGCCCGGTAGGAAAGACGCGAAAAACAGTGCGACAAACGCCTGTCTCGTCGCGCGGATACCGCCATACCACTCTTCACATTGTTCAATCCGGTGCAAACGCAGAATGGGCGCGGTGCACGCAGCTCTTTAATGCACCATGGTCGTACGAATGTCCTGGTATCAGACGTTGTGGCACGCCTCTTGCCATTAGTTGCATCGCAATTACGACATTTTTGTGACTAACGACGTGAGGTAACTCGTTGATGAAAACCGCCGTGCCCGCCCTGCTAGCAGGACTGTCTCTTACCCAAATGCCCGTTGCCGTCGCTGATTCGATCAGTGAGGCACTCACCGAAGGCAAGCCGAGCCTGGACATGCGTCTGCGCTACGAGGCCGTCGAACAGGATAATGCCCTCCAGGATGCCAAGGCACTGACCTTGCGTACCCGACTTGGATACACCACCGGCAGTTTCAACGGCCTGTCCGCCATGATCGAGTTTGAAGACGTGCGCATTGTTGGCGGTGTGGACGAATATTCGGTAGGCCCCACCGGCTTCAATCCCGGCTTGTATTCGGTCATCGCCGATCCGGAAACCACCGAGGTCGATCAGGGGTTCCTGCAGTACAAGAACGACGTGATCACCGCGAAGCTGGGTCGCCAGGTCATCACGCTGGACGATCATCGCTTCGTCGGGCACGTAGGCTGGCGGCAGGATCGCCAAACCTTCGACGCGCTGACCCTGAACGCCGCGCCGATGCCGGGGCTGGCACTGATGTACGGCTACATCAATAACCGTAATCGTATCTTCGCCGAGGCCGCGGATGTCGCGTCGAAGGACCACTTGATCAACGTGTCCTACGCGACACCGTACGGCAAGCTGGTGGGCTTCGGTTATCTGCTTGAGGTGGATAACGGCACCGACAACGCCATGGATACCTATGGCGTACGCTTCAGCGGCGGGACTGACGTCAGCACTACCAAGCTGTTGTACACCGCCTCCTACGCCAAGCAGTCCCACGAAACCGCAGCCGTCAGCCATGACGCGGACTATTTGTTCCTGGAAGCCGGCGCGACCTTCAGCGGCATCACCGGCAAGATCGGTTATGAGGTGCTCGGTTCGGACAACGGGGCCTATGGATTCTCGACCCCCTTGGCCACCTTGCACAAATTCAACGGCTGGAGCGATCAGTTCCTCAGCACCCCGGCGCAGGGCCTGGTCGACACCTATGTCTCGCTGAACGGCAAGCTGTTCGGCGGCGGTTGGAAAGTGGTCTATCACGACTTCAAGGCCGACAAGCCGAGTGCCACGGTGGACGACCTGGGCAACGAACTGGACCTGGTCTATTCCCGCAAGCTATCGAAGAACTTCAATGCCGGCATCAAGTACGCCAGCTACAAAGGCGACTCCGGCAAGGTGGACACCAACAAGTTGTGGCTTTGGGCCGGTGCCAAGTTCTAAACCACGTAAGCTTTGACCCGCGCACCCGAGCGACCCCCCCCGTAACCCGGTGTCGAGTCGCTCGGGTCTCGCTCCGAACGCACAGCCGAGTAGCCTGACGCGGCGGTTCAGGACAACTGTGGAATCAAATGGCCGGATCCTGCGGGCTTGGCAGCCCCTGACCGGTTTCCAGATAGCGCTTCAGACTCACCCCGAGAAAGAATCCCCACTTGCTGTTGCAGTGGCGATAGAAGCTGTCTGCCTCCGGCCAACGACGGTGAGAAAAGTCCAGCACGGCGCCACGTTCATGGGGCTCGATGTCGAACGTGAAATCATCCGTGTCGACCCAGGGACCGGTCACACATCGCCATACTACCTGCCGGTCCGGGACCAACCGGGTCACGGCCATCTCCACCACATGCTCGTCATTGGGCCCGAACACGAACCGCGCCATGCTGCCGGCCTGCGGCTTAGCCTGAGCCCGAGTCCACCAGGCGCTCAACCCCCTTTGCTCGGTCAACGCCCGATACACCTCATGGGGTGAGTTTTCAATCGTGATGCGATGCAGTATTTCATCCATGGCGTGTTCCTCATGCAATCGAATGTTAACCGTATGGTTTACAATTGACGCGCACTGGTTCCACAACGGGTCGTGCCGCCGTCAGGCCGTGGTGTGTGTCAGATAACCGGCCAGGCCGTCCATACAAGTCTGCCACCCAATGGCATGGCCTTCCCGGGTGTTGGGATCGGGCAGGCGTTCATGCGTGAGCACAACGCGGGTGGCGCCTTGCAAGGCCTCGAACTCGATATTGACCAGGGTATCGATGTGATCGATATCGCTGTCACAACAGCCTGTGCCGTCCAGGATCCAGGTGAAGGCCAACCGTGTCGGCGGTGAGATATCGACGTACCGTCCCGCGTGGCGGATGACTGGACCGTCGGGTGCGCGCAACATGATCCGGTAGGCGCCACCGACGACCAGATCGAGTTGGACATCGGTTACCGCATATCCCAAAGGCGCGAACCAGCGGGCCAATTGCTCGGCATCCGTCCAGGCGGCGAACACCTCATGCGGCGGTGCGTCGAACCGACGTTCGACGGTCAGCCTCTGTGAGTGTTCGCGTGCCGCCGAGTTGCCCATCGCGCTACTCCTTGTGCTTGGGGTTGCGTTTCAGATGCTCGCCAAGTGCGTCCAGCTTGGTCTGCCAGAACGGTTCATAAAAGGCGATCCACTGCGCTGCCGCACTCAAGGGCTTGGGCGATAAGCGGCAGCGGTGCACCCGACCGTCCACTCGCCGCTGCAACAAGCCTGCGTTTTCCAGCACCTTGATATGCTTGCTGATCGCCGGCTTGGACAGCTTGAACGGTTGCGCCAGCTCCGACACCGACATTTCACCTCCCGCAAGCCGCTGCAACATGGTCCGACGCGTCGGGTCGGCAATCGCGGAAAATATCCGGTCCAGCTGTGGGGATCCATTGTTAACCATTTGGTTAACACTTTAGTTGGTCAGCCTAGCTTGTCAAGGGAGGGATGTTAAGTTGCGCGAAAATCCAGCGGACCACCCGGAGACCCGCGCGAACCACGAACGGAGCCACGGGCGGGGCCGATCTGTTTCACCAATGCGTACTCACTGGATCGTCGTTTGCGATGACGCCGCCCGTGAGGATGAGACGGTCATCGGTGAACCCGCTTGTTTGGAAAAGAATGGCTCAAATGCGGGACGCACCACCTCGCTGCCGCGCACCGATAGATGTGTGTCGTCCCGATAGAGCAACACGTTGTTCCGGAACAAAGCACATCGACCGTTCTGGCATAGCCAATGTTCGGGGTGAATAAAGGACAGCCGGTAACGCGGCTGTAGATTTTCAAACAGCGACGACACACCTCGTTGTCGAGCGAGATAGCTTGTTTGGTCGACGCTCTGGATCAATTCGTCGCCGAACATTGCTCGCGTCGCCAGGTATCGGGGGGCATTGAAGGGCAAGTCGGGCACCTGGGTGACGATCGCCACGGACTGCCCCATAGCGGCCAACGTCGCCAAGGTTCGGGTAATCGCTCGCTTGAATACGGCGCGATTATCGTCATTCGACCCGGGTTGCAGCGTGTCGTGGAGCACCAGCGGTGGCGCCCAAGACTTAAACCGTTGTGGCTCGAAGTTTTCTGCCCATCGCGCGATCAAAAGCGTGGTCTTGATGCTTGGCGTGGCGCGCAGGATGTCAGGTATCGCCAAATTAAAATCCAAACACTCAGGCGATCCGACAGGGTCCAGTCGCTTCACCCCGAGCAAGGGCGCGCATGCCCCTTGCGGCGCATAGATTCCGGAAACACCACATTCTGTTGCCATGTCCGCCAACAAGGGCATAAGCGCATAGGCGTGCGAATCGCCCCATATCAAGACGCTTGGCGGCTGATCACGGGGACCGATGGTACATAGCTTTCCAGCTCGCACATCGTCTCCTGTGAGCCGCTGGCACGCATCGAACCGTGGCCGGTCACGCGCAGTCAATGCCAATTCCAACGCGATCGGCGGCACCCGAAAGTAAACACCCTTCTGATGGACGATAACAATGCCGGCGAGCCCGGCAAGTACGATAGCCGTTACGGCGGCTCCCAATACCCGCGGCCTGTTCAGAATCCGCGTCCGACGCCGGAAAGGTGTTTCAACGAACCTCCACGATATGCCGGCCAGTAGAAATGTCAGTCCGATTGCGGAAGCGATCTGAATGTCGGTGGGGGGCTCGGGCGTCACATGCCGAAGAGAGACCAGGATGGGCCAATGCCAGAGATACAGGGAATACGATATGAGTCCGATCCAAACCAGGGGCGGCAGACTCAGCAGACGCGAGACCCATGTCCGCTGATGTGTTCCACTGTAAATTACGAGCACGGCGCCAATACATGGTGCCAGCGCTGCAGGGCCTGGAAAGGGGGTGGTCGCGTCGTAGAAGAAAACACCGCCCAGAATTGCCGATAAGCCAATTCCCCCCAGTGCGTTCGCGTAGCCTACATGGCTGATAGTCGGGATTAACCTGAGCGCCAGCAAAGCGCCCAACCCCAACTCCCAGGCACGGCTGCTGAGAAGATAGAAAGCGGCATTCGGGTGTGTGCCAACGGCCCACGTCGCGATAGCGAACGATGACATGCAAGCCACGCCAAGCCAAACCAAACCAACGCAGTACGCCGCGCGTACTTGCTTAGGACAAGCAACAGGAGCGGGAACAGTATGTAAAACTGTTCTTCGACAGAAAGAGACCAGGTGTGTAGCAGCGGCTTGGTTTCAGCGTCCGCGTCGAAGTACCCGGATTCCTGCCAAAAAAGGATGTTGGCGAAGAAAAAGGCGGCGGCGACCCACTGCTGTCCCACTTACGCGAAAGTGCGCAATTCACCCCTCTCCCCCCGGGAGAGGGGCCGGGGGTGAGGGAGCAATGCGCCTGTATATTTGCCCGTTTTAGGCCATTTGCGTGTATTCCCCTCACCCTAACCCTCTCCC
>JASBTJ010000077.1 GCA_030148485.1 Gammaproteobacteria bacterium | reverse complement strand
AGCTCTTTGCGGGTCTTGCGCTTCTTTGCCGCGTAGCTCAGTGAGGCGAAACTTTGTTGCTTCATCCGGTCGATCTTTCTGTGGCACACGAGTGAATTGATTTTGCCTTATTTGAGGGATTCAATCAGAGCTTCCCTAAGGGACGCCTGAACAGTCGTGCACGTCGAGCCTGGCGTCGCCGTGCATAACTTCATTTGCAGCCGATCTTGGCAATAGCCGGCTGTCACATGGTTTTGGGCCGCGAATCGGCGAATTCGGGTCGCGTCCCTGTTGGCCCGGGACAGCCTCAGAGGCGTCTTAATTGTCGCCCAACAGGGCCTTCAGATTGGCCAGGTGGGCACTGCCGCGCTGTTTCCTTTGTTCGGCGCTCATGTCGCCATCGCGTCCCTGCCATTCCAGGTCGTCGGCGGGCAGTTCTTTCAGAAAACGACTGGGCTCGCAGCTGACGTGTTCGCCACCACGGCGGCGTTTGCGTGCCAGTGTCATGGTCAGGGTGCGCTGGGCACGGGTGATGCCGACATAGGCCAGCCGCCGCTCTTCCTCGATGTTTTCTTCTTCAATGCTGGTGCGGTGTGGCAGCAGTTCCTCTTCCATACCCACCAGAAACACGTGGGGGAACTCCAGGCCCTTGGATGCGTGCAGGGTCATCAATGCCACGCGGTCGCCGCCGGCTTCCTCGTCCTGGCGTTCGAGTACGTCCATCAGCGCCAGGTGACGAACCATCTCGGCCAAGGTGTCGCCCTTGAGTTCGTCCTGGTGCAGACGATCCAGCCAGTCCACCAATTCCAGCACGTTCTTCCAGCGCCGTTCGGCCGCAGCGTCGGTAGGGCTGGTCTGCAGCAGCCAGGTCTCGTAGTCCAGGTCGCGCAGCAGTTGGCGCACTGTCTGGACCGGGTGATCCTCTGCCGCCTCTTTCGCCATGCGCCAGACCCAGCGATGGAATTCCTTCAGGCGAGCCAGCGGGCGGCCGGTGATGGTCTGCTCGATGCCGAGTTCGTCGCAGGCGGCGAGCAGGGTACAGCCCCGTTGCCCGGCGTAGGTCGACAGCTTTTCGACGGTGCCGGGGCCGATCTCACGGCGCGGGGTATTGATCACCCGCAGGAAGGCGGTGTCGTCGTCCGGGTTGGCCAGCAGGCGCAGGTAGGCCATCACGTCCTTGATCTCGGCGCGGGAGAAGAAGGCGGTGCCGCCGGACAGAAAGTACGGGATGTTGTGGGTGCGCAATGCCTTCTCGAAAGGACGCGCCTGGTGGTTGCCGCGGTACAGGATGGCATAGTCGCCGAACGCGGTGCGGGTCTGAAACTTGTGATGCAGGATCTCGGTGATCACCCGCTCGGCTTCCTGCTCCTCGTCCTTGCAGGACAGGACGCGGATCGGCTCGCCGTGGCCGATGTCGCTCCACAGGGCCTTGTCGAACACGTGCGGGTTGTTGGCGATCAGCCGGTTGGCGGCGCCGAGGATACGCGCTGTTGAGCGATAGTTCTGCTCCAGCTTGACCACCTTCAGGTGCGGATAGTCCTGCTGTAAGCGCGCCAGGTTTTCAGGCCGCGCGCCACGCCAGGCGTAGATCGACTGGTCGTCGTCGCCCACCACCGTGAGTGCGCCGCGCACCCCCACCAGCAGTTTGACCAGTTCGTACTGGGCGCCGTTGGTGTCCTGGTACTCGTCCACCAACAGATAGCGGATCCTGTTGTCCCAGCGTTCGAGCACCTCGGGGTGATCACGAAACATCTCCACCGGGCGCAGGATCAGATCGTCGAAATCCACCGCATTGTAGGCGGATAGTGCCCGGCGGTAGCCGTCATACAGGTGGGCGAAGGCCAGTTGTCGTTGATCCTCGGCCAGACTGACGGCACTTTGCGGGTCGACCAAGTCGTTCTTCCAGGCGGAAATCTGCCAGCGTGCCTGATCGATGAAGGCGTCATCCATGTCGTCGCGTTTGGTCAGCTCCTTCATGAGCTGCTTGACGTCCTGCTCGTCCAGGATGGAGAACCCGGGCCGCAGCCCGGCGACCTTGTGTTCCTTCTTCAGGATGGTCAGCCCCAGGGTGTGGAAGGTGCTGACCATCAGGCCGCGTCCGTCCATGCCTTTGAGCAGTTCGCCGACCCGTGCCTTCATCTCTCGTGCTGCCTTGTTGGTGAAGGTCACCGCGGCGATGTGGCGAGCGGGCACCCCCGCTTCACCGATCAGGTGGGCGATCTTGCGAGTGATCACGCGGGTCTTGCCGGAACCGGCGCCGGCCAGCACCAGCAGGGGGCCGTTCAGATAGCGGACCGCCTCGGATTGGCGGGGATTGAGTTCTGCCATGGGTTACTGCGTGCAAGAATGCTTAGTGGGGATCGAAAAGGGTTTTTTTCTGGCGGAACAGCGCCGAGATATCCTCGTCGCCGTGACCCGCCTCGATCAATCTCTGATAGTGGATCAAGGTCATTTCCACCAGCGGGAGCTGAGCGCCCAGTTGTGCGGCCATGGTCTGGCAGATCTTCAGATCCTTGTGGTGCAAGGCCAGTCGAAAGCCGGGTTCGAACAGTTCCTTGACCAGGGTCGGCCCGCGCACCTTGAGGAACCAGCTGCCGCCGGCGCCGCCGGACAGCAGGTCGATGGCCTTGTCCATGTCCAGCCCCTGGCGTTGGCCGAACGCCAAGGCCTCGGTAACGGCCTTGTTGATGCCGGCGACCATCACCTGGTTGACCGCCTTGGTGACTTGGCCGCTGCCGATGTCGCCCATGTGTTCGACGCGGCTGGTGATCGCGTCCAGTGCCGGACGGATGCGCAGCAGGGCGTCCGCATCGCCCCCAACCATCATCACCAGGGTGCCGTTGTCCGCGCCTTCCTTGCCGCCGGAGACCGGGCCATCAAGAAATGTCACGCCCACCTCGGCGAGCCTGTCAGCGATCTTGCGGGCGGTTTGCGCGGCCACGGTGGATGCATCCAACACCACGCAACCAGCGGTAATGTAGGGCAGAATCTGATTCATAATCTGCTCCACGTCGGCATCGGTGGAAACGCAGCTGATGACCAGTTCGGCACCTGCCACGGCATCCTGCAGCGTTTCCGCCAGCGGCACGTCGGGGTGTTTGGCGGCCAGCGCCTGCGCGCGTCCGGCGGAGCGGTTCCAGGCGCGATGCAACAGCCCCGCGCGGTGCAGGTTGGCGGCAATGCCCGTGCCGATGGCGCCCAGGCCGATAACGGCGGTCTTCATGGTGCTCCTATCCGATCAGGTATCGCTTGGCAGGAGACCGTATGCTACCTGTTGGCGGCGGGACGGACTACGCCGCAGCGAGGCGCTGCCCAGGTTGAGCCGGCAATTTACCCTTGCCCCGGCGGGGTTGAAACGCCACAGTATCGTCTCGGGCGACCGGACGCGCTCTCTATCACTCAGAAGGACCTCGCATGCCATGACAGAATCCTATACACCGACTACGCAGTCCAGTCAGGGTCACTGGCAGTTGATGCTCGCTACCGGCGACATCGGTGTCTGGGAGTTGGATATCCAAACCGGCGAAGCATGGCGTAACAGGCGTCACGACGAGATTTTCGGCTATCGGGAGCTGCTGCCCGTCTGGACGTACAAGATGTTCCTGGACCATGTGGTCAAGGAGGATCGCGCCGAGGTGGACAGGTACTACAGCCAAGCCCTTACAGGGCGTCGCGATTGGACGTTTGAGTGTCGTATCCGCCGCGTAGATGGCGAAATCCGCTGGATTCGAGCCTCCGGTCGGCCGATCTGTCGCGCCACCGGCGAGGTGACACAGCTCATCGGGCATGTGCTGGACATTACCGATACCAAGCGTACCGAGGAGCATTTGCGCCTGGTCACCGCTGAATTGAACCACCGGGTACGCAACATGCTCACCATGGTCAAGGCGTTGGTGCAGATATCGGCTACCCATACGACGGATGTGGACACGTTTGCCCAAGCGATGGAGGATCGGCTGGGCGCGTTGAGCCGCGCACAGGATCTGCTGCAACCGCAGAAAGGCCCGGCCATCCCGGTCGCCGAGATCATCCGCACTGAGCTGGCGATATTTGCCGGTGTCGGTGAGCGCGTGCAGATGCGCTTGCAGGTCCCGATTGCGGTGGACCGGGTGGCGGCGGAGTGATTCGCTTTGGTGGTGCATGAACTGATGACGAACGCCGTGAAGCATGGTGCGCTGTCAAGCGCCGGGGGGCGGGTGTTGATATCGTCGGCCCGACTCGATTCCGAGCACGTGCGGCTGGAATGGCACGAACTGACGAGTGCACCGGTGGCAACCCCGACCCGGTCTGGCTTCGGCTCCATGCTGCTCGAGAGGGCCATGGGGGATCGGGGGCAGGTTTCGCTCGATTTTCGACCGGGCGGCTTGGTCTGCCTGATCGATCTGGTCGCGTCGGACGTCACCCTCGATTTGGAGGTGCCAGCATCCGCCGCGGCCCCGGCGCGGCGTATCAAGATCGACTTGCGTGGCGCCCGGGTGCTGGTGCTGGAAGACGAACCATTGATCAGCATGAGCTACGAATCGATGCTTGCGAAATGGGAGGTCGAGGTGGTCGGACCGTTCACCTCGTGTGCGCAGGCACTGGCAGCAATCGGCGCGTCGGATCGACCGGTCGATGTTGCCATCCTGGATGTGAACCTCGGCAAGGAGAGCAGCGACGCGGTGGCATCCCGATTGCAGCAGATTGGTGTGCCCTTCCTGTTCACCACCGGCTACGGTGGCGATGCCGGGCTGGAGACCCGCTACGCGGGGGTGCAGGTGTTGACCAAGCCGGCAATGCCTGAGGACCTCGAACTGGCGCTCAAGCAATTGCTGGCGGATGCGCGGGTGGCTGAGCCTGTATGCTAAGCCTTTGACACCGTTCAATACACCAGGGGGAAGGATGGACAGTGACGATCAGGTCCATCGCCATCGCCGCGTCGAGGCGGAACTCAACCGCGAGTCGTGGCGTATTTTTCAGATCATGGCTGAGTTCGTCGAAGGCTTCGAGCGCCTAGCGCCGGTCCGCCCTGCGGTCAGTATCTTCGGCTCCGCCCGCACCCCGCCGGATCATCCATGGTACGTCAAGGCCGAACAGGTGGCGCGACTGCTCGCCGATGGCGGTTTCTCCATCATCAGCGGTGGTGGACCGGGTATCATGGCGGCGGCCAACAAGGGGGCGCAAGCGGGCCGTGGGCCGAGCATCGGCCTCAACATCGAATTGCCGCGCGAGCAGGTACCCAACCCCTATCAGGATATTTCGCTCAGCTTCAGGCACTTTTTCGCCCGTAAGGTGATGTTCGTCAAATACGCCTCGGCCTATGTAGTGCTGCCGGGCGGGTTCGGGACCCTGGACGAGTTCGCGGAGATCCTCACCCTGGTACAGACAGGTAAGAACCGTCGTATTCCCATCGTGTTGGCCGACGCGACGTTCTGGGGCGGTCTGCTGGATTGGTTCCGCGACACACTGGTGGCTCAGGGCACCATCAGTGCCGGTGATATGGATTTGATCACGGTTTGCGACGAGCCTCAGCACATCGTCGACACCATCTTCGCGCATTACGAAGAGCGCGGCGTCGAACCGACGCCCGAGGAACAGGAAATCCTGCTGCAACTGTAATAGCATGGCGCCAATACGCCGACCCCCACAGGGATATCGAAATGAAAGCCTTTGTATACAGCCTGATGTTGACGGCGCCCATGGTCGTTTTGGCGCAACAGCCCGAGCCGATCATAGAGGATATCCCGCCGCCGCCCGCGGTGATCGAGGATGGTCAGGGGATCGAACCGGAAGTCACCATCACCCAGAGTGAGAAGGGCACCACCTATGAGTATCGGGTGAACGGGCAGTTGACCCTGGTGCGGGTGGTGCCGGCTGTCGGCCCACCGTACTACTTCGTCGATAGCAATGGCGACGGCGAATTGGACATGCGTCAGGAAGGCCCGGTCACTGATTCCGTGAATCAGTGGATTCTGTTTCGCTGGTAGACCGTCGTTGGGTGCATTAGCCGTGTCGTACCACAGGGCCGCCCAGTGCGGCCTTGTGGTGTTGGCGGGTCCAGCTGCAAGTCGGCTTTGAGGGCGGACAGGTGAACCGACTGGCAAGCTTGTTGGATGCTGTGGCCGATGTGACCGGTCGCACCATCGCCTGGTTGACCGCCGCGATGGTGCTGGTGACCTTCGCCATCGTGGTACTGCGCTATGCCTCCGATTGGGGTTCCATCGCCCTGCAGGAATCGGTGACCTACCTGCACGGGATGGTGTTCATGCTCGCGGCCGCCTATACCTTGCGCCACGACGGCCATGTGCGGGTCGACATCTTTTATCGCAAGCTCGGCCCGCGTGGTCAGGCACTGGTGAATCTGCTGGGCAGCCTGCTGCTGTTGTTACCGGTCTGCCTGTACATCATCGTGGAAAGTTGGCCCTACGTGGTGTCCTCCTGGGACGTGCATGAGGGATCGCGGGAAGCCGGCGGGCTGCCCGGCGTGTTCCTGCTCAAGAGCCTGATGGTGATTATGCCCGCGTTGCTGATTCTCCAAGGGCTGGCCGACGCCTTGCGTGCGCTGATGACCGTCACGGCCAAGGGGCAGGTATCGGCATGACAGAATGGATGCCGCTGATCCTGTTTCTCGGTGTCGGGCTGGTGTTGCTCGCCGGTTACCCGGTGGCATTCAGCCTGGCCGGCGTATCGTTGCTGTTTGCGGTGGTCGGTGAGTGGTTCGGCCTGTTCGATCCCGCGTTTCTGGAGGCACTACCCAACCGGCTGTACGGCATCATGATCAACGAGACCCTGGTTGCGGTGCCGTTGTTCGTGTTCATGGGGGTGATGCTGGAGCGTTCGCGGGTGGCCGAGAACCTGCTCGACACCATGGCGAGCCTGTTCGGCTCGCTGCGCGGCGGGCTCGGTATCAGCGTCACCATCGTCGGCATGCTGCTCGCCGCCAGCACCGGCATCGTCGGTGCGACGGTGGTCACCATGGGCCTGCTGTCGCTGCCCACCATGCTCAAGCGTGGTTACGACCCCGGCGTGTCCACCGGCACTATTTGTGCGGCCGGCACCCTGGGGCAGATCATCCCGCCGTCCATCATCCTGGTGCTGTTGGGCGACGTCCTGTCTTCGGCATACCAGCAGGCCCAGCTGAACATGGGCGTGTGGAATCCGGACAGCGTGTCCGTTGGCGATCTGTTTTTCGGCGCCTTGTTGCCGGGCCTGCTGCTGGTGGTGCTGTATATCGGTTATCTGGTGTTGTTGGCCTGGCTAAAGCCGGCCAAGGTTCCGGCCATGCCAGCGGCTGACCGCCAGGTGGGCACCGGCTTGTGGATGCAGGTGGTCAAGGTGCTGTTGCCGCCGTTGGCGCTGATTGTCGCGGTGCTCGGGTCGATTCTTGCCGGTGTCGCCACGCCCACAGAGGCCGCCTCTGTCGGTGCCGTCGGTGCCATGCTGCTGGCGGCGACGCGCCGCCAGTTGAATCTGGCGACCCTGCGCGAGGTAGTACGCCAGACCACCCTGGTCACCAGCATGGTGTTCCTGATCTTTATCGGTGCTGCGCTGTTCTCGCTGGTGTTTCGGGGCTTCGGTGGGGATGAAGTCGTCAGCGAGTTGTTGCACAACCTGCCCGGCGGGGTGGTCAGTGCCGTCGCCATCGTGATGCTGGTGATGTTCCTGCTCGGCTTTATCCTCGACTTCATCGAGATCACCTTCGTGGTGGTACCCATCGTCGGGCCGATCCTGTTGCAGATGGGGTTGGACCCGGTCTGGCTGGGGGTGATGATCGCCCTCAACCTGCAAACCTCCTTCCTGACGCCACCGTTCGGTTTTGCCTTGTTCTATCTGCGCGGCGTCGCGCCGCCGGAGGTGAAAACCAGCGACATCTACCGTGGTGTGGCACCGTTTATCGCCATTCAGGTGTTTATGCTGGGCGTGCTCGCGCTCTGGCCGTCGTTGGCGACCTGGTTTCCGAAGTACATCTACGGCAGCTGATGTCGGCGTCATAGCGCCGGCAAAATAACCCCTAAAGTAGTTAGGGTATTGGTCGTTATTGCTTACGAATACGAACCGAGACCTCGGTGGACAGGAGCGCAACGCGGCGCCTGCTTTTGAGCAGTGTCCACACGGAGACCAGGCGGGTGCAGGCGTTGTGTTCGTTCCTCACGTCTTACGGGTGCGGCCCAGCTGGGTGGCGCCGCCCGAACCCGTTGAGCGTGAGCCCGCTGATCTCCGACCGGGATTCCTTGATCGTGCTGCCGGCGTTGGCGCCCTCCTGGGTAGGCCACGGGCACGGCTTTTTTGCATGGAGCCATTGAAGCTCTTGGGGAGAGGAAAGCGCAATGAATATTCTGGCCCGCATGAAGCTGGGTGTGAAACTGGTCGGCGGGTACACCGTCGTCATGCTGTTGATGGTCGTGGTTTCGGCCGTGGTGTATTTCGGCATCCAATCACTGGTGCAGTCGTCCAAATGGGTGAATCACACCTATGAGGTGATGCGTACCGCCGAAAGCGTTCAGGCCGCCATGATCGATATGGAAACCGGACAAAGGGGATTCTTGATTGCTGGCGACGACAGCTACCTGGAGCCGTTCACCAAAGGACAGCAACAATTCGACAAGTTGATCGCTCAGGGGAGGCAGCTGACCAGCGACAACCCGGCCCAGGGCGAACGCTGGCAGGCGGTGGCGGCGCTCAAGGCGCGTTGGCTGAACGAAGTCGCGTTGCCGGAGATCGAGGCACGTCGTCATGTCGCCAGGGGGGCAGCGGCCATTGCCCGATTCCGCGAAGTTTCGTCCCGCACCGTGGGAAAAGAGATTTTCGACAGTATCCGGGCCGCGTTGCAAACGCTGGAGGACAAGGTCGACGGGAATCTGCGCGGCGAATACCTGGTGACCGCGCTGACGCTGGACTTGGTCAACATGGAAACCGGCCAGCGGGGCTTTCTGCTGTCCGGCAAAGAGGAATCGTTGGAACCCTATGTGGCCGGCGATGCGTCGCTCCGCGAGCACCTCAGCGCGCTGGGCGATTTCGCGGCGGGCACCGCGATCAGCCGCGCGGATATCCAGCTGGTGGAGGATCGCGTGGATCAGTGGCTGGTCCAGGCGGCCAACCCCGAGATCGAGGCGCGTCGGGCGATGAATCAGCACACCAAGACCATCGAGGACGTGATCCGCATGATGGAAACCGGTCAGGGCAAGTCCCTCATGGATGCCAGCCGTGCCAAGTTGCAGGAGCTGTTGGCAGCGGAGGAAAAACTCATTGGGGTCCGTGGTGCCGAGCAGGAGGAAACATCCGGGTTTGCCGTTGCGGTAGCGCTGATCGGCACCCTCCTGGCAATCGTTGTTGGTTCCCTGGTGGCGTTCCTTATCACCCGCGGGATCCTGGTGCCGCTACGCGCGACCAATGCAATGCTGAAGGATATTGCGGAAGGCGAAGGCGATCTGACCAAGCGCATTCCGGTCAACACCCGGGATGAGATTGGCGAGCTGGGGACCAACTTCAATGTCTTCGTCGAAAAGCTGCAGGGCATCATCGGCGACATCTCCAACGCCACCACCCAGGCGGCGGACGCGGCGGTGCAGTTGGCCGATATCACCGAAAAGACCGGTGCCAGCCTCAGCAACCAGAAGCTCGAAACATCCCAGGTGGCCACAGCGATGGCCGAGATGACCTCGACCGTGCAGGAAGTGGCAGGGAACGCCGAGCAGGCATCCAGCGCCGCTGCGGAAGCCGAGCGCGAATCCAAGGGCGGCCAAGCCGTGGTGCGGAGAACCGCCGAGGCGATTGGCGGTCTCGCCCAGGAGATCGAGGACTCCGCGGGTGTCATCGAGAAGCTGCGGGGCGACAGCGAGAACATCGGCACCGTGCTCGATGTGATCAAAAGCATCGCCGAACAGACCAACCTGCTGGCATTGAACGCCGCCATCGAGGCCGCACGGGCCGGTGAGCAAGGTCGCGGCTTCGCGGTGGTTGCCGACGAGGTGCGGACCTTGGCACAGCGCACCCAACAGTCCACGGCGGAGATCGAGGCACTGATCGAGACGCTGCAGGGGGGCGCCAATCAGGCGGTGGAGGCGATGTCGCTCAGTCGTGATCGGGCCCGCGACACCGTCGAAACCGCGCAGAATGCGGGTGCCTCGTTGGATTCCATCGGCCGCGCCGTGGACACCATCGTCCAGATGAATACCCAGATCGCGGCTGCGGCCGAGGAGCAGGGCGCGGTGGCCGAGGAAATCAACCATAACGTGGTACGCATCCAGGACATGTCCGAGCAAACCGCGGCGGGTGCGGCAGAAACCGCGCGCGCCAGTGCGGACCTGGCGCGCCTGTCCGATGACCTGCAGGGGTTGGTGGGGCAGTTCAAGGTGCGTTGACGCGGCTACGCAAACGTCGTTCGAGAGATCGTCGCCGGTGGGCGGCGGCTTTCGATGCAATCGTCAGTGGTCAATGCGGGCCGGGATCAGCTGCGGTCCGCTTTCGGTTATCAGCAGCTGCCATTCGCCGTGTGCCACGGCCAGCAGCGGCTCGCCGGCGACCGTGCGTCGCCAGCCGTGCAGCAGCTCGATGTCCTGTTCGCCACGGACCAGCTTGTCCAGGTCCTTGCGATTGGCGATCGCGGTGGGCGACAGCTGGTGTTCCGCGGCGATCAGGCGCAGCGCGGCGCTGAGCAGATCCACCAAGGCCTCCTGTTGATGGCTCAGCGGTGCGCCGGGACGGCGGTCGCTGGGCCATTGGGCCTTGGGGGTGGCCCGTCCGGCGGCGATCAGCGCCAGCAGGGCCTCACCCTGGTTGCGGATGATACCAGGCTCAAGGCCCCGTACCTTGCCCAACGACGTCATGTCCTTGGGGGTGCGACGGGCCAGGTCGGTAAGCACCTCGTCCTTGAGTATCCATTTGCGCGGTCGGTCCAGCTCCCGGGCGCGTTGTTCACGCCAGGCGGCCAATTGTTGCAGCACCGCCAGTTGGGCGCCGCGCAACGGTTGGCGCCCCTTGACCTTCTTCCAGGTGAGCATGGGGTCCGGCAGGTAGGTGGCGGGATCGGCCAGGTCGGCAAAGTCCGCGGCCAGCCACTGCAGGCGATCGCGCTCCGATAGGCTGCCGCGCATCTCGGTATAGAGTTGGCCGAGGTAGATGACGTCATCCAATGCGTAGCGCAACTGCGCCTGGTCCAGCGGCCGCAGCGACCAGTCGGTGCGGGATTGGTCCTTGGGCAGGTTGACCCCGAGCACCGCCTTGACCAGCTTGGCATAGCCGATCTGGTCGCCGTGGCCGAGCAGCGCCGCGGCCGGTTGGGTGTCGAACAGGGGCAGGGGGATGTGCCCCCAGTCGTGGAGAAAAATCTCTAGGTCCTGCCGTGCGGCGTGAAAGACCTTGATGATATGGCCGTCGTAGAGCACGTCGAGTAGCGGCTTCAGGTCATCGAGCGCCAGCACGTCCACGCCCGCGGCGATCTCGCCGTTGCTTACCTGGATCAGGCAGAGCCGGGGCCAATAGGTTTTTTCGCGGATGAATTCGGTGTCCAGCGCCAGCCATTCGCTGCCGGCGAGTTGCGCGGCCAGATCGACGAGGCCTTCTGGGGTATCGACAAAGAGTTCCTGCATGGGTTATCCCGTGTGATGTGGGCCAAGCATACCACTGGCCGCCTTGCGACCCGGCACCGGCCCGGTATGATGCCCTTCAACTCATGACGATACGTCTGCCGTGATCGAACTGCTGCGATTCTTCTACCGGCTGGCCCGCTTGCAACAGGCGCCCCAGGACCTGCCGGCTTCACCGTTGTTGCTCGCGCTGACCGTGGCGGCGAACGTTGCCGTTGGCACACTGGGCGGCAGCCGTTACTTCGGCAGCATCTGGCAGGCCCTGTTGGCCAACCTGACGGACGTTACGGTGGTCGCGGCGATGGTCTGGTTGCTGTTGTCGGTCAACAATCGCCTGCCGCGTCTGATGCAAACCGTGACCGCGTTATACGGCGTGGGCGCCTTGTATGACGCGATTATCGTGGTGGTGCAGGGCCTGACCTTGGGTGCCGACGGCGTCGGGGCCGGTTTGTTGATTCTGTTGTTGCTGGTCTGGGTTCACGTGGCGATGGGACATATCCTTCGTCACGCTCTGGACCAGTCGTTCCCGGCGGGTATCGCCTTGGCGGTGGGTGTCAGCGCCGTAAGCTTCGTGATCGTGGGCAACCTGTTCGCCGTCCCGGCGGCCGGACCCTGAAAGGAAATCGTCAGTCATGCATATTCACATCCTCGGCATTTGCGGCACCTTCATGGGGGGTATCGCGCAACTGGCGAGCGCCCTGGGTCACAAGGTCACCGGCAGCGACGCCAATGTCTATCCGCCGATGAGCGACCAACTGGCCGAAGCCGGAATCGGCTTGACCGAAGGCTGGGACCCGGATCAGTTGGAGCCGGTGCCGGACATGGTGGTGATCGGCAACGCGCTTTCGCGCGGCAATCCGGCGGTCGAAGCGGTGCTGGGTCGCGGGCTGCGTTACACCTCTGGGCCGCAATGGCTGGCCGAGCACGTGCTGCATGGACGCTGGGTGCTCGGCGTGGCCGGCACACACGGCAAGACCACCACCGCGTCGATGCTGGCATGGATACTCGAACACGCCGGACTCGAACCGGGCTTTCTGATCGGCGGCGTGCCGAGCAACTTCGGTGTGTCGGCCCGCGCCGGCGGCGGTACCTTCTTCGTGGTCGAAGCGGACGAATACGACACTGCATTCTTCGACAAGCGTTCCAAGTTCGTGCACTACCGGCCGCGCACCGCGGTGTTGAACAACCTGGAGTTCGACCACGCCGACATCTTCGAGGATCTGGAGGCCATTCAGCGGCAGTTCCATCACCTGTTGCGCACCGTGCACGGCAACGGCCTGGTGATCTCGCCGTTGAACGACGGCAACCTGCACGATGTGTTGGATATGGGTTGCTGGAGTCCGGTGGAACACTTCGATCCGTTCATCGAAGCCACATGGCATGCGGTGCCGCACAAGGCGGACAATAGTGTGTTCGACGTGGTTTGCGAGCGCGATGTGGTCGGTCGCATCGATTGGCCGCACACCGGTCGCCATAACCTGGCCAATGCCCTGGCCGCCCTGGCCGCGGCTCGCCACGCCGGGGTGCCGCCGGCAGCGGGCGTGGCCGCGCTCAATGCCTTTAGCGGCGTCAAGCGACGTATGGAGCTGCGCGGGGAGATCAACGGCATCGCCGTCTATGACGACTTTGCTCATCATCCCACCGCTATCGGCAGTACCCTCGCCGGGTTGCGCGCCCGGGTTGGAGAAGGCCGCATCATGGTGGTGCTGGAGCCGCGATCCAACACCATGAAGGCCGGGGTCCACGCCCGGGAGCTGCCTCAGGCCCTGGATATCGCCGACCAGGTGTTTCTGTACGATGGCGGCGAGTTGGACTGGGAGCCGGCGCGGACCTTGAACGCGATCAGCGGCAAGTTGGGTGTTTTCACGGACGTCGGCGATCTGGTGGCCACCGTCAGCGCGGTCGCCCACGCGGGAGACACCATCGTGGTGATGAGCAACGGCGGTTTCGGCGGCGTGCACGGCAAGCTGCTCGACGCATTGGCCTGACCACCGGTCGTACCTGTTCGTCGCCGGTGCAGATTGACACCCTCGTCACGGACCGGGGCCGTGTCCCCAGGGTGTTAGGCCGCGCGACCGTCAGGGCTCAAGCGTCACCTTGATCCAAACCGGACGCGCGTCCACCTCGGTGGTGCTTGCCGAAAGACCGACGCCGGTCTGGCCTCCGGTCGTGGCAGTGCCGGCTGCCCCGATCCGTATCCAGCCGCCCAGAGGGCCGGACACCGTGGTCTCCACGTGCTGGCTGTCAATGGTGCCGCCGCCCTGCTCATCGAAGCGCTCACGCTGCGGGCTGATGCGTATCACGACGTCGTTGCCGCGCACATTGGCCAGCGCATAGAACCCCGACTTTGCTTGCTTGTAGGCGAGATCCAAGGCGCCGCCCGTGGCACCCCTGGGATATTGCCAGGTCTCGACTCGGGTCAGGTAGGGGTGTTCGCTCCCGGTCACGATGAAGGTGGGTTTGCCTTCCAGTGTTTGGACCTGATGGCGATCCACGGCGTCGCTGACGCTGCGGGTGCTGCGCAGCCTGATGGTTGCGCTGTCCTCGGGCGCTGCGCCCAGCGTCACGGCGGCGCCTTGGGTTTGGGCCCGTATGCCCAGTTGCGCTTGTTGCTGTTCCGCCTGACTGAGCTGCCCCATCTGGACGGTGATCAGCAGACGCTTGGGTGCTTGGTCCAGCTGGTCCAGCAGCTGACGGATCGCCCGTTGTTGCTCGGCGGTGCCGCGTACGATCAATCGGTAACCGGTGCCGGTGATGGCGCCGTCGGGCGCCACCAGAGGCTGAAGCAGGGGGATCAGCTCGGCGGCGGGGCGCCCCTTCAGTTCGATCAGTTCGATGCGCGTGTCATCGGCCCAGCCCGCTTGGCAGTACAGCAAGGCGGCAAATACCAGGGCGAAGGTCGGCTGGCGTCGGATCACGAGGCACTCCGGAGGTGACTGCTGTCAACTATAGCGCCGGACGTCTGTCCGTGGGTCGGCCGATGTCCGGTTTTCCGAGAAATCCAGCGCCGAAGCCTGTCAGACAGGAAGGAAAAGGGGACGATGCGCGTAGGGTGCGATCAGGCGAAGTCGGATTGTGCCGCACAACACAAGGCTTTGTGCCGCTGCGCGGCGGATTGGATATGGCGCAATCGCCTCGCTTATTGTGCCCTACGCTGGCTTGCCGGAAGTGTGGAAGGTGGACAGTTGGGCGAGCAGTGGCCGGCTGTGGTCAGGGCCAGACCGTGACATCCCCTGACGGGTAAGCCACCACCACCTGCTTGTCGGCATCCGGGGCGCGAATGAACACCACGCCCGGCGATGTGGATTCATGCATGGCCAGCACATCCACCGGGCAGGTGGCGTTGACCGGGCAGCGAACCAGCACCAGCCGCACGGCGCTGTTCGTCTCGGTCAGTCTGGCGCCGGGGCAGAAATACCGGGTCTCGGATCGTGGGCGGGCAGCTATTACGATGGTGCCGGTGTTGGCCGGTTCCGCACTGAGGTGCGCGATCTGATCGCGCCGGTAGCGGTCAGCGGCATCCGCAGCGGGACCGAGCGCGACGAGCAGGGCGGCCAATGAGGCCCGCTTGGCAAGGGTGCCCGGGGCCCGGGCCGTCATGTGTGGCGAGCGGTAGCGTGTCGGGACAGCGGCTATCGCAGGTGGTTGAACCGGCATGGCGCTCCGGCGTCGGGCAGGGTTGCAGGCGGGGTCGCAGCACGGTAATACGCATGGCGGGGTCCAACCGTGAGATCGGTTGTGTTTCGCGGGGCGTGTCGGGTCCCAAGCCGAATCAGCCAGCTCAACAGCAGAACATGCGCGGACAGCCGGTTCGCCGTCCATGGTTAAATACCGCACCATGACAGAGAGAAACGCGCAGCAAGCCATCGCCGTCGCCCTGACCGGGGCATCCGGGGCCGCCTACGGCTTACGTCTGATCGAACAATTGATCTTGGCCGGGCGTACCGTCCATGTGTTGTACTCCCAGGCCGCGCAGGTGGTGCTGCAAATGGAGGCTGGTATCGAGATGCCGGGGCGACCGGCTGACGCGGAGGCCTTTTTGACCCAACGCTTCGCGGCGGCAGCCGGGCAGTTGCGGGTCTACGGCCGCCAGCAGTGGACGGCGCCGGTGGCATCGGGCTCCAATCCCCCGGCCGCCATGGTGGTCTGTCCATGCACTACCGGCACCCTGGCATCCATCGCCCACGGGGTCTGTGACGACCTGATCGATCGGGTGGCCGATGTGATGCTGAAGGAGCGGCGCAAGCTCATCCTGGTGGTGCGCGAAACACCGTTTTCCACCATCCACCTGCAAAACATGCTGACCTTGTCCCAGGCGGGTGCGGTGATCATGCCCGCCAACCCGGGTTTTTATCAGGGGGCACGAACGCTGGATGACCTGGTGGACTACATGGTCGCCCGGGTGCTGGATCACCTGGCGGTCGAGCACCGGCTGATGCCCCGCTGGGGCGATGCCGAACGCGGCTGACCCGAATGGCTTCGATCCTGGAAGACGTGCCGCTGTTCCCGCTACACACCGTGCTGCTGCCCGGCGGGCCGTTGCCACTGCGCATCTTCGAGCCCCGTTACCTGAAGATGGTGTCGGAATGCATGAAGACGCAGCGTCCGTTCGGCGTGGTGTTGATCACCAAGGGCGGTGAGACTGGCGTAGCTGCCGCCAGCCACGAGATCGGCTGTCTGGCCCGTATCGTCGACTGGGATCAGGGCGACGACGGGCTGCTGACCATTCGCGCCATCGGCACCGAGCGTTTTCGGGTGCGCGAACGGCAGGTGGGCAGCGACCAGTTGGTCCGTGCCAGCATCGACCTGTTCCCCGCGCTGCCGGTGGTTCCGGTGCCAGCGCGTTACCGTGCTCAAGCGGACTGGGTAGAACAGGTGTTGCCGAAACTCGAACCCTACAGCGGCATAAAGTCGCAGGACGACGCGGCCTGGTTGGCCGCCCGCTTGGCTGAGCTGATGAATCTCAAAACCAGCCAGCGCCAGACCTTGCTGGAGATGAATCAGCCGCTGGAGCAGCTCAATCGGGTGGCGGCCCTGATCGACGCCGCCGCTTCCTGATGCCGACTACCACAAGCCAGCCGGTGACGAATATCGTCAGGCCGGCGGCGGGCCACAGCAATACCTGTAACCCACCCTGATGCGCCGCTTCGCCCAGCGCCATGCCCGGCGCCAGATAGGCCGGCGCCCATACCAGCGCCGACAGGACATTGGCGAGGTAAAACTTGTGTGGCGGCATATGCAGTAGCCCGGCGATCAACGGCACGATAGCGCGCAGCGGCCCGAAGAAGCGCCCGGCCGCGACGCCCAGCGCGCCGTATTTGCGGAAGAAACGCTCGCCTTTCTCCAGATGGTCCGGATGCAGGCGAAACCAGCGGAAGCGGGCGGTGAGGTAGTCGAAGTGATGCCCGAGCCAGTAGCTCAGGCCGTCGCCCACCACGGCACCGGCGACGGCCCAGGCGCACATCGTCCAGAAATTCAGCACGCCGGCGCCGATCAGGGTGCCGGCCCCGATCAGGATCACCACGCCCGGGATGAGCACCCCGACGATGGCCAGCGATTCGGCCAGCGCCATGGCGAATACCACCCAGCCCGCTTGATCGGGATGGGCGCGTATCCAGTCCAGCAGGGGGAGCAGCAGATCGGTCATGCCGGGTCGGGTCGTCCTGAGCGCTCCGGGCGACGCTGCTAGCCCGAGGCCTTGACCTCGTGCAGGTGCACGTCGCGCTGCGGATACGGGATGGATATGCCGGCGTCGTCAAAGGCTGCCTTGATGTTTTCCAGCAGGTCCGAGCGTACCGCCCAATAGTCGCTGCTGGTCACCCACGGGCGCACATTCAAGTTGACGCTGCTGTCCGCCAGCTCCGCCACGTTCACTACCGGCGCCGGCTCGTCCAGGATGCGCTCATCTCGACCGATGACGTCCAGGATGATCGCCTTGGCCTGCTTGATGTCGTCGTCGTAGCCGATGCCGAACACCATATCCACGCGGCGGGTATCGCGGGCGGAGTAGTTGACGATGGTGTCGCCGTAGATCTGACCGTTGGGCACGATGACTTCCTTGTTGTCGCCGGTGCGCATGGTGGTGCTGAAGATCTTGATGCACTCCACCACGCCGGAAACGCCGCCCGCCTCGACGAAGTCGCCGGCCTTGAAGGGGCGGAACACGATCAGCATGACGCCGGCGGCGAAGTTGGACAGCGACCCCTGCAGCGCCAGCCCGACGGCCAGACCCGCGGCACCCAGCACGGCCAGCGCCGAGGTGGTGTTGACGCCCAGTTTTTCCAACGCGGCCAGGACCACGAATACCAGCAGCAACGCATAGGCGATGTTGCCGATGAATTCCACCAGCATATTGTCCATGGCGCTGCGCTTGAGCATGCGCTCCATCAGCTCGATCAGCCATTTCGCGACCAATCTGCCGACGAAGAAAATCGCTGCGGCCAAGGCGATCCTGATCAGCCAGGGGATCAGATAGGCGTCGGCAAAACTCATCGCGACGGTGGTGGCGTTGTCCATAAAACCTCTCGTAGCAAATAGCGTGGCCCGGCCTGGTCGGGCGGGTGTCGTCGGGGCACGACAGTATCACAGCATCAGGTCGGTACCCATGGCCGCACGCCCCGAATCCACGGCGTTTCGACGTGGAACGGTCATTGCTTGTCGGAGTGCCCGCGCTTTGTATTGTGGCGGGATTGCTGCGGCTTGAATTACTTTGGCCGTGATAGCGGGGTATCTGCAGAGGCGCCAGGGCGGCATGCCGCCCCAATGACATACCCCACTGCGGGAAGCGAACATGAGCGACAGACACATGCATCATCCACCGAGCCTGCAAGCCCGGCTCAGCGAATTGAAGGCCGGCTTTTGTGCCCGGCTGCCGGGGCGTATGTCCGAGATCCAGCGCCACTGGGCCGATGCACGTGATCGATTGGAGGACACGGATGCGCTGCGGGAGCTGCGGCGTGCCGTGCATAGTCTGATCGGCTCAAGCGCCAGTTTCGACTTCGCCGCGATCGCCGCCGCGGCGACCCGGGTCAATGCCACCCTCGACAAACTGGGTGCCACGTCGCCGAACGCCGCACTGCTGCGTAGTGTGGAACTCGGTCTCCAGCAACTGACGCGTGCCGTTGCCGAAGCTGCCGGTGAGGACTCTGTCGCCTTGGTGATGGATGAACCGTCCCGATCGCAAGTGAGCCGCTTGGTGTATTTGCTCGATGACGACGAGCCCACCATGGGACAACTGGGCCAGCAACTGGTGAGTGCGGGTTTTCAAGTGCGTGCCTTTGCTGAACCCGGCCAACTGGTCGAGGCGATGAAAAGCACGCATCCCGGTGTGTTGTTGCTGGGCAACTTGCCCGGCGTCGCTGCGGAATGGGTTGCACGATTCCGGCGCCAGTACGCCCTACCTTTGCCGCTTATCTATGTTTCCGAGCAGAACAGTATGGCTGCACGCCTGGACGCGGTGCGCGCTGGCGCAGATGGCTTCATGACCAAGCCGGTGGACGTCGCGGCGCTGCTCGAACGGCTCGATGGGCTTCTGGGTAGTGATGGCAGCGTCGCGGCCAGGGTTCTGATTGTCGAGGATGATCCGGACCAGCGGGCATTGACCACCGCAGTGCTCCAGGACCATGGCTTTCAGGTGCGTGCGCTGAGCGATGGCCGGGACATCGAACGTGCCATGACGGCGTTTCAGCCTGAGCTGTTGTTGACCGATCTGTACATGCCGGAGATCGACGGTAACGAGCTTGCCGCGCTGGTGCGGCTGGATAGGCAGTGGCAGCACCTGCCTGTGCTGTTTCTGTCCAGCGAATCCGATCCTGCCGTCCAGCTGGAAACTCGGCGTCATGGGGGCGACGATTTTCTGCGTAAGCCGATTGCGCCGGAACTGTTGGTCGAGGCCGTGCGGTTGCACCTGGAGCGTGCCCGTCGTCGCGGGCACCTGCTGGCCGCGCAGGCCGACCCGGATCCGGCCACGTCCCATGACCGGTTGCTCGAGTGGTTGGCAGCGACTCCGCACGCCGCGCTGATGCGACTCGAGCCGGCAGCGGACGACCCGATGGCGACGCCGGCGGTCAAGCAAGCCCGGCTTGGACAGCTGAGAATACGTGCCGCCACGCATTTCGGGGGCTGCCCGCCGTTGCTCTACGGCAGCGGGTTGGCGTTGGTGCTGCCGGGGTTGGGTAAGGCCCGGGCGCTGGGGGCCGGGCAGGAACTGCGTGATCTGGCGAATCAGGTCGGGCTGGCCGACAGTGCGGTCGGTGTGATGCTCGCATCCGAAGACACCAGCGCTGACCGGCTGATTGAAAAGGCCGGCATGGCGGTGCAACTGGCACGGCACGGCTCGGGCGTGCATGTCGGCGATGGGCCTGGCAGCCCGGCACCGCATCCGGCCGAGGCAGGCGACGCGGTGGGACCGGAGCCGTTGCGCCATTCCTTGAACGAGGCGCGGGTGCAATTGTTGTTTCAGCCGATGGTCAGCCTGCAGGGCGATCCCGTCGAATACCACGAGGTCTGGGCACGGCTCCATCCTGCCGGTGTGGCGGAAGGCTTGCCGCCGTCGCGGTTCAGCGAATTGCTGGGCAAGGGCGAAGGTGCGCGTGCCCTGGACAGGGATGTGCTCGATCTGGCGTTGGATATCTGGCGCAACCACCGGGCGGTCGGCGGCCCGGGTCGCCTGGTGATTCGATTGTCCGCCGCCAGCCTGGGCGATCCGGAGCTGGCGTTGTGGGTGCTGGACAGTCTCAAGGCGCGCGGCTTGTCCGGTAACTGCCTGTGTTTCTCAGTGGACGCTGCGATGCTGGAAGACGATCTGCCGGGCATGGCCGAACAGCTGCAACAGTTGCAGAAGCTCGGGTGCGAACTCTGTGTGGCCGCGTTTCCCGGCCGCCAGGGCAGGGCCCTGTTGCAGCAGCTGGAGCCGAGCTGCGTGAAGCTTCAGCGTTGATTGCTTTATGGCGTCACGGGGGATGACGCGCGTCGGGACGTGCTCGCCGATGCCATGGCCCTGGCCCGAGAGGGTGGTGCGCGGGTGGTCGCCGGCTTTGTGGAGGACGTCGAGACCTTGACGGTGCTGTATCGGTGCGGAGTGGATTACGTGCAGGGGTACTTCGTACAACCGCCGCTCGGTGCCGAAGTATATGACTTCGGCACCGACGGCGGTTGAAGGTCAGCGAAGCCCAGCGAAGGCGGCGGCCGCCGCCGCGATGGTGTCGGTCAGATCGGCCTCGGTATGCGCGGCCGACACGAAGCCTGCTTCAAACGCCGACGGCGCCAGGTACACGCCACGCTCGAGCATGGCGTGATAAAAGGCCCGGAAGCGTTCCTGATTGCACGCCGTGGCACCGGCGAAATCGGTGACTGTCGCTTGTTCGGTGAAGAAGAAACCGAACATGCCGCCGACGTGATTCTCGGCCAGTGGCACGCCGGCATCCCGGGCCGCCGCCATCACGCCCTTGACCAGGGTGTCGACCTTGCTCGACAGCGCCGCATAGAACCCGGGGGCGCTGATCAGTTCCATGGTCTTCAATCCGGCCGCCATGGCCACAGGGTTGCCGGACAGGGTGCCGGCTTGGTAGACCGGGCCCAGTGGGGCGATCTTGGCCATGATCTCTGCCTTGCCGCCGAAGGCGCCGACCGGCATGCCACCGCCCAGCACCTTGCCCAGGGTGGTCAGGTCCGGCTGGATACCATAATGGCCTTGGGCGCCGGTGAGGGATACCCGGAAGCCGGTCATCACCTCGTCGAAGATCAGTACTGCGCCATGCCGGTCGCATTGCGCACGCAGGGTCTCGTGAAAGCCCGGCACAGGCGGGATGCAGTTCATGTTGCCCGCCACTGGCTCGACGATGACGCAGGCGACCTGGTCGCCGATCCTGGCGAAGGTCTCTTTCACCTGGTCCGCGTCGTTGTAATTGAGGGTGACGGTGTGCTCCGCCAGCGATGCGGGCACGCCCGGCAACGAGGGCTCGCCCAGGGTCAGCATGCCGGAACCGGCCTTTACCAGCAGTGAGTCCGAGTGGCCGTGGTAGCAGCCCTCGAACTTGATGATCTTGTCACGGCCGGTATAACCACGGGCGAGGCGGATGGCGCTCATGGTCGCCTCGGTGCCGGAGGAGACCATGCGCACCATGTCCATGCCGGGCATGATTTCGCATACCTTGTCGGCCATGGCTGTTTCGATCTCGGTCGGTGCACCGAACGACAGACCCTTGTCGGCTGCCGCCTTTACCGCGGCGATTACCTCGGGGTGGGTGTGGCCCAGCACCATTGGGCCCCAGGAGCCGACGTAGTCAATGTACTGCTTGCCTTCCGTGTCGATCAGGTAGGCACCCTTGGCGCTGTCGAAGAACACCGGGTCGCCACCCACGCCCTTGAACGCTCGTACCGGCGAATTCACGCCGCCGGGGATGTGTTGCTGGGCCTTGCTGAACAGGTCGTGGGAGGAGGTCATGGGGAAGTCCTTGCAAATCAGGTATCAAACAGGTCGGCGTAACGGCGTGCGGCTGCCTCGATATCGGTGGCGCCGAACACCCCGCTGATCACCGCCAGCATGGACGCGCCGGCGTCGATCAGGGCGCGGCCATTCTCGGGGGTGATGCCGCCGATCGCAACCGCCGGGACGGTCAGTTCGCGGCGGGCACGGATCAATAACGCCGGATCGGCGGCGACCGCCAGCGGTTTGGTGGGTGACGGGTGAAAGCTGCCGAAGGCGACATAGTCGGCCCCGTCGGCGGCCGCCTGTTCGGCCCGGCCGAAGTCGTTGTAACAGGACACGCCGATGAGGGCAGTCGGGCCCAGCCGGTTGCGGGCAGTGGCCAGGGTCGCGTCGTCGCTCCCCAGATGCACCCCGGCGGCACTGACCTGCGCCGCGAGCGTGACATCGTCGTTGATCAGCAGCGGCACGCCCGCACGCCGACAAATGCGGCTCAAGGCATCCGCTTCGGCCAGCCGTTTCATCGGGTCGCCGGATTTGTCGCGGTACTGGATCACCTGGGCGCCGCCGGTCATGGCGCGGGCCACCTGTTCGGTCAGGCCGATGGCGGTCGCCGTGTCGCCGGCGGTGATCGCGTACAAGCCGCGCAGGGTCACGGACGCCGCCATGGCAGATGCTGGCCGTGTCCCGGTTGCCAGCCGCGGCGCAGGCTGTCGTGGGTGAAGTGCTGCGCCCGGGCCACGGCCTCGACGAGGTCGCTGCCCAAGGCCAGGTGGGCGGCACAGGCGGCTGCCAAGGTGCAGCCCGAGCCATGGTAGCTGTGTGGCAGGCGCGGCCATTGCCACTGCCGGGAGAGGCCGTTTGCACTGTACAGACGGTTGATGACATGGGCGTCGTCTTCGATCACATCGGTGCCGGTGAGCAGGATGGCGTCGGCGCCCAGGTCGGTCAGCGCCTGGGCGCAGTCGTCCGCGGTATCCGCACCGCTCAGCCGACGCGCCTCGGCCAGATTCGGCGTGATCAGGTCGGTCAAGGGCAGCAACTGCTCCACCAGGGCGTCGATCAAGCCGGTCTGGGCCAGATCGGTCCCACCCCCGGTCGCCAGCACCGGATCGAACACCACAGGGATATGCGGGTGCGCGGCCAGCAGGTCGCCGATCGCCCCGATCAGGTCGGGGCTGCCGATCAGGCCGATCTTGATCGCATCCACTTGGACATCATCCAGCACGGCCTCGGCCTGGGCGCGGAATACCGTGGCCTGCACCGGGTGCAGTGCCCGTGCGTCGCGGCTGTCTTGCACCGTCAGGCAGGTGACGGCGGTGCCGGCATGGCAGCCGAGCGCGGTAAGGGTCTCGATATCCGCCTGAATGCCGGCGCCGCCTATGGGGTCGTGGCCGCCCAGGCAAAGCACGATGGGATGTGACGGCATGTTGCGGGGGCTATTCATGGCGCGCCAGTGTAAACCAATGCCTGGCGGGATGTTTTAGGCACAGGGGTTTCTGGCAGAATCATCGGCCTGCAATCGAGACATATCGGAGTATCCCCGTGAAGACCTACATGTGCGTGATCTGTGGCTACATCTACGACGAGGCCAAGGGTGCCCCCGATGAGGGCATCGCTCCGGGCACCAAGTGGGAAGACGTGCCGTTGAACTGGGTGTGTCCGGAATGTGGCGCCGGCAAGGACGATTTCGAGATGATGGCCATCTGAGTCGGCACGCGGGAATTATTGGCTACACTTGTGTGAAACAAGACGGACCCATGGAGGTTGGCATGGGCAAGACGCACAAGGCCCTTTTCGACGTAGCCCAGGAATATTGCTCGCTGATCGAGTCGGCCCGCCCGGACGACGATGGCTGGCTCGAGGATCTGGCCCGGCTGTTGCCGCGCCTGCACGCCCTGGTAGCGGCGTTGGAGCCCGTGCCGGATGGGCGGGACCCGGACGCCGAACCAGACCTGGACAGCCGCTTCGAGTTTTTCAGCCAACTGCACGAGACCTTGGGGGAGCGGGATGGCTATTGGCTTGAATTCGACTCGCCGCGCGCCAATATTCCCGTTACCGGTAGCCTCGCGGACGATCTAACCGACATCTACTACGACCTCAAGAGCGGCCTGGTGCGACAGCAGCGGATTGGCGACTCCTGGGCCACCTTGCGGGATTGGCAGTCCGGCTACTCCCTGCACTGGGGGCAGCATCTGATCGACGCGGAACGTCACCTGTACACCCTGACTGCCCGTAACCTGTTGGCATGAAGGGTTTTGCGAGCGCGAACCACCGGTCGTCTGGGCTATAATCGCCCGCCTGTGAATCCGAATTTTGTGGAGCAAGACCATGACTGACGCCCTGTTGGCCGATCAAGACCTGACCCTGACGGGCGCCGCCGCGTCCAAGATGGCCGAACTGATCGGCCAGGTGGAAGACAACATCGAAGGCGTGCGGGTGTTCGCCACCCCGGGCGGCTGCAGCGGCGTCAGCTTCGGCATGACCTTCACCGATCAACTGAACGCCGAAGACCGCTTCCGCACCTATGGCGACTTCAAGGTGATCGTCGACCCGGCCACGCTGGAACACATCAAAGGTGTCGAGATCGATTTCGTCGGTGACGATGCCGATGCGCGTTTCGTGTTCAACAACCTGCAACCGGCGTCCGGTGGCGGTTGCGGTACCTGCGGTTCCCAGGGCGGTTGCGGCTGAGTTCCGGCAACTAGAAGCTTCTCGGCAGGGTCGGGAACCCGGCAGTGATTTCAGCCGCGACCTCTCTGACCAGACGGTCGTCGCTGGCCCGCTCCAGGGCCCGCGTGATCTCGTCCTGGGCCGCCTCACGCTGGCCGTGCCGCCAAAGCAGCCGCGCCAATCGGGCCCTTAGTGCCGGATCGTCGCGCAGGCTCAGCGCCAGCCGCAAATGCGCAATGGCCGCCTGCGGATTGCCTTGAGCTGAAAATGCATCGGTCAGGGCCACCAGGGCGGGTTCATCCGCCAGGCCGCGATTGACCAGCGGTATCAGCATCGCCATGCCGTTGTCGTACTGGCCGACCCGCAGCAGGGCCTCGCCCAGGCGTAACCGTATCGCGACATCTCCAGGTGTCAGGCGGTGGGCATTCTCCAGTTCGGTCAAGGCGTCCGTCAGATCGCCTTGCATCAAATGGATTCGTCCAACGCCGTACCAGGGCGCGGCCCGGTGCGGCGCCAGGCTGCGAGCCGCCCGCAGGTTGCCCAGGGCATCGGGCAGCAGGCCCAGCGCCAGTTGCGCCTGTCCTAGCACCGTGTGGGCATCGGCGGCCGGCCAGTGGGCTGCGGGGCGGGTGTCCTTGGTCAGCGATTCCAGGGCCAGGATGCCCTGATTCAGCGCCAGCAGCGGTTGCCCCGCCCGTAGCGCCGCTTCACCGAGCATCACACGCCCCTCAAGGTAAAAGGGGTCTTCGTTGATCTCGCCGGTGAACAGGGCGATGTCGTCACGAAAGCGCAACGTGCTCAATGCGGTGAGCAGGGCCAGCAGCACCACGAAGGGTGTAAAGGCCAATACCTCGGCGCTGCGTACCAGTTGGCGTCCCAGGGGTCGCCACAGCCGATAGGCCAACAGCACCAGCCCGATCAGCAGCCCCCAGGCGGCCGGATAGAGCCGGGAATCGTCGTGCAGGCGCAGTAGCGGGATAACCCCCGACTGCGGCAGGTACCACAGCAGGAACCATGTCATACCGACCGCGGCCGGATGGCGGCGACGCAAGCCCCAGGCGGTGATGCCGATCATGAACACCAGTCCCAGCAGGCCGGCCGTGGCGCTGGGGCCGAAGCCTGGTGGCACCGGCCAGGCATCGGAGATCACCGGCTCGCCGGGCCACGCCACCTGCCATAAGCCATGCCAGAACAGGTCCAGCCCGACGGCGAGCGTCTGTCCCGTGGTCTGACCCGGCCAGTGCGCTCCCGACGCCAGACCGACCCAATGCATGCGCAGCGCCAGATATGCCGCGGTGGTCAGCAACATCAGTAACAGGCCGAAGCGGCGAGCGGGGCCGATGGCGGT
The DNA here is from genome assembly GCA_030148485.1 of Gammaproteobacteria bacterium. Lineage (GTDB taxonomy): Bacteria > Pseudomonadota > Gammaproteobacteria > Chromatiales > Chromatiaceae > JANTHH01. Next base: position 5,374 of record JASBTJ010000077.1, on the reverse strand, counting down.
GAAGCCGCGTCGCCCTCGCTCGCGCATTTCATGCCAGGCCAAAAGCACTGCCAACAAGGGCAAAACCAGGGCGCTTTCGTGGCTCAACATGGCCGTCAGGGTGAGCGGTGCCAGCGGCAGCAGCCACCGCCATCGACCATGGGCCGCCGAACCGCTGGTCGCCGGCAGACGGGTAAAGGTGACCAGGGCCAGGGTGGTCAAGGCGACGGCGATCAACAGATCGAGGCGGCCCAGGAACGCGACCGGGATGGTGGTCAGGGGGTGGACCGCAAACAGCAGCGCGGCCCAGAATGCCAGCGTTTTACCGTGGGATCGCCGTGCCAGCAAGCGTCGGCCGATGGCGTACAGCCCGATCACGGTAAGCGTGTGAAGCACCAGACTGATGGCGTGCAGGCAGCTCGCACAACCGTCGGTTAGCCACCATGCCAGACTATTGCCGATCACGGCCATTGGTCGCCAGGCGCCACCCGTGTTGTCCGGTGTTGCACCGAGGCGGGACTCGCGCAGTTGGTTTGCGCTGAGCGTGAAGGCGTCTGGCACGTCCTGCCATCCGACAACACGAGCGCCGGCCTGGGTCAGGTCCAGGTGGTCCGTCCAGACCAGCCCGCCGGGCAGGGCACTGACAAAGGTCAGCAACATCGCGGCTGCGAGAATCAGCAGATGACGTTTGCGCCGCGCCGCGGCACGTACCGGGTCCTCGCGACGATGTCGGTCTTGGTAGGAGCGTTCCATGCCCGGCATCCGCTCAGGCGGGCCGTAACACGGCCAGTAGCACGATGGCGATCAGGGCCAGCACTGGCGCCTCATTGAACCAGCGGTACCACACGTGCCCATGTCGGTTGCGGTCGTGTTTGAAATCCGCGACCAGTTTTCCGCAATACAGGTGGTAGCCGACCAGCAAGGCGACCAACCCCAGCTTCAGGTGCAGCCACAGTGCACCGCCGTAGGCGGCCCAGCCATAATCCGCGAGCATCCAGACGCCGAACACCAGGGTGAGCACCATGCCGGGCGTGGTGATGCCGTAATACAGCTTGCGTTCCATGACCTTGAAACGCTCGTTGGAGATGGTGTCGTCGCTCATGGCGTGATAGACGAACAGCCGCGGCAGATAGAACAGTCCGGCGAACCAGGTCACCATGGCGATCAGATGCCATGCCTTGAGCCACATGCTCAGCTCTCCTCCAGCAGATTTTCGATACGGGCGCGGGCCTCGGCTACCGGCAGCCGGCCGGTGTGACGCCAACGCTCATTACCGTGGCGGTCCAGCAGGATGCTTACCGGTGTCACCCGGCCCATGCCGAAGCTCAGGCTGAGCTGACTGTCCAGATCCAGCGACACCGGAAACGGCAGCTGGTTGCGGCGGGTGAAGTCGACCACCTGGTCCGGTGGGTCATAGGGCATGGCGATTGCCAGTACCTTGAACCGGTTTGGTTGATAGGCGCGATGCAGCTCGGCCAGATCCGGCATCTCCGCGATGCAGACGGGGCAGGTGGTGGCCCAGAAATTGACCAGCAGCGGCCCGTCCAGCATGTCCCGCCCCACCAGTTTGCGGCCGTCCACCAGCACCAGGCGGCTGTCGGCGAACTGTGGTGCACGGGTCTGTTGCCAACCGGCCCAGGCCACCAGCAGCGGCAGCACGACCAGCAACGCGATCAGGGCCCGGCGACCCCGGCTCACGGCTGGTCCCGTTGAGCGTCGTCGTACAACTCGCGCAGTACCGCTTGCCGGCGCGACGTCGGTGGTGGTTCGCCGGGCGAGGCCGGTGCGTCGGCCGCCGGGCGGAACCAGCGGCCGATGGCGCGGGCGATACGCTTGAGCGCGCGCCATATCTTGGGCAACAGCCAGATCACCAGGGCGATGAAGACCACCAGCGCCACCAGGAACCAGACCGGATGATTGAGCGCCGCCCAGAGGCCGCCGATGACCGCGATGTCCTCGGCGATGGAAGCCGTCCAGTTGGTGAAAGGCTCGGGGGAGGTGTTGATCATCAGCCGTGTGGCCGCCTTGGTGGCATGGCTGGTGGCGGCCAGGCTACCGCCCAGCAACAACGCAGCGAACTCCGCCGCCTGGCTGACTTGCATCCCGTCGGCCACCCCGGCCGCCATGATCGCGCCGGCAGGGATGCGGATGAAGGTGTGGATGCTGTCCCAGGCGCTGTCCACCCCGGGTGTCTTGTCGGCGAAGAATTCCACGGCGTACATGACGCCGGCCGCCATCATCACCATGGGGTCCGACAGCACCTGCAATTGCGGTGGGAGATCGGCGTTGCCGGTGGCGCCCATCCAGCCGAGCATCAGCACGGCCGCGTAGAGATTGATACCGGACGCCCAGGAGGCGCCCAGCATCAGCGCGATGGCTTGTACGGTTTCCATAAGCTCAGCGTCCCCTGTCCGGTCCTAAAAACGCCTCTGCCAGCGTCCGGTACAGGGGGCGCGGGCAGACCTGCAATGAGGCGCCATACGCGATGAAGGAAGTGGCCATCAACGCCAGCAGCATGTTCTGGTTGGCGGTCATCTCCATGACGATCACGAAGGCGGTGATGGGTGACTGTACCACGCCGGAAAAATAGCCAACCATGCCCAGCATGATCATCACCGACAGCGGCGCGACGGGAAACCACAGCCCCAGGTTCGCGCCCACGCCGGCCCCGGTCGCCAGGGAAGGGGCGAAGATGCCGCCGGGGATGCCGCTGAGATAGGACGCCAGGGTCGCACCCATCTTGTACAGCGGGTACAGCGGATCGACCTCGGCGCTGCCATCCACCAGGGCGCGGGCCTCGCCGTAGCCGGTGCCGCTGGAGGTGTAGCCCGATGCATAACCGATCACCGCTACCGCCACGCCGGCCAACAGCGCCACCAGCAGCGGCTTTGACCGGGCATAGGGTGCCACCCACTGACTGCCTTTGATCAGGCCCTGGGTGAACAGGCCGCCGAGTACGCCACCGATGACCCCGCACACGATTACCGCCGACCAGGCGGTGGGCTCGATCAGTTTGGCATCGGACACGCCGAAGTAATGGTATTGCCCCATCACTGCCATGGCGGTGATCCCGGCGAACACCACGCCGGTGGTGACGATGCCCGAGGTTTTCTGCTCGAAGGAGCGACTCATCTCCTCGATGGCGAATACGATGCCCGCCAGGGGTGTATTGAACGCGGCGGCGATGCCGGCTGCGCTACCGGCCAGAATCAGCCCGCGCTCCATATAATGATGCGGAAACCGCGCGAAACGCCCCAGCGAGTACATGATCGATGCGCCGATGTGTACCGACGGCCCCTCGCGTCCAATTGAGGCGCCGGCCGCCAGGCCCAACAGGGTGAGCAGGATCTTGCCGACAGCAATCCGGACCGACAGCAGGGCGGATTTGCTGCGGGTCTCCAAGGCGGCGATGGCCTGGGGGATGCCTGAGCCCTGCGAGCCGGGGAAGACCTTTTGCGTCAGCCAGGCGATTGCCACCAGCCCCAGGGGGGTGATGACCAGCGGCAGTAACGGGTTGTCCGCTGCCACGTCGAAAAAGATCTGGTTCGCGTGTTCGGCCAGTACCGCGAACAAGGCGCACACCAGCCCGACCAGCACTGCCCCGGCCCAGAACACCAGTCTCACCTTCCAGGCCTTGGGAGACAGCAGGGTGCGGCGGGAACGGCGCAGGTGGCGATGCATCATGGGAAACGTTACGCAGGTCAAGCGGAGGCAAGGTGGAATCAGTGTATCACGCGCCCGGCTAGCGGCTTTTGGCGTTACAATGCGACTTTATGTCGCGCGCTGCGCGCGGTGTCCACAGGGGGGCGAGGGGTGTCATGATCAAGATCGGTATCGTCGGCGGGACCGGCTACACGGGCGTCGAGCTGCTGCGGCTGCTCGCCACACACCCCCAAGCCGATCTGCGGGTGATCACTTCGCGTGCCGAGGCGGGTCGCCCGGTGTCCGATCTGTACCCGAACCTGCGCGGCCATGTCGACCTGGCGTTCAGCGAGCCGGACGGCGCCAGCCTTGCCGGCTGCGACCTGGTGTTCTTCTCCACGCCCAACGGCACGGCCATGAAGCTGGTGCCCGAGTTGCTTGATGCCGGCGTCAAGGTGATTGATCTGGCGGCCGACTTCCGCATCCAGGACGCCGATCTCTGGTCGCAGTGGTACGGCATGGCGCACGACTGCCCGCAGTTGCTGGCCGAAGCGGTTTACGGCTTGCCGGAACTCAACCGCGAGCGCATCAAGACGGCTCGGCTGGTGGCCAACCCCGGTTGCTATCCCACCGCCGCCGCGTTGGGCTTTTTGCCGTTGGTGGAGCAGGGCGTTATCGCCCCGGATTCCTTGGTCGCCGACTGTAAGTCCGGGGTCAGCGGCGCCGGGCGCGGCGCCAACGCGGCGATGCTGATGGGCGAAGTGGGCGAGAGCTTCAAGGCGTACGGCGTGGCTGGACATCGCCATCTGCCGGAGATCCGGCAGACCCTGAGCTGGGTGTCCGATCAGCCCATCGGCCTGACCTTCGTGCCACATCTGCTGCCCATGATTCGCGGCATCCACGCCACCCTGTACGGACGGCTCACAGCGGACGTCGACCTGCAGGCGTTGTTCGAGCAGCGCTACACCGACGAACCCTTCGTCGACGTCATGCCTGCCGGTTCCCATCCGGAGACCCGCAGCGTGCGCGGCGTGAATACCTGCCGTATCGCGGTCCATCGCCCGCAGGGTGGTGATACGGTCGTGGTGCTGTCGGTAATAGACAATCTCACCAAAGGGGCAGCGGGTCAGGCTGTCCACAACATGAACCTGATGTTCGGACTGGCCGAGGATACGGGCCTGGGACAGGTGGCGCTGCTACCCTGAGGTCATGTTCGGTAAAAAACACGTCCAACCCCGCCATATCATTACGCCGCGCATCGTCCAGCCCGGGACGGGGGGCGGCGTGTTGGTGTTGGTGGTGGGACTGCTGGGTCTGGTGTTGTGGACCTGGCAGATATTCGAAGCCGGGCGCGGCTGGGCCGGCTACGACTTCGAGCGCAGTCGTGCCCGCGAGGCGCAATTGCAGGCGCGCATCGAACAACTGGAATCGTCGGTGGCGCAGCTTCGTCTGGAGGCCGCCTCCGGCGCCCGCGCCAGCCAGATTGATCGCGATGCGGTACGCCAGGCACAGGGGACCATGGCCGACCTGCAGGCAGAGCGATCACGGCTGAGCAAGGAAGTCAGCTTTCTGCGTGGTCTGCTGTCCGCCGGACGCGGTCCTTTGCACTTACGCAATTTCACGTTGAAGAAAACGGACGATGGCCGCTATCGCTTCCAGGTCACGGTGGCGCATGCGTTGCGCAACATCGGCACCACTGAGGGGAAGCTGCGTCTCGACGTGGCGGGCACGGATGCCGAGGGCCGGCGCCGAA
>JASBTJ010000062.1 GCA_030148485.1 Gammaproteobacteria bacterium | reverse complement strand
GGTGCAGGTCATGAGCCTGATGGCAATGGCCAACCTGTATCTGCAGCGTCAGGTGTTGGCGGCATGAGTGCGCCCAAAATCCGCTTATAGAGCTGGAAAAAAGGTAAAACGCTTCGCTACGAGGCTGATTTCAGCGTGCAGGCCTGAAAAATAACCTGCGGGGCGATGATAACGATGCTGGAACCGATTCAATCAGAGGTTCCCTAGGGGGCTCTGGGACAGACCGAGCCGATGAGGGGGCGATCCGCGCCCGGCGAGTCGAGGTCCGCGACGTATTCGCCGGCTCCCTACTGCCGCCGAGTGGTTGCGCCGGGGCGGGCGGCTGGTAAGCTGCGCCGGCCATGTCCCGATCCCCGCACCTCACCGTCCATGCCCCCAGTGCCGTGCTGCTGGATATGGATGGGGTGTTGTTTCATGGTGACTGCCCGCTGCCGGGGGCAGCCGAGATGCTCGCCTTGCTCGCCGATTCGCCGCATCTGTTCCTCACCAACAATCCGATCCTGACGCCATCCCAGGTGTGCGAGAAGTTCGCGCGGATCGGTTTGCCGAAGCCACCAGAGGATCGGGTGCTCACGTCCGCTGTGGCCACGGCGGCATGGTTGGCGCAACAGCAGCCCGGGTTTCGTTATTTCTCCATCGGGGCCGCCGGGCTCGATCACGCACTCTCCCAGGTGGGGGTCGCAGATGCCGGTGCCGCCGATTTTGTGGTGATCGGCGAAGGGCCGGGTCTGGATTACGACAGTCTGGCCGTCGGGATCAACCTGATCCTGAAACGGGGCGCTCGACTGGTGGTGACCAACCCGGACCACAACGTCGACGCGGTGATCAACGGGTGCCACCGCATCCTGCCCGGTGGCGGTGCCTTGGTTGCGCCCTTTGTCGCGGCGACCGGACAGCAGCCGGTGGTCATCGGCAAGCCTGAGCCTTTGCTCTATCGAATGGCCTTGGCCCGTCTTGAGGTAGAGCCCGAAGAGGCGGTGATGCTGGGTGACCGCCCGGACACGGACATCGACGGGGCTGCGCGACTGGGGATGTTCACCGCGCTGGTGCGCAGCGGCCGTTTTGCGCCCAGCGACCCTTGGCCGGAGGCGCTGCCACGCCCGGACTGGGACTGCACGAACCTGTCCGAGGTGATGAACGCGTGGCGTCGGGATTGCCCCGGGTTGCTGCGGAGCGCGGGTCGAACCCGCTAAGCTACGCCCCCATCGTGAAACATCAGCCCGTTCGGGAGGGCCGCCATGACCATATCCCTGCGACACCGCTTTACCTGTGCCGCAGTGACCGCTCTGCTGGCGCTGGCAGCGCCTGCCGATGCGGCCAAGCGCGTCCTGTTGAAGATGCCCGTGTATGTCGGCACGCATTTGACCGGGCTTGGCAGCACGCCGAAGTGGCTCGCGGACAACATCAATGCCACGTCTGATGGTCGGATCAGGATCAAGCTGTACGAGCCCGGCAAGCTGATCCCCGCCAAAGAGATCCTGCAAGCGGTTCACGCCGGACAAGTGAATGCCGGGTTCACCACGCCGGGCTTCAATACCGGGCTATTGGGCAATAAGGCGGCGATGTTTTCCGCGGTGCCGTTCGGGCCGGACGCCCCGGAGATGCTGGCCTGGGTATATTACGGCGACGGTCGTAAGCTTTGGCAGCAGATGTACGAAAATGCCGCGCTGAACGTCCATAGCATCCCCTGCGGCATCCTGGCGCCGGAGACATCGGGCTGGTTTCCCCGACCCATCGACCAGCCGGAGGATCTGCAAGGGCTGCGCATGCGCTTTTTCGGCCTCGGCTCCCTGGTGATGGAGAAGCTGGGCGTGTCCACCAGCCTGCTGCCGGGCAACGCGATCTTCCCGGCGCTGGAGAAGGGCGCGATCGACGCCACCGAATTTTCCATGCCGGCCATCGACGAGCGACTCGGCTTCCACAAGATCCTCAAATACAACTACTACCCCGGGTGGCACCAGCCCGCCACCCTGTTGGAACTGCTGGTCAACGGCGACACCTGGGCCCGGATGGACAAGGGGCAGCAAGGGCTGCTGGAAATGGGCTGCAAGGCGGCGATGCTGGACGGTCTGGCCTTGGGGGAGGCGATTCAGTTTCCCGCCATGAAGAAAAACCTCGCCGAACGCGGAGTGCAGAATCGTTATTGGTCGGATCGGATGCTCGCCCTGTTCCGCGGCAAGTGGCAGGAGGTGGTTGCCGAACAGTCGCGTGAGGATCCGGCATTCGCGCGCATTTACGACAATCTGCAGCGCTTTCGCGACGACTACCGGGTATGGAGCGAGTGGGCCTTCATGCCCCGTCCAGGGACCATTCGTCAGCCCAATCCCTGACCAATACACTCAAGTTTCCCGTCGATTGGTCGATCACGAACGGTAAGCGTGACCAAGTGCGTCGCCGTGACTCGGCTGGGCGAAGCTCGCGCTTGGGCTGAAGTCGTCGCAGGAGGCGTGATGTCATATCTGATCCTAACCGGCATGGTGCTGATTGAGTTACTGCTCATCGGTGGCGGTTTTTTGCTGTTTCGCCGGTTCGCGCGTAAGCGTTGTGCCGCGCGCGTGGCGCAAGCGGGTGCGGACAGCCACGCCGATCGCCTGATGGCCTTTCTGGATTTCGAGATCCAACGCATGCAGGGGGCCTGCGCGGACTTTGCTGAGGGCGATCCAACCCGCCAAGCCATCGAGCGCCGCCTCACCGTGTTTTCGGCCGAACGCAATATCCTGTCGGAATCGCGTAACGGCAATGAGCTCGACAACAGCGGATACGCGACCCTGGTCGAGCGCTACTATCGTTCCGCCGATCTGGCCCGCACGCCGGAATTCGACAAATTGCAGACGGCGGTATCCACCTACCAGCAGCGCATCGATAATCTGGAGCAGTTCCGGACCTTGTTCTTCCGTAGCCAGAAGGACCTGGCCGATGCGGCCAACCGCGTCGTCGACATGAAGCGCCGTCTGGAAGAGGGGATGCTGAACGAAGACGAGCAGGCTGCATTGATCGCGCAGTTGAAGCAGGAAAAGGAGCGCTTGGGCAAGGAACTCAACATTGCCGATCACGAACTCGAAGCGATCATGTCCAATATGGGGCAGCTGCAGAAAATCGATCTGGACGGTGGTTTACCGGACAAGGGCGAGATCAAGGGAATACTCGACCAGATGCGCGCCATTGAAGAGGAAAACGAGTTCCTGCAGGTGCAGATCCAACACCTGCTAAAAGCAGAGGTGGATTCCGAAAACGAACTCAAGGGCAAGTTGGAAGCCATGCAAGCCGCCTTGGACGAGGCCGACGAACGCTACCGTACCCTGGAAGCCAAGTTCCTGGAAATGGAGGCGCATTACCTGCAGTTGGTCGGTTAACCTAAGCCACCCCTCGAATCCGGGGGTTGACTAAGGCGTGTCGGTCCCGCATATCGGGAGACAAGTCTGATACAGGAGCGCTCGATGGTTGACTGGAAGCTTGCCCGCGTGACGGAAAATCACGCCTGGACCGACCGCTTGTTCTCTTTGCGTTTTGCTGTGGAGCTGCCGTCGTTCAAGGCTGGGCAGTTCGTGCGCGTGGCGTTGGACATCGGCGGCGAGCGTATCGCCAGGCCGTATTCGCTGGTCAGCAGCCCTGGCGACGAGCAGGGTGAAATCTACTTCAACCCGGTGCCGGACGGCCCGTTGTCGCCACAACTGGCCAAGCTGGTGGCGGGCGATACGCTGTGGATCAGCGACAGCGCCAATGGCTTCCTGGTGCTCGACGAAGTGCCGGACTGCCGGGATTTGTGGTTGATGGCCACCGGTACCGGGGTAGGGCCCTTCGTGTCGATGCTGGCAACCGATATCCCGTGGCAGCGCTTTGCGCACGTCCACCTGGTGCATTCGGTCAGGACCCAGGCGGAGTTGGGGTATCGTGACCGCTTTACCGCGTTGCAGGCGGCCCGCGGCGAGCAATTCCGCTATCTGCCGGTGGTCACCCGCGAGCAGGTGCCGGACTGTTTCGCCGCCCGTATTCCGGCATTGTTGCGCGATGGGTCCTTGGAGCGGGCGGCAGGTGCAGCCATCAACCCGACCGACAGCCACGTGATGCTGTGTGGTAGCCAGACCATGATCACCGAGGTATCGACGCTGCTCGGTGAGCGGGGTCTGAAGCGTCATCGACGTCGGGAACCGGGCCACATCAGTACGGAGAAGTACCACTGACGCCTCCGGGACTGCTGGATCCGGCGTGGACCTAATGCATGGCGTCGACCCCGCCACCGCTTGTTGCCACCCGGCGCAATGGCGGGCTGTTCCGACGCTTTCGGCGTCGAACTGCGGGAGGGGCGCGCGTCCATCGCGTGGGTTCAGACGTGTGCGCCAACGCCCTGGGCGAGGTTTGACAGTCCACCCGCCAGCGCATAGCGTGCGGGCTGGTTTTTTTGCGGCTGACCGACCTTGCTCGACGCCTTCATCTGCCGAATCGGACGCTTTGCGGCCTGGCTGAACGCACTGCTGGTGGCGGTGGTGCTTGTCCAGGTGGTGCTGCGTTACGGTTTCCATCGCGGCTTGGTGCCACTCGAAGAACTGATGTGGCACCTTTATGCCACGGCCTTCATGCTGGGGCTTTCATACGCCCTGGTACGTGATGCCCATGTGCGCGTGGACCTGTTGCACGGCCGCTGGTCGCCGCGTCGTCGTGCCACGGTGGAGGTGCTGGGTATCCTGCTGCTGCTGTTGCCTTTCGCCGCCACGCTGTTTCACCAGAGCCTGGACTGGGTGGCGAGCGCCTACCGCTTGGGCGAGTCGTCGGAAAATCCCACCGGGCTGCCGTATCGCTGGGTGATCAAGGCCGTTATCCCGATCGGTTTCGGCTTGCTGCTGCTGGCGGCCCTGAGCCGCTTGTGGCGGCAATTGCGGGTTGCGATGGGGCGAACGGTCTGATGGCGCTGAACGAATGGCTGGTGGTCGCCATGCTGGTGAGCTTCGTGCTGTTGCTGTTCAGTGGCTTTCCGGTCGCCTGGGTACTGGGGGGCGTCGCGGTGGCGTTCACTGGACTGGGGCGGCTTGCGGATACCTATTTCGACACCCTCACCGGCTTGGATTACAGCACCTTGGGTCTGGCCGTGGGGCGGGTGTTCGCGGTGATGGACAACTGGGTACTGGTTGCCGTGCCGTTGTTCATCCTGATGGGACAGACACTGGAAAAGGCCGGTGTCGCCGAAGGCATGATGGATTCACTGCAGCAGCTGTTCGGGCGGGTGCGCGGCGGGCTGGCCGTAGCGGTAACCTTGATCGGCGTGATCCTGGCCGCGGCCACCGGCATCGTCGGTGCGTCCGTGACCTTGTTGGGCGTGCTGGCGCTGCCGTTGATGCTGCGGCAGGGGTATCGAGCGTCACTGGCGGTAGGGACCGTGGCCGGGGCCGGTTGTCTGGGCATCCTGATCCCGCCGTCGATCATGCTGGTGATCATGGGCGATCAATTGTCGGTGCCGGTGGGCGATCTGTTCATGGGCGCGGTACTGCCGGGTCTGTTGCTGGCGCTGCTGTACGTGCTCTATCTGCTCTATCGCGGCTGGCGCGAACCGGACGCAGCGCCGCTGCCGGCGCATATGGCGGATATCGATCTGGCATTGCTGTATCGGTTGATGCGTGACCTGTTGCCCGCGGCGGTGCTGATCCTGATCGTACTCGGCAGTATCTTTGCCTGCATCGCCACGGTCACCGAGGCCGCCGGTGTCGGCGCCGCCGGTGCCTTGTTGCTGGCGCTGCTCAAGGGCCGACTTGACGGCGCCGTGCTACGGGATGTCCTGGATCAGACGCTGTTGACCACGGCCTACATCATGGCGATTCTGGTGGCGGCGACGGTGTTCTCGCTGGTGCTGAGGGAACTCGGCGGTGACACCTTGATCGAGTCGGCCTTCACGGGCCTTGAGCTGCCCCCATACGCGCTGTTGGCGGTCATTCTGCTGGTGGTATTCCTGCTCGGCATCGTACTGGACTGGATCGAGATCACGCTGATCGTCCTGCCCCTGCTTGCCCCGGTGATGCTGACGATCGATCTGGCGGTGCCTGGCTTCGGTGTCGTCGACAACCCCGTGATGGTGTGGTTCGCGCTGCTGGTGGCCATCGCCTTGCAGACATCGTTTCTGACACCGCCGGTGGGATTCGCGCTGTTCTACCTGAAAGGGGTCTGTCCTCCCACGGTTTCCGTCGGTGATCTGTACCGTGGGGTGTTGCCTTTCGTCGGCCTGCAATTGTTGGCGTTGTTGCTGGTGGCGCTGTTTCCGGCATTGGTCACTTGGCTGCCCGCCGTCACCTATGCGCGGTGATGGTTCGTGATGGGCGGCCAGATACTTGCCATCGTCTTTCCGGTGTTTGCCATTGTCGCGGCCGGGTTTGTCTATGCGCGCTGGCGCCCCACCGACATGTCGGTGGCCAACAAGTTGAACCTGTCCGTGTTTACCCCGGCACTGATCGTCTCGGTGTTGGCAGGCGGGTCTTTCCAACTGGCCGCCTATCGGGATCTGGCCCTGGCGGCGGCCGTGGTGGTGCTCGGGTCCGGTTTGATCGCTTGGCCGGTGGCGCGGTTGGCGGGCTGGCGGGTAAAAACCTTCGTTCCGCCGATGATGTTTACCAACTCGGGCAACATGGGGCTGCCGTTGGCCTTGTTCGCCTTCGGCGAAGCTGCCTTGCCCGCGGCGTTGGTGTTGTTCCTGGTGGAGAATCTACTCCACTTCACCGTCGGCAATGCGTTGATGGAAGGTCGCCTGCATCCTGTGGCTTTGCTGCGCATGCCCATGTTGATCGCCACCCTGGCCGGGCTCGGCGTCAGCTTTGCCGATATCGCCGTTTGGGGCCCGCTGGCCGAGGCCGTGGGTCTGCTGGGCCAGATAGCCATTCCCTTGATGTTGTTTTCCCTGGGCGTGCGGATGACCGGGATCGGGTTGGCGGATTGGCGGATGGGGGTGCTGGGCGCGGTGCTGTGCCCGGTCAGCGGGCTGGCGGCGGCCTTGGTGGCGGCACAACTACTGGGTATCGACGGGCGCCAATGGCAGTTGTTGATCCTTTTTGGGGTCTTGCCGCCCGCGGTGCTCAATTTTATCGTGGCGGAAAAGTTCGCCCAGCAGCCGCGGCAGGTCGCTACCGTGGTACTGTTCGGCAACCTTGCCAGTGTGGTGACGATTCCCCTGGTGCTGATGTGGGTGCTGTGACCCGCGGCTCAGACCGTCTTAAGCAGGGGTATCCGGCTTGGACTGTGGCTCCAATTCGGTTGATAATACCCTGATATTCCGAAAAATCTTCCCGTTATAAGAACTCAATGATGCAATTTGGTGTGCCCAAAGAGACCGTGCCGGGCGAGGCGCGGGTGGCGACCACGCCCGACGTGGTCAAGAAACTGGTCGGCAAGGGGCTTGCCGTGCTGGTGGAGCGGGGCGCGGGAGACGCGGCCGGCTACCACGATGATGCCTACCAACAAGCCGGTGCGACGCTGACCGATGCGGCCGGCGCGCTGGGTGCGGACATCGTCGCCAAGGTACGCAAACCCTCGACCGACGAGATCGCGGCGCTCAAACAGGGTGCGGTCTACCTGGGTCTGCTGGAAACCTGCGAAGACGATGGCACCCAGGCGGCGCTACTGGCCAAGCACATCCAGGTGGTGCAGCTGGAGCGTATTCCCCGCACCTCCCGTGCCCAGTCCATGGACATATTGTCCTCCCAGGCGAATATCGCCGGTTATCGTGCGGTGATCGAAGCGGCCGCGCACTATGGTCGCTTCTTCCCGCTGATGATGACCTCGGCGGGGTCCGCCAAGCCTGCGCGGGTGGTGGTGTTGGGTGCCGGCGTGGCTGGCCTACAGGCCATCGCCACGGCGCGGCGTTTGGGCGCCGATGTCCATGCCTACGACGTCCGCCCCGAAACCAAGGAACAGATCGAATCCCTGGGCGCCAAGGCCATTGAGCTGGACCTTGGCGAGAGCGGTGCGGGCGAGGGCGGTTATGCCAAGGAATTGTCCGATCAGGCCAAGGCCAAGCAGCAGCAATTGCTGGCCGATGAACTGGCCAAGGCGCATGTGATCGTCACCACGGCCTTGATTCCTTGTCGGCCGGCACCGGTGCTGGTTCCCGAGGAGGTGGTCGAGCGTATGCGCGAAGGCAGCGTGATTGTCGATCTGGCGGCGGCGAACGGCGGTAACTGTCCGCTCACGGAAAAAGACGCCGTGGTCGTCAAACACGGCGTCACTCTGGTCGGCCACACCAATTACCCGTCGATGGTGCCCGGCGATGCCAGCGCGTTTTTCGCCGGCAACATCGCCAACCTGTTGGGCATCATGTTGGACAACGGAGACGACGGCCCGGTGCTCAAGGACCTGGACGAAGACGACATCACCCAGGCCGCCTTGTTGCGGGCCGAGTAAATGAAAATGCCGGACACAGAGTGCGTGGGGAGCCGCGCAGCGCGCCAAGAGGCTTTCTCTGCGCGCTCCAAACCACGCCTCGCACCCTGCGTCCACTTGAAAAGCGTTCGGAGAGAGACCTGCCATGCCTGACACACTGGTCGCACTTTATGTATTCGTTCTGGCCTGCTTCATTGGCTACTACGTCATCTGGGGGGTCACGCCTTCCCTGCACACCCCGCTGGTGGCATTGACCAACGCGATCTCCGGCATCGTCATCGTCGGTGCCCTGTTGGTGACGGGGTTGGACGAGGTGGGCACGACGGCGGAAATCATGGGCTTTTTCGCCGTGTTGCTGGCCTCCATCAATGTGTTCGGTGGGTTCCTGGTAACCAACCGGATGCTGGCCATGTTCAAAAAAGACAAGAAGAAGCAGTGAGGGTCTGATCCGTGGAGCTTTCCGTAAACGCGCAGGCCATCGCCTACCTGATTTCCGCCATCCTGTTCATCCTGGCGTTGAAGGGGCTGACCCACCCGTCCACCGCGCGGCGGGGCAATTATCTGGGCATGGCGGGCATGGCACTCGCCATCGGTGCCACGCTGTTGGGTGCCGAGGTGCAGTCCTACGGTTTCATCATCGCCGGGGTCGTCGCCGGTGCGGTGATCGGTTCCGTGCTCGCGGCGCGCATTCAGATGACCGCGATGCCGCAATTGGTAGCTGCCCTGCATAGCTTCGTCGGTATGGCGGCGGTACTGGTGGCCATCGGCACCTTCATCAATAAACAGGCCGCCGATGCGCTGAATCCGGTACTGATGGGCGAGTTGTCCGCCGGCGTCATCATCGGCGCCATCACCTTCACCGGTTCGGTGATCGCCTTCGGCAAGTTGCAAGGGATCATCTCCGGTAAACCGGTGAAATTCTCGGGACAGCATCAGCTGAACGCGATCATCGCTTTGGTCACCCTCGGCCTGGGTATCCATTTTGCGATGACCGGTAGCGTGTGGTCGTTGGCGTTGATGACCCTGTTGGCATTCGTCATCGGCGTCACCCTGATCATCCCCATCGGCGGTGCCGACATGCCGGTGATCGTGTCAATGCTCAACAGCTACTCGGGTTGGGCGGCGGCAGCCACCGGGTTCACTTTGGGAAACAATCTGCTGATCATCGTCGGTGCCTTGGTGGGTTTCTCGGGGGCCATTCTGTCGTTCATCATGTGTCGGGCGATGAACCGCTCGATCATCAATGTGGTGTTCGGCGGTTTTGGCGGGGAGACCGGTGGCGGCGAGAGTGCAGCGGCGACGGCCCACGAAAAGGGCGTCAAGTCCGCCTCGGTCGAGGATGCCGTGTATTGGATGGAGGATGCCAACCGGGTCATCATCATTCCCGGTTATGGGATGGCCGTGGCGCAGGCCCAGCACGCCTTGAAGGAATTGATGGAGTTGCTCGAAGCCAAGGGCGTCGAGGTGAAGTTCGGCGTCCATCCGGTGGCCGGCCGTATGCCGGGCCACATGAACGTGCTGTTGGCAGAGGCGGATATCCCTTACGACCATGTGCAGGAAATGGATGAGATCAACCCCGATTTCCCGAGCACCGATGTGGTGTTGGTGGTCGGTGCCAACGACGTCGTCAATCCCGCAGCCAAGTCCGACAGCTCCAGCCCCATCTACGGCATGCCCATTCTGGAGGCCGGCAAGGCCCGGAACGTCTATTTCCTCAAGCGTTCCATGCGGCCCGGCTACTCCGGCGTGGACAATCTGTTGTTCTATCAGGACAACTGTTCACTTGTCTTCGGTGACGCCAAGGAGACCATCGAGGGTATGGTGACGGCGCTCAAGGGCGGCGGCCACTGACCATCCGTCCGCTAGCGCCTGGGACTCGGCCATAAAAAAACAGCTGCCTATTCAGGCAGCTGTTTTTTTTTTCGGGTCCGGACTGTCTTCAGGCGATCAAACGCTTACGGGCACGGCTTCTGAGACCGGCGGCACCCAGCATCATCAGCAGGGCGGACCCGGCGACCGGAACCGAACCCACAGCGGCAGCGCCGATTTTCAGCGATCCGGTCCAGTTGGCTTGACTGCTGTTCCAGTCCGCCCAGTTGACGGTGTTCATACCGTTGATCATATAGGTGTGAACCCCGGCGGTGAGCCCGCTGAAGGTGACCGACTGCCACGAGATTTCTGTCAGCCCCGTGGTGTTGGTGGCCGAATTGTACTCGCCGACCGTGGAGGTGTTCGACGCGTAAAAATAATTGCTGCCGGCGACCAGGCCACTGGGTAGCGTTGACACGTAGGTGTTGAAGTTCTTGGTGACGCCACCCAGGGTCATCGACCCTTCCAGCGGCGCGCTGTTGTGATAGGACCCCATCCACACGGTGACGCTCCCTGGGGCCCCGGCGTTCAGGGTACCGACGGCGATCGTGTGTGCCTGCGTGGTCGATGCGTGCAGACCAAGCAGGGCGACGATGCCGGTAGCGATACCGAGCCGAAGTTTCTGTCCTTGCATGATTTTCTCCTTGTAATCACGATGAGCGAAATCAGATTCGCGCTCAACACAAAGCAATAAACGATCCAAAATAATTCAGGTTATTGTTTAACAAGGTTTTTTATATTGATCCCTGGTTTGGCAAGGCTTGGGATTGAAAAGATTTTCGACAGCCCGTTTGCCGTGTGAATGCACCGGATGCCAAGCGTACCGCCATGCCCGGGGCGGGACGCCTGAAATTACCGCGTTGTCCTTGGCCGACGTGGTAAAGGCGACCGTTTGGTTGCCGCTAACCTGGACGGTAGCTTGGCCTCGTGCCGGGTGCGTTGGGTTGGTCCGGCATAAGGGAGCGTGATGGGCGATAGAGGGAAATCGGCATACTGGCTGTGGCGTTACATGGTCTTTGCTGTGTCGCTGCTGTCGGCCGCCGAGTTGCGCACCGAACCGATCAGCCTCGACGACTTGGCCCTTACGGGCGAAGAACGGGAATGGTTGGCGGCACACCCGGTGATCCGTGTCGGTGTGGACGTGGCCTGGGCGCCGGTGGAGTACGTGGGACGGGGCGGGCACCTGCAGGGCATTTCAGCGGATTATCTCGCTTATCTCGGCCATCGATTGGGGGTGCGGTTCGAACCCGCGACACACCTGACCTGGCCGGAGACGCTGCGGGCTGTGCGTGCGGGCGAACTCGACATGCTCGCGTCGGTGCGCCCGACGCCGGAGCGCTTGACCTATCTCAGTTTTACCGCCCCTTACGTGTCGATGCCGATCATGGTGTTCGCACGGGACGACAGCCCCTTCGTCGAGGGGCTGGATGCCCTGGCCGGCCGGGCGGTGGCTGTGGTGGCCGGCTACGCCATTGAGGAATTGCTGGCGGTGGAGCATCCGGGGCTGGCGCTGCGGCCGGCGGAAAATGTAACGGACGCCTTACGCCTACTCGCCAGCGGCAAGGTCGACGCCTTCGTCGGTAACCTGGTTACCACCACCCATGCCTTGGAGTCACTCGGCTTCACCCAGATCAAGGTGGCCGGCGAGACCCCCTACAGCAACGCGCAGGCCATGGCGGTCGCCAAGGGGCAGCAGCCGCTCGCCGGTATTCTGGAAAAGGCCTTGGGCGGCATGTCCGATGCCCAGCACAAGGCCATACTCGGTCGATGGCTGGCCAGCAGTCGCAAGCCGGACGAAGGACCAACCTGGCTATGGCATGTGTTGCTGGGTGGACTGGCGGTGCTGACACTTGTGTTGCTTTGGAATCTGGCGTTGCGCCGACGGGTGGACGCGCGGACCCGTCAGTTCAAGGGCGAGTTGGCCAGGCGGCGGGAGAGCGAGCGCCGCTTTCTCACCTTGTTCGACAACGCGCCCGATGCCATCGTCGTAATCGATGGCGATAGCGGTCGGTTGCTGGCGGTGAACAGCAACGCAGAAGCGATGTATGGCATGTCCCGGGAGCGCTTGTTACATGTGAAACCCTGGGAGCTGAGCCCCGAATATCAGCCGGACGGCCAGCGCAGCGCCGAAAAAGCGAAGCACATGATAGACCGGGCGCTGGCGGGCGAGATCGTCGCGTTCGAGTGGCTGCACAAATCGGCCGACGGCCGCACGTTCCCCTGTGAGGTGCGCCTGGTGGGTATGCCATCGGCGGATGGGCGACAGGTCCGTGGCAGCGTCATCGATATCTCCGCGCGCAAGCGGGCCGAAGCGGATATGCAGCTGGCCGCGGGGGTGTTCGACAATACGGCTGAAGCGATTTTCGTAACGGATGCGGACGCACGCATCGTGCGTGTGAATCGGGCCTTTACCCAAATCACCGGTTACCGGCCGGAGCAGGCGTTGAATGAGAACCCGCGCCTGCTTTGCTCCGGAAGGCATGATCAGGCGTTTTACGAAAGGTTCTGGCGTACTCTGCAGAAGACCGGAAACTGGCAAGGCGAGATCTACAATCGTCGTCAGAACGGCGAGATATTTCCTTGCTGGCAGAACGTGTCCGCGGTGCGTGACCCTCAAGGGCGCTGCATCCAATACATCAGTATTCTCTCCGACATCAGCGATAAAAAGCAGACGGAAGCGCAACTACGACGGTTGGCGCACTATGACGTGCTGACGGGCTTGCCCAACAGGTTGTTGTTCAACGAACGCCTGGAGCACGCCTTGACGCTTGCGCGTCGCGGCAAGCATGAAGTGGCGCTGTTGTTCATCGATCTGGACAATTTCAAGACCATCAATGACAGTCTCGGGCACCCCGATCGGTGATCGGGTGCTGTGTGTGACCGCCGAGCGCATTCAGCATGTCATGCGGAGCGGCGACACCGTGGCCCGCCTGAGTGGCGACGAATTCCTGGTGTTGCTCGAAGACATCGCGCGTCCCGCGGATGCGGCCAGCGCCGCACAGAAGCTGTTGGACGTCATGCGAGAACCCCATGAGGAAGACGGCCAGCCGTTGTCGCTGACCGCCAGCATCGGCATCAGCATGACATCCGAGGGCGAGGGAGATACCGCGACCTTGGTGAAGAACGCCGATTCCGCGCTTTATCACGCCAAGCATTCTGGGCGGAACAATTTCCAATTCTATACCCCCGAACTGACTACGGCGGCGGTGGAGCGTCTTACGGTCGGCGCCGAGTTGCGCCAAGCCATCCAGGAGAACCAGTTCGAGGTCTGGTATCAGCCCCAGTGGTATCTGTCCGACGACACCTTTTTCGGTGCCGAGGCGTTGGTTCGCTGGCGGCATCCCGAGCGGGGGCTTGTCGCGCCGGACGCCTTTATCCCGATCGCCGAGGAGCAGGGACTGATCGGTACCATCGGAAACATCGTTCTGGAGACGGCCTGCGCAGACATGCGTCGTTGGTTGGATGCTGGCTTGCGCTTGAAAAAGATCGCCGTAAACGTCGCCGGTGCGCAATGGCGTGAACCGCATACGCTGGGTACGGTCCAGCGCATGATCGAGCGCTATCGCTTGCGCGGTGACCACCTGGAGCTTGAGATCACCGAGAGCACCATCATGGCGCATACGGAGCAGACCCTCGGTCTCATGGACAGCTTGAAGGGGCTGGGTGTCAGTATTTCTGTTGACGATTTCGGCACCGGTTACTCGTCGTTGAGCTACTTGAAACGTTTACCCATCGATCGCCTGAAGATCGATCGCTCCTTCGTCATGGACCTGCCGGGCGACAGCAGCGACGAGGCGATCGTCCGCGCCGTGATCGCGCTGGGTCGTAGCTTGAATCTGCGCGTGCTTGCGGAAGGGGTGGAGACTGTGGAACAGCAGCACTTTTTGGCGCGGGCAGGGTGCGACGAGGCACAGGGCTACTTGGTCAGTGCGCCGATGCCGGCGGCAGAATTCCAACAGTTCATGCGACGTCGTGGCGGTCGGCGAGACGGCACGTCGGGCTGAAGCGCAGGTCGGCGACCACCGGATAATGATCGGATGCCAGCTGCGCCCCGTCGCCGGCGTGGCGCCAACATGCCTTGATCTGCAACGGCTCGCGCACCAGGATACGATCAAGGGCCAGCAACGGCCGTGGCCACACGGGAAAACTGGCTACCGGGCGATGGGTCATCCCCTGCGCTTGCAGCTCGGCCAGTTCGTTCTTGCCTCGCCAAACATTGAGGTCGCCGGCCAGAATGGTCGCGTGGGGCCCCCGTGCGGTCTGTTCAGCGAGCATGGCGAGCTGTTCGCGGCGTTCACTACGCGCCAGTCCCAGATGCGTGGCCAGCACGCGTACCGGGCCGATATCAGTCGCCAGGGTCGCATCAAGGGCGCCGCGCGGTTCGCGCCCGCCGGTGGCGAGGTCGTGGCGGTGTGACTCGAGTATTTCGTGGCGGGTCAACAACAGGTTGCCGTAGCGGCCGATCCCCCGTGCGAATACGGTGCCGTCCAGACCGCGCATGCCGGTGATCGCTTCGAGATCCGCGAGCAGATCGCCGGCGTGATCGAGGGTGATTTCCTGCAACGCGACGATGTCCGCTTTCAGTGCCTGCACCACGGTCGCGACACGGCCGGGGTCGTAACGGCGGTCACGGCCGATGCAGTCGTGCACGTTGTAGGTGGCAACGCGCAAGGTCGATCAACCCGAGCGTAGCCAACGTTTTACCAGCCAGGCGATCATGATCAACCCGACACCCGCCGCCAGCGCGATGCCGACATTGGTCCAGGACGGCGAGCGCACTGCCTGCCACAGCGTACCTGAGAACAGGGTGATTGCCGCCATCCCGGGTGCCAAGCCCAACAGGCTGCCGATGGTGAACTGACGCCAGCCCAGGTGCGAGCTGCCGGCGACGATGTTGAACACTGCGAACGGCGCTATGGGTACCAGGCGGAGTACCGCTACAGCGACCGTGCCGCGCTTGGCCAGTCGTTTGCTGAGTTTTGCCAGTCGCGAACCGTTCATGCGTTTGACCAGCCCTGCGCTCAGGTAACGACCAGCGAGAAAGCCGATCAGTGCAGCACTGAAGGCACCGGTCAGTGCGTAACCGAACGCCTGCCAGCCGCTGAATGCCATGCCGCTGATCAGCGCCAACAGCGTGATCGGCACCATCAGCAGCGCAGCAAGGGTGAATGCGCCGATGGCAACGGCGGCCTGGGTCACGGGTGAGTCGAACCCGTCGAGCCAGTTGCTGACCAGCGTGGGTGACAACCAGGCCTGTAATGGGCTCCAACGCCAGGCCGCGGCCAGACCCAACAGCAACAGGATGGCGACGACGAACAACATGACCCGCCGGCGACCCACAGCGCGGCCCTCGCGCGGGACATATTGGGCGACAAAATAATCGGGACTGAAGGGCTCGGGTGGGTCGATGACGCCGGAATCCGGCACAAGGTCGTCCACCTCCGCCGGTATGCTGCAGTCAAGTGGATGCAGGCTCCGGCCCTTGTCCGAGCGCAGGGCCTCGATGGTCGCAATCAGACCGAGCCCATCCTGCGCGATCCTGGCCACCTCTGTCGCCTTGCAGTCAAGATGCTCGGCCAACAGCCGATGCTGGAAGGCGGTGATGAATGCGGCGGTTTCGTCGTCCCCCGGTGAAGCCTCGATCACGGCGTCGCATTCGGTGTCCAGACCCATTGATCGGGCACTGGCGTTTGCCGAGCCGATACGCAGCAGGCGATCATCCACGATCATCAGTTTCGCGTGTAGACTGATGCATTGCTCGCCCAGGTCCACCTGATACGGGTAATAGATGCGCAAGCGGTCGTGCCGATCGGCACGACGCAGGCGCTCCACCACACGGCCGCGCAGCACGTCCATGGTCATTTGCTCCAACCAGCCGCCGGTCCGCTGCGGAAATACCATAACAATCTCCGGTCCGTCCGGTTCCGCGAGGCGTTTCGCCAACGCCTTGGCGATGCGGGTTGCGGTGAAATACTGGTTTTCGATATAGATGTGCCGTTGCGCAGCGGCAATGCTGTCTTCGTATAACTGCCGGATCTCGCCAACTGTGGGATTGCCCCGGTAGGCCGGCTCGGTCCTGGCCAGTGCTACCTCGGTCGAGGTCAGTGCCACGGGCACGGAGGACGGCCAAGGAGCGGTTGCGGGTGCGGCAGGCGGCTTGATACGCCGCCCGTGTGCGCGGCACCAGCGTTCCCGTGCCAGATCGCCGAGGCGTTGGGCGACGGCGCCCTGGAATACCCACATCATGTCGTGAAATGGTTGATAGGGTTTGCCGTTGGGGTCCCGGCGGCGGGGATCATCCGGCGCGTGCTCACAGGTATCCCAGCGCCAGCGGCTGAGATCGATGCCGCCAGTGAAGGCGATGCTGTCGTCAATGACCACGACCTTCTGATGGTGGGATGCGCCAGGGGGGTGGTGTCCGTCCAGCCGAAAGTGAAAGCGCGGTGGCGTTTGCATACGCAGCCGTAGCGCAGGTAACAGCTCCCGTTCGGTCGCG
The DNA here is from genome assembly GCA_030148485.1 of Gammaproteobacteria bacterium. Classification (GTDB taxonomy): domain Bacteria; phylum Pseudomonadota; class Gammaproteobacteria; order Chromatiales; family Chromatiaceae; genus JANTHH01. The sequence goes on along the minus strand of JASBTJ010000062.1, from coordinate 22,110 downwards.
TAGATCATGTTGAAATCCCACGACAGCAGGTATAGATGCAGGTGCGGTTTGCTCTTCACCAGGGAGACCAGGAAGTTGCCCAGTTGATCCTGCTCGGGATGGTCGCGATCGTCACGGTGCAAGCGTTCGCGGCGGTCGAAGTCCCAGCCCAGTATCAGAATCTGCCGTTGTGCGCCCTGGCAGGCCTCGGTGAAGGCCTTGAAGTACGCGGCCGCATCGACCGCCACGCCGACGCGATCGGCTTCGGCTTTGCACCAGCAGTTTCTGCCGGTTTCAAGCACCGGGCGGTGTGGGGTTTCCATTTGGCCAATCGTCCATGCGGTTCGAGCGCGAGAGGCGGCGTGCTGCGGCGCCTTTCCCCTATGGTACCTCTGAAAAAGTCAGAGGTCCCGCGGCACAGGGAGGTGCCGCCAAAATCGGTCACGGCAAGTGACTGATTTTGAAGCAAGCGGCAAACCACGTTTGCCGCGCAGCATGCGCTGAGAAGTCCAGGATGGATTTATTCAACGCTTCCCTATGGGTGTATGGATGCCTGAAATCGGGTTCGGTTCATTTGCGCAGTCGGTGTCAATCCTGACACGAAACACGGCGTCACATGAACCGTGTGGCGCTTGATGGGTCCCAACAGGGGTTCGAACGAAAAGGAGATCGTGAGATGGATATTTTTGAAGCGCTCAGCAGGGACCATGACATACAGCGCGACGTATTGCAGAAATTGCTTGAGACCTCGGGCGATACCGAGGATCGAGAACAGTTCTATGATGAGTTGAAACGGGAACTGACCGCGCATGCCATTGCCGAGGAACGGCATTTTTACATGGCGTTGATGGAGTCCGATGAGACCCAGGAAAAGGCGCGCCACAGCATCGCCGAGCACCATGACTTGGACGAACTGGTCGAACAGCTCGATGAAACCGACCGCAGTTCATCCGCTTGGCTGGCCACGGCCAAGAAGCTGGGCGAGTGTCTTCGGCACCACCTCGACGAGGAGGAACAGGAGGTGTTCGCAGCGGCCAAGGCGGTATTGTCCGAACGACAGCGGGCCTCGCTTGGGCAAGCCTACCGTGACGAAATGGACACGCAGAAAATGGCTGACGCATAAGCCGCTGCCCGGCCGGGCCGTAGGAAGGCCCGGCCGGGCAGCGGTTTACCGAGGCCGGTCACCAAGCCAGGGATGTCCCCCGTCGATGCTGTCTGGGCATAGCGGCAGACAGCGCCCGGACATGGGCAAGCCCGGCGTGACCGGCGGTTACTTACCGGGTGCGCGTTTGAACGTGGTGGCGCTGCACTTCGGGCACGGCGGGATGTGTCCGGCCTTTTTGAAATGCAGGGATTCACCGCAAGCTTGGCAGATCAGCGTGCCCGGGCCGGCCAGTTCGCCGGTCTTGTATTCGGCGCTGGCCGCGCGTTCCCGCAGCTTTTGCAGTTCAATCGACGTTTGATCGGCGGCCTTGGCAAACATGTCCAGAAGCCGGTCGCTGATCAACGCCGCCTCCATACCGAGCCAGTCACGGAATTCCTCGCCCGTCTCGGCCAGCCACGCACCGGCGGCTTTCAGGTCGCGGTCCAGATACTCCGCTACGCGGTCCGCTTCCTCGCGGGTCAGCTCGCCCAACTCCACCGCCTTGTCCTTGGCATCGGACAAGGCCTGTTGCACCTGTGGTTCGGCCTTCTGTTCCAGCTTGCGCAGCCGGTCTATCCCTTCGCTGGTGCGTTCGAGCATCAGCTCATAAGCCTCGCCCATCGCTTCGACGAGGTCGGAAGGGGCTTTCAGTCCAGGCATGATGACGGTTCCTCAGTCCATGTTGACGCGTTCAGTATGCGCTGTTTGCAGTCCGGGGCGTTGCGATGGGTCAATGCCGCACCCCGGCTCGGCGCATCACTTGTTGATCGTTTACCGTGTTAAAGATAGGGACTGTCGCCGTAAGTTCCAACCCTGGGCTATGCCTTGAGGGCGTCGCCTCCTTCGAGCAGATTCGCGTCCACCGGCTTGAAGGCCTGCGGGACGCAGGAGGTGGCTTCGCATTCGAGGAAGATACGCCGCGAGCAGCGCTGGCAGATCTTCGGATCCAACTCGCTGATGATGGTGCGGATCGCCTGGGTTTTGGATTCGAACAGATTCTCGCTGCCGATCTGCTCGGCCAGCCCGGTCCGCTTGAGCGGCGCGCAGACGCCTTCCTTCACCTCGTACATGTAGAGCTTGCCGCCCTTGGCGCGGCGTCGCTTGGCTTCTTCGGCCAGGAATTCGGCCCCGGCGACGTCGAGGAAGTTGATGCCCTTGGCGATGATCAGCAGACTTTTCTGGTCCGGTTCCTGTTCTTCCAGTTCCAACAGTTTTTCGCGCACATAGGGGACGGCGCCGAAGAACAGCGAGCCATCGATCCGCACCATGCCGAGTTGCGGACACTGGGGGAGGTCCGGATCGGTGACGAACTGGCGTTTGGGCAGACGCGGGTCGGGCACCCGCACCCGCACGGCCGGGCGTGATGTCTTGCTCAGGTAGACCACCAGCGACAGGATGATGCCGAGCAGGATGGCGAACTCGAGTTCGAGGAACAGGGTGGCGAAGAAGGTGACCGCCAGGACGGCGGCCTCCGATCGGCTCGCCTTGAGAATGTGGCCGATGTGGTGGAAGTCGATCAGACCCCAGGCCACCAGCATGAGAATACCGGCCATGGCCGCGTTGGGTAGGTACGCGGTCAGCGGCGCGACCGCTACCACGATGCCGATCAGCAGCACCCCGGCAATGGCCGCCGCCAACGGGGTCTTGGCGCCGGCCGCGTAGTTCACGCCGGAACGGTTGAACGAGCCGGTGGCGACATAGGCGGAGAAGAAGCTGCCGAACATGTTCGACAGTCCTTGGCCGACGAATTCCTGGTTACCGTCGATGACCTGGCCCGAGCGGGAAGCCAGCGAACGGGCGATGGACACCGCCTCGGTCAGGGCGAACAGGGTGGCGGCCAGGGTGACGGGCGCCAAGGCCTTGATGGTCTCCAGGCTGAGGTCCGGCGCCGACAATGGCGGCAGTTGGGCGGGCAGGGCGCCGACGGTCTGGATGCCGGTGGCGTCCTGACCGAGCCAGGCGTTCAACGCCACGGACACGGCGCTGCCGGCGACCATGGCGCCGATCATGTACGGCACCTTCGGTACATAGCGTTTGATCAGGATGCCGCTGATCAGGGTCACCAAGGCCACGGCCGTGACCAGCAGGTTGACCTCACCAAAGCGGGTGGCGACCTCGCCGAGCACTTGGTGGAAGTGCAGCCCGCGCTCCATCTCCAGGCCGAAGAAATGCTTCAGTTGACTGCCGCCGATCAACAACGCCGCCCCGGCCGTGAAGCCGATGATCACGGAGTGGGAGATGAAGTTCACCAGGGTGCCGAGTCGGGCGATACCCATCACCAGTTGCACAAGCCCGACCAGGAAGGAGAGGGTGATGGCCAGCGAAACGTATTCGGCGGAACCGGGTTCGGCCAAGGCGCTCAACGAGGAGAACAGCACGATGGACGCCGCGGTGGTCGGGCCGGACACCAGGTGCCATGAGGAACCGAAGAACGCCGCAATGATGGCGGGCACCATGGCGGCATACAGGCCATACTCCGGCGGCATCCCGGCGATGGTGGCAAAGGCGACCCCCTGCGGCAGCACCACGATGGCGCCGGTCAGACCGGCGCTGGCGTCCGCCTTCAGGGTGGTGCCGTTGACCATCGGCCACCATTGCAGGAAAGGAAAGGCCATTGCCCGCCAGCCGCGCATTCTGCCGTTCGCCAAGGAAACCTCCGTCAAATCGTGTTGCCGCGCGACCGGGATCGTCGGCGCGTGTCAAACCCGGCAGTATAGGGTAAGCATCAAGCGTGGCCCACAAACAAATTGGAATATGCCATGCTGCTATGGAAACTGGGTCTGTCGGGAAAACCCTTTTAAACGTTTAATTATTAGCGAGTCCGGATATGCGAATGGGTTATCTGTCTGCCCTGGGTCTGGCTGTGCTGGTGGGCGTTGGATCGGTGGGTGCGAGAGCGGCTGATAGCGCCGCGGTCGACGCCGGAGTCATCGCCTGGGCCGGTTCGCAGTACGCCGCCGCGGTGCGCTTGTGGCAACCATTGGCGCGAACCGGAAATGCCCAGGCGCAGCGTTATCTCGGTTATGCCTACCGGCGGGGTCTGGGGGTCCCCCGGGACGATGCGCGGGCGGCCTATTGGTACCGCCGCGCCGCCGTGCAGGGGCAGGCAGATGCGCAATATGCCTTGGGCCTGATGTACGAGCTGGGGGTTGGGTTGGCCCCAGATATGGCGGAGGCCGATTATTGGTATGGCCTGGCTATCGCCCAGGGAACTTCTGAAAAAATTCAGAGGTTCCGCGGCACAGGGAGGTGCCGCCAAAATCGGTCACGGTAAGTGACTGATTTTGAAGCAAGCTGCAACCACGTTTGCAGCGCAACGTGCGCTGAGAAGTCCGGGATGGACTTATTCAGCGCTTCTCCCGGGGTATTGTCCCGGCGAGCTGTCCGCCGGCGGTGAGCTGGGGGACTAGTCGGGGCATTGGGAGTCGGCTGTTCCTGTCCGATCCCCCCACCCGCAACGCCGCATGTCATCGCACGTCGTTGCTGTCGAAGCCCGGCGGAACGCGATCGGAGACGTAAAATGCGAAGGCGATGACCTGGGCGACGGCCAGGTAGAGATCCTCGGGAATTTCCTCGCCGGTCGGCACCTGAGCGAGGACCTGCGCCAGCTCGGGGTCCGGATATTCGGGGATACCGGCATCGGCCGCGGACCGGCGGATGCGTGCCGCCAGCTCGTCGCGTCCCGCGGCGGTCACCCGGGGGGCGCCGTCACCGTCGTAGCGCAGGGCGACGGCAAGATCGGTCAGGTCATGGGTGCGTGGCGGCGACTTCGGTTTCATACCCGCTCATCCAGCAGTCCATCAGGGGGACTCGGCGCGGTGTCCGGTGGCAATCCCTGGTTGGCGGCCAGATGACCGACCTCGAGCCCTGCGGCCTCGAGTGCGCTTTGAAGTCGCGGCAGGTGTGCCTGGAACAGCCGAGCGGCGGCATCCTGCTCGCACCAGAAACTGGTGGAAATCCGCCCCTCCGCCAGGCGCACCCCGGCCTTCACCGGCCCCAGGCCGGGGAAGACGAAGCCGACCGTCACGAGCCAGCCGGCGTCGGCGGCGGTTGATTCCGCTTGTGGGCTGTCACCCTGGATGCGCAATTCGATCACCTGGGTGGGGCCGCCGGGGAGTGCGATGGGCACGTCGAGTTGCCAGGCTTGCTGGGGGGCGTCGTCGCGGGGCAGGCTCGCCGCCTGGTGCACCTGGATGCGGGCAAGACTGGCCTCGACCAGGCGCCACAAGCGCGCCAGGACCTGGGCGTCGGGGTCCGCGGCGACGGGTGCCACCGGGGTGCTCGGCAAGCCTTCCGGCCCGCCGCCGCCCAGGGGCATGCCGCGCGCGGCGGTCAGCAGCGCCGAGCGGGTCAACGGTTCGGGCAGGGCGTCCACGCGGGCCAGCGTGGCACGGTCGGTGATGGGGGGCGTGTCGGCGACCAGGGGGCGGGGGCCGCCACGCGCCGGCAGCGCGGAGGCAAGCTGCAACAGCAGCGCCTTCCTGTCACCTGACTGGGGCGCTTGGCCGCGGGCGAGATTTGCCTCGGTGAACAACCCGCTATCGCGGACCGCTTGTCGTAATTGCGTGGCGGTGGGTTCCCGCAGCGGCTGGTCGCGAGCGACCAGATTGCGTAGCGCCTGGCGCGCCGCGCCGTTCAGCAAGGGCAGGGCGCGGTCGGCGGTCTGGCCGATCTGCGTCATGGTGTCGGCCAGCGGCAACTGTCGCGGCAGGGCCTGTCGAAGTATGTCCTGGGTCGCTGGCAGCCGTGCAGCGGGTCGGATTTCCAGTTCCGGGGCGACCCCCGCCTTGAGTACGGTCAGGGTCAACTGTTGTCCGGGCAGCAGGGGGCGGCCGGTACGGGCGTTCACCGTCAGGCCGTCTATCAGCAACAGGGCGAGATCGGCCCGGGGAACGGCCAGCACCCGCGCCGGCAGGCTCTGCCCGGGCTTGAGCGCGCTCAGTAACTCGCGGACGGCCCGATCCACGGCGGCAGGGCGCTCGGTGACCGGCCCGAGGCGGTCGGCGGGCAGTGGCGGGCGGATATCCATGATCAAGTTGTCGACCGGCCGGCCGATAACTTCAATCAGGGTCTGGCGGATAAAAACAGTGACGAAACAGGTAGCGACAGGGGCGGCGATGAGTGGGGCGCCCAAGGTAGGCATGGCCGTGGGGGCGCTCGGGGCGGTCGGGTTGTTGTTGGTCGCCGCGATGGGCGTGGTGTTCTGGCTGCAGCGTGACGTCCAGGACAAGGCCGAGTGCGGGACTTCGGCCGCGCCGGGCGTGAACTGGAGCGGCTGTCGCCTGCTGGCCTTGTCGGCGGAGCGAGCCGACCTGCGCGGGGTCGCCTTCGTTCAGGGTGCCGCGCCGGAAGCCCGGCTACGCGGTGCCGATCTGGCGTCGGGCGATCTGCGCGGGGCCGATCTGCGTAGGACGGACCTGAGGTACGCCCGTCTGGGGGGAGCCAATCTCGCGGGGGCGGACCTGCGTGGGGCTGATTTGCGCCATGCGCGGTTTTATGACGCTGACTTGACGGGGGCCGATCTGCGTGATGCGCGACTGGAGCACATCGACTTGCGCCACGCCCGCCTGGACGGTGCCCTGTGGGTGGATGGTACCCGCTGCGCGAACGTTGCCGTTGGGCATTGTCTCGGTCAGCCGCAGACAGCGGTGGTCAGCGCGGGCGACGGAGTCGGTAGATCGCCTACCGCCATCGTAGCCGATACTGACACGAACACCGGAAAATCCACCCTTTGAGCTTGCCTGCACCGGGTTACATTGGGTTGTGTGCATCCGCTGTGGATGTGCGGTCGGCGGCCAGGGTTGGCGCCGATGCGTCAAGCAAGTTCCACTGTTTTCATCGACAAGGAGAAGTCATGAACAGCCAATCTCTCGCCGGGCTGACCCTGGCCCTGGTGCTGCCGTTGTCCACTGTCTCGCTGGCCGCCGAGTCGGCATGCAAGGGCCAGTCGCAGGCCGGGTGCGAGGCCGCCTCCAGTTGTACCTGGGTGACCGGATACACCCGCAAGGACGGTCGCCAGGTCGCACCCTACTGCCGCGTATTACCGCCGCCCAAGGCGGCCGGCGGCAAGCCGCCGTCCCCGACGCCGCAGGCAGGGTAGTCGGATCCCATGTCTCACCCGCCCAGCCGGCGGGTGTTTTTCTATATGCTGTAGGGGCGGCAGCGGCGCCGTGCGCGATTTCTCCACCAGGTCCCTCGGCATGTTGCACGAACCCATAGTCTTTACGATCTTCATTATCTTCGCCGGCGCCGCGGTGTTCGCCACCTTGGCGTTGTACGCGCGGCAATCCTTGCTGGTGGCCTACATTCTGCTCGGTGTCGCCTTGGGGCCCTGGGGGTTCGGCTTGGTCAGCGACGCCAAATTGATCGGCGATATCGCCAGTTTCGGCATTGTGTTTCTGCTGTTTCTACTGGGGCTCAACTTGCAGCCACAGGAACTGCTGCGCATGGTCAAGAAGACCACCCTGGTGACCATCGGCAGTACCCTCATCTTTGCCGTACTCGGCGGTGGAATCGCACTCGCGTTCGGCTTCACTCCCCTGGAGGCCTTACTGATCGGTGGGGCGGCGACCTTTTCCAGCACCATTGTCGGCCTGAAATTGTTGCCGACTACCGTGCTACATCATCAGCGCATGGGCGAGGTGATCATCAGTATCCTGCTGTTGCAGGACCTGGTGGCCATCGTGCTGCTGGTGGTGTTGCAAGGGGCCGGCGCAGCGGCGGACAATTCGCCGTTGCTGGATATCCTCTGGCTGCTCGCCGCCTTGCCGATGTTGGTCGCCTTCGCCTGGGCGTTCGAGCGATGGGTGTTGTTCCGCTTGATACGCCGGTTCGACAAGATTGGCGAGTACATCTTCCTTGCCGCCCTGGGGTGGTGCCTGGGTATGGCTGAGTTGGCGATGATGATGGGGTTGTCGCACGAAATCGGCGCCTTCATCGCGGGCGTGACCCTCGCTTCAAGCCCGATCGCGTTGTATATCGCGGAAAGCCTCAAGCCGTTGCGCGACTTCTTCCTGGTGTTGTTTTTCTTCTCGCTGGGAGCGGGTTTCGATCTGGGTATGGTGATGGAAGTGGCGGTGCCGGCAGTGTTGTTGGCTGCGGTGATGTTGGCACTCAAGCCTCCCGTGTTCCGGATGCTGCTGGTGCACAGCGGCGAGGCGCGAAACAGGTCCCACGAGATCGGTTTCCGGCTCGGTCAGATGAGTGAATTCTCTCTGTTGCTGGCGGTGTTGGCGGTGCAGCACGGTGCCATCGGCGAACAGGCCAGTTACCTGATTCAGCTGGCCACCTTGCTTACCTTCCTGGTGTCGTCTTATCTGGTGGTGATGCGTTTCCCAACGCCCATCGCGGTACGCGACGAGTTGCGCCGGGACTAGAGAGGCCTGGAGCCGGTCCGTTGCCAAGACCGAGGTCCGCGAGGTCATGCATGAGGTCGCCCGGGCGTCATACGGTGGTCATATCCACTGCCTAGGCTGCCTGCACGTCAATTTACGGATGCCGTGTCATGAGAACCTTATCAAAGCGTGACCTGAGCCGGCGGCTGCCGGACGATCCGAAAGTGCTGCAGGACACCATCGCGCTGATGGAGTCGCGGCTGCGTCGTCTGGGTGATGGGGATTGTGCCTATGAGAAGGCGATGATCCGCTTTTACCAGCAGCAACTGGTGTTGCATCGCGCGCGCTTGGGTGCGCAGTACACGGTGCCGGTGCCGACTCTGGCACTGGTGCGTGATCGCTTCAACGGAATGGTCTGACCAGCCGTCGCACCACGTCGTAGTCGGTATCCGAGGTTGGCGCAAAGCCGTCGTAATTCGGACTCAGTGCGCGGATTACCTGGGCGTCGTCCGGATCATGGATATCGAGGGCCAAAAAGGCAGCGCGCAATTGTTGGTACGTTTTTTCGTCCAGCCCGTGTCTGGCGGTGATATTGTACGGCGGCAGGGCGGCGGAGCGATGGATGATTTTCAGGCCCTTGCTGGTCCAGGCGAAGGCCTTGGTGTCCTTGAGGATGCCTGCGTCGAAATCACCCGCCGAGACGCCGCGGGCGATATTGTCGTAATGTCCCAGGTAGGTGACTTCAGCGAAGTCCTTCAGTGTCAGGCCGGCATCGTAGACGACGGCCCGTTGCAACAGCGCCTTGGGGTCGCCGAAGGCAAAGCTGCGCCCGACCAGGTCTGTGACGTCGGTGACCGGGCCGTCTGATCGCGCGACCAGCATCAGCTGAAAACTGCCACGCCCCTGGGTAACGGTTTTGACGACCAGCCGGGTGTTGCCCTGGGCGTGGGAGTCCAGATATGCCACCGGTGTCAGATAAGCGAAATCGACCCGGCCCGCAGCTACCGCATCGATGGCCGCCTGCATGTTCGGCGACAGGTTCAAGCGCACCGGGCGTTGCAGCTGCCGGCTCAGATAACGGGTAAGTGGCGTCAGCCGCTTGTGCATTTCAGCCGGGATGTCCATGGCCACTGAGCCGAATACCAGCTCATTCGCCGCGGCGAGTACACCTTGAGACGATAGCCAGAAGGCGATTGACAGGATCAGGGAGCGTAGCATGGCGGGTTCCTAGGCAAGGTGCGCGGGTTGGGGCTGGTCCAGGTGGTGCGATACGCGATTGCGTCCAGTTTCTTTACTGGCGTACAGGGCCTGGTCCGCGTGCTTGAAGGCGGTATCCAAATCCGTGGGTCGAGTGGTCACCGTGGTAGCCCCAATACTGACGGTGTAAAAGACCTGCGTGTTTCCGTCGATCAGGGGGCATTGCTCGGCGGACTCCCGCAATCGCTCGGCCAGCCGCAAGGCCTCCTGATGCGAGGTGTTTCGACAGGCCACCGCGAATTCCTCGCCGCCGATCCGGCAGGCGATGTCCTGTTGCCGTACGCCTTCGCGTATCTGCCGGGAAAAATGCTTCAGCACGGCGTCGCCCATGGCGTGGCCGTGGGTGTCGTTGATTTGCTTGAACCGATCGATATCGATGATCAGCAGGCTGCAGGGGACACCATCGTTCCGCTGGTCGCCAAGCTCACGGGTCATGATGTCTTCGAAATGGCGTCGGTTGTAGAGTCCGGTCAAGGCGTCGGTACGGCTCAGTTCGATGAGTCGCTGATTGGCCTTCTTCAGCTTTTCCGACTGCAAGATCAACGTCTGGTTGGTCTGGACCAGTTGTGCGTCCGCCGCCTCCATACGGGTCTGTAACTGTCTCTGCGTCTGGTTCAGGCGCTTGCGCATCCGGTTGAAGTGATCGGCGAGGCGCCCGAGTTCGTCGGTGGAGCGGAACGGGATGGGGTGTTCGATGCGGAGCTCGGTATCGGCGTTCTTTTCCAGGGTGCGACTGATGATGGCGATGGGCCGGGCAATGACATAGGACAGCGCCACGAACTCGCCGATCGCCACCAAGAGCACCAGTAGCAGTTCGCGCAGCAGCAGTTCGTTACGCGATTCGGTTACCCGCCGCACGATATCCGCGTCGTCGAGTTGGATGGTCAAGGTGCCGACCTGGCGGTTGTCGAAGCGTATGGGGCGTTCGAAGCTGGGATGACGACCTTGCGCCGGACTGATTGGCCCGGCCGTCGCCATCAGATTGCCTTTCGCACTGGTGACGTGAGCATGGACCAGGTCGGGGCTTTGGATCAATTCGTCGAGCAGCAGCTGGATGCCGTGGTAGTCGTAACTGACCGCATACAGCGCGAGCGCGTTGGCCGCATGTTTGATGACTTCCTGGCCACGCAACTCGATTGCGTCATACAGGTCGCGCTCCTGCTTGCGCATGGTCAACCAGCCGCTGACCCCGACTGCGATGACCAGTACGGTGACCAGGATAAGCAGCATCTTACGGCGGATGCCCAATGTCATGAGGTGAGGCTCGGCTGCCGGCATATGCCACCCGGTGGCGTGGCCGCTCCGCGACTGGGCGATTCGGGTCGTCGAAATGGTGTTCCCACAGGCTTCCTGTACTTCCTCGCGAGCGGATCGTTCTTCAAGCGAAACGTCACGCGGGACCCCGTCAAGATTGCGCCGGGCCGGGTGGTGGCGCATGCATGCATCGGACTGATGGCGTGCGTAGTGTCTAGCGGCGGGCGACAGGAAAAATGAAGGGGCGGTATCGCCCCGGAACGCCAGGGTGGCGCGTCACGGCACCCGGCGGCTCGGGCGCGGGTATGATCGTGAGCAGCCGGCACTGCTGTGCCGTCAAGTAACCCTGCGCAGCGAGATGGACGAACCCCCCAATGACCGATCTTCCGCCCACCAGCGAGGCTGCCCCTTGGCAGATGCAACCCATCGCCCTGCTGCGCTCGCCGTACCGCGAGAAGTTTGGTATTCCGCGTCAACCCGGGCTGGTGGACGTGACCAGTCACGTCGACATGGTGGCCGGTTATGACGATCCGGCCATGGTGGAGGGCCTGGAGGGGTTTTCGCACCTTTGGTTGACGTTCGTCTTTCATGCCTGCGCCGAGCAGGGCTGGCGATCACGGGTCAGGCCGCCGCGCCTGGGCGGCAACACGCGGGTCGGCGTACTGGCCAGTCGGGCGCCGTTCCGGCCGAATCATCTGGGTTTGTCGGCAGTGCAACTGGTGGATATCGATACCCGGGGCGGGGTGCGTTTGACGGTGCTCGGTGCCGATCTGCTCGATGGCACGCCGATCTTGGATATCAAGCCCTATGTGCCGTACGCCGATGCCATCGCCGACGCCGCCGGCGGGTTCGCTCCGACGCCGCCGACACCCCTGGAAGTCGGCTTTCTGCCGGCCGCGGCGGCGGCCCTGCAGGGACGCGCCGAGCTGGAAATGCTGATCGTACAGGTGCTGTCGCAGGACCCGCGGCCCACCTATCAGGCCGGTGAGGTCGGGCGCGAGTACGGCATGGCGCTGGCGGATGTCGATCTGCGATTCCGCATCCATGGGGGGCGGGTCGAGGTGATCGGCATTGCCCCGCGCGCTTGACCGCTGAAAAATTCAGAGGTCAAGCGGCACAGGGAGGTGCCGCCCAAATCGGTCACTACCAGTGACTGATTTTGCAGCGCAGCGCAGCGTGCGATGAGAAGCCCAGGATGGACTTGTTCAGCGCTTCCTAAAGTGCGCCGAGCTATTCGGTGATGTCGTCCTTGCCCAGTTGGTTGAACTTTTCCAGCTGCGCCGGCGTGGCCTCGGTCTGGTGGTTGGTTTTCCACTCGCCGTAGCTCATGCCGTAGACAATTTCGCGGGCCTGATCGTAGTCCATGTCTACGCCGCGTTCCTGGGCCGCGCCCAGGTACCACTTGGACATGCAGTTGCGGCAGAAACCGGCCAGATTCATCAGGTCGATATTCTGTACGTCGGTACGTTTCTGAAAGTGGCCGACCAGCTTGCGCCAGGCCGCGGCCTCGATTTCAGTGCGGGTTTGATCGTCCATTTTGGGTCTCGCTTTCCGGTAGGAATGGGGTGGTGCGCACGCCAGGGTCGCGCGGCCTGGGGGTGATCTGGTGTGGCGATGGGTCTCAGTGCAACAGGGTGAACATCTTGCGCCGGTAGCTCGCCGCCAACGGGTGATCGCCCAGCAGATCGAAGATCTTGATCATGGTCTTGCGCGCGATCTCGTCGTCGTAGCCGGGTTCGCGGCGCATCTGCTCGAGCAACAGTTCCAAGGCGGTTTCATAGTGCTGGGCCAGCACGTAGTGATTGGCCAGTTGGACCCGGGCCTCGCTGTCGGTCGGGTCCTGCTCCAGGCGGGTGGCCAGCGACTGAGGGTCGGGCATGTCCGCCGCCTTGGCCTCGAACTCCAGGTGGCTGCGCAACGATTGCACCTCGGTGTCCTGTTGTTTGTCGGCGGGCAACTGGTCCAGGGTCGCCAAGGCGGCCTCGGAATCGCCGCCGGCGGCTTGTGCCTGGGCAATGGCGATATCGATGCGATGGTTGTCCGGGTCTTCGGCCTTGGCCTGTTCGAGCAGGGTCAGCGCCGCCGCGGCGTCGCCCGCCAACAGGGTTTGTTGTGCCTGGGCGACCAGACCGTCGGACGGGCGGGGCAGATGCTTGTCAAGAAAGTCCCGCACCGCCTGTTCGGGCAGGGCGCCGCTGAATTCGTCCACCGGTTCGCCGTTCACGAACAGTTTGCAGGTGGGCAGGCTGCGCACCCCGAACTGCGCTGCCAGTTCCTGGTGGGCTTCCGTGTCGAGTTTGGCCAGAAAGAAGCGGCCTTCGTACTCGTCCGCCAGCTTGGCCAGGATCGGCATCAATTGCTTACAGGGCTGGCACCAGTCGGCCCAGAAATCCATCAGCACCGGGGCGCGCTGGGAGGCCTGGATGATCTGGGCGAAGTTCTGTGGCGTGACGTCGATGATATAGGGGGAGGCGGACATGGGGGTTCCTTGGCGGGGACAACGGCGGCAAAGGTGGGGCATTTTAGCGAGTTTGCAAGACCGGCGTTGAATTCGCTGCCAATGACCGCATGTCGGTCACCAGGCCGAACACGAGGAGACCGTCATGAGCGACGCTTTGCATCTGGTGTGCACCGCCTGCGGGGGCATCAACCGCGTGCCCCGCGATCGTTTGTCCGACCGCGGCAAATGCGGGCGTTGCGGTGCGGTGTTGGTCGGCGACCAGCCGGTATCCGTCGATGAAGCGGGTCTTGAACGCCTGATTCGCAAGGATCAGCGCGCCATCCTGGTGGACTTCTGGGCGGACTGGTGTGGCCCCTGCCGGATGATGGCGCCGGCCTTTGCCCAGGCGTCTGCGCAGCTCGCCCCTACAGTGCTCAGCGTGAAGGTGAACACCGAACAGGCGCAAGGCGTTTCAGCCCGTTTGGGGATCCGCAGCATCCCCACGCTGGTGCTGTTCGGCCAGGGGCGGGAGATTGCCCGCCAAGCCGGTGCCGCGGATGCCGCCACCATTGTCCAATGGGTGCGCTCGCAGCTGCCGAACACCGCCGCCGCATAGACAGCATCGGGGTGAAACGGCTACAATTTCCGCCGCGTCAAGGGTTTGCGCGCCGTCGCGCGAACGCCCAAATTCAAGTCTCTGTGGGAGGGGCCTCAGGATGCAGGCTCAGCCCCTTTCGTGTGCCTAGATGACTGAAACTGCAATACTTGTTCTAGAGGACGGCTCCATCTTCCGGGGGCGTTCCATCGGCGCTGACGGCCAGACCGTTGGCGAGGTGGTTTTCAATACCGCCATGACCGGCTATCAGGAGATCCTCACCGATCCCTCCTACAGTCGACAGATCGTCACCCTGACCTATCCCCATATCGGTAACACCGGCACCACCGCCGAGGACGAAGAGTCCGCCGCCGTGCACGCTGCCGGGTTGGTGATCCGCGATCTGCCGTTGTTGGCCAGCAACTGGCGCAACGAGAAACCGTTGCCCGACTACCTGCGCGACAACAACGTTGTGGCGATCGCCGATATCGATACCCGCCGACTGACCCGCATCCTGCGCGAGAAGGGTGCTCAGAACGGCTGCATTCTCACCGGAGCGGCCGCCACCGAGCAGGTGGCCCTGGCCGCCGCCAAGGCGTTTCCCGGGCTGAAGGGCATGGATCTGGCGAAGGAGGTCACGGTGACCGGGGCCTATCATTGGGATGCCGGTAGCTGGGTGCTGGGCGAAGGTTATCCGCGGAAACCCGCCGAGCAAGCGCGGTTCAACGTGGTGGCTTACGACTATGGCGTCAAGCGCAACATCCTGCGGATGCTGGCCGACCGCGGTTGCAAGCTCACCGTGGTGCCTGCCCAGACCCCGGCGTCAGAGGTGCTGGCGATGAATCCGGATGGGGTTTTCCTGTCGAATGGACCCGGCGATCCCGAACCGTGCGACTACGCCATCGCCGCGATTGGACAGATTGTCGATGCCGGCGTGCCGACCTTTGGCATCTGCCTGGGCCATCAGTTGCTCGGTCTGGCGTCCGGCGCCAGGACGGTGAAGATGAAATTCGGCCATCACGGCGCCAATCACCCGGTTCAGGATCTGGCCACAGGCACGGTGATGATCTCCAGCCAGAACCATGGCTTTGCCGTGGACGAGGCGAGCCTGCCGGCGAACCTGAAGGCGACCCACAAGTCGCTGTTCGACGGTTCGTTGCAAGGCATTCACCGCACCGACAAGCCGGCATTCAGTTTCCAGGGGCACCCCGAGGCCAGTCCGGGGCCGCATGACGTGGCGCCGGTATTCGACCACTTCATCGAACTCATGGAACAGCGAGCCTGAACCAACTTGTAGGCGCGGTTGCGTAGACCGCGAGCGCGACCGGTGGGGTCGTTCCTGCGGCGCCTGATGCGCCGCACACAGTTATCTGACGGTAAAAGATGCCAAAACGCACAGACATCAACAGCATCCTGATCATCGGCGCCGGCCCTATTGTCATCGGCCAGGCGTGCGAGTTCGACTATTCCGGCGCTCAGGCCTGCAAGGCGCTGCGTGAGGAGGGCTACCGGGTCATTCTGGTCAACTCCAACCCGGCTACCATCATGACCGATCCGGACATGGCGGATGCCACCTATATTGAGCCGATCACCTGGCAGACCGTCGCCAAGATCATCGAAAAGGAAAAGCCCGATGCCTTGTTGCCCACCATGGGCGGCCAGACCGCTCTGAACTGCGCCCTGGATCTGGACAAGCATGGTGTCCTGGCTGCCCACGGGGTGGAGATGATCGGTGCCTCCAAGGAGGCCATCGACAAGGCCGAGGACCGCGACCTGTTCCGCCAGGCGATGCGCAAGATCGGCCTGGACATGCCCACCTCCGCGGTGGCCCATTCCATGGAAGAGGCGCGCCAGGTGCAGGCCACCATTGGCTTCCCCTGCATCATCCGGCCGTCCTTCACCATGGGCGGCTCCGGTGGCGGTATCGCCTACAACCAGGAAGAGTTCGAGGACATCTGCGAGCGCGGCCTGGACCTGTCGCCGACCAACGAACTGCTGATCGAGGAATCCATCATCGGTTGGAAAGAGTTCGAGATGGAGGTGGTGCGCGACCGCAAGGACAACTGCATCATCATCTGTTCCATCGAGAACCTCGACCCGATGGGCGTGCACACCGGCGACTCCATCACCGTGGCACCGGCGCAGACCCTGACCGACAAGGAATACCAGATCATGCGCAACGCCTCGCTGGCGGTGTTGCGTGAGATTGGCGTGGATACCGGCGGTTCGAACGTGCAGTTCGCCATCGATCCCGACCACGGCCGCATGATCATCATCGAGATGAACCCGCGGGTGTCCCGTTCCTCGGCGCTCGCCTCCAAGGCCACCGGTTTCCCCATCGCCAAGGTCGCCGCCAAGCTGGCGGTGGGCTACACGCTGGACGAGCTGCGCAACGAGATCACCGGCGGGGTCACCCCGGCATCCTTCGAGCCGTCCATCGACTACGTGGTTACCAAGGTGCCGCGTTTCGCCTTCGAGAAATTCCCCGAGGCGGACGACAAGCTCACCACCCAGATGAAGTCGGTGGGCGAGGTGATGGCCATGGGCCGCACCTTCCAGGAGTCGTTGCAGAAGGCGCTGCGCGGATTGGAGACCGGCAAGAACGGGCTGGATCCCATCGCCGATTTGACCGCCAAAGGTGCCGAGGACCTGATCGCTCGCGAACTCCGTCTGCCGCGTGCCGAGCGGCTCTGGTTCCTGGCCGACGCCTTCCGTTTCGGTATGAGTTTGGAGCAGGTCTACGAGATATGCCGTGTCGACCCATGGTTCCTGGTGCAGATCCAGGACCTGGTGGCTGAAGAGGCCAGGGTCGCCGAGCAAGGTGTGGCCGCGATGGACAGGGATCGCCTGTGGGCGCTCAAGCGCAAGGGCTTCGCCGACGCGCGCCTGGCGGATCTGCTGGGCATCAAGGAATCCGAGCTGCGTGCAAAGCGCCATGAGCTGGGCGTTCGCCCGGCCTACAAGCGGGTGGATACCTGCGCCGCCGAATTCGCTTCGAGCACGGCCTACATGTACTCCACCTACGAGGAAGAGTGCGAGGCGCAACCCACCGACAAACAGAAGATCATGGTGCTCGGCGGCGGGCCCAACCGTATCGGTCAAGGCATCGAGTTCGATTATTGCTGCTGTCACGCCGCCTTCGCCATGCGCGACGATGGTTACGAGACCATCATGGTCAACTGCAACCCGGAGACGGTATCCACCGACTACGATACCTCCGACCGGTTGTATTTCGAGCCGCTGACCCTGGAAGACGTGCTGGAGATCATCCACAAGGAACAACCGGCCGGCATCATCGTCCAGTACGGCGGGCAGACGCCGCTCAAGCTGGCCGAACACCTGCACGCCGCCGGTGCACCCATCATCGGCACCAGTCCAGACGCCATCGATGCCGCGGAAGACCGCGAGCGCTTCCAGAAGATGGTCAACGACGAAGGGCTGCTGCAACCGCCCAACCGTACCGCGATCGAGGACGAGCAAGCGGTGAAGCTCGCCGCAGAGATCGGCTATCCGCTGGTGGTGCGGCCGTCCTATGTGCTGGGCGGCCGGGCGATGGAGATCGTCTACGACGAAATCGACCTGCGTCGCTACATGCGCGAGGCGGTGTCGGTTTCCAACGATTCGCCGGTATTGCTGGACCGTTTCCTGGACGACGCCATCGAGGTGGACGTGGACGCGATCAGCGACGGCAAGGACGTGTTGATCGGCGGCATCATGGAGCACATCGAGCAGGCGGGCGTGCACTCGGGCGACTCGGCCTGTTCGTTGCCGCCCTATACCCTGACCCAGCATATCCAGGACCGCATGCGTGAGCAGATGAAGGCCATGGCCAAGGCGCTGAACGTGGTGGGCCTGATGAACGCCCAGTTCGCCATCAAGGACGAGGATATCTATATCCTGGAAGTGAACCCGCGGGCTTCACGCACCGTGCCCTTTGTCTCCAAGGCCACCGGGCTGCCATTGGCGAAGATTGCCGCCCGTTGCATGGCGGGCAAGAGCCTGGCGGAGCAGGGTGTCACCGAAGAGGTGATCCCCAAGCACTTCTTCGTCAAGGAGGCCGTGTTCCCGTTTGTGAAGTTCCCCGGTGTGGACACCCTGCTGAGCCCGGAGATGAAATCCACCGGCGAAGTGATGGGCGTGGGCGCCACCTTCGGCGAGGCCTTTGCCAAGGCCATGGAAGGCGGCAGTGTGCGTCTGCCGCGTGCCGGAAAGGCGGTGATCTCGGTGCGTGACGCCGATCGTGCCCGGGCGGTACAGGTGGCGGCCGATCTGCATGCATTGGGCTTTAAGGTCTACGGTACCCGCGGCACCGCGGCTGCCATCAGTGCTGCCGGTACACCCTGTCAGACCGTGAACAAGGTCAAGGAAGGACGGCCGCACATTGTCGATATGATCAAGAACGGCGAGTTTTCGCTGATCGTCAATACCACCGAGGGCCGGGAATCCATCGAGGATTCCCGCTCCATCCGGCGTCAGGCCTTGCAGCACAAGGTCAGCTACACCACCACCATTGCCGGTGCCGAAGCAGCGGTGCTGGCTTTGCGTCAGCCGGACGAGTTGAATGTGCACAGCCTGCGCGAACTGCACGGCTGAGCCCTCGGTTACACACCCAGGTAGTTGAGTATGGACAAGACACCCATGACTGCGCATGGCGCTCAGCAGCTGCGCGAAGAACTGACTGAATTGAAACAGGTGAAACGGCCGGCGGTCATCGCCGCCATTGCTGAGGCACGTGAGCACGGCGATCTGAAGGAAAATGCCGAGTATCATGCCGCCCGCGAGCAGCAAGGTTTCATCGAGGGGCTCATCAAGGAGATCGAAGGCAAGCTGGGCAATGCCCAGATCATCGATGTCACCACCCTGGATGCCGGCGGTAAAGTGGTGTTCGGCGCCACCGTCGACGTGATGGACCTGGATACCGATGAAGAGATCACCTATCAGATCGTCGGTGAGGACGAAGCGGACATCAAGGCCGGCAAGATCTCTGTCACGTCGCCGCTGGCGCGGGCGTTGATCGGCAAATCCGAAGGTGACGAACTGAGCTTCGATGCACCCGGCGGCACCCGCGAATTCGAGATACTGGAAGTTCGCTACGAATAAGCACTATCAGTCGTGTCGGGCGGGCAATTCGGGGCGGTAGCAGTGCTACCTCATGATCCTCGCCGATCCCGCGGCATTGCTGACGGGTGCCCGCGTTGGTGAAGGCGGAAGCCCAAGGCGTGTACCTGGCATCGCTTGCACGGACGGATTCCCCCTCCCCCCGGGAGAGGGGGAGGGGAAAAGGCGTAAGCGGCTTAATCCCGGTGGCTTTTCATGTTTTGATGCTCCGGCTCAGCACCTACGGTGCTACGCCGAAGGCAGCGCGATCTTCGGTTTCTTGGGATTGCGGCGGAACAGCACGGCGATATGGCCGATGGTCTGGATCAGCTCGGCATCGCTGGCGCTGACCAGGGTCCCGATCAGTTCGGCACGACCCTCGCGATCATCGGCACTGACGCGGACCTTGATCAATTCGTGGGCATCCAGCGCGATCTCCAGTTCTTCCAGGATGCTGTCTTTCATGCCGTGCTGGCCGATCATGACCACCGGTTTGAGACTGTGCGCCAGACTGCGCAGATGACGTTTTTGCGTGTTGGAGAGAGCCACGGTGCCTCGACGACTTGAGATATACGGGAAAGGCCGCACATTCTAACGGTTTCCCCAGGATAAACCACGGCCAGATGCCAAAGACCAAAAGCAGCAAGCGCTGGATGCAGCGTCATGTGAACGACGAATACGTCCAGCGTGCTCAGCGCGAGGGCTATCGTTCCCGTGCGGCTTATAAGCTGTTGGAACTACAAGAGAAAGATCGCTTGATCAAGTCCGGGCAGGTGGTCGTGTACCTGGGCGCCGCGCCAGGCGGCTGGTCGCAGGTGGCCGGTGAATTGGTGGGGCGCTCGGGCAAGCTGTTTGCCATGGATATCCTGGCGATGGATCCGCTACCCAATGTGGACTTCCTGCAGGGCGATTTTCGTGAGCAGGCGGTGCTCGACGCTTTGCTGGATCGGTTGGACGGAAGGCCCATCGATCTTGTGATTTCGGACATGGCCCCCAATGTCACCGGCAGCGCGGCGGTGGACCTGCCGCGTTCCATGTATTTGTGCGAATTGGCGGTGGATTTCGCCCGACAGGTGCTCAGGCCGGGTGGTGGTCTGGTGATGAAAGTATTCCAGGGTGAGGGTTTTGATGAGTTGTTCCGCGACGTTCGCGGCAGTTTCGCCAAAGTGGTCACCCGCAAGCCCAAGGCGTCAAGGCCCAAAAGCCGTGAGGTCTATCTGGTAGCTGGGAACTATGATTCGTAGTAGGTTTACTAAAGTGTTTGGGCCGGCAATAAAGCCGCTGGTCCGTTAGTCGATATAGTCCAGAGCCCGGATGGGCGCCGTATCTGGCAGTGAGGACCCCGCCTTGAACGACATGGCCAAGAACATCATTCTGTGGATCGTCATCGCCGTTGTGCTGATGACTGTGTTCCACAACTTCACCTCGCAGCAGCAGGCTGTGCCGCCGGTGCCTTATTCCCAGTTCCTGGAACAGGTGAAAGAAGGCAATATCACCAAGGTGGATATCTACAAAAGCGGACGTATCGAAGGCCAGACCAGCGCCGGCAGTCGTTTCGTCACCGAAGCGCCTGACGACCCCGGTCTGGTGGCCGATCTGCTCGATGCCGGCGTGCAGATCAATGCCAAGCCGCCAGAGCAGCCTTCGCTGCTGTGGCAGATCATCATCAACTGGTTCCCGCTGTTCATCCTGATCGCGCTGTGGATTTTCTTCATGCGCCAGATGCAGGGCGGCGGCGGTGGTCGTGGTGCCATGTCCTTCGGCAAAAGCCGCGCGCGCATGCTGTCCGAAGACCAGATCAAAGTGAACTTCCAGGACGTGGCCGGCTGCGAAGAGGCCAAAGAGGAAGTCAAGGAGCTGGTGGATTTCCTGCGTGACCCGTCCAAATTCACCAAGCTGGGCGGCAAAATCCCCAAGGGCGTGCTGATGGTCGGTCAGCCGGGTACCGGTAAGACGCTGCTTGCCCGGGCCATCGCCGGCGAAGCCAAGGTGCCGTTCTTCACCATCTCCGGTTCGGACTTCGTGGAGATGTTCGTCGGTGTCGGTGCCTCGCGGGTGCGGGACATGTTCGAGCAGGCGAAGAAGCATGCCCCCTGCATCATCTTCATCGACGAGATCGATGCCGTCGGCCGCCATCGTGGCGCCGGTCTCGGTGGCGGTCACGACGAGCGCGAACAGACCCTGAACCAGTTGCTGGTGGAGATGGATGGTTTCGAGGGCACCGAGGGTGTCATCGTGATCGCCGCCACCAACCGTCCTGACGTGCTCGACCCGGCACTGTTGCGCCCCGGTCGTTTCGACCGCCAGGTGGTGGTCGGCTTGCCGGACGTGCGTGGCCGTGAGCAGATTCTCAAGGTGCACTTGCGCAAGGTGCCGCTGGCGGACGATGTTCAGCCGAGCCTCATCGCCCGCGGCACCCCCGGCTTCTCCGGCGCGGACCTGGCCAATCTGGTTAACGAGGCCGCGCTGTTCGCCGCCCGCGCCAACAAGCGCCTGGTGGACATGGAGGACATGGAGAAGGCCAAGGACAAGATCATGATGGGTGCCGAGCGCCGGTCCATGGTCATGAAGGAAGAAGAGAAAAAGCTCACCGCCTATCACGAGGCGGGCCACGCCATCGTTGGTCGTCTGGTGCCGTCCCATGATCCGGTGTACAAGGTCAGCATCATCCCCCGTGGACGCGCCCTGGGTGTGACCATGTTCCTGCCCGAAGAAGACAAGTATTCCAACAGCAAGGAGCAGTTGGAGAGCCAGATCTCCAGCCTGTTCGGCGGCCGCATCGCCGAGGAGCTGATCTTCGGTAGCGAAAAGGTCACCACCGGCGCCTCCAACGACATCAAGCGCGCAACCGAACTGGCCCGCAACATGGTCACCAAGTGGGGCTTGTCGGAAAAACTGGGTCCGTTGCTGTATGGCGAGGAAGACGAAGAGGTGTTCCTGGGTCGTTAGGTGACCCAGCACAAGAACGTATCGGACGACACCGCCAATGCCATTGATGAGGAGGTGCGGG
>JASBTJ010000048.1 GCA_030148485.1 Gammaproteobacteria bacterium | reverse complement strand
GCACGCCATACACGGCCGCTGCGGACCAGCTTGTGGAGCAATTGGGTGGACATGGGATCTCCAGCGAATGGAGAACAAATATAGAACATAAAGGCGCCAGGGCCAACACCGGGATATGTCCACTGCTGTCCCACTTACGCGAAAGTGCGCAATTCACCCCTCTCCCCCGGGAGAGGGGCCGGGGGGAGAGGGAGCAATGCGCCTGTATATTTGCCCGTTTTAGGCCATTTGCGTGTATTCCCCTCACCCTAACCCTCTCCCGGAGGGAGGGGGGACAGGACAGTGCTTGCCAATGGCAAATCCAAGTCTCGATCCCTTGCGGCCACTCCAAACTCAGCAATGGTGGGCCTTGCAACCACGATCACCAGAAATAAGTGGGACAGCAGTGGGGATATGTCCAGGTATACCCATAATCTCCACGCCCCTCCCACCCTCACCACCCGGCGGAGCCCTTGCCTCGCCGCGCTTGCGACGCTGATTTATCAAGCTCACCGACTTGTACGCGATGGCTTACAAGCATGCTTTTGGTCCTACAAGGCCTACCTGTCGGCCTACAAATCCTGCCAGGGTTTGTCGTGAAGTAACTTCCTGCCGGGTCGTGTCCACAAGGGTGTGCCGAATCACTGGCACCTGAACCGATGCCATCGCGCATCGACCTACTAAGGAAGCGCTGAAAAATTCAGCGCTTCCGGGGCACAGGGACGTGCCGCCAAGATCGGTCACTGCGAGTGACTGATGTTGAAACAAGCTGCAAACCGTGTTTGCAGCGCAGCCTGCACTGAGAAGTCCAGGATGGACTTATTCAGCGCTTCCCTAAAAAGGAGTAGATGTTATGAAAACCCACGGACACGAATCCCAGAACCAGGGCGAAGGCAACCGCGAAGCCGCTCGTCACTACAACGAGCAAGCCGAACAGCACGCCAAGTCCGGCAAGTCCAAGCAGGCCGCCCGCGATGCGGAACCCCGCGACGAACAAGAGCGGGAAGAGATGCGTCAAGCCGAAAAGGAAGGACGCTCTCACGCCAAAGGCAAGCGCGACACCCAATCCTAACCCGCGCTGACCTACATCGACTGCCTGTGGGACGAGATCCCCAGGCAGCGGTCCGAAGGCTATCCGTCCGGTGTTTTTCGCTAGCCGTATCACGTCGGCTTGCCACCGGCCTACTAGCATTCAGACCGCATGCAGCAATGCCTCACTTACAAACACGATGAAAGGAGATTCATCATGACCATGCTTTCTTCCAGCTCGATTTCCGGCGACAAGGTCGTCAACAGCGCCGGTGACAACCTGGGCGACATCAAGGATTTGATGATCGACACCGAAAACGGCCAAGTGGCTTACGCCGTGCTGGAATTCGGCGGCTTCATGGGTGTCGGCAGCAAACTGTTCGCCGTCCCCTTGTCGGCCATGAAGGTGGACACCGACAGCCATAACTTCATTTTCGATCAGAGCAAGGACGTGTTGGAAAACGCGCCCGGCTTCGACAAGGACCATTGGCCGGATTTTGCCGATCGCCAATGGGGATCATCGATCCATCAGCATTATGGTGTACGCCCGTACTGGGAACAGCACTGATCGCAAGCCCGCCCGATCAACCGATCGGGCACCTCGAAAACCATCGACAAGCATCACAGTTTTAAGGAGTCAAGGATGAAGATGTTAGCGACAGCCCTGATGGTATCGGCTGTTACCGCGCTTCCGGCGGTGGGTACCGCCGACGACATGGCGGATATGCAGAAGGAGCGCGTCGAGCGGCAAGCGGACATGCGCAAGGACACCGCCAAGCATGACTACAAAACGGCGAAGATGCGCTGCAAGGAATTGAGCGGCGATGCCGAAGATGCCTGCCACGAAGATGCCCGTGCCGATTACAAGTCCGCCAAGGCGCAAGCCAAGGCGGACGAGAAAAGCGGCAAGGCCCGTCTTGAAGCGCAGGACGAAGCCAGCGAAGCGGAATACGAAGCGGCGAAGGAACGCTGCGAAGCGCTCTCGGGCGATGCCGAAGAACGCTGCATCACCGAGGCCAAGCTGAAGTTCCACCAGTAAGCTGACCGCGTCCGGGCAGGGCCGCCCACAGCGCCCCTGCCCGCCGCTCGCCCCCGTCGTCACCCGACGACGGGGTCCCCAACACAAAGCCGACACTAGTCACCGACAAGACCGACGGCGATGCGGCAAATCACCGGCGCCGCAGCCCGCCCAGGGTCGCGGAAGTCGCTTTTTCCAATGCCTGATAGGCCCGTTGCTGGGCGCGCTGATACAGGCTGTCCGGCAGACTACCGACCAGCGACAGGCGTGCCTCGAAATACGCCAAGTCCGCTTCCAACGCGGGAATGTCTTCGCGCTCCTGGGCCGGCAGCAATGGGACTTTCGGTTGCGACATACTTCAGATTGTACCGGGGTCGGTCGATGCAATCATAGTCGGCAAGGCCAGGGGTACAGCAAAAATAGGACGCCTGTACCAGATTTTATTGCCCAATAACTGCCTGCCTTTGCCTATACTGCAAAAAGCATATCTGTTTATATTCGCACCGGTTGGACCAACGTCTGAATAATGTCGAAAGAACTGGAACGTCAGCGGCGCAACGCCGCTTGGTCCGGCGCCAACGCCGGCTTCATCGAATCGCTCTACGAAACCTATCTGGAAGACCCGGGTCAGGTCTCCGCCGAGTGGCGTGCCCACTTTGACGCCCTACCCGCCGTCAATGGCCATGAGGCCCCGGACGCCGCCCACCGGAAGCTGCAGCAGGAACTGCAACACCGCACCAGCAGCCGCCGCGGCGGCGTCACCACCCTATCCGCCGGCGCGGCGGCCAAACAGGCGGCGGTACTGCGGATCATCAACGCCTATCGGGTGCGCGGACATCAGGCCGCCAACCTGGACCCGTTGCACCTGCGCGCAGCCCCCCGAATTGCCGACCTGTCGCTGGATTATCACGGGCTGGACGAAGCGGATCTGGACCAGCCATTCAACACCGGCTCGCTGTTTGCGCCTGAACGACTGAAGCTGCGCGAGATCATGGAGCTGGTGCAGACCGTGTACACCGGCACCGTGGGCTCCGAGTACATGCACATCACCTCCACCACGGAAAAGCGCTGGATCCAGCAACGCCTGGAAAGCTATCAGGCCAGACCGGAACTGGAGAACACCGACCGCTTGTGGCTGCTGCAATTGCTCACCGCGGCCGAGGGCCTGGAAAAATACCTTCACACCAAATACGTAGGGCAGAAGCGCTTTTCGCTCGAGGGCGGCGAGTCACTGATCCCCCTGCTCGACGAATTGATCCAACGCGCCGGTCGCCACGGTGTGAACGAAGTGGTCATCGGCATGGCCCACCGCGGCCGTCTCAACGTATTGACGAATATTCTCGGCAAGCCGCCGGCGAAGGTGTTCGACGAATTCGAGGGCAAGCACGCCAACCGTGGCTTGATGACGTCCGGCGATGTGAAATACCACATGGGCTTTTCATCGGACGTGGATACCGCCGGCGGTTCGGTCCACATCACACTCGGCTTCAATCCCTCTCATCTGGAGATCATCGGGCCTGTAGTGGAAGGCTCCGTGCGGGCCCGCCAGCGCCGCCGGCTCGACCTGAGCGGCGACCAGGTGATGCCCATCGTGCTCCATGGCGACGCGGCATTCGCCGGGCAAGGCGTGGTGATGGAGACCTTCAACATCTCCCAGGCGCGCGGCTATCACACCGGCGGCACGGTACACATCGTCATCAACAACCAGATCGGATTCACCACCAGCAACCCCCTGGACAGCCGCTCGACCACCTACTGCACGGACGTGGCCAAGATGGTCCAGGCACCGATCTTCCACGTCAACGGCGACGACCCCGAGGCCGTGCTCTTCGTGACCCGCATGGCCCTGGATTTTCGCAATCGCTTCCACCGTGACGTGGTCATCGACCTGCTCTGCTACCGGCGGCATGGTCACAACGAAGCGGACGAACCGGCGGTTACGCAACCGAAGATGTACGAGAAGATCCGCAGCCATCTGCCGGTGCGGGCCATCTACGCCGAAAAACTGCTGGCGGCCGGCGTGATCGAACCCGATCACGCCCAGGCGTTGATCGCGGACTACCGGGATCGTCTCGACAACAATCAGGTGCTGTGCCGCCCACGTGCCGAACACGTCGAACACGTCTACAAGGTGGATTGGCTGGCCTTCGACAACATCCCCTGGGATCACCCTTGCGACACCGGCTTGGCGCCGGAAAAACTCAGTGTGCTTGCGGAACGCGCACTGAACATCCCCGACGACTTCACCCTGCATCCGCGGGTACAGCGCATTATGGACGACCGTCGCAAGATGGCCGCCGGCGACCAACTGGTGGACTGGGGTTTTGCCGAGATCATGGCCTATGCGAGCCTGCTTGATGCCGGCTTTCCGGTGCGCCTGTCGGGGCAGGACGTTCGTCGCGGCACCTTTTTCCACCGCCACGCCATGGTGCGTGATCAGATCAGTGGACGCAGCTACACCTCGCTGCAACACATACATCCCGACCAAACACACTTTGTGGCCATCGATTCCGTGCTGTCGGAAGAGGCCGTGCTCGCCTTCGAATACGGTTATGCCACAGCGGAACCCAACGCCATGACCCTGTGGGAGGCGCAGTTCGGCGACTTTGCCAACGGCGCTCAGGTGGTCATCGACCAGTTCATCGCATCGGGTGGTTCCAAATGGGGGCTGTATTGCGGCCTGGTGATGCTGCTCCCGCACGGTTACGAGGGTCAGGGACCGGAACATTCGTCGGCCCGTATCGAGCGTTACATGCAGCTGTGTGCTGAACACAACATGCAGGTATGCATGCCCAGCAACGCTGCGCAGATATTCCATTTGCTGCGCCGCCAGATGCTGCGGCAGTTCCGCCGCCCACTGATCGTCATGACGCCGAAGAGCCTGCTGCGCAATCCACTGGCGACATCGCCACTGGACGCCCTGACCCATGGCCGCTTCGAGCCCGTACTCGAAGAGGTCGACGCGCTGGACGCCAGCGCCGTCACCCAGGTCGTGATGTGCGCAGGCAAGGTGTACTACGACCTGCTGCAAGCCCGGCGCAGTCGTAACCTGGAGCATGTAGCCATCATCCGCATCGAGCAGTTGTACCCGTTCCCCCGGGACGACTTCGAGGCCATGGTGGACAACTACCCCAACGCAAACCAGTACGTGTGGTGCCAGGAAGAGCCGCAGAACCAAGGCGCCTGGGACCAGATCAAACACCGCTTCCACACCCTGTTGGGACGCGGCAAGAAACTGTTCTTTGCCGGCAGACCGGTGGCCGCCGCACCGGCCACCGGCTACTACCAGCAACATATGGAAGAACAACAACGGCTCGTCGATGAAGCCCTGTCCGGCAACTTCGACACCAGCATGAACCGAAGGATGAACCTATGAGTGAAGAGGTCCGCGTTCCCACCCTGCCCGAGTCCGTCAGCGACGCGACGGTGCTGACCTGGCACAAGCAGCCCGGCGATGCCGTGCAGCGTGACGAGACACTGGTGGATCTGGAAACCGACAAGGTGGTGCTGGAGGTCCCGGCACCCGCCGATGGCGTGCTTGCGGACATCGCGGCCAAGGACGGCAGCCTGGTCAAGGCCGGAGATCTGCTGGCGACGGTCGACGCCGGCGTCAGCGCCAAGGCGTCGGGCAAAGACGAAGCATCGACAAAGGCCGCCGCACAAACCACACCGCCAGCGGCAACGCCTGACGAGGACCTCGTCCTGACCCCGGCGGTACGCCGCCTGGTGAAGGAAATGAATATCGATGCCAGCCAGATCGCCGGCTCCGGCAAGGACGGTCGCATCCTCAAGGCGGACGTGATGCGCTACCTGGACGAGCGTCAGGGAGAGGACGGCCAAGCGGACGATGCCGACCACCGCGCCGCCGAGCCGGTAATGGACTCGGCCGCCGGCCGCACCGAGAAGCGCGTACCCATGTCGCGCCTGCGTGCACGCATTGCCGAACGCCTGAAACAAGCGCAAAACGATGCCGCCATTCTGACCACCTTCAACGAGGTGAATCTGCAGGCCGTCAACACGTTGCGCAAACAGTATCGGGAGCGCTTTGAAAAGGCCCATGGCGTGCGTCTGGGCTATATGCCGTTCTTCGTCAAGGCCGTGATAGAAGCCCTGAAACGCTTCCCTGTACTCAACGCCTCGGTGGACGGGAGCGACATCCTCTACCACGATTACTTCGACATCGGCATTGCCGTGGGCTCCGACCGCGGCCTGGTGGTGCCCGTCCTGCGTGACGCGGACGCGCTCAGTTTTCCCGACGTGGAAACCAACATCCGCACCTACGCCAAAAAGGCCCAGGAAGGCACCCTGAGCTACGATGAGCTAAATGGCGGTACCTTTACCATCACCAACGGCGGGGTGTTCGGTTCCATGCTGTCCACGCCCATCATCAACCCACCGCAAAGCGCGATTCTGGGTATGCACAACATCGTGGAACGCCCGGTCGTGGAAAACGGCGAGATCGTCATCCGCCCGATGATGTACATTGCCTTGTCCTACGATCACCGCATCATCGACGGTCGTGAGGCTGTGCAAGGACTGGTCACCATCAAGGAAAACCTGGAAGACCCGGCACGGCTATTACTGCAGGTCTGAAGCCGATCAAGCGTAACGGCGCCACTTCGGGCCGGATTCACGACAACGCCGCGGCTTGCCGTATGCGGCAACCTCGATGCGCAGACACACACCCAGCATCCGGGCCTGTGTGAGGCACATTCACCTTTACGACCCGACCATGACCATCATCAAGCAAGACGATTTCATCCAAAGCATCGCCGACGCGCTGCAGTTCATTTCGTACTATCACCCGCTGGACTACATCCAGGCCGTCGGCCGCGCCCATGCACGGGAACAATCCCCCGCCGCCAAGGATGCGCTGGCTCAAATCCTGGTCAACTCGCGCATGTGTGCCGAGGGCCAACGGCCCATTTGCCAAGATACCGGCGTGGTGGTGGCCTTTATCAAGGTCGGCATGGATATACGCTGGGATGCCACCATGAGCGTTACCGACATGGTCAACGAAGGCGTGCGCCGCGCCTATACCCATCCCGACAACGTATTACGCGCCTCAATGGTCAACCCGCCGTTCGGGCAGCGAAGGAACACCGGCGACAATGCCCCCGCCGTGGTGCATTACGAGCTGGTGCCCGGCGGGCGAATCGAAGTCAGTCTGGCGGCCAAGGGCGGCGGCTCGGAGAACAAGTCCCGCTTCACCGTCCTCAACCCCAGCGATAGCATTGCCGACTGGGTCGTGGAGACGGTGCCGACGCTGGGCGCCGGCTGGTGCCCGCCCGGCATCCTTGGCATCGGTATCGGCGGCACGGCCGAGAAGGCCATGCTGCTGGCCAAAGAGTCGTTGATGGCACCCATAGATATGGACGAGCTGATTGCCCGCGGACCGGGCAATCCAGTGGAAGAACTACGCCTGGATATCTACGAGCGCGTCAACGCACTGGGCATCGGCGCTCAGGGGCTCGGCGGCATCACCACAGTGGTCGACGTGAAGATCAACGACTATCCGACCCATGCCGCGTCCTTGCCGGTGGCGCTGATTCCCAACTGCGCCGCGACCCGTCATGTGGAGTTCGAGCTGGACGGCTCAGGTCCAGCCCGCCTGACGCCGCCCAGTTTGGCGGACTGGCCCGCAGTGACCTGGGAAGCGGGCGCCGATGCACGACGTGTCGATTTGAACAACCTCACCAAGGCCGAGATCGCCACCTGGCAACCCGGAGACCGGGTGCTGCTGTCAGGCAAGCTGTTGACCGGGCGCGACGCCGCTCACAAACGCATCCAGGAGCTGCTGGATGCAGGACAGCCGCTGCCCGATGGGGTTGACCTTACCAATCGCATGATCTACTACGTCGGCCCAGTGAATCCGGTGCGGGACGAGGTGATGGGCCCGGCAGGCCCCACCACTGCAACACGCATGGACAAATTCACCGACATGATGCTCGAACGGACCGGACTGATCGGCATGATTGGCAAGGCGGAACGGGGCCCGGCAGCGATCGAGTCCATCAAGCGCCACGGCGCCGTGTATCTGATGGCGGTCGGCGGCGCCGCCTACCTGGTCTCTCAGGCCATCAAGGCGGCCCGGTTGGTGGCCTTTGCCGACATGGGCATGGAGGCAATCTACGAATTCGAGGTCGAGGACATGCCGGTTACTGTCGCGGTGGACAGCCGCGGACAGTCGATACACCAGCAGGGTCCGGCGGAGTGGCGCGTCAAAATAGCTGACATGAAGCGACAGCAGCACTGATTTCACACCAGACAGACAAAAAAAACGGCGGCCATCGGGCCGCCGTTTCTTGTCCCGCCGATGTGGATCAACGCTTGGAGCGTTTCACCAGACCGAACGCCAGCACGCTCAGGCCCATCAGCGCCAGCGGCGTGGGGGAAGGCAGCGCGACAACCTCAATCAGGTCGAAGGCACCGTCCCAGCCCACCTGGCCGGCCAACACCATCGATACTGAATTGATACTGGTGATGTCCACACCCTGAGCCGCGTAATCGCTCAGCAGCACATTGAAGCTACCCTGACCTGCGAAGCTACTGGGCCCGATGCTGCCCGTGACCGCCAAGGTGTCGGTAAGGAAAAACTCGACCGTGGTGGTGGTGTCGATGGTCAGCACATCAATGGAAATGGTATTGAAAATGCCGCCGCTGGTGAGATCGATCCCACCGAGACCGGCACCGGCTGCATCCCAGGTCACCGTGACAACGCCTGCGGTCGCCGAGTTATTGGCGACATCCAGGGTATTCGCGGTCGGGGAAAAGGCACCGGTCTGAACCGCGAGCGCGAAACCACCGGCGCCACTCGTCGCATCAGCCGTGATGGTGCGCGAACCGCCGAGCATGGATCCGAAAACCGTATCGGTCGTGGAAGCACCGCCGTTGAGCAGAATCTGCTGGTTCGTGCTGAAGTCGTCAATGACAAAGGACACAGCCTGCGCGCTGGCAGAAGCTGCGGCGAGTACGATGACGCTGAGAATCCGTTGAAAAAGTTTCATTTGTCTCGTCCGTTTGAAGTCCCGGGTTTGCGGTCCAGGTTGCTCTGGGCCGGCCCCCCGCCTGCCCTTGAATGCCTATCTCATCTGCACGACCCGTGCCAACCCTTATTTTTCACTGAAAAACATTCACTTAAGAATTTCACGCCAATCGACACTCGGGGCAAGTGAAAAAAATCCTGACACCGACAAGCCCCGCGCCCACGCCCATCCGCCCGCCCTTAGGCGTCCTGTTCCGCGGGCGTCTTCGCCTTGATCGACAAGGCGTGCAGCTCGTTGCTGGTGATATGCGCCTTGACACCCTCCATCACCATACGGTGGCGCTGGATCAGGCTTTTTCCCTCAAAGGCATCACTGATCACGAGCACCTCCATATGACACCCGTCGCCGAGCATCTCGACCTTGGCACCCGGCAGTCCGGTCTCGATCAACGTTTTGACCTGTTCGTTATCCATCGCTCTGCTCCTCTTGGCATCAGCCAATTCATTACACAATCCGCTACCCAGCCCCGCCCGTGTTCGCCCGAGCAAGGACAATGCGCCGCAACCGACGCCGCGCCGCGGGACGGTTGGCGCCCGGCGGACGGGCGCCCTTTAACGGGCGACTACAGCTCCCGGGTGGCGGAAAAACGCACCTCCGGCCAACGCTCCTGGGCCAGATTGAGATTGACACGGGTCGGCTCCAGGTAGACCAACTGGTCGTCACCGTCCAGCGCCAGGTTGTCGTGGTTCTTGTCCTTGAAGCGCTCCAGCATCCTGGGGTCGTCGCAGCTCACCCAGCGTGCTGTTTGCACGCCGATGGCCTCAACGATGGCGTCCACACCGTACTCGCCTTTCAACCGGTGCACGGCCACGTCGAACTGCAACACGCCCACCGCCCCCAGGATCAGATCGTTGTTCTTCAGCGGGCGGAACGACTGGGTGGCGCCCTCCTCGGACAATTGCAGCACGCCCTTCTGCAAGGCCTTCATCTTCAGCGGGTCCTTGAGCACCACGCGGCGGAACAGCTCCGGCGCGAAATACGGAATCCCCTCGTACTTGAGTTCCTCGCCCTCGGTGAAGGTGTCGCCGATCTGTATGGTGCCGTGGTTGTGCAGCCCGATGATGTCGCCGGGGTAGGCGGTGTCCACCGCCTTGCGTTCATCCGCCTGGAAGGTGATGGCGTTGGGCACCTGGATGTTCTTGCCGATACGCACGTGACGCATCTTCATGCCCTTGCTGTATTTACCCGAGCACACCCGTAGGAACGCCACGCGATCGCGGTGGGCCGGGTCCATGTTCGCCTGGATCTTGAACACAAAGCCGGTGAATTTATCCTCTGCCGGCAGAACCTCGCGTTGCACGGTGTGTCGAGCCTTGGGCGCCGGCGCGTACTCGACGAACGCGTCCAGCAATTCTTCAACGCCGAAATTGTTGATCGCCGAACCGAACAACACCGGGGTCTGCTCACCGGCCAGATACGCGTCAAGGTCGAAGGCGTGACTGGCACCGCGCACCAGCTCGATCTCGTCCCTGAGCTCTGCGGCCATGTCCCCCAACACTTCGTCCAGACGCGGGTTGTCGAGCCCCTGGATCAGCTCGCCGCCCTGTTTCTTGCCGCCCTGCTCGGGATCATAGAGGTGAACCACCTCGGTGCGCAGATCGAAGACACCCTTCAGGCGCTTGCCCATGCCGATGGGCCAGGTGATGGGCGCACACTGGATCCCCAGTACCTCTTCCACCTCGTCCAACAGGTCGATGGGCTCGCGCCCTTCGCGGTCCAGCTTGTTGATGAAGGTCAGAATGGGCGTGGCGCGCATCCGACAGACCTCCATCAGTTTGATGGTCCTCTCCTCGACGCCCTTGGCAACATCGATGACCATCAGCGCCGAGTCCACCGCGGTCAGGGTACGGTAGGTGTCCTCGGAGAAGTCCTCGTGGCCCGGCGTATCCAGCAGATTGACGGTACGCCCCTTGTAAGGGAACTGCATGACCGACGAGGTCACCGAGATGCCACGCTGCTTTTCCAGTTCCATCCAGTCCGAGGTGGCGTGGCGGGCCGCCTTGCGGCCCTTGACGGTACCCGCCAGCTGGATCGCCCCCCCGAACAGCAACAGCTTTTCGGTGAGTGTGGTCTTACCCGCGTCGGGGTGGGAAATGATGGCGAAGCTACGCCGTTTCGCCAGGGCTGTCTGCAACTCGGACATGGAATAGGGCCGTCGGAACCGGATATCGGCAAAGCCGGCTATTGTAGCCGATCCGGGTCACGGGCGGCGCATGGGCAAACCCGCCGGTCAGAGGGTTTTCGCGTATACCAGGGCATCCTCGCGCGCCTCGCCGGCCGGGTAGTAGTCCCGCCGCTGGCCGACCTGGACGAACCCTTG
This sequence comes from Gammaproteobacteria bacterium, assembly GCA_030148485.1. Taxonomy (GTDB): domain Bacteria; phylum Pseudomonadota; class Gammaproteobacteria; order Chromatiales; family Chromatiaceae; genus JANTHH01. Next base: position 9,825 of record JASBTJ010000048.1, on the reverse strand, counting down.
GGACTCATACAGTGCCTGGGCGGCCACATTGCCGGCGCGGACCTCCAGATACGCGGTGTCGGCCTGCAACTCGCCGGCACACCGCAGCATGCGCCGCAACAGTCGCCGCCCCAGACCTTGCCGCTGGCTGGCCGGATCGATGCAGATATTCAGCAGGTGCGCCTCACCCACCGCGACCGACATCACCGCGTGACCGACCAGGTCATCGCCGCGGGTGGCGACCCAACACTGGTAGCCGACCCGGATGCAGTCGCGGAAGATCCCCTCCGTCCAGGCGTGCGGATAGGCGCGCAGTTCCACGGCCATGACGGCGGCGATATCCGAGTCCCGCATCGGTCGCAGGTGAAACATCGGATCGTCTAATACGGCGCTCATGGCGTCAGCCGCGCAAGGCCCGGGCGACCTGCTGCAGATCCGCCCAGGACTTGGCTTTCTCTTCGGGACGGCGCAGCAGATACGCGGGATGGTAGGTGACCACCACTGGAACGCCGCGGGGGTGACGGTGCAGGCGGCCGCGCAGTTTGCCCACCGGCAGGTCGGTGGCAAGCAGGTTGTGGGCCGAGATCGCCCCCACCGAGAGGATCAAGCTGGGCTGTACCAGCGCGATCTGGCGATCCAGATAGCCTTGGCAGGCCGCGGCCTCCTCCGCACTGGGATTGCGGTTGCCGGGCGGGCGACATTTCAGGATGTTGCTGATGTACACCTGCTGCCGTGTCAGACCCACCGCGTGCAACATGGCACCCAGCAACTGCCCGGCGCGTCCGACAAAGGGTTCGCCCAGTCGGTCTTCGTCCGCCCCCGGCGCCTCCCCCACGATCATCAGCTCGGCGTCCTGAGCACCGGTCCCGAAAACCGTCCGGGTGCGCGATCGATGCAGCTCACAGGCACGGCACCCGGCGACCATGTCGGCCAGGGCCGGCCAATCGAGGTCGCTCGGGTCGCCGCCGGCGGCCCCGCCGCTCGACAGCGCCTGCGGCGCGGCCACCGCGCCGGGTTCGTCGCGCGGCATCTCTGCCGGCGCCTCAATAGGTGCGACCGGTGCATCGCCCCGCAGCGCTGCGCGCAACATATCGGCGGGAAAACCGCCGCCAGCAGGCGCTGACGGCGGACCACCCGGCGTCACCATGCCGGATTCAAGGTCCTCGGCGGGCTCAACCACCTCGGGGCTGGCGGCCCGATCCCGCCGCACCCAGGCCCGGACGCCGAGGGCTTCCAGATAGGCCTGTCGCCGCGCCCGATCCACGTCAGCCGGCCTCCGGACATAGCGGGACGGACAGGCTCACGCGCCAGGCGCCGTCATGCTGTCGCGCGACGTGACCGACGACCATTGCAGCGGCCACTGCCGCGGCACCTCTTGCGGGCGCATGGCCGGGTACCCCATGACGCTGATCCATATCCACCGCGAGCCTCCCTATACGTCTCCGGTCTGCGGGTGGGCACGATCGCCTGGGGCCAGCAGCTTGTTCACCGCATTGATATAGGCCTTGGCGGACGCGATCACGATATCCGTGTCCGAACCCTGTCCGTTGACCAGATGGCCGCCTTTTTCCAGCCGCACAGTGACCTCACCCTGGGCATCGGTGCCGCTGGTGATGTTGTTCACCGAGTAAAGCTTGAGCTCGGACCCGGTACCCACGATCGCTTCGATCGCCCGATACGCGGCATCCACGGGGCCGCCACCGCTGGCCTGCCCCGCCTGTTCCTCGCCGTCGATGGTCAACACCAGCTCGGCCACCGGTGTCTCGCCGGTTTCGGAACAGGTCTTGAGCGAGACCAGTTTGACGCGTTCGTTCTCCTGCTCGATACCGCTTTCGGTCACCAGCGCCTGGAGATCCTCGTCGAAGATCTCGTGCTTCTTGTCCGCCAGATCCTTGAAGCGGGAAAACGCCGCGTTCAGTTCCTCTTCGGTATCGAAGTGCATGCCCAGTTCGAGCAGCCGGGTACGGAAGGCGTTTCGTCCCGAATGCTTGCCGAGCACCATCCGGTTTTCGGACCAACCCACGTCCTGGGCGCGCATGATCTCGTAGGTGTCGCGATGCTTGAGTACGCCATCCTGGTGAATGCCCGATTCGTGGGCAAAGGCATTGGCACCGACGATGGCCTTGTTCGGCTGTACCGGAAAACCGGTGATGTTGGACACCAACTTGGAGCAGGTGACGATCTGGGTGGTATCCAGATCCGTGTCGCAGGGGAAGATGTCCTGGCGCGTACGCACCGCCATGACGACCTCTTCCAAGGACGCATTACCGGCCCGTTCACCCAAGCCATTGATGGTGCATTCCACCTGTCGGGCGCCGTTCATCACCGCTTCCAGGGAATTGGCCACCGCCAACCCCAGATCGTTGTGGCAGTGCACCGAAAACACCGCCTTGTCGGCATTGGGCACCCGTTCCATCAAGGTCTTCAGGGTGGCACCGAACTGGGCGGGAATGTTGTATCCGACGGTGTCCGGCACGTTGATGGTGGTGGCACCGGCGTCGATCACCGCCTCGAATATCCGACACAGGAAGTCGATATCCGAGCGGCCCGCATCCTCGGCTGAAAACTCCACGTTGTCGGTGTACTGCCGGGCACGCTTGACCGCCCACACCGCCTGCTCCACCACTTGGTCCGGCTCCATCCGCAATTTGTGCTGCATGTGGATCGGCGAGGTGGCGATGAAGGTGTGGATACGGCTGGTGTTGGCATCCTTGAGGGCCTCACCGGCGCGGTCGATGTCCTTTTCCAGCGCGCGGGCCAAACCGCACACGACGGAATCCTTCACCGCCCGGGCCACCGCTTGCACCGACTCGAAATCGCCCGGGCTGGCAATGGGAAAACCGGCCTCAATGACATCGACGCGCATTTTTTCCAGCGCCTTGGCGATACGGATTTTTTCTTCCCGCGTCATGGAGGCGCCGGGGCTCTGCTCGCCGTCGCGCAAGGTGGTATCGAAAATAAAGAGTTTGTCTTTCTGGCTCATGGTTAAGCTCCGGCCCCGGGGCGGCAGCCTCGAACAGTGCACAACACAGTAGATCGACGATCTCGGCAACAGGGCATGCGGGTCTCTATCTGTGCGTTCATGTCTGGTTCAAGCCTGCCTGTACCTTATGGGCACAGCGGGACACTGAAAATTCGTCTGGGATGGTCCGGGTGCGTCGGTTTTCGCCCTCGCCAGGGCATCGCGTCGTGAGTGCCCCTCAGGGCAGCAGACGCAGTAGCGAGGCACGCAGGCACAGGCCCTGACCGAAAGCCAGGGTGGCGGGGGACGCCGGAATGTGTGCCGTTACGTTCATGCCTCAGACTATAACCCGACCTGCACCACCTGCCAACCGCGTCACTCGGCATCGGCCGGATCGGCCCGATGACGACGACGCAATACCCACCCGACCGGCCCGGACACCGCATAGGAAGCGAAGATGATGAACAGCACAGGCGCCGGCTGGGCCAGCACCACCGCGAAGGCCACCATGATGCCCACCACCACGATAAACGGTACCTTGCCGCGAAAATCCACTTCCTTGAAGCTGTGATACTTGATGTTGCTGACCATCAGCAGACCACACAACACGGTGATGACACCGACGCCCCAGGCCAGCTCGGACCCGGCCCACCCCTGGTGCACCGCAACCCACACGGCACCCGCCATGACGGCGGCGGCGGCAGGGCTGGGCAATCCCTGGAAATAACGTTTGTCCGCCACGTCCAGCATGGCGTTGAAACGGGCCAGGCGAAGGGCCGTCCCGGCGGTGTAGACGAAGGCCGCCAACCAGCCGAACTTACCCAGGTCTGACAGGGCCCATTCGTACATCACCAGGGCCGGGGCCAAGCCGAAGGCCACCATATCCGACAAGCTGTCGTACTCCGCACCGAAGGCCGACTGGGTGTTGGTCAGGCGCGCGACACGGCCGTCGAGCCCGTCCAGCACCATGGCGACGAAGATCGCCACAGCGGCCGCCTCGAACTGGCCGTTCATGGCCGCGAGCACCCCGTAAAACCCCGAGAAGAGCGCGGCTGTGGTGAACAGATTGGGTAACAGATAGATACCGCGCGCCCGTTTCGGGCGAGCGGCTTCCTGGTCGTCTGGCCGGGTGGTTTTGTTTTCCATGGCGCGAGTATAAAGCAGTCCTACGACACGCATAGTCGGGAATCGCCATGGCAGGGTTCGGGGTGGCTACGGGCGCCGCCGGGGTACCGCGCTCCGGGTTCCGGCCACCTGCAAGTCGCCTCGGACATATCCGGGCTTCTCACCCGGTCTAGGTTCCAGCAGTCAAACCCATCCGCCAAGGAACGCAGATGTCGACATCCTCACCCCCCCCTGTTGCCCGTGCTGGTGATAGAAGACGATCCCGACATTTCCAGCTTGCTCGATACCCACCTGAGCGCGGCGGGCATGATGGTCGAACACGCCATCGACGGGGTCGCCGGTCTCACCCGGGCCCAATCGGGCCGCTACCATCTCATCGTTCTGGACCTGACACTGCCCGGCCTGGATGGTATCGACCTGTGCCGCCGTCTCCGCGTGGCGGACGACACCACCCCGGTATTGATGCTCAGCGCCCGCGGCGACGAGATCGATCGTGTACTCGGGCTGGAGATGGGTGTCGACGACTACCTCACCAAACCATTCGGCGTGCGCGAGTTCCTCGCCAGGGTGAAGGCCCTGTTGCGTCGTGCCGGCCTACCTGCCGACAGCCACTCACCCGCAACGCGGCAGGTCATCCAAATCGGTTCGCTGCGTATCGACTGCGACCGCCGCGAGGTCCGGCGGGGCGACAGCGCCATCGAGCTGACCGCGCGTGAGTTCGACCTGCTCTGCTGTTTCGCCCGGCATCCCGGACGGGTATTCAGTCGCAACCAGTTGCTGGATCAGGTCTGGGGCTACGGCCATGACGGTTACGAACACACCGTCAACTCACATATCAACCGTCTGCGCGCCAAGCTGGAAGCCGACCCATCCCGCCCGGCTTTCATCAAGACCGTGTGGGGAGTGGGTTACAAGTTCGGTCTCCAATCCCCGGCTGCACTGCGGTGTTGAATACCTTGTTTGCCCGTCTGGCGATCATGCTGTTCCTGCTGATGTCGGGACTGGGGCTTGGGCTGCTGGTCGTGGTACGCGACGCCAACCGGACCTATCAGCGCGCCCTCGATCAGGCGCTGAATCGTGAGCTGGCCGCCCACATGGTGGACGCCTTCCCGCTACTGACCGCGAACGGCCCCAATCCCGCGGCGACCCAGGCGTTGTTTCACGACCTGATGGTGCTCAACCCCAGCATCGAGGTCTATCTGCTGGACCGAACCGGACGACTGTTGAGCTACTCGGCACCAACGGACCACGTGCGGCGGGCGCGCGTGGATCTCGGGCCGATTGAGCGGTTTCTCGGTCCTGACCCGGCACTGCCGGTGCTGGGTGATGACCCCAGATCAGCAACCGGACTGAAAGCCTTCTCCGCAGCACGGATCCTGCGTAACGGCCGGTTGACCGGTTATCTGTATGTGATCCTTGCCGGCGAAGCCAAGGACGCCTTGGCCACATCGACCATTCCGGCCTATGTGAGACGCGTGGGCGTGGCCGGCGTCCTGCTGAGTCTAGCCATCGCATGGATCGCCGGTCTCCTGATCATCGCCCTACTGACCCGTCGCCTGACCCGGCTTAGCCGGCGCTTGGCGGCTTCCGATCCTCTACCGCCTTCAGTCACCGGAGGCAACGACGAACTGGGGCGGATCGAAGACCAGTTCGTGAGGATGACCCAGCGTATCCGCGAGCAGCTGCAGGCGCTGTCCAGAGCAGACAGCCGACGGCGCACCTTGGTGGCGCATGTATCCCTCGATCTGCGCACGCCCCTTGCCAGTCTGCAAGGGCACTTGGAGACCCTGGCCCTCAAGTGCCACGACTTGTCGCCGGCGCAACGGGAGCGTTTCCTACACACCGCCCTGCGCAACAGCCGCCAACTGACGGAACTGGTGACGCAGCTGTTTGAGCTGGCCAAGCTCGATGCCGCCGAGCCGCGGCTACGCCTGGAGACATTTCCGCTACAGGAACTGGTGCAGGACGAGGTGCTCAAACACCGGATCGCCGCTGCCGACCGCCACATCCGGATCAGCCTGCACAGCGACCGGCATCTGCCGGACGTAGATGCGGACATCGCTCTGGTGCAGCGGGCGCTGGACAACCTGATCACCAACGCCTTGCGGCACACGCCGCCGGGAGGATCCATCACCGTGCGACTGACCGGCGAAGCCACCCGCAACCGGGTAACCGTCAGCGACACCGGTTGTGGCGTCGATTCCGCACGCTTGAAGCATCTCCTCGACCCGGCATTGCGGGCCGGGTGCACAGCGTCCGACAACGGCGGACTGGGGCTGACCATTGTCCGACGCATCCTCGAACTCCATGGCACGACCTTGCGTCTGCACAGCATGGCCGGGCGTGGCACCACCTTGTGGTTTTCCCTCGCTCATGCCGTGCGCCTGTCCGAACGCGACGCCACCGTCGGGATGAAAATGTGATGGTTTCCGGATCGCACTGTGATACGGAGGAACCAGTATCACCAGGGCAAACCCCTGTCGACAAAAGGAGCTTCCCGGGAACCTTTCCCGCAAATCATTGGCGATTTCCCTGGCCATGGCGATGAGCGCCAGCGGCGCCTCGACCGCCATGGCCGGCGATGACCAGTATTACCGGGTCACCATCACCAACCTGACCCGCAACATCGATCTCACGCCCTTCCTGGTTGCTACGCACGCGCCCGGGGTGCATTTGTTCCAGGCCGGAAAGCCGGCAAGCCCGGGTATCGAACTGATGGCCGAAGGCGGCGACACCACCGAGCTGCAGAACGAACTGGCGGCCAGCGGCAAGCTGCACGACGCGGTCTCCACCGGCGCACTGCTGCACCCCGGCGAATCGGTAACCGTGGAGCTGGCGACCGACAAGCGGTACCCGGCGGTCTCCCTGGCCCCCATGATGCTGCCCACCAATGATGGCTTCGTCGCCCTCAATGGCGTCCCGGGGCCGCGCAAAGGCACACGCATGTACCACTCGCCGGGCTACGACGCCGGCACCGAAATCAACGACGAGCTATGCACCCACATCCCCGGTCCCACCTGCGGAGGCGAAGGCTTCAATGCCGATGGCGGCGAAGGCCATGTGCATATAAACAACGGCATCCACGGCATCGGCGATTTGATGCCGTCCGATTACGATTGGCGCAATCCGGTGATCAGCGTGACCGTGCGCAAGGTGAAGGGCGAAGACTGAGCGACCCAATGGCAACCCGCCCGACCAGACATCCGTCACCCCTCTCCCCCCGGGAGAGGGAGCCCGTCCGAGCGCCGGTCACATGTTCTGCCCTCACCTCTCGAACAGGCCCGACCCATCGCTACCGATGGCGATCCAACACCTACTCACCCGACCAGACACCCATCACCCCTCTCCCCCCGGAAGAGGGGCCGGGGGTGAGGGTGCGGCGCACAAGCACGGTGGCGCGGGAGCCGGGGTCTTGGCACCGGCCGGTATGTTTCAGCGATTGTCCGGGTGTTTTCCGCAGACGACTCTTCGAGCCAGGCGAAGGCACGCCGAATCGGCCACCGGACGCCGACCTGATCACACCAGGCAAAAGAAAAAGCCGCCTCATTGGGCGGCTTTTTCTGTTCCAGCAGCGAACGCGGATCAGTTCTTGGACTTGTCCACGATCTTCTGGATCCAGGGCATCATGGCGCGCAGCTTTTCGCCCGTCTGCTCGATGGGATGTGCCGCGTTGAGACGACGCTGGGCGGTCATCTCCGGATAGTTGCTCTGACCTTCCAGGATGAAGTTCTTGGCGTACTTGCCGGTCTGGATGTCGGCCAGGCACTGCTTCATGGCCTTGCGCGACTCTTCGTTGATGACCTTGGTACCGGTCACGTACTCGCCATACTCCGCGTTGTTGGAGATGGAGTAATTCATGTTGGCAATACCGCCCTCATACATCAGGTCGACGATCAGCTTGAGCTCGTGCAGACACTCGAAGTAGGCCATCTCCGGCGCGTAACCGGCCTCGGTCAGGGTCTCGAAACCGGCCTTGACCAGCTCGACGGCACCGCCGCACAGCACGGCCTGCTCGCCGAACAGGTCGGTCTCGGTCTCGTCCTTGAAGGTGGTCTCGATGATGCCGGTGCGACCGCCGCCGATGGCCGACGCATAGGACAGAGCGATGTCCTTGGCCTTGCCGGTGGCGTCCTGGAACACCGCGATCAGATCCGGGATGCCGCCACCCTTGGTGAATTCGGAACGCACGGTGTGACCCGGTGCCTTCGGCGCGATCATGATCACGTCCATGTCGGCGCGGGGCACGATCTGGTTGTAGTGGATGGCAAAACCGTGGGCGAAGGCCAGGGTCGCACCGTCCTTCAGATTCGGCTCGATCTCATCACGGTACAACTGGGACTGGAATTCGTCCGGGGTCAGCACCATGACCAGGTCCGCGGCCGCGACAGCCTCGGGCACGCTCTTGACGGTCAGACCGGAGGCCTCGGCCTTGGCGGCCGACGCCTAACCGGCGCGCAGCGCCACGGTGACATCCACGCCGGAATCCTTCAGGTTGTTGGCGTGCGCATGGCCTTGGGAGCCGTAGCCGATGATGGCGACCTTCATGCCCTTGATGATGGAGAGATCGCAGTCTTTATCGTAGTAAACGTTAATGGCCATGGGAGTACCTTGGTCTGAGTTCGTTAAATCGGATTGTTCGGGTCAGACGGACAACCGCTTGGCACCGCGCGCGATGCCCAGCGGGCCGGAACGCACGGTTTCCAGAATGGCGTCTTCGTCCAGAGCGGCGATGAAGGCATCCAGTTTCTGGACGTCGCCGGTCATCTCGATGGTGTAGGTATTGGCCGTCACATCGATGATGCGGCCGCGGAAGATGTCGGACAGGCGCTTGAGTTCTTCGCGGGCGCCCTTCTCGGCACGCACCTTGATCATCATCAGTTCGCGTTCGATGTGCGGGCCTTCGGACAGGTCCACCAGCTTGACCACCTCGATCAGCTTGTTCAGCTGCTTGGTGATCTGCTCCACGATGGCCTCGTCACCTGTGGTGACCAGGGTCATGCGGGACATGGTGGGATCCTCGGTGGGCGCCACGGTCAACGACTCGATGTTGTAGCCGCGCGCCGAAAACAACCCCGACACCCGCGACAGGGCGCCGGCTTCGTTTTCCAGCAGGATGGAAATGATATGACGGATCATGCCAGCTCCCGGTCAGAGGACAGATGCGGCGACATGTGCATCTCATGATGCCCCTTGCCCGCCTCGATCATCGGGTAGACGTTCTCGGAAGGATCCACCTGGATGTCCATGAACACCAACCGGTCCTTCATGGCGAAGGCCTCGCTCATCGCGCCTTCCAGATCCGCCGGCTTGTCCACCCGCATGCCCACATGACCGAAGCTTTCGGTCAGTTTGACGAAGTCAGGCAAGGCATCCACGTACGAATGCGAGTAGCGGCCGTCGTAGAAGAACTCCTGCCACTGGCGGACCATGCCCATGTAGCCGTTGTTGAGCAGGATGATCTTCAGCGGCAGGTCGTACTGGCGGCAGGTGGCCAGCTCCTGGATGCACATCTGGATACTGGCCTCACCGGTAACGCACGCGACTGCGGCGTCCGGGAAGGCCTGCTGCACGCCCATGGCAGACGGCAGGCCGAAGCCCATGGTGCCCAGACCGCCGGAGTTGATCCAACGGCGGGGTTGCTCGAACGGGTAGAACTGGGCGGCAAACATCTGATGCTGACCGACGTCCGAGGTCAGGTAGAAGTCCATGTCCTTGGTGACCTTGTGCAGGGTCTCCACGGCGAACTGCGGCTTGATGGC
>JASBTJ010000047.1 GCA_030148485.1 Gammaproteobacteria bacterium | reverse complement strand
CCGCCCACTGCCCGCATGCAACGGCAGCAGGCCCCGCGCCAGCCCCATGCGCAGCGCGCCCGGACGAGCATGATCCAACGCCCCGTCCCGGGCCGCCTCAAACGCCGCGTGATTGAGCGTGGTGCGCGCATGATGCACCAGACCCCATTGCAGACCGCCCAGCCCCAGCAACAACAGCATCGGCGTCACAATGACCGTTTCCAGCAACGCCGCACCGGACACGCGCCGGACCACCGGCCGCACCTTCCCTATGCTCATCAGCGCTTCCTTGCGACTGTGGGTGATTACATCCTGTCTAGCAAATCGGGGTGCCGGACAAACAGGTTACGATCCACTTGGTGCCCCCCACGCTCCATCTCATCGTAGAACCCTGGCGCCATGCCTAACCCCGTATAAAAGCCGTGCACCTGACCGTTCTCGTCGACACGGGTCTGGTGGAAGGCGAACAGGTTATGCAACAGGATCACATCCCGTTCCATACCCCCCACCTCAACGATACTGGTGATTCGGCGTCGGCCATCCCGAAACCGCGCCTGTTGCACTATGATGTCCACTGAACCGGCGATCTGTTCGCGAACGACACGTACCGGCAGATCCATGCCGGCCATCAGCACCATCACTTCCAATCGGGACAACAGTTCACGCGGCGAGTTGGCATGGGCCGTGGTGAGCGAGCCTTCATGGCCCGTATTCATCGCCTGCAACATATCCAGGGCCTCACCGCCGCGACACTCACCGACCACGATTCGGTCGGGCCGCATACGCAGTGCGTTGCGGACCAACTCCCGAATAGGCACCGCGCCACGACCTTCCACATTGGCAGGCCGCGCCTCCAGCGACACCACGTGCTCCTGGCTCAGTTTGAGTTCCGCGGCGTCTTCAATGGTAATGATGCGTTCGGCTACCGGGATGTGATCTGACAATGCATTCAACAGCGTGGTTTTGCCCGAGCCTGTACCACCACTGACCACGATGTTCTTGCGATGCTGAACACACTGCTGCAGGAATGCCGCCATCGATTCGCTCATGCTGCCCGCGGCAACCAGCGCCTGAAGATCAAACTTGTGCTTGGCAAACTTGCGAATGGTCAGCACCGGACCGGTTAGCGACAGCGGCGGTATGATCGCGTTGACCCGCGAACCGTCGGACAACCGTGCATCGACCATCGGCGAACCTTCATCGATGCGACGTCCCAGCGGCGCAACGATACGCTCGATCACACCCCGCAGGGAATCCTCCGACGTGAAGCGCTGGTCAGTGCGTTGGATGCACCCCTGACGCTCCACGTAGATCGCGTCCGGGCCGTTGATCATGATCTCCGTCACGTCGGGATCGGCCAATAGGCTTTCCACCGGACCCAGGCCAATGGACTCGGCCACCACCTCGGTGATGAAGGCTTCGGTCGATATCCCGTCAGGCAGATGGAATGCCTGTACAGCGGTGATTTTGTGCGCTGCCGCCAACGCCTCGGTTCTCAACGACTCGGCGTCGAGGTCCTTGATCACCGCGCGCTTGAACAGGTCGAGTTCCTGGTAGATAGCCAGTTGCAGTGTGCGTTTTTCCGCCACATAGGATGCCGAACCTCGTGGATCATTGATTGGGTTTGGCGTCGATATCGACGCCAAACAGGTTTCACCCGACACCGGAGTGACCGACGCCTGCGGCGCATGCCGGTACGGATTCGCCAACACGATCAATCGTGCCTCGCCCAATCCGACCTCGGTGCCGGTTGTCAGATCCTCAAGCCGATCGAGACTCTCTCCCCGATACTGAAGACGATTTTCCTGAACGCCGTTCAGACTGACATCGTCCGGCGCCAGCGTCAGCACGGCGTGGCGTCTTCCGACCAGCTTGCCGGGCAAGCGGATATCACAACCCAACCCCCGGCCAAGGGTATAGCGTCCCAGCGCCAGATCGTGCACCTGGGTTTTTCCCTTGACCGATTCGATGGCGAAACGAAACATGACGTGACCTCAATCTTCCAGTTCAAACAACAGCGCCTTTTGCGCGCGTTGCTTCATCTGCTCGAAACGCTGCTGGTAGGCCGCCACTTGATCATCCCGGGTATCCGCGATGACCGGCGTCACCAACACCACCAGTTCGGTTTCGTTGTTGCGGAACTCGCGGGATTTGAACAGCTCGCCGAGAATCGGGACATGTCCGAGGCCGGGCACCTTGTCTACGTTCTTCGCGTCCTCGCTGTTGAGCAGGCCCGCGATCACCATGGTCTGCCCCTGGTCGACATTCATCTGTGTGCGCGCCCGCCGGGTGAGAAAACCCGGCAACCCCAATACGGTGACCGACGCATCCAGGCTACTGACCTCCACCTCGACTTCGGTACTGATGAACCCCGTGTCGTCGGCGATGGGGCTGACATCGAGTTTTACGCCGTATTGTTTGAACTCCACGGAAATACCGCCACCCCGTTGTTCGACCGGAAGCGGGATCTCACCACCGGCAAGAAAATCAGCGCTGCCGCCGCTGATACAGGACAGCGTGGGCTCGGCCAGGATCCGGGCGTCGCCATTGGTCTGCAGGATGTTCACCAGGGAACCAATGCTGGTCTGAATTCCCAGGTACCCTTGAAGGCCGGAACGACCCACCGGCAATTGACCGAAAGCGCCGGGGCCGGTCGGCGTCAACGGCGTCGCGGGCCCATTTCCGGAAATATCACCGAACAGCGCGAAGGTCGGGCCGGACAAGGCGTCACTCCAGTTGACCCCAATATCCCGTAACGCGCTGCGGCGCACCTCAAGCAGCTTGGCCTTGATCAGAATGGTGGGTTCCTTGGCGACTTTTGGACCGACAACAAACGACGTCACGCCGGAAAAACGTTTGCTGATCTCGTCTATCCGATTCAGGTGGGCGGTTTCTGCCACCTTGCCGTCGATGACAATGCCGTTGCCCAGCCGGGTCACTGTGATGCCATCAACATCACCGAGCAAATCCCGCACCTGGGCGATGGTCGGGCCTCGGGCCTTGACCGCCCCGCCGTCGGCCGGTCGCACCACGACGCGCAGATATCCGGTCTCACCGTTTCGATACCACAGACGCACGTCGGTGTTTCCCGGTGACTTGCCGATCAACAGCAGATCGTTGGCTTCCTCAATCAAGCGAACCTCCGCGATTGCACCGTCGCCGATGGCGATGCGTTGCAACGGTTGTGCGCCCCCGGACTCGATCAGGGTATGCCCGGCCTTGAGGTACAGTGTTTTCGCCGCAGCGGCTACCGCCGACTGACCCAACCCAAACGCGGACAACATGACGACCGCGAGCATTGTTATGGTTTTCACGCTCAATATCCTTATCAGACGATTCCTCACCGCGCCCATACCTCTCCGGCTGGGCTAACGGCGTCCCACGATGATCTCTACCTTGTGCGCCGGTTTGTCCTGTTCCCCAGTGCCCAGTAAGGAGGCACGCGTGACCTTGGCCGGAAACGATTCCTCGTTCAGCAAATCGCCACCGCGAAGCACGAAAGTGAGTTTACCCACAGACGATGCATGCACCAGACGCGCGGAGTCCTTGGGGCCGACCAGTACCGTCGCAGTATTGTAGGTCGACACGACCCCGTCTTCGCCGTATGCGTCGGTCTTGACGCCGGTAGCCAATACCAACACGTCTTCGATCAACGGAAAGGTCAACGGATCCTTGCCATCTCGAGTGGTCATCAAAATGTCCACACGGTCGTTTGGCTGCAACATTCCGGACACGGACGAAATATCATCCACGGACAGAGTCAGTGCCCGCTTTCCATCTTCGATCAATCCGGCGAAATGCCCGCCGCGCTGACTGGAAAGATGCGACCGCAACACCGTTTCTCCCGCCTTCAACGGATGAGCCAACGTCAAGCCGGCGACAGCCGAGAATTCGTCCGGACGCAAGGCATCTTGATGTATGTAACCCTTTGGCACCGCACGCAGTGAAACCGTATCGGACGAGATGACCGTCCCAGGAAAAAGATCCCGTGATGCGACCACCACCTTGACCGGCTCGTAACGGGCATCAAGCTGTTGCCGGTGTTCGGCAACCTGATCGGCGATATATCGATCGGACAGGTACGCGGCGATACCGCCGGTCACCAGGGCGAGAACGAGCATGAGCACAATGGATTTCGATAGATTCATGATTACAGGGGCAGGCTGACTGTCCAGCTGGCATTTGCAGCATGGGTTTCAAACAACTGCATCGCTTGCCAAGCACCGAGCAGAATGCCGATCAACGCAAGCAATACAATCAGGTATTCGGTAATGACCGATCCGGTGGTCACGGACTTGCCAGTGGGTGGCATGGCTATTTCCTCCAGTGGATCATGCCGTGCACGCCGCCGCCCGGCTGATCCATGAGCTGTGCCTGGAGCTGTTCGCCGTCGCGCTGAAACTCACCGGTCCAACCGCTGACCTCTCCGCGCATCCGCTCGGCCATGATCACTGTCCAACCCGTGCGCTCCAGGCGCCCGGCCAGATTGCGCGCCAGCACATGCGCAGCGGTGTCAGCAACGAAATCCACGGACTCGGCGAGCTGCCCCGCGTCCAGATATTCGTACTTGCCTTTGATCTCAACACCCGATGGGAGTGGCAACGCACTGACCTTGTCAGGTGTTGCCAGGTCCGGACGCATCGACACCACCAACAAGGCCTCGACCTGGTCGGCATGTGGCGTCAATTGGACGCTGTAATAGTGCTTTTCATCGGCGCCGCCGACGGTGACACTCCCTTGCGACCTATCCGTGTGCGCCACAATCCCGCGCGACCGCAGATAATCGGTGTAATACACCCGCACCGCGTCGACGTCGGCGCGGGTGGTGAAACCGTATATCGACATGGGTAACCCGTTTAACGCCATTTTTTTGCTGACCCACTGCCCCTGCGCTCCTGGCATGAGCACCAGCATCGGCAGGTCGACGCCTGCCAGATCCGTCGCGGCGCCGCCAACGCTCAGCAGCAGCAGTAGAAGACAAGCAACGGCATGGCGTGGCGCGATCGAGCCAGGGTTCGACATCACTACTCCTTGTAATACCCGAGGGGCACCACGCTACCGTCCGGGGTGAAGTCGGCGTTCTGGCCGGCGCGTGCCTCGCGGAAGAACAACCCTGGCGGCCCGGATCCAAAAATTATGGTGCCGACATTCACCAACGCTCGCACCGGCTTCTGAATCGTCAGTGCGGTAGTTCGCCCGAGCCGCCCGCCTCGTGCCGTCCAGGCGTCGGTCAGGATTGCTGCGCCGGCATGCTGGGTAACGGAGATACGCCCCGCCTTTCCCAATTCCATAGTCAGCGGCAAGGTCACGTCAGCGACGAGGTAACCGTTGGTATTCAGGCCCAGTCCGCCCAGCCCGACGAAACTGGACACGCCGGATCCGGCCAAATTACGCACCACGGCCGAGTGCCCACCGCCTGGGACGCCGGTTTGCCGCACATTGCTACCGTCTCCTGGAAGGGCCGTGCCGGCGTTGCTGAGCAGGGACACGCCACGATGATCCCGCCACAAAGGCTCTTCGGTAACCCCGCCGGAAGCCGCGATGGTGTCCGGGGCCGTAATACGTGCTGACCGGTGTCCGTAGAAACGATCGTTGACCTCCAATCCGATAACGTCGCGGCTTTTGGCCGTGCTTCCGGCTTCTCCCCAGACCGTGCGTTCCCAGGTGGCGTAACGCGCCGCCTGCACGGTACGAAAATCCGTATCCAGTTGCTTGCCAATGAGGGGCACGAACAGAAACAACGGAACGGCAACCAGACCGGCCACCATGAATTCGACACTCGCCGACCCCCGGGGGTGACGGCCCGGGGGATGTCGGAGATACCCGGTCATCGCCATCGGATCCCGGCCTCCGGTTCGAACAGCGACTCCTTTACACAAACCGTCGTTGCCGACACCGCCTCCGACGTTACGGTGGTGGTCCGGTCGATAGCCCCTCGGCGGGTGGCGTACAGGGTGACGTTGTAACCAGAAATGTCGCCACCACACTCGATAAACGCCTGTTCGGCCGGCGGTACCTGGTGACAGATCGGCGTTGCCCCCAGGAACGTCTTACCAGCAGGAGGCGGCACCCGGCGGAACCGGTCGGATGCCGCTTTGGTGTAAAAACCGACCATCGGCGCGGCTACCGTACGCGACGGTGCGGCGCTGCATTGCCACGCACGCGTGCCGGTCTTTTTCACCAGATCGTAGTTGTAGACCACCTCGGGCCGGCTGATGGAGACGCCGTGATACGGCTTCGGCACATAGGCAATCGTCGATCCGGTGAACTTTGGCGCAACGACCTCGCCTTCGCTATCGGTGCGAGCATAGGTCCCGGATACCCAAAGGGTGCGCCGGGTAACGCCCTTGATGTGATCCACGCTGCCTGGCGGAAATGCGCCCAACAGATCGCGGTCGACCACCGCATAATCGACCCTTAGGGCACGTACGCCACGTCCCGACTCGCCATCTGTGCCTTTCAACACACACCCTGATGCATGGGCCTGCACATCAAAAAGCAGGCAAGCCGCCAGACACCATCCGCACGTCCCAATATGGACTGTAAAGCTGGTTGTAGTGCTGTCTATCGTCATCCGTGAATACTCCCGGCACGCGGTAGTAGACCTCTGCCTCGGCAATGGCCGAAAGCAATTCGGTGCGCTGCGTCACCGCCATGAAATCCTTTTGTGGGGCTGCGCTTGCTGGAAGCGACGCAAAGGCGAACATGCGCAGGCCTTTGGTATTCTTGTCCCGGTCGGTCACGTTGAAGTAACCCGGCACGCCTTGGTAGTCGTCGGAAAACTCACGAGCCGTCGCCTTGCCCTTTACCACGGTGCGCCAGCTCATCCGCTTCCAGTTCCAGGTCTGACCCTGGTCGCCTGAACGCCAATCGGTCAGCTCGCCGCCCGACACGACCTGGGTCGACCCGCCTCGTTTCCGATAGACCGGCCAGATATTCAAGCCGTTACGATTGGTGATCCAGCGCGTCGACTTGCCCAGACTGCGTCGTGCAAACGCACTGATTTCGTTGTCGTCCGCGGCAGGTCGATAATTGCGAACGAAGCCGACCACCCCGACCTGCTGACGGGCGACGCCCACATCGACATAGGCCCGCACCGACCCTGGCATCGCACCGGCTGCGGTTCGATCGTTGATCCGCATGGCCGGGTCGTGGGCACGACCGACATCCTGCATGATGCGATCGATGCGGGACGGCGCCAGCGCTGCCCATGCGGTGAACTGGGCAGCATGCAGCAAGCTGTTGTTGACCTGGGACAGCGGTACCAGCACGCCGGCGCCCTCGTCCGCTGCCGTGCTGATCCCGTCGGCCAGTCGCCGTACCATCTCGGCTATCTCCCGTGCATAGGGGATGAAAGACGCGACGCGCTTGATATACGTGGTCACTTCCTTCACGTAGCGCATCCAGCCCACGTAGGACACCAGATGACCGGTGGCCACATGATTGGCGATCATGGCCCGATTGGTATAGGCCATGAAATTGAGATGCCGCGCGGTCCACACACCCGCGCTGTATGCGGCCGCATCGGCCGCATTGGTGGTAACGGCCTTCTGCGACACGCGGGTGCCGTGATTGTAGAGCACCACCAGACCCACCGCGCCAAGCAATAACACGCCCAAAGCAACGGGCATGATTTGCCCGCGTTGCCGATACCCACCCATTGAGGACTCCTGTTGCGCCCGTATTGAGCGACAAGCGGCCGGCTATTACTTACCGCCGACAGCGTCTTCGGTGACGTAGTCCTGCAGGGAGTTGTGCTTGCCAGCTTGCGTCGATGCGTTGGTCGCAGCGGTCTTGGCGGCGGAGACATCTGAACCGCCATCCGCGCCGGAGATTTCCTTCGACATGGCGGCGACCTGACTGGATACGGCATCGCCGAAGTAGGAGAACACGCCAATGCCGGCAACGGCGATCAGTGCGGTGATGATGAGATACTCCGACATGCTCTGTCCTTTGAGGCGACGTCGGGAAACCGGGAATGATACGAGTGACATCCTTGACAACTCCTTTCCTTGTATTGACAAGCTCCATGCAGGCTCAGATTACGAGAACCACGGTCGAGCGACAACGGCATCCCATGCCAACTGCGAGGCGACTCACACTTTTTCCCGGTTACCGCTCGACCATGGCGTCATTGAACGGCGGACGCAAGGCCGCACGCGGTACGATACTGTAGCGCTCACCCTTATCACGCCGCCCCCATTGGGTCGCCGTCACGTCGCTCGATTTCCCTGTGCTCAAGTCCATAACACGACGCAAGCCATCCTCGCGCACGCCAACCACCGCCTCCATATGCCGGGGTTTCAGGTACACCGCCATGGCCGACGGATGGGCCGCGTCACCGCTGGTCAGTTGCAAACCATGACGCGCCAGCGCTTGCCGCAAGTCCGCCACATCGTCATAGGAAGCGGCCACTGAGTGCGGTCTCAGTCCGTAGCTCCCAAGCACAAACGCGACACCGGAAAGCGGCCAGGAGGGAGCCGGGGCTTTCACCGGATACCGCTGAGCCAGATACTCGGCATCCGCCCAAGCCGACACTTGGGAGTGGACACCGAGGATGACAAACAGCGTGACAAGGAGCGTTGGCAGGGCATGCCGCCAGGTGAATGGCACTTGGGGCGTGGACCGTGATCGACCCAATGAACGCCACACGGCAAGCAATGCCAGCAAGCCCCACACGCCATCGACGACAACCTGGTACTGGGAAAAGAAGGTCTTGCGCAAGGGTAGACGCAGCTGTGCCTGGGCGACGCCGCGATCATACAAGGGAATGAAGGACTGGACGTGACCCCGAGCCGAAATGATCGCCGTCACGCCACCGTTCGCCGATCGAACGATGGGCAGGCCGGTTTGAACGGCGCCGAGTATGTCATGGGCCAGATGCAGTAACGCCAGATTGCTGTCACTCAAGTACGCGTCGTTTACCGCCACCACCGCGAATGCGGCCTGCGCCGTGGGCAATCGCCCCAACGACCCGCCCAGCATCAAGGCATCCGAACACACCAAAGGCAGAAATTTCTCTCCCTGCCAGGTCATCAACGACAGCTGTTTCCCAGCGGTCAATGTGTCTTCGAAGCCTAGGAGGGGTCTGAGCTTGGCCTGGACGCCCGGTGGCGACAGCGCATCGCTGCGCATGACGCTCTCCACGCCCGACCATGTCGGCTGATAGGCGTGGTAAACGGCACGTCCAGGTGCGTCCCGCACCAATTCGGCGACATGATGCCGCTCACTGATCGGGCCCATCGGCAACAGCGACTCTGGCCAAACCACCAGCACCGCATCGTCGATCCCGGCAGCCAACAGGCTGGCGTTGGCGGACTGAATCTCACCCAGTAGCCGACGCTGTGCGAGCGGCGCACCGGGCTGATCGATAAAAACCGGCTCCAGCGCGGTTTGTACCGCCGCAACGCGCGGGCCGTCACGATACGCCGGCTCGGGCAGCCCGGCTGTCAGGATCAGCGTCGCGGCGAGCACCAGTCCGATACCCGCAGCGCGACGCCGCACGGCCGTACCATGACGCGACACCAGCGACAGATAGAGGCAGGCGGACAACATCACCCACAGCGCAGACAATCCCGCTTGCCCTACATAGGCTGCCGCAGCAAGCCGCTGCGGGTCTCCCACCAGGTGCAGTGCCAGCGTCCACGGCACACCAGCCAGATGCAAACCCTGCTCCATCAGCCACCAGAGGGCGCCAAGCCACACGGGCAGCACAACGGATGGCACCGATAGGCAACGCCGGGACAAATACAGGAAACCGGCGAAACCCAGGACGAGCACGGCCCACACCCAAGCCACCACCGCGGGCGCCAATGGCACAACCGGGAACAACACCACGATCACCAGTCCCGTGGCCAAGGCGGCTGCGGCAAACCACACCCCGCGATAGGAGCGCCCCGCCGTCCACCACCACAACAATGGAAGGATGACCAAGACCCCCCACCACCGCGACCAAGGCGGCAGGGAAAGCAGCATGGCTGCCAGTGCCAGCGGAACGGCGACGACCGTCAGCATGGCCACGGATCAGGGCAGTGCGGCCAATCGTTCCAACACGTTTCGCATACGCTGTGCGCGCATACGACGCTGGGGATCTGCGCCACCCTGATCCAACGCAACCAGTTGCCGATGCGCAAGATTCAGATATACCAACGCGAGATTGTATCGGGCCTCTGAAAACCGTGCGTCGGCGGCCACCGCTCGGGTCAAATAACCTTCAGCGGCCGCCAAGTCCCCGCGATGGGATGCCGCCACCCCGAGGCGTGCGAGATACAGGGCGTTGTCCGGCTCCCCGGTCAGCAAATAACGGTACAGGCGCGACACCCGATCCCACTGTTGTGCCCGGTATGCCACATCGGCGGTCTCTGCCGTGGGCGGAGACACGGTCATGTCCTTGTGGACCGGCGGGGTTGCGCAGCCGCCAAGCAGCAGCACCGCGCCGACCAGGCCACCGATTATCAACGCGCTATCCACTTGATATCTCCCGCAACCACACCGAGTGCCCTGACAGCTCAAGGCGACTGCCCGCGGCGACGCCCCGGATACGATCATCTCCATGCGGCAGTTCCAACACCGCCGCCGTGCGCCACGGCGCGAACACAACACGCCAGGGATGCACACATACCGCCAGCTTCAGCACGTCCCCATCGCGACCGAGGAACACCACGTCGATGGGAAAACGCATAAACGCGGTATGGATGGAACGACACGGCCGCAGGAGCAGACCCGCGCCGGCCTGCTCACGGGTTTTTCCCATCAAACCGCGCAGCCGCAACAGCAGCGTGTCGGCGCGACGAATCCCGCTGGCGACTAGCGATGGCATGACGATTCGAGCATTAGCGAAAAAAGTCCACAGAGCCGCTCTGAAACAACTCCACCACGATAGGAAAACCGACGATGATGAACGTCACCGGAAAGAGGAAAGCGACCAGCGGGAACAACAACTTCACCGGCGCCTTGTTTGCCGCCTCCTCGGCTCGCAGAAATCTTTCGGCACGACGCTGCTCCGCCTGATCCTTCAACGCCGCACCAACCGATCCGCCGGTCTCCTCCGCCTCGGTGATAGTGGCGACAAAGTTGGACACCGCCGGCATGTCGATCCGTCGACCGAAGTTCGCCAATGCGTCCCTGCGCGACAAACCGGTGCGTACCTCGCGCATGAAGTGGTGCACCTCCTGCTGCAAAGCGCCTTGGGGTAGTCGTCCCACGGCGTTGTCCACCGCAGCGACAAAGGTCAAGCCCGCATCCATGCACAGCACCACCACGTCAATGAAAAAAGGAAAATCCTTGGTCATCGCACGCTTTCGCGCCCGACCCAGATCGCCCAACCAGAGGTCCGGGTAGATCAACCCGACAAAAATGCCACCGAGCGCCGGCAACCACCCGCCCTGCAACGTACCCTGCCAGCCGACGACGGCCAAAATCGCCAAAACCCCGCCGGCCAGTCCCGTGACACCGCGCAACACGACGAATTCCGGCGGCGTCACGCAATACGCGACACCGGCCTGTTCCAAACGCCTGCGCAATTGCTGACGCCTCGCGTCGCCCATCCAACGCATGCCGTGGAAAGCGAACAGACGTAACAAGGGTCGCGACCCGCGGATCAACCAGGGTGCGCGATCGCGCCATGCCTCATCGCTGGGTGTGGCTCGCCAGCCACGTATCAACATGAGCGGGATCATCACCAGGGCAGCGACCGCCGTTGCGGTGAAACCAACGGCGCCGAAAGAGAGAAGATCAGACATCGATGTTCACGATCCGTCGAATCATAAAGGCCGCAAGCCCCATCATGACCAGGATGACCGCGAGAACGGACAGACCCACCCAGGTGTCAAACAACGGTTGCATCTGCGCGGGTTTTTGCAAAGCGAGCCAGCCCCCTAGCAACAACGGCAGACACATCAACACCCACCCCTGGAGGCGGGCCATGCCGGTCAGGGCACGAATCTTTCCTTCCACCTGGGCCTTCTGCCGCAAGGTAAACGCGAGGGACTCGAGGGTTTCCGCCAGACTGCCACCGACACTACGGGAAACCAGTACCGCGGCGATGAACAGCTCGATCTCTTTCTGCGGCACCCGTTGCAACAAGCCGTGCAGGGCTTCTTCCAGGGACTTGCCGACCCGGTAATCCGCCAGCACCAGGGCGAATTCCTCGGACAGCGGGGCCGGTTGTCGCGCGGACAGGTTTTCCATACCCTTCATCATGCTGGCACCGGCGCGCAGGCTGGACGCCAGCGATGCCAAGGCATCGGGAAACTGGTAGACGAAACGCGCGACCCGCCGGCGCCGATACACGGCCAATAAACCATGCGGCGCCACCAAGCCGACAATCGCACCGGCCACCGCACCCACCATGCCCAGCAACCACGCACCGAACATCGTCAGTGCCACGGTACCGGCCAAGCTGATCACAAAGAGTGTGAAGGGCGGCAACGAGAGAAAATTCAGGCGCAACTGGGCGTCTACGCGACCAACGAAGACGCGCTGATAGACCCGATAACCGTTGACTGAAATAAAGTAGACGCTGACCGCTGCGGCGGTTACCGCGAGAAATATCGCGGCGATGGCGTAATCCTTGCCAAACATGTTTTCTTCCTGAACCGGCGAACACCGCACATGGGCTGCTCGGTCAACTCCGTGACCGGCCACCGGTTTCATGCTCGGGCAACCGACGCGAACTGTCAATAGACCTGGGTCACCAATCCGACCTTGACCTACATTCCCTTCCGCTCAGACCAAGCGCGGCACCGCGCAGACCCCAGGGGACAGCGCCATCGTCGGTCAGCGCAAGTGGCACCCGTTGTGGCGCACCACCACCTTAAGCTGGACACGCACAGCGGCTGCCGGAAAACTTGTCGCAGGAAAGCCGCACTCCATCGCATCGCTACTGCCGGTCACGAACCCCCTCGATCACGAGGCATCCGGCCAACGCCGCTCCGTAATGCGCCCATACAAGGACGCCGCCTTGGCCGCATGCTCATCCGCCAGCATGAAACCCACCAGTTCCCCGTCACGCAGGTAATCGACGCGCAAGCCGTCCGCAGATGGATGCTCAGCGCAGTCGCTGCCCGCCGGCAAACACACCGCAAGGGGAAAACTCGGCGTCTTCACGCGCACCAACGGCGCCGTCATGTCGAACGGCGCGGCGGTGCCGGCGATTGCGCCGGCCACGGCCTTGGCTTGTAAGCGTATCGCATCCACATGGTGGTAGATGCGCCCGTCGACGGCGGCGCAATCACCGACGGCGAAGATGTCCGGGTCGGCGGTACGCATGTCGTGGTCGGTGCAGACGCCCTGCGTTACCTGCAGCCCGATCTTTTTTGCCAGCGTCGTGTGCGGCTGCAACCCGGCCGCTGAGATGATCACATCGGTCTCCAGGGTTTGGCCACAGGACAAGGTGGCGCGCACGCAATCGCCACCCTGTTCCAGCCGGTCCAGCGTTTTACCCAGGTGCCAACGCACGCCCTTTTCCGCCAAGCGCACACGCAGCCCCTGGGACAGCCCTTCGACCAACAGGTTTGCCAAAGGCTGACGCGCCGGCTCGATGATATCCACGTGCACACCCACACTGGACAGGTCTTCGGCGAACTCGCAACCGATGAGGCCGCCACCGAGAATACTTACCCGGGTCGCCCCTTCATCCAGGCGCTGTCGCAACCGTCGATAAGTGCGCAGATCGTTGATCTTGATGATCTGATCTGCCGCATCGCCCTGGATGGCCAAATCGCGCTGCTGGCCGCCCAAGGCGAGCACCAGCTTCCCGTAGGTGATGCTGCCCTTGCTGGTGGCGATGCGCCGCTTTGCCCGGTCCACGTCGATCACCCGGGTCCGGGTCCGCACGGCGATGCCGAGCCCGGCCGCTTTGCTTGCCGCGCTTTCCACCACCAGGTCTTCCGGTCCGAGTCCGTTGGTCAGCGCGGTGGACAACGCTGGCTTGGTGTAATAGTCCCCGGAGCACGCGGTGATCAACAGGATGTCCCGCTCCGGCATCCGCAGGCGCAACTGTTCCGCGACCGACCAGCCGGCGATCCCGGCCCCGATGATGACGACATGATCGTCACCGCCACGGCACGTGACCGGGGCACGGCGCGATGGGCTGCGCGTCACGGACCTGGCCGGCGCCGGCGTATCACGCAACAACCGCAGATCCGATTTGCGCATACCGCATAACGGACATTCCCAATCCGCCGGAATGTCGGCATAACGGGTGCCGGGCGCCAGGCCCGAGTCCGGGTCTCCCTTGGCTTCGTCGTAGACGAAACCACATGCCTCACAGATCCAGCGTTGATAACCCGTATCGCCCATATCAGCGCACGCTATCCAGGATGCCGTTGAAAATGGCATCCAGCTCGTCGCCCACGGCCATCAGATCGGCCGAGCCATAAGGTTCGAAGACCGCGGTCGGCAGGCGACACGCCACCTTGGTCTGGCCGTCGTCCTCATAGACATGGATACGGAGCGGGATGTCGTAGCCGGCTGGCTTGCAGGCGGCCCAGACCCGGATCGCGTAGTCGGGACGGAAGATCTCCAGGATCTGATCGGCCGGCACCTCCTTGCCGATCTTCTTGGCATTGGCCTGGCCGTTGATGTGCGATACCAGGCGCATGTTGGCCGCCTCGATGCCACCCTTGAGCGCCGCGACGGCGTCGTCTGCAGAAAGTGATGTCGTGACAGTTTTCATAACTCGCTCTTGGTCCTCATCAGGCGGCCTCCGCCAGTCGCTGCAATTCCTTGCGCAGATGTTTGATGGCCGGGGTGACGATGGCGACGAAGTAGGACTCGCGCAGCTTGCGCTGTGCCGGCGCGCGCTGCAGGTAACCCTTGGCGCCCGTGTGCAGCATCGCCGACTGGGATGCACGCAGTGCCAGTTCGCTGGCCGCCAATCGCATCTCGAGCACCTCGCGGAAGTAATCGTCCGAGTGATCGAATGGCGCTTGCGCAAGGGCCAGCACCGCGTCGCGTACATCGTCCAGTTCTTCCTGCATCTCGTCGGGGCGATCATCGAGGTAGGCATTGACGTGGCCCAGCAGCGGCTCGACATCGCGACACAAGTCGATACTCGCCTGGATGTTGCCAAGCCCCATGCCGAACTGCAGCAACACGATGCCACCGCGATTACGGCGCAGGAAGCCGGCCCCGTCCTCGTCGATGACCATGGCATCCGGCACGAACACGTTGTCGAAGATGCAGGCGAAGGTGCGCGTGCCTTCCATGCCGGTGAAGTGGGCGGCCAACTTCAAGGTGAAGCCTTCGGCTGCGCAGTCGATCAGCGCCATCACCCGCTGCGCGCTGTCACCGTCAATGGCGAACAGGGTGCCGAACACATGATCCTCGCCGAGGTTGGATACCCAGGGCAACGACCCGTTGACGACATAGCCACCATCGACCCGGGTGCCGGTCAAACGCAGTGGTTCGATACCGGCAAAGGCCTTCATGGTGTTGGACATGCCGGTGCCCGCCAGTACCCGGCCACTGGCGATCTGCGCCAGCCAGTCTTCGCGCACCTGCGGGTTGGCGGCATTTTGCAGGTACCAGGCACAGGTGTCCTGACACCACACCGCAAAGCCGGTGGACATGCATTCGTGGGAGACCCGTGCCATGGCCTGAATAGTGGCGGCCAGATCGTGCTGACCGTCCGGTTGCAGGTACGGCAGGTGAGGCCGGTAGGCCCCCGCCTCGCCCAGGGCACGCATCACCTTGTCGGGGTACAGGCCTTCGAGGTCGATCTTCACGGTCAGCGGTTTCAGATCCCGCTCGACGATCCGGCCGACCCGGTCGAGCAGGCCGTCGTCGGCATCCAGTGGGGGATTCAGCGCTTCAGCTATAACGGACATGACAGGGTCTCCGGTTCCACGTTTATTCGGCAGCCACCACCACGTTCACGTTGCGACGCAGGGTATTGGCCACCGGGGACCACACGTTGGAATGGGATACGATCGCGTCGATCTGCTCCTGGGGCGCATCGCCTTCGGCGTGGATCTTCACCCGCACCTCGGTGAACCCCAGGTCCTTGGCTTCGTCCAGATCGCCGGTGCCCCACACCGCGGTCACATTGATGTCGCCTTCCAGCGCCAGTTCCAGTTTGCTCAACTTCACGCCCTGGTGGGTCGCGTTGGCATGCACACCCACCGCCAGGCAGGCGCCCAGGGTTGCCAGCAGTGCCTCTGACGGATTGGGTGCGTTGTCTTCGCCCAACAGATGGGGCGGCTCGTCGATGAGCATCGGATCCAGGTTGCGCACGTAGGTCTGCATGCGGAACTGGCCTTCGCACACGGTCTTGGCCTTCAGGGTCACCACCGACTCCGGGTTGGCCTTGCCCTTTTCACCCAGGGCCTGAAGGCCATCGGCATCAATAGGACGCAGGTACTCAGCGGTAGTGGACAGGGTTTCTGCGGGGGTGCTCATGTTCTATTCTCCGATGGGTTTGATGTCGTCTATACCCACTAGAGCAACGCCCATGCCAGCGCGCTGGATTGCTTGTCCCGCAAGGGCTGGCGACCGATCATGACGGGGAGATGCAACACGGTGCGGCCGGCTTTGTCGACAATGTCGTCCCGTCGTGCGCGGTAATGTCCACTTTGTCGTTGGCCCGATTGAAAGTGCCAGCGCGCAAAGCTGATTGCACCACGGGAGAATGGATGGGACGGGACGGCCGGCTCTGTCGCCGCGTTTAGGGCGCGCTACGCGGCACGTTGACCACGGCGCCGCTCACGCCGTCTCGATCGCTAGCTTCTGGATGCGGTAACGCAATTGCCGCGGCGTCATGCCCAGACTCATGGCGGCGCGCGTCTTGTTGCCGTGATTGTGACGTATGGCCGCGCGGATGGTTTCCGCCTCGTCTTCGCGCACCCGGGCGTACGGGCGCAGTCCGTCCGGCGACGCCGCAGGGGTCGACGGCACTGGGCGCGATGCCGGTGGTTGGCTCTGTGCCTGTACGCCCCTTTCCTCGGCGAGGATGTCGTCGATCAGGCCCACACTGATGCGCTGCTCGGTACTGAGCAACACCGCCCGCTTCACCAGGTTTTCCAGTTGGCGGATGTTTCCCGGCCAATGATAGGCCGCCAATCGCTCCATGGCACCGCCGGCAAAACGCAGCTCACGGCCGTACTCATCATTGGCCCGCTGCAGAAAATAGGCGGACAACACCGCCACATCACCCGACCGTTCGCGCAACGACGGCAGGCGAATCGGAAACACATTGAGACGGTAGAACAGGTCGAGGCGGAAGCGGTTGTCGTTCACGGCCTGTTGCAGGTTCTGGTGGGTCGCGGCAACGATACGCACCGCCACGGGGATGTCCTGTACGCCACCCACCCGCTGGATGTGCTTCTCTTCCAGCACCTTCAGCAACTTGGCCTGAAGATCCAGATCCAGGTCGCCGATCTCGTCGAGAAACAACGTCCCACCACTGGCCAGCTCGATCTTGCCGCGCTTGGCGGCGCTGGCGCCAGTGAAGGCACCTTTTTCGTGGCCGAACAACTCGGACTCGATCAGCTCACGGGGGATGGCGGCGCAGTTGATGCTGACAAAGGGTCCGTCCGAACGCGAACTGGCCAGATGCTGCATGCGCGCGAACTTCTCCTTGCCGGTGCCCGACTCGCCCAGCAACAGCACGGTGGTATTCGTGGCCGCCACCTGCAGGGTCTGCTGAATGGCGTGCTGCAGCGCAGCGCTCTGGCCAATGATGCCGTAACGCGCCCCCTGGCTTTCCAGGTTGATGCGCAACAGTTCGTTTTCCGATTGCAACTCGGCGGTGTGCTCGTCGATCAGT
Organism: Gammaproteobacteria bacterium; assembly: GCA_030148485.1. Lineage (GTDB taxonomy): Bacteria > Pseudomonadota > Gammaproteobacteria > Chromatiales > Chromatiaceae > JANTHH01. The sequence continues at coordinate 17,806 of JASBTJ010000047.1, read as the reverse complement.
TGCTTCACCCGAAGAATCTGGGCGATGAAGGTGGCGATCACCTGCAATAAGGCCAGATCCCGCTGAAAGGGGCGTACCCGGTTGCGCAACCGATGGACCGCCAACACGCCGACCGGTTGCTCCTCGGTGACGATGGGGACCGCCAGGTAGGCCACGGCCTCATCCGGTAGCGTGGTCCGATCGACGGCGCGCCCCAGATAGGTCGGTTCGTAATCGATATCCTGGATCAATGCCAATTGACCGGTCTGGTAGACACGCCCGCTGATGCCTTCGCCAATCCGGTACTGCCCGCGCTCGCGCTCCTCGGTGGTCAGCCCATAGGCGTAACAGATCTTCAGTGCCGCTGACGTATCGTCCGGCAACAATACCCGACCGCGATTGAGGCCCAGCAACTGGGACAGCAGCCGCAGGATGCCCTGCACGGCGGGCGCCGGATCGGACGAACGGGTGATCAGGCGGGCGGCCTCCTGGACCACCAGCAATTCGGATTCGGGGGTGGACGCAATCTGGCTGTAGGGCATGACCTCACCTTTCGCAACGACTTTGTCCTATCCGTCAGCAAAAGTGACGCCAATTCCGGACAAAGCGCGGATATCCCGCACCCAGGCGCCGTTTACGTCCATCACCAGGAACAACGATCGGCGCATCAGCCGGCTGATCCGTTCGCTGCCTGGGCACGAACAAAAAATCCCGCACCGACCCGGTGCGGGACCAACCCACTGCCATGCGCCTGAGCGCGTTGGTCTTCCCTACTTCTTAGTTTTTAATCCTGTTGATGCCAGCTGAAACGCTTGATCAGCTGCACGCAGATGCCGTCCAGCACAAAGCCGATCACACCGATGACCACCACCATGGCCGCCAAGGTGTCGTATTCCAGGGTGTCGCGGGCATCATTGATGGCGTAGCCCAAGCCGCTGGTCACACCGAGGTATTCAGCCGGCACCAGAACGATCCACGCCACGCCGACGGCAAGACGAATGCCGGCGAAGATGTCCTGCCCGATCGCCGGCAGAATGATGCGACGCAGCATGTGACCGCCACCGGCACCCAGGTTCTTCGCCACCTTGAACCACATCGGGTCGATGCGGCGCACGCCCTGCGCCGTGGAAAACAACACCGGCCAGACCGCCGCCACCGTGACCAGAAACACGATGGCGCTGTCCCAGGTAGCGAACGCCAGTACCGCAATGGGCATCCAGGCGAGCGGACTGATCATACGCAGAAATTGAAACGGCACGTGCGAGATCTCGCGCAGCGCGGCATTGAGACCGATGGCGACGCCCACCGGCACACCGACGACCACCGCCCACAGCAGCCCCAGCCCGATGCGGTACAGGCTGGAGGCCACCGGTTCCAACACCTGGCCGTTACCCAGCAGATCGGCCAGGCGGGCAAACGCCGGTCCCGGCGCAAAGTCCGCGAAGGACTCGGTGGCCGGATTGCTGGCGATCAGCCAGCCGCCGAGCCACCACACCGCCAGCAACACCAGAATGCCGATCGCCGGGTACCCCACGCCGGTCATCAGGCCGCGCAACGCACCGCGCCAAGAAAAACCTCCGCTCGCGTCGCGCAGCATGTTGCTCATGGCCGGCAACGGGATGCTCATATCTTGACCACCTCTGTGCGTTCAAACGGGTTTGCCGGATCCACCCCGGGCGCGTTCTCCCATCCGCTGTATTTGGCCATGGCCGCCTTGACGTGCTTGTAGTCGACCAGATCTTCAGCGACGAACTTCGGATCCAGATTCGCCAGGAAAGTGTTGTCGCCCCCGACCAGGGTCTTGTTCATGGATTCCACAATGAGCTCGGTGGCCGACGGATACGGATAAGGTGAAAAGTCGATACGGCCGTTGTGAAACTCGTCCTTATGACGGATGGCGTGTGGGCGCATGTAATCGGCCTCGTCGTAGTAGGTCATGGCGCGCACTACCGCCTTGCCGGGCATGGGCAGATACTTCTTGCCGTCCCTGGACATCATCATGGCCACCTCCGCCTTGTTCTCCTGCGCGTAGACTTCGGCACGCACAATGGCGTTCATCACCTTTTGCGTCCATTCGGGTTTCTGCGCCACCGTGTTCTCGTTCATGCACACCACACAGCAGGGGTGGTTCTTCCACATGTCGCCGGTGAAGCGCAGCATCTTGCCGCCGGCCTTCATCTCACCGAAGGCGTTGAACGGCTCGGCAACGATGAAGGCATCGATCTTCTTGGCCGCCAATGCCGGCGGCATGTCCGGTGGCGGCATGATCATCAGATTGACTTCGTCCGGTGCCAGAGGCTCCTTCTGCGACTTGATCACCGGCTTCAGACCGGCGCTACGCAGCCCCATCTGCAGCACGATGTTGTGCATGGAATACCAGTAGGGTACGGCGATCTGCATGCCGCCAAGATCCTTGAAATCCTGCGCGCCGGTATGTTTTCCGACGATCAGCGCGGAACCGTTGATGTGCGCCCAGGACATGACCTTGACCGGAAAGTTGTTGTTGTAACGCATCCACACCGGAATCGGCTTGAGTAGATGCACCAGGTTGAACTTGCCGGCGGCAAAACCCTCGACCAAAGGCGACCAACCGCGGATCAGGGTCGGCTTTTCCGCCTTCAGACCTTCGTCCTCGAAAAAGCCCATGCCATGCGCAACCAGCAGTGCGGTGGCGTCGGTGATGGGCAGATAGCCGATACGCACCACCTCGTCATCGGGTGGCGTCATATCGGCCAGACCGACCCCGGGCAGCGTCATGCCGGCCGCCAAGCCGCCCATCGCGAGCATGTCCAACATGAAATCACGCCGGCTCATCTCGTGCTTGTTCAGATAGTCCAGTTCGTCGTCTTCGATCTTGCTCATGCTGTCATCCCCAGAGAAATTGTTGGACCGGGCGGGTCACGCCGCCTGTCGCTGCGGGCTGTTGCTTTCAGTGCTGCCATTACCTTTCGGTGGCGGCTCATGACCACCGCCGACCAACGTCTCGAACTGCCGCATCAGGGCCTCCCGCTGACGACTGAAATCCGGCGAGGCGCGATCCCGCGGCGCCCCCAGGTTCACCGTCATCTCACCCACGATGCGCCCCGGATTGGCGGCCATGATCAGGACGCGATCGGCCATTGCCACCGCCTCTTCGATATCGTGGGTGACCATCACCAGGGTCAGGCCCTGCTCCCTGGCAATGGTCGATACCTCGTCCTGCAGGGCGGCGCGGGTAAAGGCATCGAGTGCGGAAAACGGCTCGTCCAGCAACAACAGTTCCGGCGACGTCGCAAGCGAACGCGCCAGCGCAACCCGCTGATGCTGCCCACCGGACAGCGACTGCACATTGGTGTCGGCCTTGTCCGCCAAACCGACCATATTCAGCAGTCGCTCGACCCGCTCAGGGTCCTTCTGCCCGGCAAAATCCAGCCCCAACGACGCGTTCTGACGCACACTCATCCACGGGTATAGCGAGGGCTTCTGGAACATCATGTTCCATTTGGCACTGGGCTTGGTCACCTGCCGCCCGCGCATACGCACGCACCCCTGACTGGGCATCAACAGCCCGGCGAGCATGTGCAACAAGGTCGATTTGCCGCAACCGCTTCGCCCGATCAGCGCAATCTGTTCGCCGCTGCCGATCTTCAGCTCGATATCCTCAAGTGTCGGTACGGGCTGCCCCTTGAAGGTATGGGTGATGTAATCGATGCTCAGGTGCACGCTCATGACAGCTCCGTAAATGGCTACGCCAGTGACTGGAGCAGGGTTCGTGCCATATCCGCCGGCCCCGAAAAACACCGTATCGCCAGGGTCCTCGGGACGACCCCACGGGGGAATTGTCCGGAATGTCGACGTTGTCCGACAAAGCCGGGCAAACCGGCATTACGAGGGCCGGGCGATGCCCCAGCGCTTGATACGTGATGCCAGGGTCGTCGGCTTCACCCCGAGCAGTTCCGCCGCGCCGCCGGGGCCAAACACCTTGCCGTCGGTCTGCTGCAAGGCCTGCACAATCGTCTGCCGGTCCCGGGCGCGGCGCTGCACTTCGGTCATCAGCCCATCCTCCACCGCGCCTTCCGCGTGCATCCCGTGCGAGTGCACCGGATCGGCCACCGGCAATTCCAATCGCAGCTGCCCTCGGGGTGAAATGATCACTGCCCGTTCCAGCACGTTCTGCAGTTCGCGCACATTGCCCGGCCAGCTATAGGCAAGCAGCCGCTGCACGTCAGCCTGCGACAGGCGCAGGTCGTCGCGGCTGAAACGTCTGCCCGCGTTGGACAGAAAATGACTGGCCAACAGGGGAATGTCCTCGGGCCGGTCCCGCAGGGATACCGAGACGATGGGGAACACGTTGAGCCGAAAATACAGATCCTCGCGGAAGCGGCCCTCGGCGACCGCTTTTTTCAAATCCCGGTTGGTCGCCGCGATCACCCGCACGTCGACCTGTACGGTGCGATCGCCGCCCACACGTTCGAATTGGCCCTCCTGCAACACCCGCAGCAACTTGCTCTGCAGCGCCAAAGGGATCTCGCCAACCTCGTCCAGGAACAGCGTCCCGCCATCGGCCAACTCAAAGCGACCGGCACGATCACGCAATGCCCCGGTGAACGCACCTTTCACGTGGCCAAAGAACTCGCTTTCGAACAACTCGCGGGGCACCGCTGCACCATTGACCCGAATCAGTGGACGACCGCTGCGGTCGCTGCTCTGGTGGATGGCACGGGCGATCAGTTCCTTGCCGGTCCCCGACTCGCCGGTGATGAGTACGGTGGCATCGGTAGGCGCGACCATTTCGATCTTGTGAATGGTCTGTGCCAGTGCTCTGCTGCGCCCGACGATCTCATGGTGGTTGTGCTCGCCGCTGATCTCCTCCTGCAGATAGGCGTTTTCAAGCTCCAACCGCTGCTTGAGCTTCTCCAGCTCGCTCAGCGCCTGGCGCAGCTTCTCTTCCGCTTCCTTGCGTTCGCTGATATCGCTGAATACCACCACCGCCCCAACCAGCTGCCCATGTTCACGAATCGGCGTGCTGGTGTAGGCCACCGGGCAGGGCGTGCCGTCCTTGCGCCAGAACACATCGTCGTCCACCTTATGCACGGCGCCATCCTTGAAGGCCGCATAGATCGGACAATCGGTCGCGGGATAATGACTGCCATCCAGATGCGTATGGTGCAGCAACTGATGCATGTTGGTGCCCACCAGTTCATCGGCACGGTAACCGAGAATCTTCTCGGCGGCGGGATTCACAAAGGTGGTCTCGCCCTCCGCGTTGACGCCGTAGATGCCTTCACCGGCCGCCTGCAGAATCAGCTGGTTTTCCTGCTCGAAATCTTCAAACAGCTTTTCCACCCGCTGCCATTCACCAAGCCCCCGGCGGACAAACGCGTTCGCTGCTGCCGCCGCCTGACGACGCTCGTGCTGGTCCGCGTCGGTGACGGACAGCAACAGGCGTGCGCCGTTGGCGGTGTCGATACGCACAGCATGACAATGCGCGGAAAAAATCCGCCCCCGACCGTCACGGCAGCGCAAGTCATCGGCCCAAGCCCGGCCCTGCGCCAACACCGCCTGGGTAAAGACCACCAGCCCGGCCAGATCCTCCGACAGCAACTGACTCACGGCCAGGTTGTGCAACGCGTCCGCGCTGTAGCCGAGCAAGCCCCTGGCGGCAAGGTTGGCGTCTTCAATGCAATCCGCGTACGGATCGATGAGCAACTGCGGCTCCGGCGCGTGTTCGAACAATCCGGCCCGCCGTTCCATCACGCCGACAGGTTCCCGGGGCGCGGTCTCTGCCCCGAAAGCGGGCGTTTTTGCCTTCGATTCATTTCCGTTCAGCATCACGCAATCTCGTAATCGGGACGACGCATTTGCGTTGCTTACGCATTTGCGTAGTGGGTTTCGGTTGCGGAGCGCAGAGGGTGACAGCTGCTTTTTCTGTTTCGGAACAAGCTATTACAACTTTCATCCGCAGCTTGGCACGCGCCCTGCTCGGTCTCTTTCGGGACGAGCCGAAGCGCTGTCGGGTACGCCAGGCCACGTCCTGAAGCAGCACCGCATAGGTGCAAAACGCGCGATACCCGCGGTCACGACCTGCCGGACCCGCGCCACGCCGAGGCAATAACCACGGTTGTTGCAACGGCGCGGAGGAAGTTCAGCAGGAGTCGTGCCACCACCCGGCATGCCGGTGGCGCAGACCGCGGTGGTCGTGATCTCAACTGGTCGACAGGAGACTGACAAATGTCCTTCAAGAGTCTGGGCAACCCGTTCGACGGGGAATCGGACCTGACCCACGGCCCCAGCTGCAGCTGCCCGATCTGCGTGTTCGCGCGGGATCAGGTTCAGAACGAGTACGAGTGTTCTGAGACCGAGCTGACGGCAAAGCTGGAAAAGGCCGTGTTCGAAGGTCCGGATGCGCCACAACATCACGCGGCGACATCCCTTCCCACCGAGCCCGCGCGCGCCGGTCCGGTGCAAGACAGCAACACGCTCGAATCCGCCGAAGATGTGATGGATCGGGTGATCGAGAGCGCCGTGGTGCGCGCCATGTTCGGTCAAAACGACAACAGCCGCCGCGAGTTCATGAAGCTGGTCGGTGGTGGCACCGTCGCCGCCGCGCTGAGCACCTTGTTCCCAATGGAAGCCGCCAAGGCCGCCGTCAAGGAAACGCTGGGCAAGCCGGAGAAGTCGAAGCTGAAGATCGGTTTCGTACCCATCACCTGCGCCACGCCCATCATCATGTCCCACCCCATGGGCTTCTACAGCAAGTACGGCCTGGACGTGGACGTGATCAAGACCGCCTGCTGGGCGGTTGCCCGTGACAAGTCGCTGTCCGGTGAGTACGACGCCTCGCACATGCTCACGCCGATGCCGCTGGCCATGTCCATGGGCGCCGGCTCCAGCGCGATGCCTTTTCGCATGCCGCTGGTGGAAAACATCAACGGCCAGGCCATCGTGCTGCACGTCAAGCACAAGGACAAACGTGACCCCAAGCAGTGGAAAGGGTTCAAGTTCGGCGTGCCGTTCGACTACTCCATGCACAATTTCCTGTTGCGCTACTACGTCGCCGAGCACGGCCTGGACCCGGACAAGGACATCCAGATCCGCGTGGTGCCACCGCCCGAGATGGTCGCCAACCTGCGTGCCGGCAACCTCGACGGTTATCTGTCGCCCGACCCGTTCAACCAGCGCGCCGTCTGGGAAAAGGTGGGCTTTCTGCACACCCTGACCAAGGACATCTGGGAGGGACACCCCTGCTGCGCCTTTGCCTGCTCGGAGAAGTTCACCACCGAGCTGCCAAACACCTACGGTGCCTTGATGAAGGCCATCGTGGATGCCACGGCTTACTCGCAGAAGGCCGAGAACCGTGCCGAGATCTCCAAGGCCATCGCGCCGAAGAATTATCTCAACCAGCCCGAGCCGGTGATCCGCCAGGTACTGACCGGCAAGTATGCGGACGGCCTGGGCAACGTGAAGAACGATCCGAAGCGTATCGACTTTGATCCGTTCCCCTGGCATTCCATGGGGGTGTGGATCCTTACGCAGATGAAACGCTGGGGCTATATCAACGGCGATATCGATTACAAGAAGATCGCCGAGGAAGTGTACCTGGCATCCGATGCCACACGGATCATGAACGATCTGGGTTACGAGGCACCGGATCACACCTATGAGAAGTACACCATCATGGGTAAGGAGTTCGATCCGGATCAAGCGGAATCCTACGTCCAGAGCTTTGCGATCAAGCGCGTCTGATCGCCCACATGCGAGGTGGGCGGCGTTGCCCACCTCGTTCATCGAGGAACCCAAATGCTGCAGTCATTGAACGTCCGCGCCACCCTCGTTTCGCTGGTCATGCTGGTGGTACTTCTCGGCATCTGGGAACTGGCCAACCAGGCCCCGGCCGCGGACAAACCCCTCACCGAATACGAAATGCTCATGGGCGGCGCCGACCAGGAGGCACGCGTACCGCCGCCGTCGGCCGTCATCGATCTGGCCGTCGATGAGCTGTCCAACCCGTTCTACGACGCCGGGCCCAACGACAAGGGTATCGGGATCCAGCTGGCCTATTCCGTTTACCGGGTACTGGCCGGCTACCTGTTGGCGGCACTGATCGCCATCCCCATCGGTTTTCTGATCGGCATGTCGCCGCTCATGTACAAGGCGCTGAATCCCTTCATCCAGGTGCTGCGACCAATATCGCCCTTGGCCTGGATGCCGCTCGCACTGTTCATCATCAAGGACTCCGAGGCGTCGTCCATTTTCGTCATCTTCATCTGTTCCATCTGGCCGATGCTGATCAATACCGCCTTCGGTGTCGCCGGCGTACGCCGCGACTGGGTCAATGTCGCGCGCACCCACGAACTGTCCGCCCTGAAAACCGCGTTCGCCGTGATCCTGCCCGCTGCCGCGCCGACCATCCTCACCGGCATGCGGATCTCCATCGGCATCGCCTGGCTGGTGATCGTGGCCGCCGAGATGCTCGTGGGCGGTACCGGCATCGGCTACTACGTATGGAACGAGTGGAACAATCTCGACCTGACCAGCGTGATCTTCTCCATCCTCATGATCGGTCTGGTCGGCATGCTGCTCGACTTGGCCCTGTCCGCCGCAACCCGCCTGGTCCAGTACCAGGAATGAGCTTTCAACAATGACCAAACACTTTCTGGAAATCGACAACCTGGCCCGACGCTTTCCCGCCAAGCAAGGCGAGTTGACGGTCTTCGAGCACGCCAGCTTCGGCATCGACAAGGGTAAGTTCGTCTGCATCATCGGCCATTCCGGCTGCGGCAAGTCCACCATCATGAACGTGCTCGCCGGACTGGACACACCGACGGAAGGCCATGTCTTCATGGACGGCCGGGAGGTATCCGGCCCCAGCCTGGATCGCGGCGTGGTGTTTCAGAACTACTCCCTGCTGCCCTGGCTTACCGCCCTGCAGAACGTCACCTTCGGCGTGCAAGCGCGCTGGCCCAACTGGAGCAAGGAGCAGGTCAGGGAACACAGCTACAAATATCTGGACATGGTCGGCCTGGGCGGTGGCGCCGAGCTGCGCAAACCGGCGCAACTGTCCGGCGGCATGCGCCAGCGGGTGTCCATTGCCCGGGCCTTCGCCATCGAGCCGAAACTGCTGCTGCTCGACGAACCCTTCGGCGCGCTGGACGCACTCACCCGCGGCACCATTCAGGAGGAACTGCTGAAGATCTGCGACGCCACCAACCAGACGGTGTTCATGATCACCCACGACGTGGACGAGGCCATTCTGTTGGCGGACCGCATTCTGTTGATGACCAATGGCCCGCATGCGCGCATCGCCGAATCGGTAAAGGTCGATATCGATCATCCGCGTGACCGCAGCTCCATCATTCACGACCCGGGCTACTACCCGATCCGCAACCACCTGGTGGACTTCCTGGTGCGTCGCTCCAAGGAGCTGTCCGGCGCCGTCGCACCCGAGACCGATGCCCAGGCTGCCGGCGCACACCCGAAGATCGTCAACCCCGCAGCCGACGCGACCGCCGGCAACACAAGCGCCGAGCATTCGGCCGCCTGACCCCGTCTACCGGTATCCAACGAAGAGACCACGCCATGACAGCCTGCGCTCAAGAAACCAGCCACCTTACCCACCCCCCCGCCGAAGACACCGATAGCCGCGTCCCGGTCACCGTGCTCACCGGCTTTCTCGGTGCGGGCAAGACCACCCTGCTGAACCGCATCCTCAGCGAGGAACACGGCAAACGCATTGCGGTGATCGAGAACGAATACGGCGAGATCGGCATTGATCACGAGCTGGTGGTGCAGTCGGACGAAGAGATCTTCGAGATGAACAACGGCTGCATCTGCTGCACCGTGCGCGGCGACCTGATCCGCATCCTCGGCCGGCTGATGAAGCGCAAGCACAAGTTCGATCACATCCTGATCGAAACCACCGGCATGGCCGATCCCGGCCCGGTGGCGCAGACCTTCTTCATGGACGACGAGATGAAGGACAAGCTGCGCCTCGACGCCATCATTACCGTGGTGGATGCCAAGCATGTGCTACAGCACCTGGACAGCGACGAGTGCAACGCCCAGCTGGCCTTTGCCGACGTGGTGCTGCTGAACAAAACCGACCTGATCAGCGACGTTCAACAGACAGCCGTGGAACAACAGGTGCGCCGCCTGAACAAGCTGGCGCGCATTCAGCCCACCGTGCATGCCGACCTGCCCATCGAGCAACTGCTGGGCATCGGCGCCTTCGATCTGGCGGCCAAGGCCGCCGAGATGCCGACGTTCCTGCAAGAGGAACTGCCGTTCGAGTGGGCAGGCCTCTACGACCTGGAGCCCGGCACCTATGCACTCGACTTCGCACCCGGGCCGGACCCCAGCATCGACCTGGTGCTCGGCGGGCCCGGCCTGGAAGACCCGGCGCACTTCTCGACCTGGAAACGCGAAAGCATCGTGCTCTATTCCAGCGACGCCAAGGTCATCGATCACCAGCACAGCCTGACACCGGCGCTAACCCTGTACCGCCTGCCGGTGGATGGGACCGCCGGCGTAACCACCACGCTGACCATCGATCAGCCGGGACGCTATGCGCTGTTCACCCAGCACCTGCCCGAAGAGTTCGAGATGAAACTGACCCGGAGCGGTCAGCCGATCGAGCCCAGCGAGGCCTTCGAATACGCCAGTCCCCACACCCATGACGACACCGTGGGCTCGGTCGGCGTGCGCCTGGTGGGTGACCTGGATCCCGACCGGTTCGAATCCTGGATGATCGACCTGCTACGCAGCCGCGGCACCGATATCTTCCGCACCAAGGGCGTGCTCAGCCTGGCCGGCGACGCCCAGCGCTTCGTCTTCCAGGGCGTGCACATGTTGTTCGATGGACAACCGGGCCGCACCTGGGAAAGCAACGTTGCACGCGAAAACCAACTGGTTTTCATCGGCCGCGACCTCGACCGTACCGGCCTGACCGAGGGACTCAGAGCGTGCCTGGTCTAGCCGCCGTTTCCAAGCCACCGGCCTTCACCACCCACTGGGATCTGGGGCTGGCCGACTCGGTGGCCGACCTGGCATGGACCGGTGACGGCACTGCGCTGCTGGTCGGCGATGCCAGTGGCGAATTGCAACGGCTGGACCACAACGGCACGACGCTGGCCTGTTGGCTCGGCCACCAGGCCGGGGTCACCCGGGTATGCCTGCAGCCGGGCAACGACGCCGTTGTCGCCAGTGCTGGCGAAGACGGCCGTGTCGTGCTCTGGGACAGTGTCGCCGGTACCGAGCTGAGCCTGTTGGCGGACCAAGGAGGCTGGGTGGAACAACTGACCTGGACGCCCAACGGCCAGGTGATCGCCGCCGCGGCCAGCAAGTCGATATCGCTGTGGCGCGGCGACGAGTCGCTCGGCATCTGGTACGACGGTCGCCGGCAGATCCTGGCAATGGACTGGGCACCGGACAACCAACGCCTGGCAACAGCATCCAACAAAGGCCTGTACCTGTGGCGACTCGACCACACCACGGACGGCGACGCCGAACCGATGCAGTTGCTGAGTTTTCCCGGTGCGCCCGTAGCCGTCGCTTGGCAACCCAATGGGCGGGCGCTGGCGGTGGGCACCCAGGACGGTTTCCTGCAGATCTGGCGTCAGGGCGGCGCCGGCAAAGGCCCACGGGGCCATACCCAGGCCAGTCAGCTGACCATGAAGGGGTACCCCGGCAAGGTGGTGTGCCTGGCCTGGCATCCGACGCGCCCGATGATCGCCACCGCCGGCGGCCCGGACGTGGTGCTGTGGCAGCTGCCGCAAACCGCCAAGGGCGCCAAGGGTCAACAGCTGCGCCACCATCAAAGAACCGTGACCGTGCTGGCTTGGTCGCCCGACGGCCAACGACTGGCATCCGGCGATCGCGCCGGCCGGCTCTGCATCTGGAGCGCCGACGGCCAACTGCTGTTCAGCCAAGACCTGGCGCACGAGGTATCCACACTGGCCTGGCGTCCTGGATGCGACGCGCTCGCCGTTGGCGATACCCGCGGCCGACTGCGGCTGTTGGTCGACAGCGGTTCCGATTCCGACTCAACCAAGACAACCCCTGTTTCAGGAGACAACGCATGAACAAAGACGACATGACCATGGCTATCCTGGCCGCCCGCAAAACGCTCGACGTCAGCTGGGAAGCGCTGTCGGAAAAGGTCGGCCTGGCGCCGGTCTTCCTGACCTCCGCCTGCCTGGGCATGAACAGCCTCAAGCCCGAGTACGCGGACAAGGTGACCGAGGTCCTGCAACTGGACAGCGAGGTTAGCGCCGCCCTGCAGGTCTGCCCGAACAAGGATTTCGCCAAGCTGGTGCCCACCGACCCGCTGATCTACCGCTTCTATGAAATCGTCGGCGTCTATGGCGAAACGATAAAGGAGCTGATCCACGAAAAATTCGGTGACGGCATCATGTCCGCCATCGATTACACCATGCATATCGACAAGGAAGAGAACCCCGCCGGCGACCGGGTGGTCGTGACCATGAACGGCAAGTTCCTACCTTACAAATCCTGGTAATCACCTATCAACGCAGCGCACACGAAAAGGGGATCGACATGACCATTCACACACCCGCACGCGTCACCCGTTCCGCCAGCATGCTGAGCGGCGCTACCCTCCTGTTCACGACACCCTTGGCCCTGGCGCATCACCCGATGGGCGGCGCCACGCCCGGCAATTTCACCGAAGGCCTGCTATCCGGCTTCGGCCATCCGCTGATCGGCATCGACCACTTCGCCTTCCTGGTGGTAGCCGCCCTGTTGGCATGCACCCTGAAAGGCCGCAGTCGTTATCTGGTGCCACTGGCCTTCGTCGGCGCTACGGTCATGGGCACCCTGTACCACCTGACCGCGGCTGACCTGGCACTGACCGAAACCGTCGTCGCCCTGTCGGCCCTGCTCGGCGGCGTGGCGGTGCTGATGAAACGCAGCGCCCCGGCCCTACTGCTGGGCGGCCTGTTCGCCGGCATCGGCATCTTCCACGGCTACGCCTACGGCGAGGCCATCATCGGCGCCGAACAGACCCCGCTGCTGTCCTACCTGGTCGGCTTCGCCACCATCCAGTACGCGGTCATCGTCGGCGGCGTGAAAGCCATGGACGTGATGGCCGCTCGCTCCAGCCGTGTGCAGACCCTGGCCACCCGTGGCGGCGGTATGTTCGCCACCGCCGCCGGCGGCCTGTTCCTGGCCATGAACCTGGCCTGATAGCCAGCCCGTCCGGACAACCGGACAACGCCCGCGAGCCCCGGCAAATCACCGGGGCTCGCGCCTATCCGGGGCCCATATTCACGACCTGCGAGGTTCGCCACCATGTCCATCACTGAAGCCCCCCGGCCACCCCTGCCGCCCTTCGACGAACAGGCGGCCATCGCCAAGGTCCGCATGGCCGAAGACGCCTGGAACACCCGAGACCCGGCGCGGGTCGCCATGGCCTACTCGCCGGACAGCACCTGGCGCAACCGCGCCGAATTCCTCCAGGGGCGCAACGAGATCGCGGCCTTCCTCCAGCGCAAGTGGGCGCGCGAACTGGACTACCGGCTCATCAAGGAACTGTGGGCCTTTCGCGAAAATCGCATCGCCGTGCGTTTCTGTTACGAATGGCACGACGACGCCGGCGGCTGGTTCCGCGCCTACGGCAACGAGAACTGGGCGTTCGACGAGGGTGGTTTCATGCGGCGACGCATCGCCAGCATCAACGACCTGCCTATCCGCGAAGATCAGCGACTGTTCCGCTGGCCGCTGGGACGCCGGCCCGATGACCACCCTGGCCTGTCCGAGCTGGGTCTCTAGCCACCCGCCGGGTGATGGCGCCGATAAAACGGCATGGGACGCCTGGCTACTCGGCCAGGAACCACTGGATGGCGGCTGAGATAACGCCAAGTCCGCCGCCGAGTGCCGTCAGGCCAATGCCGACGAACAGGAGTCTGTGGGCACCCCGCGTCCAGCCATGCGCACTGTCTTTCAGGGTCTGGGAGGTGGCCTGCAGTTCGTTGAGCAGTTCCGGATCCACCACAGCCGTCTGCGGCGCCTTCTGTCTGGCCTTGTCCAGCAGGGCATTCACCGCCGTGGTGGCCGTGTGCGCGGTCTGCGTGACACCGCTGAGTTTCGCTGCCGGATACAGCAACAGCAGCGCGCCGGCCAAGGATGCGAGGGCAGCGAAAAAATTCAGCGCCGCCATCGCGACATCCATTACAGGGCGACCACGTCCGTCTGTTCGATCACCTCGCCGATAGGAACGGCAGTGATCAGCAGCTGTTGACCACAGGCATGAGCTACCGCCTGGAGGGTGTCCAGGTTGGGCTTGCTCTTGTTGTCGAAGGACTCCAGGCGGGCGATCTGCGACTGGGTGGTCTGCATGGCCATCGCCAATTGCGCCTGGGTCAGCCCGGCATGGGCACGCATGCTGCGAATCAGCCGCGCCACATGCACGATGTCGGCCTGTTCATCGTGGGCCTGTTTCAGTTGCGGGTCTTCGATCAGTTCCTGCAACGTCTCTTTCACGTCTGTCATACGGGTCACCATCGCTCGGCACGCTCCAACGCCAGGTCAACACCGTGCCACTGTTGAATGGACCGATCACCAGCAGGCGCAGTTCATCGCCGCACAGCCCGAAACACCGCACGACATCCCGGTCTTCCACGAGGCAATACACCGCCACGTTCGCACCGTCGCGGGCCCGCCGGGCCGGGTGGGGATTCGCCGAGGGATCCGGACCATCGTAGGCAATACCGTCCACCAGGGCCGTCATCAATCGGACCACGCACGCCAGCGTCGCCGTGTCCGCGGCGTCTGACTGGCGCCACTGCTGGAACTCGGCCTTGCTGCCTGGATCCCACGTAACCGTGTACGGCACCGTTCACTCATCCTGGACTGAAACCCGGAGATACGACGAGCAGATTATAGCAAAAATGTGATATTCCGCCGACTTCAATCCGCTCACCGGAAACAGGGATCGGGTAAAACGTCCGCTCCCATCCACTGCTGTCCCACTTACGCGAAAGTGCGCAATTCACCCCTCTCCCCCCGGGAGAGGGGCCGGGGGTGAGGGAGCAATGCGCCTGTATATCTGCCCGTTTTAGGCCATTTGCGTGTATTCCCCTCACCCTAACCCTCTCCCGGAGGGAGAGGGGACAGGGCGGTGCTTGCCAATGGCAAATCCAAGTCTCGATCCCTTGCGGCCACTCCAAACTCAGCAATGGTGGGCCTTGCAACCACGATCACCAGAAGTAAGTGGGACAGCAGTGGCTCCCGTCCCTATTTCTCTCTATTGGGACGTGGCCGTTGCTGGACTTGTCCAAGCGAACACGGTCGCCGTTCATGCGCCCGCGGCTTGTTGGATGCGAGCCCTAAGATCACCCGGTGCATAGAACACGAATGCGCGACCCCGCTTGGCCTTTTCCAGTAGCTCCAGGTCCACCAGGCTCAGCAAGTCTGTTCGGGCCGTTTGCGGCGTGACTTGATGGGATCGTTGGTGGCTGGCAACGGTGTAGCCATGCCCCGTGTGGCGCAACGCGTGGCTTAGCAATGCCACCTGACGGTGGTTAAGCTGATCTGACAAACGTGGGGCGTGGCGCAACAGCGCCTCGGTCGATGCCTGCTCTCGGCTCTTGCGGCCCAAGTAGTCGTGCAGAGCCTTGATGGCCTGCTCTATCACGCCCAGCTGGTGTATCAGGAAGTATGTCGTGTCGTTGTCGTCGGTCTCGGCATGCAGGTAGGCGCGCGCGTACTTTGCCGGCGTTTCCTTGAGTAGTCTGGAGATGGAAACGTATTCCATCAGCCAATAACCCGAGCGCGCCATGCTCCAATAGAAAAGGGCGCGCGCCGTACGACCATTCCCGTCAACGAAGGGGTGGTCGTAACCCAAGGCGAAGTGCAGCAGGATGGCGCGGATAACCGGGTGGATAAAGGGTTGGGGCTCTTCGCCCTGATTGGCAAAACGACATAGCCTCTCGATGCGGTCCGCCAAGCCCCGCGCATCTGGCGGTTCGTGTAGCACGGTGCTGTGCTGGGCATCCATTACCCGCACCCGTTCATCTGGCCGCCGTACACGCCCAGCGGCGCCAGGCGTCTCCAAAGTGCCGTCTGTGACGATGCGGTGCATCTGCAGCAACAGATCCGGGGTCAGGGGCTCGTCCCTGAGTTCCCGAACCATCTGCATCACCTGATAGTTGTTCAGGATCATGCGCTCCGAACGGTCACGCGGCTTGCGGCCGCTACGCAACATGTCTTTGGCCACTTCCTGCGTGGTCGATGCGCCCTCCAGTTGGCTGGAGGTAATAGCCTCTTCTATCAAGGAACTGACCAGGTAACGCTCACGTTCGCCTTCGGACACCATGGGAGAGGAAGCCGCGACGTTACCCGCCGCTTGGCGATCGATGTTGTGCAGAGCCCGCTGCACGGGGTCCGGCTGAGTGAAATGCATTGGCCGATCGTGCGTGTCCAAGAACGGCAGCAACTGGCGCTGGCTCTGGCGGGCGAGCTTGATGCCTGCCCACCATTCTTCGTGCGTCAGATCCTTAGGGGGATTCCGGTGACGCAGTTCATCCCAATGCTGGTAGCGACCATCGACAAGCGGGGCACGACCCAACACCGTTGAGAGGTCCTGGATCTGATCCAGCAGCTGGACAAGGGAAGGCGGGGAGAGGGGGATTTTCATGCCTTGATTATAGCTAAAATTTCCGAAATTAGCTTTTCATTGGGCAATGTAGAGTAAAAAGCTAATTTTTACAAAATTAGCTTTTTACTTGGCGTTCTGGGCTGTCAGCTGCTCGAACCCTTCTTGAATAGACCGGACAAACAAAAAGGCCCCACCTCCCGGTAGGGCCTTTTTGTTTATATGGCGCGCCCGGAAGGATTCGAACCTCCGACCACCTGGTTCGTAGCCACGCTGGCCGCTGAAAGGAAGGCGATAGCGCATGCTGTCGGAAAAAGTCGCACCCAGCAAATAGACGTCGGGAAAGTGTTGGAACACCGGATCACGTGCTGCCCCGTTTCCAGATCACGAAAGCTGAGCGGACCAACGGATCAATCGCGTCTGACGCCATTTTCCCACGGTCTAGGTTGATGGAAGCAATTCCTGGCCGTAGGCATTCAGAGTTTGTTCGTCAGAGATTTTTACATTTGATACTGCCGGATCAAGCCCCAGCGCGCCCCTCGCCCCGCAGACAGCGATTACATAAGGAAATACAGGCTGGCGGCACGATGATTGCGTTCGCTTAGAACGCGTGCCGACCTTGTCGCGAAACCGGCATGGAAGAGCCCGAACTATCCAGAGGGGGCGCGGACCTTTACTGCGCCAGGAATACCTGTACACACCTTTTTTAAATACAGGGAGCATAGGGAAATGAGATCGTGTAAAGAAAAACTTATCGTCTCGGTATTAGTGCTTTTTTCAACATCGGTCCAGGCCGCGGTCGTCTTGGATCATTTTATGCTGATTCAACCGATCAGGATCTGCGACGATGGTGGCAACAATTGCGCTAGTGCTCCGCTGTCTGCCAGCCATACTTCAGCCGTTTATCAGCAGGCTGGCGTGGCGGCGGTGTATCTACCGACCAATCAAGTAAATAATTCGTCGATGCTTACAGTTGACGGCGTTGCCGACGTCAACATCGTCGGCAACGGCCAGTCGAGCAACGCCAATACGGTAAACGTGTGGTTCGCAGACTCGCTAAACGCACCGCCAGGCTCGACGCTGTTCGGGGAAGCCTAGGCGGAATCAGGTTCCAAGTGCACCACGCAGGGCCTCGGCGAAGACATCGTAAGGTGACTGGTAGTCGAGGCACTTTCGTGGTCGCTGGTTGATCTTCAAGACCACCTGTTCGACCTGCTCATCGGTGACTTTACGGAA
>JASBTJ010000046.1 GCA_030148485.1 Gammaproteobacteria bacterium | reverse complement strand
TCAACGGCCTGGACAGCAAGACCTACCGGGCGCTGAGCCAGGCCACCAGCCGCCCCCTGTTCAACCGCGCCCTGCGAGGCCAGTACCCGCCCGGCTCCACCGCCAAGCCGTTCATCGGGCTGGGCGGGCTGGAACTCAACGCGATCAAGCCCCACGACCAGATCTTCTGTCCCGGCTACTACACGCTCAAGGGCGATGACCACAAATACCGTGACTGGAAAAAGGGCGGCCACGGCGAGGTGAACATGCACAAGGCCATCGTGCAGTCCTGCGATGTGTACTTTTATGAACTGGCCCATACCCTGGGCATCGACAAGATACACAGCTACCTCAGCCAGTTCGGCTTCGGCGAGAAGACCGGCATCGATCTGCGCGGCGAACTCTCCGGCCTGTTGCCCTCGCGCCAGTGGAAACGCCGCACCCGCAACCAGCCCTGGTTCCCCGGTGAGACGCTGATCACGGGCATCGGTCAGGGCTTCTTTCTCACCACCCCCCTGCAACTGGCCAGCGCCACCGCCACCCTGGCCGAAAGGGGCACGCGCATGCAGCCGCACATAGTCTACGCCGAGCAGAATCCGGACTCCGGCCAACTGCAACTCGAAGCGCCGACCACGCTGGCGTCCATCCCCCACGTGCGCCAATCCGACTGGAACGCGATCATCCACGATATGACCGATGTCGTGCAGAGCATCCACGGCACCGCACGCAGTATCAAACACGGACTGCAATACACCGTTGCCGGCAAGACCGGCACCGCGCAAGTGTTCAGCGTCGCGGCGGGGGAGGAGTACAATGCCGAGGACATTGCCAAAAAACTGCGCGACCACGCCCTGTTCATCAGCTTCGCCCCGGTCGACAAACCGCGCATCGCGGTGGCGGTGATCGTGGAAAACGCCGGCGGCGGCGGCTCGGTGGCGGCGCCCATCGCCCGTGCCGTCATGGACTACTATCTGCTCAAATCACCCGAGGGTTCGCTGCATGGAGATTCTGGACAGTCCCCCGCGCCGACCGCGCACTGACGGCCATACCGCCCAGGCGCACGGCCTGGCACAGCGGCTGCACATTGACCTGCCGCTGCTGATCGGCCTGCTGCTGCTCTCCGGTCTCGGCCTGGTCGTGCTCTACAGCGCGGGCAGTCAGAACTTGGACCTCATCCTGCGCCAGTTGCTGCGTCTGGCCATCGCCTTTGGCGTGATGATCGCCGTGGCCCAGCTCAATCCCGACACCCTGCAAAACTGGTCGCCCTGGCTCTACGGACTGGGCATGATCCTGCTGCTCGCCGTGCTCGTGCTCGGCGACATCGGCAAGGGCGCGCAACGCTGGCTGGACCTCGGCGTGTTCCGCTTTCAACCCTCGGAGATCATGAAGGTCGCCGTGCCCCTGATGATCGCCTGGTATCTGGCCGACAACCCGCTGCCGCCCGCGCGCGCGCGCCTGATGGTGGCCATGGCGTTCATCCTGCTGCCCACCCTGATGATCGCCAAGCAACCGGACCTGGGCACCGCGCTGTTGGTGGCCAGCGCCGGCATCTTCGCCCTGTTTCTGGCCGGCATCCGCTGGCGCATCATCATCAGCGCGCTGCTGTTGGCCGGCGCCGCCCTGCCAGCGGTCTGGTATTTGATGCACGACTATCAGCGCCAGCGGGTGATCACCTTCCTCAACCCGGAAAGCGACCCCCTGGGCGCCGGCTACCACATCATCCAGTCGAAGATCGCCATCGGCTCCGGCGGCATCTACGGCAAGGGCTGGATGAACGGCACCCAGTCGCAACTGGAATTTCTGCCCGAGCGCCATACCGATTTCATCTTTGCCGTGCTGTCGGAGGAATTCGGGCTGGCCGGCGCCCTGCTTCTGCTGGCGTTCAACCTGTTCATCATCTACCGCGGCCTGTATATCGCCAGCCGGGCCCAGGACACCTATAGTCGACTCCTGGCCGGTGCCCTCACGCTGGTCTTTTTCGTCTACCTGTTCGTCAACACCGGCATGGTCACCGGCCTGCTGCCGGTGGTCGGCGTGCCCTTGCCGCTGGTCAGCTACGGCGGCACGTCGCTGGTGACCTTGATGGCCGGCTTCGGTATTCTGATGTCCATTCATACCCACCGGAAATTGTTGGTCTGACATGTATCGAACGCTGAAAGTCGCCGCCGCCACGCTGCTATCCGCCTGTTCCGCGCTCGCGCACGCAGACGAGCAGACCGACTTCATCGACGCCATGGCCAAGCAGCACGGCTTCGACCGCGCCGCCCTGCGCGACCTGCTCGACCAGGCGGAGCGACGCCAGGACATCCTGGACGCCATATCCAGACCGGCCGAAGGCAAGCCCTGGTGGCAGTACGAGCGGATCTTCCTCACCGACGCCCGTGCCGACGGCGGCGTGGCATTCTGGGACGAGAACGCGGACCTGCTGGCCAAGGCCGAGCAGCACTACGGGGTACCGGCCGAGATCATTGTCGCCATCATCGGCGTGGAAACCTTTTACGGTCGCCACACCGGCAAATACCGGGTGCTCGACGCGCTCAGCACGTTGGGTTTCCACTATCCCAAGCGCGGCAGATTCTTCCGCAAGCAATTGGGCGAGTTTCTGCTGCTGGCGAGGGAAGAAGGGGTCGACCCCACCGTCCCCCTCGGTTCCTACGCCGGCGCCATGGGGCGACCGCAATTCATCCCGTCCAGTTTCCGGCACTATGCGGCCGACTTCGACGGCGACGGCAAGCGCGATATCTGGAACAACAATGCGGATGTCATCGGCTCGGTGGCGAACTATTTCGCGCTGCACCAGTGGCAACCGGGCGCGCCGGTGGTCTACCCGGCACGGCTTGACTCACCGGTCCCTGATCAGCTTGTCCAGTCGGACAGCAAGCCCCGCGCCACGCTGGGCGAACTCAACGCGGCCGGCATACGGATCGATGCCGATCTACCGGCGGACACCCCGGTCAGTCTGTTCGCCCTGGACGAGCCGGACGGCGTCAGTCACTGGGTGGGCCTGACCAACTTCTACGTCATCACCCGCTATAACCACAGCAATCTGTACGCCATGGCAGTCTACCAGCTCGCCCAGCGTATCAAGGCACAACGCGAGGCCGCCGATGCAGCCACAGCAGCGCGCTGACACCCCAGGTCGCCGTTTTCTTGCCGTCGCACTGTTGGCTGTGCTGGCGACATTGGCCGGCTGCTCCAGCCAGCCAACCAGCGACGACTCGGACGGCGGGTATGTCACACCGCGGCCGATGGATCCGGACAGCATCGTGGACGCGGTGCCCCGTGAAGAACCGCGCAGCCGTTACGGCAACATGGCCAGCTATCGGGTGTTCGGCCGGCAATATCACACGCTGAACGACGAAACGGGCTTTGTCCAGCGGGGCGTGGCCTCGTGGTATGGACCCAAGTTCCACGGCAAGCGGACCTCCAGCGGTGAACCGTACGACATGTACAAGATGACAGCCGCGCACAAAAGCCTGCCGCTGCCCAGTTATGTCCAGGTGACCAACCTGGACAACGGCCGCACGGCGGTGGTGCGGGTCAACGACCGTGGACCGTTCCACGACAATCGCATCATCGACCTGTCCTACAGCGCAGCGGTCAAACTCGGCGTGGTCCGCTCGGGTACCGCACGGGTGGAGATTCGCGCCATCGACCCCAGCCAGCCGACGATCACGACGCCGCCTGCACAGCGTCCTCCGCAACTCGCCAGTGCCACCAGTAGCAGCACCGCCGCCGCAGATAGTGGTGAAATCTACCTGCAAGCCGGGGCCTTCGCCAGCGAGGCCAACGCGGTGCTGTTACACCGCAGATTGCAGCAGGATATCGACATCACCCCGCCGGCATCGGTGCAGACCACGCCGGATCCGGCCCGTCCGCTGTTCCGGGTGCGCCTGGGACCGCTCGACTCCATCGAGTCCGCCATACGTCTGGTGGGCCAGCTCGACCGATTGGGCGTGACAGGCGCCCGCGTCGTCATCGACTGAGCTGTTAGAATACAGGCCGGACCTGTCCAGGGCCCTGCCAGTCCGGGAACCCGCTGCCTGACGACCGGTCCTTAGGGAACCGCTGAGAAAGTCTGGGCCGAACCGACGAGCGATCGGACTCGGGCCATTCGCAGCATGGATCGCACGTGATGACCCGCTACTGCGCGGATTTGCCACCGCCTACGGGGTGGCTGCCGGCGCCAAGCTCAAGGTCCACGGCTTTTTCGGCGGTTCCATAGCCCTGACCATCGGCCCCTGGCCGCCCCTGTCATTGCCAGCCGGAAATCCGAACGACATCATGCGAAAAATCAGCGCCCTGCTCCTGTTTCTCCTTGCCTGGACCAGCCTTTTTGCCGCGCCCGTCCCGGCGCCCCCCACCCTGAACGCCAGCGGCTACCTGTTGATCGACATGGACAGCGGCCGGGTGCTGGCGGAAAAGAACGCCGACCAGCGCCTGGAGCCGGCGAGTCTGACCAAGATCATGACCGCGCACGTGGTGTTCAGTGAGCTGCGCGCCGACCACCTCAAGGAGGACGAACTGGTACGCGTGTCCAAGAAGGCCTGGCAGATGCCCGGCTCGCGCATGTTCATCGAGGTCGGCGACCAGGTGCCGGTATCGGCCTTGCTGAACGGCCTCATCATCCAATCAGGCAACGATGCCTCGGTCGCGCTGGCGGAACACATTGCCGGGACTGAAGCGACCTTCGCCGACATGATGAACCAGCATGCCCGCGAGCTGGGCATGACCAATACCCACTTCGCCAACGCCACCGGCCTGCCCGACCCGGCGCACTACACCACGCCCCGCGACATCGCCAAGGTCACCGAGGCGACCATCCGCGACTACCCGCATTATTACCAGCTGTACGCACACAAGGAATTCACCTACAACGACATCCGTCAGCCCAACCGCAACCTGTTGCTATGGCGCGACGCCAGCGTGGACGGCGTCAAGACCGGCCACACGGAAAGCGCCGGCTATTGCCTGGTGGCATCGGCCAAGCGTAACGGTCAACGGCTGATCTCGGTGGTGATGGGCACCCCCAGCGAGAAGGCCCGTGCGGCGGACAGCCAGGCGCTGCTCAACTACGGGTTCCGCTTCTACGAAACCCATCGCCTGTATGGCGGCGGCCAGGCCTTGACCAAGGTGCGGGTGTGGAAAAGCGCGCCGGAGCAGGTCGAAGCCGGTCTGACCCGCGACCTGTATGTGACCATTCCCCGCAACGAATACGACCGACTCAAGGCCCGTACCGAGATCGACCCCAAGCTGGAAGCCCCGATCAACAAAGGGGACCGCATCGGCAAGCTGGTGGTGGAGCTGGACGGCGAGGTACTGGCCGAGGCGCCAATCGTCACTTTGCAGGCCGCACCCGACGGCGGCATTTGGCGTCGCGCAGTCGACTCCGTGAAACTGTGGTTGGAATGATGCCGATGAGCGAACAAGCCCTGAACGTCTATCTGAACGGAAGTTTCGTCCCTGCCGACCAAGCCTGCGTGCCGATAACAGACCGTGGCTTCCAGTTCGGCGACAGCGTCTACGAGGTGATCCCCGCCTACGGCGGCACACCGTTGCGCCTGACCCAGCACCTGGACCGGCTGGACAACAGCCTGAACGCCATCCACATGACGAACCCGCTATCCCACGACGCCTGGGCCGGGGTGCTGGACGAACTTACCGCACAGTTGCCGGGACAGGACCAGCAGATCTATATCCAGATCACCCGCGGTGCACCGGGACAACGCGACCATGCGATCCCGGAAGAACTGGCACCGACGGTGGTGGCCACGACCCGGGCCTTGCCCGAGCGCGATGCGGCCCAGGCCATGCAAGGCGTCAACGCCGTCACCTTGGACGACATCCGTTGGAAACGCTGCGACATCAAGACCACCGCGCTGCTGGGCAACGTGCTCGCCTACCACCATGCCCGCACAGAAGGCGCGGACGACGCGATTCTGGTACGGGACGGCCAGGCGCTGGAAGGCACGGCGAGCAACCTGTTCATGGTCACCAACGGGCTATTGATCACCCCCCCGACCGGCGACTGTATCCTGCCCGGGATCACCCGCGACCTGGTACTGGAACTGGCCGAGGAGGAAGGCATCCCCTATGCCGAAGCGGCCGTCAGTGTGGTGGACCTGGAGAACGCCGACGAAATCTGGCTGACCAGCTCGACCCGCGAAATCCGCGCCGTCACCCAGCTCAACGGCAAGCCGGTGGGCAACGGCGAGCCCGGTGCCCTGTGGCATCGCATGGACCAGTTGCTGGACGCCTACAAGGCCCGCCTGCGACTGCACGCCCGCGAACGGACGGACGCATGAGCGCCAAACAGCCCGAGGGCATGACCTTTCCCTGCGAGTTCATGGTCAAGGCCATGGGCCTGCACGAACCCGGCTTCGACGCCGTGGTGATCGAGATCATCGAACGCCACGGGCCCAAGGTTCGCGATGGCGCCGTCAGTAGACGGCCGAGCAGCAACGGCAAATACGTCAGCGTCAGTGTCAGCTTCCGGGCCGAAAGCCGCGAACAGCTGGACGCCATCTATGACACCCTCACCGCCCACGACAAGGTGTTGATGCGCTTGTGACCGCTGCCAGCCGCCCTATCGCCCACCGGCGTTCACGATGGCCGACCGTCTGATCCTGCGAACCCTCGGCTCGCGGGAATACATAACGGTCTGGCAGGCCATGCGCACCTTCACCGACGCGCGCGACGACGCCACCCCGGACGAACTGTGGCTGGTCGAACACCCGCCGGTGTTCACCCAGGGTCAGGCCGGCAAGCCGGAGCATCTGCTGGCGCCGGGCAATGTGCCCGTGGTTCAAACCGACCGCGGCGGCCAAGTGACCTATCACGGGCCCGGTCAGGTGGTGCTGTATGTGCTGCTCGATCTAAGGCGGGCAGGAATCGGGGTGCGGGCGCTGGTCAGCGCCCTGGAAGCGGCGGTTATCGATCTGTTGGCCGACCACGGTATCCGCGCCGAGGCGCGCAGCGACGCCCCCGGAGTCTATGTCGATGGCGCCAAGATCGCCTCGCTGGGACTGCGGGTACGCCACGGCCGCTGTTACCACGGCCTGGCCCTCAACAACGACATGGATCTGTCGCCCTTCGCCCGCATCAACCCCTGCGGCCTGATCGGGCAAACGGTAACCCAGCTGAAGGATCTCATGGGCGAGGTCCCAGGCAGTGTGGGCGGCTCCCTGGCCGAACACCTCGCCACGCGACTCGGCCGCCAGCTGGCCGTGATCGCACACACGGACACCGGATGAACCGAAACGGTGCATGCCGCCGCCCCGGCCGTGCACGATTTTGTCTCCCCCGAACCGGCGAAGCGCGTTGGGAATAGGGGCTGAAACTCGGTCGGCCTGCCGATAATCGACCGCAGGCATGCTATTTGCTGATTCCACGCTGTTCCCGAATACCTGGAGTCATGCCGTGCGCCGCGTTCTGCTTATTCTCATTGCCTCTCTGTCGCTGTTGAGCGTCCCCTATTCCGTCCACGCCGCGCCCGGCCTCACCATGGGCGACGCCATCGACAAGGCCGGGCGTCAGCGCATGCTCACGCAACGGATGATCAAGAGCTACGCCCTGGTGGGCATGAACATCCGCCCGGGCGCGGCCGGTGAACTGGAAGACGCGGCGAATCTGTTTGAAAAACAGCTCGACGAGTTGAGAGGCTTTGCCGATAACCGTGAAGAGCGGGACCAGATCGCCAAGATCACCCTGTTGTGGCACGACCTGGGGACGGAGCTGCGTGCACCGCCACGTATCGAGGCCGCGGCCGAACTGAACGATCTGGCCGAGGTGCTGCTAAGAGAGTCCCACGCCCTGGTGCTGTTGCTGGAGAAACGCTCCGGGACCACCGCAGGACGGATCGTGAACCTGTCCGGCCGCCAGCGAATGCTGTCCCAGCGTATCGCCAAGATCTACCTGCTGGAGACCTGGGGGCTGGGATCGGACCTGCTGGCCAAGCAGTACCAAGGCGCGCTGACGCAGTTCAGCGACGCGCTGGACACACTGAAACGGACCAACGTCAACACCTCGGACACCACGGCGGCACTGCGCAAGGTCGAGCGCGACTGGCGGATCTTCGGCATCAGTAACTTCAGCAAGCGGTACGACACCCGCGTGCCATCGCTGGTGGTCCGCTCCATGGACAAGATCCTGGTGAAGATGAACACCATTACGGCCATGTACGCCCATATCCTCGGATAAGCGCACCGCAACAGGGTAAATCGCGCCGCCGGCCACGATTTCCGGTGCCGCGGCCTTGCACCGGGTCGCAGCCTGCTAGAATGCGGGGCGCAACCACATGGACCCGAACATGAGCAGCCCGGATCACAACGCGCCGTCCCGCGCCACGCCCGACAAACACAAGCGCGGTCACGACAAGGTCAGCCGTATCCCCATCAAGGTACAGCCCACCGAGCAGATGCCGCGCAAACCCAAGTGGATCCGCGCCAAGGTGCCTAGCGGGCCCGGGGTGACAAGGATCAAGCGCATCCTGCGCGAGCGTAAGCTGGCCTCGGTATGCGAAGAGGCACAGTGTCCGAACCTGGGGGAATGCTTCAGCCACGGCACCGCGACCTTCATGATCATGGGTGACATCTGCACCCGCCGCTGCCCGTTCTGCGACGTTGCCCACGGCCGCCCGGACCCACTGGACACCGACGAACCCCGGCAATTGGCCGAGGCCATCGCCGAGATGGCGCTTAGCTACGTGGTGATCACCTCGGTGGATCGTGACGACCTGCGCGACGGCGGCGCCGAGCACTTCGCCCAGTGCATCAGCGCGGTGCGCGATGCAGCACCCGACACCCGGATCGAGGTGCTGGTACCCGACTTCCGCGGGCGCATGGAAGTAGCACTGGAAAAGCTGTCCGCCGCGCCGCCGGATGTGTTCAATCACAACCTGGAAACCGTGCCGCGGCTCTACAAACAGTCCCGTCCCGGCGCGGATTATCATTGGTCCCTGAACCTGATCAAGGCCTTCAAGGCCCAGCATCCCGAGGTCCTGACCAAGTCCGGCATCATGCTGGGGTTGGGCGAGACCAATGCGGAAATCGAGACCGTGCTGCGGGACCTGCGCAGCCACGATTGCGACATGCTGACCCTGGGCCAATACCTGCAGCCCAGCCGTGACCATCTGCCGGTGGACCGCTTTGTCTCCCCGGCGGAATTCGACCAGCTACGCGTGTTTGCCGAATCTCTGGGCTTTTCCAACGTCGCCTCGGGGCCCATGGTGCGCTCGTCCTACCACGCGGACCTGCAGGCCAACCCGCTACTGCACGCCGAGTGAGGACAGCACTGTGAGCCAGGATCTGGTCATGCTGATCAAAGACTGGTTGCTGCCGCCCGGCATACTGTTGATCCTGTTGGCACTGGGCCTGCTGTTCTGGCGCCGGTCGCTGGGGCCGACGCTGGTCCTGGTCGCCGCCCTGGCGCTCTACCTGCTATCCATTCCCCAGACCAGCACCTGGTTGGCCGCGCCCCTTGAGAGCGACAGCACGGCTGAACCGGCCAGCATCCAAGGCGGCGATGCCGGGGCGATCCTGGTGTTCCTGGCCGGCCGCAACCATCGTGCCCCGGAACTGGGCGGTGCGGATGGACTGTCGGCGCTGTCACTGCAACGGCTGCATCACGCGGTGCGTCTGCATCGCGCCACCGGACTTCCGATCGTGCTATCCGGCGGCGCGGTGGAACG
Source organism: Gammaproteobacteria bacterium (assembly GCA_030148485.1). Classification (GTDB taxonomy): domain Bacteria; phylum Pseudomonadota; class Gammaproteobacteria; order Chromatiales; family Chromatiaceae; genus JANTHH01. The sequence goes on along the minus strand of JASBTJ010000046.1, from coordinate 31,931 downwards.
CCCGGGTCAGGACGCGCTGGCGACCCTGGCGGCCCGGGAGCTTCAGGACGTCTACGGCATCACGCCCTGGCTGGTGGAAACGGACAGCCGCAACACCCGGGAGAACGCCTTCGACAGCGCTCGCCTGCTCGCTGAACGTGGCATCGACCATGTGATTCTGGTGACCCATGCCTGGCACATGAAGCGCGCGCGCTACAGTGCCGAGACCGCCGGCTTACGCGTGATACCCGCCGGCACCGGCTTCATCGCCACCGCCGGTGACCTGCCCGGGCAAGCCGCCGATTGGCTACCGAATGCAAAATCGCTGTGGCGCAATCGCAACCTGTTGCACGAATACCTGGGACTGGTCTGGTACCGCTACGGGCCGCCGGCCAGCTGACCCACTCACACTCAGGCGGCGACGCCCAGGGTGCGACGGTAGGTTTCCTGCAGAATGCGGGCATCGCCGCTGGCGCGATGGCGGCGCAAATCCAGCTCATGTTCCACGCGCCGCCGCGTGTCGTCCCAAACCCGCTGTTGCGCCTCGCTCAGCAGCTCGGACAAAGCGGCGACTTCGAAGGTCTGCGGCATGCCGACCTTGTCGAACAGCTTGCCCACCCAGGACATATCGAAGGACCAGGCATCCGAGTACACCGTTTGCCCGTACAGCAGGCCGTTGAGACGCCAGGCCACCTCCTCCACCGGGCGACCGTGGGTTTCCACCACCTCCCGACTGATACCGTGCACCTTCTCCGCTTCCCGGTCCCAGGCCTTCCAGCCCCGGGCGGGCATGATCAGGAAGCAGTGCGGCGTGCCATCCGGCAACACCAGCCCGATCTCCAGCGGATAACTCCCCTGACCAAAGCCCGATGCTTCGACATCCAATACCGTGGGAATCAGGCCATGGCGGGTGCGTACTCTTACGTCAGTCATTCCTTGCTCCAATCTCCCCCTGCGCGACCTCCCTCAGCGGACCATCACCCAGGCGCTGCGGCTGGCAGCTTGGTTCAACGCCCTGCGGGCGGCAGCCCGGCGCAGGGCTGTCTGCAATACTAGCGACCAGTTGAGCGGAAAAGTTGAATGTCGTGGGGCAAATCTCAACCGGCGGAGGCGCGGGCCAGACGCTGATCGAGGGCTGCCAGGCGCTGCGGCGTGCCTACGTCCACCCACAGGCCGCCATGCCGCACCCCAGACACCTGCCCCGTCGCCATCGCCGCGCGCAGCAACGGGGCCAACGGGAAGGCACCGGGTGCGCAATCGCGGAACAGCGCCGGGTGATAGACACCGATGCCGCTAAAGGTCAGGCGTGGCGCGCCCTGGACAGACACCCGGCCATTTGAGCTGAGGTGGAAATCGCCGGCCGGATGGTGATCGGGATTGTCCACCAGCACCAGCTGGGCCAGGTCATTTCCGGCCAGGCCGAGGGAAGCGAAGCCAACGTCGCACCAGACATCCCCGTTGACCACCAGAAAAGGCTGCTCGCCCAACAACGGCAAGGCACGTTGGATACCCCCGCCGGTCTCCAACGCCGTGCCTTCACCCTCGGGAGAATAACGAATGCGCGCGCCCCACTGGCGTCCGTCGCCCAACGCGGCTTCGATCCGCGCACCCAGGTGGGCATGATTGATCACCAGCTCTTCGACCCCGGCCGCCACCAAGCGCTCGATATGCCACACGATCAGCGGCTTGCAGGCCACCGGCAGCAACGGTTTCGGGGTGTGGTCGGTGAGCGGTCGCATGCGCTCGCCGCGTCCGGCGGCAAGGATCATGGCGGTGGTCGGATGATCCACGGTTTCAGCCAATGCGATTGCCTCTGTTCAACGCGGGGCTGCAAACACCAAGGCACAAAGGGGGCGAAGCTGGTCGCATGTCTCGCCTCGAAAGACCGAGCGACCGCCGGGCGCGCCCGGACAACGAGGCCTGTGCGTTGCTTGCCCGGTCTCTACGACATCAAGCCTTCGACTTCATGGCGTCGAAGAACTCCTGATTGGTCTTGGTCGCCTTGAGCTTGTCGAACATGAATTCCATGGCAGCCAGTTCGTCCATGGGGTGCAGGATCTTGCGCAGGATCCACATCTTCTGCAGCTCGTCCGGCTTCATCAACAGCTCTTCACGGCGGGTGCCGGAACGATTGATGTGAATGGCCGGGAAGATGCGTTTCTCGGCAATACGGCGATCCAGATGGATCTCCATATTGCCGGTGCCCTTGAACTCCTCGTAGATCACGTCGTCCATGCGCGAGCCGGTCTCCACCAGCGCCGTGGCGATGATGGTCAGCGAACCACCCTCTTCCACGTTCCGCGCGGCGCCGAAGAAGCGCTTGGGCTTCTGCAGCGCATTGGCGTCCACACCACCGGTCAACACCTTGCCGGATGAGGGGATGACGGTGTTGTAGGCACGCGCCAAGCGGGTGATGGAATCGAGCAGGATCACCACATCCTTCTTGTGTTCGACCAGGCGTTTGGCCTTCTCGATGACCATCTCCGCCACCTGGACGTGTCGTGCGGCCGGCTCGTCGAAGGTGGACGAGATCACCTCGGCCGCACGCACCGTGCGCTGCATCTCGGTGACCTCTTCCGGGCGCTCGTCGATCAACAGCACGATCAGGTGGCATTCGGGATGGTTGGTGGCGATGGACTGGGCGATGTTCTGGATGAGCATCGTCTTGCCCGCCTTCGGCGGTGCCACGATCAGCCCGCGCTGCCCCTTGCCGATGGGCGCACACAGCTCGATGGTGCGGGCGGTGATGTCCTCGGTGCTGCCGTTACCGATCTCCAGATGGAATTTCTGGTTGGCGAACAGCGGCGTGAAGTTCTCGAACAAGATCTTGTTCTTGGCGTTCTCGGGACGATCGTAGTTGATCTCGTCAACCTTGAGCAGGGCGAAGTAGCGCTCGCTCTCCTTCGGCGGCCGGATCTTGCCGGAAATGGTGTCGCCGGTGCGCAGGTTGAAGCGCCGGATCTGACTGGGCGACACATAGATGTCGTCCGGGCCGGCCAGGAACGACGAGTCCGCCGAGCGCAGAAAACCGAAGCCGTCCTGCAGGATCTCGAGGACACCGTCCCCGTAGATATCCTCACCCTTTTTGGCGTGGGCCTTGAGAATGGCGAAGATCAGGTCCTGCTTGCGGGACCGGGCCATGTTCTCGACTTTCATCGATTGGGCCAGTTCCACCAGGTCGGTGGCCGGCATTTTTTTCAGCTCAGTGAGATTCATGTTTGTCGTGCGGAAAGCGCGTTTGGATGGGGATTAGGGGGTGCGCGAACAGCAGGCCGGATCGGCCTATGGTTCGAGGCTGTAGCGCGCACGGCTTGGGTTACCAACATTCCGCCGGAAAATGGCGGCGCCAGGGGATGTACCGTACAGGCCGGTACGCCCCTTGCGTACCCGAGCCCCCGGACGTCGGGGCTCTTGCGCCGACCCGTCACGGGTCGTCATAACGTCAAACGGGCCCAACGGGCCCGCGTCATCAAAGATTGCTGTCGATGAAGGCGGTCAGCTGCGACTTGGACACAGCGCCCACCTTGGTGGCTTCCACTTCGCCGTCCTTGAACAGCATCAGCGTGGGAATACCACGGATACCGTAACGGGGCGGGGTGCCGGGGTTGTCATCGATGTTCAGCTTGCCAACCTTCAGCTTGCCGGCGTACTCGGTGGCGATCTCGTCGAGCACCGGAGCGATCATCTTGCAGGGGCCACACCATTCGGCCCAGTAGTCCACGAGCACAGGCTCGCCGGACTTCAACACTTCATCCTCAAAGCTGTCGTCCGTCAGGTGAACGATTTTATCACTCACTTAGGTTGTCTCCAGAATACGTTCGTGAGTTGGGAGAGCACGGGCACGCGGGCTGGGCGTCTGGTGCTAGCTGAGGGTGTGCACCCCGCAGCGGGGACCGGCCAAGTTGGATAACGGCCGCTGGTGTCCCAATTTGAGCCCATAAAGGCTGGCATTTCAAGTCCACAAATCAAGCCTTTGCGGTATGCTCTTCGGTCATGACACAAAAACATCTTACGGATACGCGCTTTGACAGCTTCGGCTTGTCGGACGAGATCATGGCCGGCGTACGCGATGTCGGCTTCGAATTCTGCACGCCGATCCAGGCCGGCACCCTGCCGCTGGCCCTGAAAGGCTACGATGTCGCCGGGCAGGCGCAAACCGGCACGGGCAAGACGGCGGCCTTCCTGCTGGCCACCTTGCACCACCTGGAACAGCATCTGGCCACGCCGGACCGCAAGCCCAACCAGCCGCGCGCGCTGATGTTGGCGCCGACCCGGGAACTGGCGATCCAGATCCACAAGGACGCCCAGGTACTGGCAGGGCATTGCGGACTCAAGATAGAGGTGGTGTACGGCGGTACCGGTTACGAAAGCCAACGCCAGGCCCTCAGCGAGGGTGTGGACATTCTGATCGGCACGCCCGGGCGCCTGATCGACTATTTCAAGCAACACGTGTTCGACCTGCGGGCCGTGCAGGCAGTGGTCATGGACGAAGCCGACCGGATGTTCGACCTCGGCTTCATCAAGGATATCCGCTACCTGCTGCGGCGCTGTCCGCCGCCCCAACAGCGCATGGGCATGCTGTTCTCCGCCACCCTTTCCTACCGGGTGACAGAGCTGGCCTACGAACACATGAACAACCCGGAAGAGGTGAAGATCGAGGCGGAAATGACCGCCGACCGGGTGCGCGAGGTCGGTTACATGGCCGCCAACGAGGAAAAGATCCCGCTGCTGTTGGGACTGCTCGGCCAGATGCCGGACGCACGTTCCATCGTATTTGTGAACACCAAGCGGGCCGCCGATCTGGTGTGGGGGTTCCTGCAGGGAAACGGCTTCGACAGCGCGATCCTGTCCTGCGATGTGCCGCAGAACAAGCGCATGTCGTTGCTGAAGAAATTCACCGATGGCGAGGTCGACGTCCTGGTAGCGACCGACGTGGCGGCACGTGGCCTGCACATCCCGGCGGTCAGCCACGTATTCAACTTCGATCTGCCTGACGACAGCGAGGACTATGTGCACCGTATCGGCCGTACCGCACGGGCCGGCGCTGAGGGCGACGCGATCAGCTTCGTCTGTGAGACCCATGCGTTTTCACTGCCTGATATCGAGGCCTACATCGGCCATCGCATCCCCATTGAACCGGTCCAAGAGGAGCTGCTTGCCAAGGTCGACCCGAAAAGCCGGGTACGAATCGAACGCAAGCCCCGCCCGGACCGTGCGAAATCCGGCGGCGGACACGCCGATCAGGGAAACCGCTCCCGACGACGGCGACGCAGCGGTGCCAAACCCGCTGGCAAGGCGTGAACGATCACGCCATGCCGGCTATCGAGGTGGAAGGCAAGTGCAGCCGGTGTATCGGCACCACCTGTTGCACATACACCACCGAGGCCTTGCAGACCCCGACCTCCAAGGCCGACTTCGATCACCTGCTATGGCAGATTTCCCATGCCGGCGTCGAGATCTACAAGGACGGGGACGGCTGGTATCTGCTCATCCGCGGCAACTGCGAACACCTGCTACCCGGCGGCGGCTGCGGTATCTACGCCGCCCGCCCCCAGGTCTGTCGGGACTATGACAACGATTGGTGCGAGTACGACGAACCTGCCGAGAAACACTTCATCCATCACTTTCGCGACTACGCACAGCTGCTGGCGTACTGCCGAAAACGGTTCAAGACCTGGGCCGCTTAGCCGCTAGTTGACGGTAAAACCCATTTCATCCATGCCGACTCGTCAGGCCATGTATCTCAGACACCGCTTCAATTGGCTCCATTGCCTGAAGCCGCTGCTGCTGGCGGCCGCTTGGCTGGCTGTCGTACTGCCCGCCGGAGAAAGCGCTGCGTCGACCGGCATCACCCTGGGGGTATTCCCGCGCCATCCGGCACTCGAAACCCGGCAGCACTTCATGCCGTTGGCCCGGGAACTGGCTGAACGACTCGGCGAGCCGGTTCATCTGGACGTGCCTCCGGACTTTCCGGCGCTGTGGGAACGCATCCGGGATAACCGCTATCAGTTGGTGCACTACAACGCATACCACTACATCCGTGCTCATCACGAATTCCAGCACCACGCCATCGCCATGAATGAGGAACGCGGCGAGGCGACCATTCGCTCCGCCATCTGGATTCGCCGGGACACGCCGGCGAACAAGGTTCTCGACTTGAAGCGAGGCAAGATCGTATTCGGCGGCGGACGGGATGCCATGGTCAGCCACATCATGGCCCTGGACTTGCTGCAACGCGCCGGGCTGGCGCCCAGCGACTACACCTCCCAGTTCACCATCAACCCCAGCCATGCCTTACTGGCGGTATATTTCCACCAAAGCCTCGCGGCCGGCTTCGCTGCCGACATTCCCAAGGGTGAGCCATGGGGTAAGGGAGCGGATCCCACTCTGCTGATACCCTTGGTTGTCAGCGAACCTGTAGCACAGCACCCTTGGGCGGTCGCCGACGCCGTTGAAAGCGCGCAGCGCGCCCGGATCCGGACGGCGCTGCTCAGTATCGGCGACACCGAGCAGGGACAAGCGGCGCTCAAACAGGCCGGCATGACCGGGATCGCGCCGGCCAGCGACCACGATTACGACCCCCACCGCGAGATCGTGTTGCGGGTCCTTGGTGAACGGTACTGAGCCGTGTCCAGTCGCCGATTGCCGCAGCTGCCCAGCCTGCCGAACCTGCGCACCTACCGAGGCCGCTACCTGTTCATGGCGGCAATCACCTTCGTCGCTTTCGCCGCCGCCGGCGTGATCGGTTACCGACAGGTCGCGGAGGTCGGCACCAAGAACCTCGCCAACATCCAGCAACGCGCCCAGGCGACCGCCTCATTGCAGGATGCCCTTGGCCTACTACAAAAGGTCCGCAACCAGGTCGGCCGTTTTCTGATCAATCCGCCGCAGGAACCCCCCGAGCAGCTACGCGCAACTAGCGAACACCTGCGCAGCGCCGTGCTGCAATTGCGCAGCGCCCAATGGATTCGCCAAGCCGGCGAACTGTCGATGTTGGCGGACTCCGCGTATGACAGCCTGTTCCTGCTCGAATCCTTGCTCGACGAACTGGTCCGTACCCGCGCCAACCGACGTCTATGGCTGCCGGCCACCCGTCAGATCGAGGAAGGCATCAACCCGGACACGCTGGCGGGGCAAGGCTTGATGGCGGAAATGCTCGACGAACTCGACACCACGCCGCCGAACGCCGCGAATGTGAAACAGCGTGCCATCATCAATGAGATGCGGTTGCGCTGGATGCAGGCCATCGCCGAGGTGCGTCTGTTGATCGCCAACCGGTTCGGCGTGTTCGATTCGAACACCGAGGCCGGCATCGCCGCACGGGCTCGCAACATCCACTTGTACCTGGACACCTTCCGCGACGGCTTGGCTGCCTTGCAATCACTGAGCGACAAGGGCGAATTGGGGCTGGTCACCCAGGAACGCCTGCCGGCGCTACAGGAAATCGCCGACAGCTGGGAAAGTTCGGTGCAGCAGGCCCTGGTTCAGCTAACGGATGTGCACTGGCGACCCGATCTGACCCTGGTGCGCGACGACATCGAGCCGCTGTTGAACAGCCTGCAGCAACGCTTCTCCAGTCTGCGTCTGGAATTGGACATCGAGTCCGCCCGCAACATCACCGAGCTCACCGAGGTGTCCCGCCAACTGACCCGGTTTGCCGCCTTGCTGATCGGTGCCGGCTGCCTGTTTGCGATCATCGCCTACCTCACCTTCGATCACATGCTGCTCAGGCCCATTCAGCACACCACCCAGGCGCTGCGCAAAGAGGCCCGCGGCGAGCAAAGCGAGCCGCCACCGAGCAGCAAGGCCGGCGAGATCCGCGACCTGCTCGACGCCTTCAACGAGATGCGCCAACAGGTCCGCCAGCGTCAGGCGCACCTGGATCACTTGGCGCATCACGACACCCTGACCGGATTGCCCAACCGGCTGCTGTTCCGGGACAGGCTGGATCACGCACTGGCCCGCGCCCAACGCCACCCGTCCATGAGCGCCGTGCTATTTCTGGATCTGGACGGCTTCAAAAAAATCAACGACACCCTCGGCCATGCCGCCGGCGACGCGCTGCTGCGGGCAGCGGCCGACCGCCTGCGCGCAGCGGTCCGCGGCTCCGACACCATCGCCCGGCTGGGCGGCGACGAGTTCGCCATCCTGGTCGAACAGGTGGAGTACCGTCAGGACATCACCCGACTGGGGGAAAAACTGCTCGCCGCGCTGGAGACGCCGTTCAATCTGGAAGGACGCCTGCTGCACATCGGCACCTCCATCGGGATAGCAGTCGCGCCGGTGGATGGCGACGACCCGGAGAGCCTGACCCGAGCCGCGGACACCGCCATGTACGCCGCCAAGCAGGCCGGAAAAGGCTGCCTGCGTTATTTCACCGCCGAGATGTCTCGCCAGGCGAACGATTACATGGAGATGGAGACCGCGCTGCGTGGCGCCATCGCAAACCAGGCCTTCCGGCTGCACTTCCAGCCCATCGTAGATACCCGCAGCGGCGCCTTGCACGCCTGCGAGGTACTGCTGCGCTGGCAGCATCCGGAGCTGGGCCCGGTATCGCCGGCGGTGTTCGTACCGGTACTGGACGACATGGGCAAACTGGGGGAGGTCAGTCGCTGGATCATCGCGCAGCTGGGCGGCCTACAACAACGCTTCAGCTCCGGCGACGACCGTATGACGCTGTCCATCAACCTGACCGCACGCCTGTTGTACGACGACGCCTTCGCCCTCTATCTGTTGGACCAGTTGCGCGCCGACCCGCTTGCCGCGCAACACTTGATCATCGAAATCACCGAAGACAGCCTGAGTGCCGACCTGGACGCCGCGGTTCGTGTGCTGCGGGAATTGCAGCTGCTCGGCGTGCGCATCGCGTTGGACGATTTCGGCACCGGCCAATCGTCACTCAACCACCTACGCCATTTCCGTTTCGACATGGTCAAGGTGGACCGCGAGTTCGTGCGCGACATGCCTCACGACCCGAACGACGTCAGCCTGGTGCAGGCCATCGTCGACCTCAGCCACGCATTCGACATGCAAGTGGTGGCCGAAGGTGTGGAGACCGAGGATCAGGAGGCCATGCTGCGCCAGCAGGGTTGCGACTGCCTGCAGGGCTACCGCATTAGTCGCCCCATGACGTCGGACGCCCTGGAAGCCTTCCTACGCGACCATGCACATGGCTTCGCCATGCCGATGGAACGCGCCTGAGCGACGCGCGCCGTTCACCATATAAAAAAGGGCCCCCGAAGGGACCCTTTCACAGCTTCCAACCAAACCAAGCGTTGGTCTTTTCGGCGGCGCGCTCAGTCTTCCTTGTGATAGGAAACGACGCGCTCCACCTCGTTCTTGGAGCCCAGCACCACCGGTACCCGCTGGTGCAGGCCGTTGGGCTTGACTTCCATGATGCGCTCCCGGCCGGTGCTGGCCGCGCCGCCGGCTTGTTCGACGATCATGGACATGGGGTTGCCTTCGTACAGCAGACGCAGTTTACCCTCGGTGCCCTTGGCCTTCATTTTCTCGTCCAGCGGGTACATGAAGATGCCGCCGCGCATCAGGATGCGATGCACCTCGGCGACCATGGAGGCCACCCAGCGCATATTGAAGTCCTCGCCGCGGGGACCGGTCTTGCCGGCCAGGCACTCGTCCACGTAACGCTTCACCGGGGCCTCCCAGTGACGCATGTTGGAGGCGTTGATGGCGAACTCGCGAGTATCGGCCGGGATGGTCATGTTCGGGTTGGTCAGGATGAACTCACCGATATCCGCATCCAGGGTGAAGCCGTTCACGCCGTTGCCGGTGGTCAGCACCATCATGGTGGACGGCCCGTATAGGGCGTAACCGGCGGCGACCTGCTCGGTGCCCGCCTGCAGGAAGCCCTCGGCACCGGGGCGCGCAGAACACTCACCAGGGCATTTCAGGATACTGAAGATGGTACCGACCGACACGTTGACGTCGGTGTTGGACGAACCGTCCAGCGGGTCGAAGGTCAACAGGTACTTGCCACGGGGGTACTTGTCGGGAATCGGGTAGACGTCGTCCATCTCCTCGGACGCCATGGCGGCAAGGTGGCCGGCCCACTCGTTGGACTTGATGAATACTTCGTTGGTGAGAATATCCAGCTTCTTCTGGGTCTCGCCCTGCACGTTCTCGCTGCCGGCAGAACCCAGCACGCCGATCAACTCACCCTTGTTGACCATGTTTGAGATCACCTTGCAGGCGGTGACGATGTCGTTCAGCAGCGAGGTGAAGTCGCCGGTGGCGCCCTCGATGTGACGCTGCTCTTCGATGATGAACTGGGTGATTGTGGTGCCGTTGTGCATACTGGCGCTCCTTGAGATGTGTGGGTATCGCGTGCCCTGAAGGGGCACTCCCCGGCATGCAAAATGGCGCGCAGTATATTAGAAATCGTGGAAATGCTGAACCCCGCCCGGCGCTTTCAGGAAGCCCCACCCCGTTGCCCTGCGTTCAACCCTGCTGTAAGCATGGAAAAGTCCGTCACCGAATCGAATTCCGCGGTGTCTTTCACCGGCTGACGGCTGTCCGGCTGGTCGATGGCCAGCAACCAGCGAATGCCATAGTCCGCCGCGCTGCGCAGCACCGGCAGACTGTCGTCCACAAACAGGGTTCTGGTGGGATCGAAGGGTTCCGCGCCCCGCAGCCTGTCCCAAAAGCCGAGATGCTCCTTGGGCAGGCCGAAATCGTGGGAGCACAGCAAGCGGTCCAGATGCTCGCCCAGCGGCGTGTGATCCAGCTTGACCGCCAAGGTCTTGCGATGCGCATTGGTCACCAGCACCCGGCGCTTGCCGGCCTGCTGCAGGGCATCGAGAAAGTCCAGCACATGCGGATGCAGGGCGATCAGGTGGGACACCTCCTGCTTGAGCAGGACGATATCCAGGCCCAGTTCGTGGCTCCAATGGTCCACGCTGTACCAATTCAGGGTACCGGCAACCTCACCGTAGCGCCCCATGAGTTCGTCGGTGGCGGCATCCAGGTCCAGTCCGTTCGCCTCGGCATAGCGTCTTGGCACGTGCTCCAACCAGAAATGGTTGTCGAAATGCAGATCCAACAGCGTGCCGTCCATGTCGAGCAGGACGGTATCGATTTGCGACCAGTCGATCATGGGTGATTCTCGTCAAGGCGGTGGAAGCGTCGCCGATAAACTATGCTCACAGCAGAGGAGACTCAAGCCGATGTCCAGACTACTGCTGCTGAGCCTGACCATGCTATGGGGCCTGACCGCCACAGCTGCCCCGGATGACGACAGCTGGTGGCGAAACCAGCCGGTGGAGCGGGCCCTGGCCGTGAACGAAGGCGAGCTGGTGTTTCTGGACCAGCCGCCCGGCAAGCCGGTGCATCACCATGCCAACAAGGTCTCCATCACCCGCGCCAGCTTGCGGGACGGCTGGGCCCACCTGGAACAATGCCACGAAAATCTCGATGCGGTGGCGGAGTTGCAGATCGTCTTTAACCCCGAGCGGGTCCGCAAACTGGTAGTGCGCAAGGTACGCAATGTGGGACACGCCTGGGTGGAGGGTGCCAGCGTGCAGCTGACCAACGTCGGCCACAACGCACTGGTCTGCCTGAGCGCGGAAACCCGGTCGTTGCGCATTTTGGGGGATGGACTGTACGAGCTGCGCAGCGGCCCCTTCATGCGTCGTTTCCTGGACGGTTACTACCCCATCCACGTCACCTTCGACATCGATTACCCGAAGGAGATCGACCTGGTGGACGCCTCGCCCGACGCCCAGCCCGGCGTCGCGCTGACGCTCAAACCCCAGCACATCCGTCTGGACACCTGGTTCGAGGGACGCCTGACCACGCGCTTCCGGTTCGGCGACCGACGCTGATCGGCTTGCACCCCGGGCCCGGCTCCCGGACACTGGCGGTTGGTCCTCAACCGCAGGAAGCAGCCACCGGTGCCCTCCGTTATCGATGCAGAATCCGTGTTGCGCCTGGCCGAGCAGGCCGGGCAGGCCATCCTGGAGATCTACAATCAGGATTTCGATGTCGAACACAAGGCCGACAACTCCCCACTGACCGCCGCCGACCTGGCCGCGCATGGCCTCATTGTCGCGGGCTTGAAGGCGCTGACGCCCGAGCTCCCGATACTCTCCGAGGAGTCCGCTGACATCCCCTGGGAAACCCGCCGCCACTGGCAGCGCTACTGGCTGGTCGACCCGCTGGACGGCACCCGCGAATTCGTCAAACGCAACGGCGAGTTCACCGTCAATATCGCACTCATCGACCGAGGGGTGCCGCTATTCGGTGTGGTTCACGTCCCGGTGACCGGCATCAGCTACCTGGGCGAACAAGGCCAGGGCGCGGCCAAGGTCGGCACCGACGGCAACCGCCAGCCCATCACCGCGACGGCGGATCGACAAACCCCGTTACGGGTGGCCGGCAGCCGTTCCCACGCCGGTGACAGCCTGCAACGATTTCTCGACAAGATCGGAGCACACCAGATCGTGAGCATGGGCAGCTCGCTCAAACTCTGTCTGGTGGCCGAGGGCAGCGCCGACATCTACCCGCGACTGGGGCCCACCAGCGAATGGGACACCGCGGCGGCTCAAGCGGTGGTGGAAGCAGCCGGCGGTCGGGTGACCGATACCGCCATGCGACCGCTGCGCTACAACACCAAGGAAACGCTATTGAACCCGCACTTCCTGGTATTCGGCGATACGCGGGTCGACTGGAGCGAGTACCTGTGACGACCCGCCTGCCGGGCCTGCTCCTCGGCCTGTTGCTCACGCCTCTGGCAGGGATTGCCGCGCAAGACGACATCGCCTTCGATTTCCCCGACGAACCGTTGCGCGACGAAGCCGGGCTGGTGGAGCATCCCAGTTGGTTCAAACGTAGTTTTCTCGATCTCGGCACGGATCTGGCCGAAGCGGTCGAAGCCGGCAAGTTCGGCTTGGTGGTGTACTTCTGGCAGCGGCGCTGCCCGTACTGCAAGCAGCTGATGGAGGTGAACTTCAAGACCCCGGACATCGTGCGCTACACCCGCGACAATTTCGACGTGGTGGCGATGGACGTCTGGAGCCCGGAGGAGATCACCACCCTCGACGGGCGCGTCACCACCCAGCGCCAATTCGCCATCGACATGGGCACCAACTTCACGCCCTCGCTGGTGTTCTACGACAAGGACGGCAGGGTCGCCTTGCGCCTGCGCGGTTACTACCCACCCTACCAGTTCCGCGCAGCGCTGGAATACGTGGCCGGCGGCCACTATCGGCGCGAATCGTTCGCCGTCTACATGGCCCGCGGCGACGAAACGCTACGCTTCGAGAAGGGCGACATGGTCGAAGAGGATTTCTTCAGTCCGCCACCTTACCTGCTCGACCGCAGTCGCTTTCCCGCCGAGCGACCACTGGTGGTATTTTTTGAGCAGGGCGACTGTCATGCCTGCGACATCCTGCATACCCAACCGCTGCGACAGCCGGCGCTGCGCAGTCTGTTCGGTCAATTGGAAAGCGTGCAGTTGAACATGCACTCGGACACCCCGGTGATCCGGCCAGACGGCACCGTCAGCACGGCACGGGACTGGGCCGCCGACCTGGGACTGTTCTATGCCCCGTCCATTCTGTTCTTCGACGAACGCGGCAACGAGATCATTCGCGTCGACTCGGTGGCGCATTTCTTCCGTTTGCGCAACGTCCTCAACTATGTGTTGACCCGGGCCTACGAGGTTTATCCGAACTACCGTGCCTGGCGCCAGGCCAGTGGCGATCAGTCACAATAACGGCTGAGGAAATCGGCCAGATCGTCCCGCCGGCGGCGCAACCGCTCGCCCTGGGCAGGCTTGTAGCCACGCCGCAGCTTGGCGGACACCGCGTCCAAGTGCCGGCGCTTCTGCCAACAGCTGCGCTCCGACGCCTTGGCGGTCGTGCCTCGCCGCTGTTTGACCGGCACGCCGCCCTGACGGGGGCGTTCGCCCGACCGCCGATCCTCCAGCAGAGCGCGTTCGCCGGGGTGCAACGCTTCCCAGCGCGCCGCCGGTTCGGCCAGTCGTATCTGCCCGCCCTGCCCGGCACAGGGAAGTTGCTGGTAGGTGGGCACGCCTTCGGCCCCGACGCAGCGATACACGGTAGTCGCCTTGACAACACCGCCCCCGAGAATGAACAACAATCCCAACACCCCTGGCAGTTTCACGGCAGCCCTCCTTGGCCTGGTGTAAAGTCTGTTCTGGCCCCACGAGTAGAACACATGCCCCAGGGCGAGTCACAGAGCCACGAGACCAGGGATGCCGTCAGTCAGAACCGACGACTGCGTCAGCTGCTGCATGAACTGGCTGAGACCGCCCACCACAACGAAGCGGTCTACGAACGCTGCCACGCCCGTGAAGTTGCGTTGCTCGAAGCCAACGATCTCGGCGACCTGCTGCAGCGCCTGACCGGCGAGTTGGGTGAGACCTTCGAGGTCGCCGCAGTGCGTTTGATCCTGTCCGACCCTGAACACCGCATCAGCGCCCTGCTGGACGATCTGGGGCTGCATGCCGGCCAGTATCCGGAACTGAAGCTCTGTGACGACGCCGCCCGTATCTGCGGCTCCTTGAGCCGCAGAGCGTCACCGTGGCTCGGACCCTTCGACCCGAAAAAGCACGATCATCTACTGCCGACACCGGGCATCCGCAGCCTCGCCTTCCTGCCCCTCGAACGGGGGGTCGAGGTCCACGGGGCGCTGATTCTCGGCAGCACCGACGCGCACCGATTCACCCAGGACCATGCCACCGACTTTCTGAAACGCTTCACCAATATCGCCGCCCTATGCCTGGAAAACGGCATCAACCGTGAACGCCTGCGCCTGGCCGGATTGACCGACGGGCTGACCGGCCTGTACAACCGCCGCTATCTGGACATGCGGCTGCTCGCCGAGGTGGCTCGTGCGCGCCGCCACGACCAACCGTTGAGCTGTCTGTTCATCGACGCCGACCATTTCAAACGGATCAACGATACCCATGGCCACGCCATCGGCGATGCCGCGTTGATCGCGCTGGCGAGCAGTCTGCGCCGCCAGTTGCGGGCCGGCGATCTCGCCACCCGTTATGGCGGCGAGGAGATCGCCATCCTGCTCCCCCACACCGGCTTGCGTGACGCGGCGCTGCTGGCGGAACGCATTCGCAGCCGCATCGCCGGCAACCCGTTGCGACTACGCGGCGGCAAGTCATTGTCCTTGACGGTATCCATCGGCGTCGCCGAACTGCCACGCGATCCCGACGCCACGGAGGCGCAATTGGCCGCGCAACTGCTCAGGCAGGCCGACCAGGCGCTTTATCACGCCAAGCAAAGTGGTCGTGATCGCGTGACCTGCGCCGCGCCGCGTTAGGAACCCGCCGAGCAGGTCCGGGCGGAACAGGCGGGCAACCCGCGTCCGGCGATTCACGGCGCACAGCACAGTTACTTGCCGGCTATTGCGCAGACTCGCCACCTGAAGCGAGCAGCATCCGGCACCACAGACGCCACAAAGGCTTGCTAGCCGGTCGCCACCGCCAACTCAGGCCGCTCACGGCGAGCAACCACCAGATACACGGCCGGGACCACGAACAAGGTAAACAAGGTCCCGATACCCAGACCGGTGGCAATCACCAGCCCGATATCGAAACGGCTCACCGCCCCCGGGCCACTGGCGATCAACAGCGGCACCATGGCCACCATCATGGACACCGTGGTCATCAGGATCGGCCGCAAGCGCACCTTGGCCGCCTGCTCCACGGCCTGGCGCATATCCAGGCCCTCACGTGCCCGCAACTGGTTGGCGAATTCCACGATCAGGATGCCATTCTTGGCGATCAGTCCGATCAACGTGATCAACCCTACCTGGGTGTAGATGTTGATACTGGCGAAACCCAGCGACACGAAAATCAAGGCACCGGCGATGGACATCGGCACCGACACCAGAATGATCACCGGATCACGCCAGCTCTCGAACTGGGCGGCCAGCACCAGATAGATCACCAGCAGCGACAGGAAGAAGGTCGCCACCAAGGCGCCGCCGGACTGCACGAACTGCCGCGCCTGTCCGGCATAGTCCCAACGGACGTTCGGCGGCATGATGGCCGCGGCCTCGGTCTGCAGATAATTCAATGCATCGCCCAGGCTGGTACCAGGCATCATGATGCCCTCCACGCTCAGGCTGTTCAGCTGCTGGAACTGGGTACGCTTGGTCGGCTCAACCTGCTGACTGAAGCGCACCAGATTGGACAGCGGCACCAACTCCCCGGACGCCGAACGCACATGGTAGTCGCCCAGTCGCTCGGCGCTGAAGCGTGCCGCCTGCTCGGCCTGCGGTATCACCTTGTAACTGCGCCCGGATAGGCTGAAGCGATTCACGTAGCCGTCCCCCACCAGGGTCGCCAGCGCCTGACCGATGTCCTGCATCGATACCCCGAGCGCACCGGCGCGGTCCCGGTCGATGAGCATCTGCAGGCGGGGCCGCGTGATCTCCACTCCCTTACGCAGGAACATGAACTTGCCGGACTGCATGGCCTTGCCGATCAACTGATTGGCCAGACCGTCCAAGGTGCCGTAGTCGGCATCCGACACCAGCACGAATTGCATCGGTAACCCCCGCCCGCCGCCTGGCAAGCTGGGGCGTGGAAACATCGCCAATTGAAAGCCCGCCACTTGCTGCAGCTTGCCCTGCAACTCAGGCAACACCTGCATCTGCGAACGTTGCCGCTGACTCGGTTGTTCCATCTTGAAGCCACCGAAGGTCACCGTCGGGTCTCCGCCAAAACCCACCAGCACGAAACTCTCGTGGTACTCGGGGACGGATTCGAAGATATCCAGTACCTGCCGGGCGTACAGGCTGTTGTACTCCGCCGTCGCCGTCTGCGGGGCGACCGCCTGGAAAAACAGGATCGATTGATCCTCGGTGGGCGCCAACTCGGACTGGCTGGTGACGAACAACGGGTAGATGCTCAACAGGATCACGACACCAAACACCAGGGTCACCGCGGGGGTGGCCAGGCTGGCATGCAAGGCCCGTTGGTAACCATTGGCCAACGCCGTGAAACGGTGTTCCACCCACTGTTCGAAACGGCCCTGTTGGCCGCTCGGTTTCAGCACCCGCGCACTCAACATGGGCGACAGGGTCAATGCGACCACGCCGGAGATCAGCACCGCAGCCGCCAGCGAGAAGGCGAACTCCGTGAACAGACTGCCGACCAGCCCCCCCATAAAGCCGATGGGCGCATAGACGGCGACCAGCGTGGTGGTCATGGCGATGATCGGCACCGCCAGCTCACGCGCGCCCTGCAAGGCGGCGTCCAAACGCGACTTGCCCTCTTCGATATGGCGGTGCACGTTCTCCACCACGACGATGGCGTCATCGACCACCAGGCCGATCGCCAGCACCATCGCCAGCAGGGTAAGCAGGTTGATGGAAAAGCCCATCGCCAGCATCAGGAAGGCCGCGCCGATCAACGACAACGGCACCGCCAGTGCGGGCACCAGCGCGGCGCGCAAGGTCCCCAGGCTGAGGTAGATCACCACCAGCACGATCAGCACGGCCTCGGCCAGGGTCTTGAATACCTCGTCGATGGAATCCTGAATGAAGGCGCTGGCGTCATAGGGGATCCCGGCTTCCAATCCCTCGGGGAACTGGGCCTTCAGTGACGGCAACAGCCCATGTACGCGCTTGGCGACGTCCAACGGGTTCTGCCCCGGCGCCGGTTCCACACCGACGAAGATCGCCGGGATGCCTTTGTACATGGTGGTGGTTTCGTAATCCTCTTCACCCAACTCCACGCGGGCAATGTCCGACAGCCGCACCAGGACATCCGCATTGTTGCGGATCACCAGATTGCGAAAGTCCTCGACATTGCCAACGTCGGTGTCGACGCCCAACTCGACGGTGACGTATTCGCCCCGCAACTTGCCCGGCGCCGCCAGGAAATTGTTCCGCCGCAGCGCGGCGTCCACGTCAGGAGCGGACACCCCCAGTGCGGCCATGCGCGCGGGGTCCAGCCAGACGCGCATGGCAAAGGTCTTGTTGCCGATCAGCTGCGCCTTGGCGACCCCTGGCAGGGCCTGCAACTGCGGCTGCACGACGCGGGCCAGATAGTCGGTGATCTGCGCCAGGGACATGTCCTTGCTGTAGAAGGCCATGTACATCAGCGCCGTCGCATCGCCGGTCTGGGCGTCGATCACCGGATCTTCCGCCTCGGCCGGCAACTCGTTACGCTTGCTGGCGACCTTGGCCTGGATCTCCGCGACCGCCGCCTTGGGGTCGTAGCCCAGACGCATGTGCGCCTCAATGACCGACCGTCCCTGCACGCTGGTTGCCGACAGGTAGTCGATGCCGTCTGCCTCGGCAATGGCCTGCTGCAAGGGCGTGGTAACAAAGCCTTGGATCAGTTGGCTGCTGGCGCCGGGATAACTGGTGGTCACCGTCACCACGGTGTCATCAGTCTTGGGATACTGGCGTACCTCCAGCGACAACACGGCGCGCAGCCCGATGACCAGGATCAGCAAGCTGATGACGCTGGCCAGTACAGGCCGGCGGATGAAGATGTCGGTGAAATTCATGGCGTTTCGCGCTCGCCCGGAACCACGCTGTTGTCGATGGTGACCGGCATGCCGTTACGCAGTTTGACCTGCCCGGTCAGCACCACCTTGTCACCGGCGCTCAGACCTTTTTCGATCACCACGGCGTCGCCCAATACCTCCCCGGTCTGCACCTGTCGCTGCTTGACGATGGTTTGCCCGTCCTGATCGACAATGGCGAACACCGCGTCCCCATAGGGCGCGTAGGTAATGGCGATACGTGGCAACGTCAGCACCCGCGTCTCACGCCCCAAATCCAACGCGACGCGGGTGAACATACCGGGCCGCAGCTGCCGTTCCGCGTTGGCCAGTCGCGCGCGTAGGCGCAACATGCGGCTACTCCGATCCACCGAGGGGTCGACAGCAATCACCTCGCCGTCCAGCGCTTGCTGCGGCCGGCTGTCGCTGGTGACCCGCACCCGCTGCCCCACTCCGATGCTACCCAGTTGGCGCTCCGGCAGACTGAAGTCCACGAATACCGGGTCCAACTGTTCCAACGGCGCGATGGCGGTGCCAGTAGGCAGATATTGCCCCAGGCTGATCGCCCGCAGCCCCAGCACCCCGTCGAACGGCGCACGCACCACTTTCTTTTCGATCAACGCCTGCTGTGACGCCACCTGGGCCTGGGCATTGGTCAGCTCAGCCCGCGCCGCGTCGTAGTCGGACTGGGAAACAGAGCGCTCCTTGACCAGCTTGGCGGCACGTTGGAACTTCACCCGGGCCAAGCCCAGAGCCGCCTGCAACCCACGTAGTTGAGCCTGATCCACCGCATCGTCCAGGCGCACCAGCACAGCGCCCTGTTTGACCGCTTGACCGGACTCGAACAGGATCTCGCGCACCAATCCCGGCACCTCGTTGGCCACCTGGACCCCTTGTACCGCCACCACGGTGCCGACAGCCTCCAAACGGGGCCGCCAGTTTTGCGCTGCAACCACCGCACTGGTGACCACGGCCGGCGGCGGCGGACCGAACATCGCGGCCATTTGCTCGAATTGCTGCTTCTTGAACCAGAACACGCCGCCGAACAGCAGCACCAGCAACAACACGACCATCAACAAGCGTTTGAACATGGGACTACTCCGGGGGACGCAGCGATCTGCAGCGCGGTCGGTGGAGCAGGAGACGCTAACAGGCTAGTATCTTGCCCGCAAGATACAACGGCAGAATGAGCGCTACGTCACGACAATGTCCAAACAGCAAAAGCCGGTCCTGGAACTGCTGCAACGCCTAGCCGCCAACTGGCCGGAGATGGCCGATCGCATACAGCCTTCGGCGGTTCTGCTGTACCGCGCCCGCGACCTGTTGCTGACGAACCTGGAACAGGTACTCGCCGACCACAGCATGCGCCCCGCCGATCTGGATGTACTGGTCGCCCTACGTATCTGCCCCTGCCCGCGGCAACTCACACCGACCGAGCTGTGCCGGTCGCTGCTGCTCAGTTCCGGTGGGCTCACCAAGATCCTCTACCGCCTGGAGGCGGCAGGCTGGATCGATCGCCCGGCCAACCCCGCCGACGGGCGCAGTCGCCTGGTCCGCCTGACACGACGCGGCAAAACCCAAGTGGAAAAGGTGCTGCCCGCGGTAGTCACGCACGAAGGTCAATGGCTTTCCGCGCTGGACGTCACCGAACAGGCTCAGCTCACCTACCTGCTCGGCAAACTGGTTGCCGGTCAGGAAAGTTGAGCACGCCCTAAGGACGCTCTGAAAAATTCAGAGGTTCCGCGGCACAGGGAGGTGCCGCCAAAATCGGTCACTGCAAGTGACTGATTTTGCAGCAAGCGGCAAACCCCGTTTGCAGCGCCGCGTGCGCTGAGAAGTCCAGGATGGACTTATTCAGCGCTTCCCTAAGCGGCGCATTCGCTTCAGGTCAGCGCATGCCAGGTCCGCTCTGCGCCAGGGCGATCACATCCTGCAGGTAGGCGCAGCCCTGCTCGGCACGGCGAGTCGCCGCGTACAGGGTGCCGTGCATACCGCGACGGGTCAGTGGCCGGGTAGACAACCCGGTCGCCTGATGGCTGTCGGTGAGCACCCAATCGGGCAGCACGGCGATACCGCGATTGCTGGCCACCAATAGCAACAGCACATCGGTCAACTCGGCTTGTCGCCACTGGGCCGGCTCGACGCCAGCCGGTTGCAGGAAGCGGGTGAACACATCCAGCCGGCTACGCTGCACCGGATAGGTGATCAAGGTCTGGTCGGCCAAGTGTCTAGGCAGGATGTGCTGGCGTGCCGCCAGCGGATGTCCAGCCGCCATCACCAGGCGCGCCTCGTAGTCGAACAAGGGCGCAAACGCCACATCCGGCAGCTTGAGCGGGTCGGAACTGACGACCAGATCCACCTCGCCTCGCTGCAATGCCGGGATCGGCTCAAAACTCAGTCCCAGGCGGATATCCACCTCGACCTCCGGCCAGCGCCGCCGGAAGTCGGTCAGCACCGGCATCAGCCATTCGTAACAGGCATGGCACTCGATGGCGATGTGCAGCCGGCCGGCCTCGCCGCTGGCGACCCGCTTCAGGTCGGCCTCGGCGGTTTCGATCTGTGGCAGCACCTGCTGCGCCAAGTGCACCAGCATATGGCCGCTGGGCGTCAGGGTCAGCGGCTTGGTATTGCGCAAAAACAACGCAATATCGAAATAACGCTCCAATGCCTTGATCTGATGGGATAGCGCCGACTGGGTCAGATGCAGGCCCTCGGCGGCCTTGGCCAAGCTGCCGGCAGCGTGGATGGCCTGCAGGCTGCGTAGGTGTCGCGTCTCGATGAACATGATGAAAATTATTCAATAAAAAGATTTATTACATGAAATTGATGTGATTCTATGTCGAACCCATACTGCCCGCCATTCATATTCACCCTCAGCAGGCGGCGCCATGACCCGAATCCACAACCTCGGCTTTCCCCGTATCGGCCATAAACGCGAACTGAAGTTCGCGTTGGAGGCCTACTGGCGTGGCGACAGCGATCGCGCCACCCTCGAAACAGTCGGCCAGACATTGCGCCAGCGCCACTGGCAGCTCCAGGCGGACGCCGGGGTGGAGTTGATCCCGGTGGGCGACTTCAGCTTCTACGATCAGGTACTGGACCTGTCCGCCATGCTGGGGGTGGTGCCGGCCCGCTTCGGCTGGCAAGGCGGCGACGTCGACCTGGACACCTATTTCCGCATGGCCCGCGGGCGGGCACCCAGCGGCGCGCCGGCACCGGCCTGCGAGATGACCAAGTGGTTCGACACCAATTACCACTATCTGGTCCCGGAGTTCGAGGCCGACCAACGCTTTGCGCTGTCCTCCGACAAGCTGTTCCGCGAGGTCGCCGAGGCTCAGCATCTGGGCCACTCGGTCAAACCCGTGCTGCTGGGTCCGCTGACTTATCTTTGGCTGGGCAAATGCAAAACCACCGACCAGCATCGCTTGGACCTGCTGGATAGGCTGCTGCCGCTGTACCAGGAGATCCTGGCCAAGCTCGTAGCCCTGGGCGTCGAGTGGGTGCAACTGGACGAACCGGTACTGGCACTGGATCTGCCGCCCGCCTGGCAAGGGGCGTTCGAGGCGGCCTATAACCGACTCCAAGGCACGCCAGCAAAATTACTAGTCGCCAATTACTTCGGCCCGTTGAAGGATAATCTCACGTTGGCCTGCCGACTCCCGGTTGCCGGCCTGCATGTGGACGCGGTGCGCGGTGGCGACGAGATCGACAGCCTGATCGACTGGCTACCAAATTACCGCGTGCTGTCCATTGGCATCGTCGACGGCCGCAATATCTGGCGCACCGACCTGAGCGCCCGCCTGGCACGACTGCAGGCATGGCAGGGCAAGCTGGGGGATCGCCTGTGGGTGGCCCCGTCATGCTCGTTGCTGCATGTGCCGGTGGACTTGGACGGCGAAGACGGCTTGCCCGACGAACTGCGGGGCTGGTTGGCCTTCGCACGCCAGAAGCTCGATGAAATCGTGACCCTCGGCCGAGGCGTGCGCGACGGCGAGACGACGGTGCAAGAACGGCTGAACGCCTCCGACCGGGCCTGTGCAGCGCGCGCCGACTCCCAGCTGGTACACGACCCGGCCGTACGCGCGCGTTTGGCCGCGGTCACACCGGCGATGCTGGAACGCCAGCACCCCTTCGCCGAGCGCATCGCCCTGCAGCAGGCCTGGCTGAAGCTGCCGCTATTTCCGACCACCACCATCGGTTCATTTCCCCAGACACAGGATATCCGCGCCTGCCGCCGCGATCACAAGGCGGGGCGCATCGACGCCAGCGCCTATCGGTCCACGATGCGGCAGGCCATCGCCCTGTCGGTCGCCAAACAGGAAGCACTCGGGTTGGACGTGCTGGTGCATGGCGAGGCGGAACGCAACGACATGGTCGAGTATTTCGGTGAACAATTGGCCGGCTTCGCCTTCACCCGCAACGGTTGGGTCCAGTCCTACGGTTCACGCTGCGTCAAGCCGCCGATCATCTATGGCGACGTCAGCCGCCCCGCACCCATGACCATCGACTGGATCAGGTACGCACAGTCGCTCACCGACAAGCCGATGAAGGGCATGCTCACCGGTCCGGTGACAATCCTCAACTGGTCGTTCGTGCGGGACGACCAGCCACGCGCCGACACCTGTCGCCAGATCGCTCTGGCGATCCGCGACGAGGTCCAGGACCTGGAACGGGCCGGCATCCATATCATTCAAATCGACGAGGCGGCGTTGCGCGAAGGCCTACCGCTACGACGCGCCGACTGGAACACCTATCTGCGCTGGTCGGTGGACAGCTTCCGGCTGAGTGCCGCCGGCGTGGCGGACCGGACCCAGATCCACACCCACATGTGCTATTCGGAATTCAACGACATCATCCAGGCGGTGGCGGACATGGACGCGGACGTCATTACCATTGAGACATCCCGTTCCGACATGGAACTGCTGGACGCGTTCGAGGACTTCCACTACCCGAACGACATCGGCCCCGGCGTATACGACATCCACTCGCCCAATGTCCCCAGCGTCGAGCAGATGGTCGACCTGATGGAGAAGGCGGCCAAACGCATCCCGGCGACACGACTGTGGGTCAACCCGGACTGCGGGCTGAAAACCCGCGGCTGGCCCGAGGTGGAGGCCGCGCTGGCGCGCATGGTGGCGGCGGCGCGGCAATTGCGGGCGACACAGGTCGATACCCGACCCGAGGCCGCTGTCCGCTGAGCGACGGCGGTTACCGCGGTCGCGTCGTCGGCTATCGGCCGGGCACGCCGCAGCGCGCCCGGCCGGCTCGGGTCAGGCCACCACGAACTGTCCCATCATGCCCTGGTCTTCATGTTCCAGATTGTGGCAGTGGTACATATAGGGCGTGTCCGGATCCGCATAGGGTCCCATGGGGACCAACAGGCTGACCGTCTCCTGCCCATTGACCAGCACGGTATCCTTCAAGCCCCGTTCGTGACCGCCTGGACGCTTGCCGTTACGCGCCAACACCCTGAACTGGGTGTTGTGCACGTGGAACGGGTGCGGCATGGGCGAATCGTTGACCACCCGCCAGATCTCGTGGCTGTTCGGTCTAGCCCGGAAATCCACGCGGGACATGTCCATGGAGCGGCCGTTGATGGTGAAGTTGCCGCCCCCGGTACCGCCGCCCATCATGCCCATACGCATGTCCAGGGTGAAGCTGCGCTCCGCCACTGCCAGATCCGGTCGCAGTGCCTCGACCCGGGTCGGCAGCCGGTCGGGGAGCCGCTGGTCACCCGCGACCGCCTGGGCGGGGTCCACCACCAGGATGTCCATCTCCCGGTCGAATCCCATACGACTCATCATCATGCCCATCATGCCGGACATCCTGACCGCGCCCGTCAGGCCCTTGAGCAGGATCGGTGATCGGTCTGACACGTCCACCACGATCTCGGCTCGCTCGCCTGGGGCCAGAGTCAGCTCCGACACCGAAACCGGCGCCGGCAGGAAGCCGCCATCTCCGGCGATCACACTGAACCGACGCTGGTCGTGCCAAGCCAGCCGATAGGTGCGTGCGTTGGAACCATTGAGCAGCCGTAGACGAATCAGGCCTCGGGACACCTCCAGACGCGGTCGAACCACACCGTTCACCAGCACGGTGTCGCCATGCTTGCCGTGCATGCGCTCTGGCATGCTGTTGACATAGACCAGGCGGCCGGCGGAATCGAACTCACGATCCTGGATCACCACGGGGAAATCATCGACGCCGTAGGTGGACGGAAGTCCGAGCCGGTCGCTGGCGTCGTCGTCGACGATGAACACACCCGCCAAGCCCTGATAGACCTGGGGCCCGGTGCGGTGGTACTGATGGGAGTGGTACCAGAGGGTGGCGGCGTCCTGGACGATGTCGAAGCGTGCGGTCCAGTCACCGCCATCGGCGATCTGTTGATGGGGACCGCCGTCCATGGACGCCGGCAGGATGAAGCCATGCCAGTGCAGTGTCGTGGGCTCACCCAGGCGATTGTTCACCCGGATTTCCACCGTATCGCCCTTGCGAGCCCGCAACACCGGCCCCAGGTAGTCGCCGTTCACGCCCAGGGTGGACGTCGCATGCGGAGGCAGGAAGGTACGACTGCCGCGCCGGGCGGTCAGATCGAAACGCAGCGTGTCGCCGCTGCGCGTACCTTCATCCACCGGCGGTACCGCAAAGGGAGAGGAAAAGGCCGGAAAGGCTGCCGCTGCCCTACCGGGAAAAGGCAGCATCAAAGCGCCCAAGCCGTACATCATCCGTTCCAGGAACCGTCGTCTGGATACCGCCATATGCTCACTCCTCCACAATGTGTCACGTCGACCGGATCACCGATCTACCACAGGGCCCCCGATGGGACGACGACTATTAGGGGACAGGGTTTCCGCCAGGTTCCACGAACGCGCTGTGCCTTTGCACCCTAACACCGTCTTGACCTGGAGTTGACTCCAGCCGCTACATTGCCGTCAACCCACCCTTGTCAGGAGCCGCCAACAAATGATCAACGTGGAAGTCTTCACCGCCCCCGGATGCGGCAAATGCGGACGCGCCAAGCAGGTGCTGCAGCAGGTGGTCGCCAGCCTGGCCGGCGTAACCTGGCGTGAGGTGAACATCCTGGACGAGATGGACTACGCCGCCCGCCTGGGTGTGTTGTCCACCCCGGCCATGGCCATCGACGGGGAGCTGGTCTTTTCCGCCCTGCCTTCCGAGAAACGATTGCGCCAGACGCTGACCGAGCGGCTCGGGGAAAAGACGGCATGATCACCCTGCTGTTGATCACCGCGATGCTACTGGGCGGGCTGGCGTTTTTCGAGCCCTGCACCATCGCCACCCATGCCTTGTTCGCGGCCCGCAGTCACCAGCGCAAGGCGCGCGCCTGCTGTCACGACCTGCTGCTCATCTGGCTCACCCGCTGCGCCCTGCTGGCCTTGTTGCTGGGCGGCGCCACCGCCCTGACCGGCCCGATGTCCTTGTCGGCACCGGCAGCGGCGATCGGGTTGCTGACCATGGCAAGTCTGTACCTGATATCGCGATGGGTCTATCTGCCAGTCCCCCATCTGGCCTTCCACCGGCTGATCCCCGGCGGTGGACGGCTGCCTGCGGCCATGCAGTTGGGGCTGTCCCTGCCGGCCTGTACGCTGCCCCTGTTTGTGGTGACCCTGGCACTGGCGCTGACGGTGGATTCGGTAGGGCTGGCGGCACTCGCGGGCGTGCTGTTCGGTTCGCTGTTCACCCTGCCCATCGCCATCGCCGCCCGGCAAGGCATTGGCGAAGGCGGTCGGCGCCTGCTGGACACCGCGGCACGCAGCGCGCCCTATGTCACCGCCGGGTTGTTCGTACTGACCGCCGCCGTCCTGATCTGGCCGCAGTTCGTCACCCTGCTCGATGGCGTGACCGCCGCCTCGCTCAAGCAGACCCTGCAACAAGCCAGTCTGGCCGGGCTGGGCGTCGGCTTGCTGGCAGGCTTCATCTTCAGCTTCAACCCGGTCTCCTTCGCCGCCATCCCGGTGGTGCTCGCCTATGTCACCCAGGCCCATGACGAGTCACGGGCATTCCGCTTGGGCGCCGCCTTCGTGGTCGGCATGATCGCCACCCATGTGGCACTCGGCGTGGCGGCCGCGCTGGGTGGCGAATGGGTCAAGGATGTCATGGGGCGGGAGTGGGGACTAGTGCTCGGCCCGTTGCTGGTGCTGCTCGGTTTGATGTGGCCCGGCTGGCTTAAACTGCGCCTGCCCTGGCTGGGTTTTCGCGCCCGCCGGGTGGCCGGCATGCCCGGGGCCTTTCTGCTGGGCATCCCCTTCAGCGTGGCGGTCTGCCCGTTCTGTGCCCCCGCCCTGCTGATCGCGCTCACCGCCAGCGCGGCCATCGGTTCAGTATCGTTCGGCGCCGCACTGCTACTGGCGTTCGCCCTGGGCCGCAGCGTGCCGATCCTGCTCGGCGCCTGGGCGGTGGGCTGGCTGGAATCCCTGCGGGCATTGACCCGTCATCAGCGGGCGTTCGAGATTATCGGCGGGCTGGTGATGATACTCACCGGACTCTACCTACTGAACGAATACCTCTTCATCGTGCCCTACTGATACAACCCTTTGGACCCCGACCATGCCCTACCATCGCATCGGCGACGTCACCGCACGGTTCGGCCTGAGCCCCGACACCCTGCGCTACTACGAGAAATTCGGCCTGCTGCCGGGCGTACAACGCAGCCCGGGCGGTGCCCGGCAGTATTCGGAAAAGGACTTGTCGCGCCTGGGCTTCATCCAACGGGCCAAGGCGATGAACTTCACCCTGGAGGAGATCGGCCAGCTGTTGGAGATGCGCGACGACCCGCAGAACGCGCGCCACCAGGTGCGCGACCTGACCCAACAGAAACTCGCCTCGGTGGAAGCGCAGCTGGAGGCGCTGGAGACCCTTCGTCGGGAGCTGACGCTGCTGGTCGGCCTGTGCCACGACAGCGCAGGCGGTTGCCCCATCATCGAGGACCTGGATCAGCCGAACGACTGACGGGTTGCCCGCCCGTTCAGGTCTCCGGCTCCACCTTCGCGGACAACACGTCCTCCGCCGGCATCTGCCGCAGACGGCGATCACCGTCGAACCTCAGGTGCTCGGCTGCGGCCATGCGGCGATCCCCGCCCGCGCTCGGCTGCATCCCTGCGGCATCGGCCTGGCTACGCCGGTCCTGCCCGCCGTCCGGCCGACGTCGCTCGTCATCGGGGGAGCGCTGCATCGCCTGTTTGCGACGCCGGTCGCCGGTGGACACATAACTGCCCGTACCCTCGATTCTCCGTACCCGGCGGTCGCCGCGATACTGCAGGAACTCGCTGTCCTGGATGGCGGCCGTGCTTTTCAGCAACACGTCCAGGTCCGGGTTCAGACGCACGATGTTGTCCAGCTTGTCCTCGATGGTTTCCTTGAACAGGAAGCGCACCTTCAACCCTTCCGCCGCCGGGCGCATCAGCCACTTGAAGTCCAACACCTCGTTGGCGTGGAAATGGGCATGGCGAACGTCGAGGATCAACTCCTCGATACCCGGCTGGTAGTGGGTATTGAAGAAACGTTCGATCTGGCTGCAGCTGTGGTAAAGGATGGTCCCGTCCACAGTGATGATCAGGGTCTTGCCGCTATCGACGCTGGCCGACAGATGCACCCGCGATACGGTGATCACGTTGATCACAAAGGTCGCCAGAATCGCAAAGGTCACGGCCGTGTAGATATCCACCACCACCACCAGCAGCGCCGTGCTGAAGAAAATCGCCGCGGTCTTGCCGCTGCTGGACAGATAGCGCTTGATCACCGGCCACTGCACCATGCTCAGGCCACTGAGGAACAACAAGCCACCCAAGATCGCCAGCGGGATATAGGCGATGACGAACTCCAGATACACCACCAGCACCACGGTAAAAAGCGCCGAGTACAGCAACGCCCGGGAGCCGGAGTTCAACTCCTTTTTGGCGACACTCTTGTTGATGGAGTTGGCCACCGGCGCGCCATGCAGAAAGGCCAGCGCCACATGCTGCACGCCCTGGGAGAAGATATCCCGCAACGGGTTGATCCGTTCGTCTTCCGCCCGCACCGCCTTGGCCACGGTGATGGCCTGCAAGGTACTGATGATGGCAATGACGAACGCCGGGCCGATGAAGTTGGCGACAATGGGCAGACTGGCCTGACGCACGTCCGGCATACTGGTCACCACCGCCAGATCGATCCAGCCAACCCGTTCGATATCGAAACTCGCAAACGATTCGAGCACCAGCAACGCCACCAGCCCCACCGCCAACGCACCGACGATGGCATAGCGACGCAACGGGGTGCGCCGCAGCAACAACCCTGTGACGATGGTGATGGTCCCCAGTGCCAGCGCGTAGTAGCTGCCCTCTCCGGCATAACTGCCAATCGCCAAGCTGAGCACGTCGAACACCAGCCACTGGGTATAGGACATCTGCGGCATCCCCAGCACCATGTACAGGGTCGCCAGCACGAAGATGATGCCGATGCCCAGCACCAGTCCTTCGATGATGTCGTTATTGAAGTAATCGGTGATGTGGTAGCGGGCAAAGACAAAACAGAACGACAACTGCCATAGGCCAACCAACAACGCCAAGGTCGCCACATAGCCGACATACAGGTCACCCATCTGCGGGGCGAACGGCGTCACCGCCACCGAGATCAGGATGGAGGTGGCTGAATTGGGACCGCCCACCGCGTAGCGGGACGCGTTCAGAAAATGGCCGATCACCGCGCATACCACGCTGGAGGTGATCATCATCACCGGCGGCACCCCGGCCAGGAAGGCAAAGCCGATGCTCATGGGCAGATTGATGAGCGCCATTACAAAGCCAGGGAACAGGTTCCGCGACAGCTCCATCCGTGTCGAGAACACCATCAGCTTCCGCCCCCCGTCTTGTCACCGAACCAGGCTTCCATGACGGTATTGGTCAGGTAGTTGTAGAACACCGCCAGGTTGCTGGTCCCCGGGGCGGAGGGCCGGGTCTGCACGCGGATGAATTCGGCAATATCCAGCGCCTCCTGTTCGCTCAACAGCGGCGCCTCATGGGTCGCGCCCGGGGGCATGTTGTTCAGGATGAACGAGGCGAAACGGCTGGAATACGACAAGGTCGCGGTATGGACGAAGGCCTCGCTACCGTTGATCGGCGGCGGCGAAAAATCCCGCAACCGATCAAAGCGATCACTGCCGTAGCCCGCCGGACCGTGGCAGATCTCGCACTTCTGGGCATACGACTTCTGGCCGGCGATGATGCTGGCGTGGCGCGCCGCCGTGCCGCGAATGTTGTGGATCCCCCGGCTCGGACGGTGCTCGCCCACCCGCAGCTGTTCCTTCTCCGCCAGCCAGGCCATGTACAGGGTGATCAGCTTGTAATGCTCGGAGTTGGCGCCGTACAGGATCTCGTTGATCGAATGGGCGTAGCAACGCGCGATGCGCATGCGATTGGTGAATACGATGTTGTTGGACGAATACACACCGGGGTAATTCACCAACGCATCCCCCACATGGGCCGCGTACTCCTTGCCGCCCGCGTCCATATGGCAGGAAGAACAGTTCATCCGGGTCTTCCAGAACCCGTAACCCGCGGGACGATTGCGGGCGGTCTCGGTGAAGATGTTGCAGCCCTTGACCACATAAGGCGCGATGTCGCCCTTGGGTACGCCCAACTTGTCGAAGGACCGGCGACAGGCCGCCGAGGTGTCCAACGCATCCAACTGGGCAACGGTCAATGGCTGCCCGTCGTCCGGCTCCACATCGAACACCCGGCCCTGCTGCCGCGCCTTTTCGTAGGCGTACACCATGATCTCGGTGATACGCACCTCGTTGTAGAACGGCTTGGTGCCGTCGTAACGATTGACGAACTCGTGCTGGACCGCCTTCTCGAAATCGATGATGCGACCGGTCGCCTTGTCCAGACGGGGAAAGCGCACCCACAAGGCACCCAGCGAGGGCGCCGCGGCATCCGGGCCATCACCATGGCAATCGACGCAATTGGCGATCTTGGCGTCCTTGCTATCCACCCTGAGGCGATTGGCCCGGGTGAACTGCAGCAGGCTTTCGTTGGACGAATGATGCACATGCTGGGCGCCGTTCCACAGCATTTCCTCATAATGGCCGCCCCGCTCCATGGAGCCGACATCCGCCCGACACTCTGGGCAATCGGGTGTCACGCCCGGCGCGCGATCGACACCCTTGAAAAACAACAACGCACCAATGCCGACCGCCAGCACCGCCACGGTCAGAAGATCAGACTTCTTCAGCCTGTAAGCCAGTTTGAATCGCATCGTCCGTCACGTCGTCCGTCTTGGCACGGGCAGGCGGACAGCCTCGCGAACACAAGCTGATTGAGCCCACTGCAAGCAGGCACGCGCCCCCCAATGCACATCCACAACCAGGACCCTACCCGCCAGGCCCGTTTTTATGCTGCGTTGCCAAGCGTCACAGACCACCGCTGAAACAACCAATAGGACCCAGCGGTACTGCGACCCGAACGCGTGACAGACTACTGCGCGGCCGCCGCGCAAACGGCACCGCTTACAACACTGGCGACCAGTATAAGCAATCTGACCGGAGGGAAAAGCCGTTGAGTGAGACATGAAACCGACGACTGGATCGCCACTGTCCATTCCCGGACAAGCTGAAACGGCCGGCAAGAGTCGTCTGTAAAGATATCGACACCTCGGTCAGGTCGAAGACGAAGGAGAACGCAACCAGCCCTGGCAACGCTTCGCCTCGAACAACAAGAACTACAGCTCGTGATCTACAGCAGGCTGCAGGTAAAAAGGCCTTGCATCCACGAGACGGCGACACATAGAAATCCACGCGATCCTAATACGCGATCGGGGGTTGTCGCCTTTTTGCAAGAAACGCGACGGCCCCTACCCACTGCGGGCCCACGTCCGCAATAAGACCCAGGCCACCCGTCAGAGGGTGCGAGTGGAGCCGATTCGGTTTTAACTTGACCGGGTTGTCACGCCGATGGTGAGAGGGGGGAGCCGGTGGATTCGGTGCAATGCGATCGCACCGAACAACGTCGCCGCGCCGCAGGCATGCCTGCGCGCCCCGCGGTTTGCCTTGGCGCGACGTCGGTCACTGAACGGGACGTTGGATCCACGTAGGATGCCCTGAAGCGACCCCGACCCGAGGTCGGTCGTCTGTTTGCTCGCCAAGGCGGGCGCGATGTAATCACCCACAGTCGCAAGGAAGCGCTGATGAGCATAGGGAAGGTGCGGCCGGTGGGCCGGTGCGTGTCCGGCGCGGCGTTGCTGGAAACGGTCATTGTGACGCCGATGCTGTTGTTGCTGGGGCTGGGCGGTCTGCAATGGGTGCTGGTGCATCATGCGCGCACCACGCTCAATCACGCGGCGTTTGAGGCGGCCCGGGACGGGGCGTTGGATCATGCTCGTCCGGGCGCGCTGCGCATGGGGCTGGCGCGGGGCCTGCTGCCGTTGCATGCGGGCAGTGGGCGG
>JASBTJ010000033.1 GCA_030148485.1 Gammaproteobacteria bacterium | reverse complement strand
GACCTTGCCAACCTTGTAAACGAGGCGGCCCTGTTTGCCGCCCGCGGTAACAAGAAGCATGTAGACATGGACGATTTTGAACGCGCCAAGGACAAGATCATGATGGGTGCCGAACGACGTTCCATGGTAATGAGTGAGGAGGAGAAGAAACTCACTGCCTACCACGAGGCCGGTCATGCCATTGTTGGCCGGCTTGTCCCGGGTCATGACCCGGTATACAAGGTAACCATCATCCCGCGGGGACGTGCACTGGGCGTGACCATGTTTCTGCCGGAAGAGGACCGTCTCAGTTACTCAAAACAGTTTCTTGAAAGCCAGTTATGCAGCCTGTTCGGCGGCCGTATTGCCGAGGAGCTGATCTTCGGCAGCGAAAAGGTAACCACAGGTGCTTCCAACGACATCAAGCGCGCCACCGAACTGGCTCGCAATATGGTCACCAAGTGGGGCTTGTCCGAGAAATTGGGGCCGCTGCTGTATGGTGAGGAAGACGAAGAGGTGTTCCTGGGTCGTTCGGTGACGCAGCACAAGAACGTATCGGACGACACCGCCCATGCCATCGACGAGGAGGTGCGGGTGTTCATCGATCGCAACTATCAGCGTGCCGAGGACATTCTCAAGTCCAATACCGACAAGCTGCATATGATGGCCGATGCGTTGATGAAGTATGAAACCATCGACAGTCACCAGATCGACGACATCATGGCCGGCCGCACGCCGCGCCCGCCCAGCGGCTGGGACGACGACCCCACCCATCCCGGCGGCGGTTTGAAAACCGGCGGCGAAGGTGAAGGCAAAGGCGAGGCCGGTGAAGGCAAGTCGGACGGTCCCATCGGCGGTCCTGCTAGTCAGCATTGATGATTGAGCGGACGCCGTCTGCGCCACCGCGCAGTCAGCTGGGCTAGAATCGGGCCGGGCGTGGCAATAGTCACGCCCGGCCTGTTTCATGTGGAATCCCTATGCAACTCGATTGTGCCGGCAAGCTGCTCGACCTGACGCGACCGCAGGTCATGGGTGTGCTCAACGTCACGCCGGACTCCTTCTCTGATGGCGGGCGTTTCATCGCGCCGGCAGCGGCGGTTGCCCAGGCTCAGGCCATGTGCGACGCCGGTGCTGCGTTGATCGATATCGGTGGCGAGTCCACCAGGCCGGGGGCGCAACCGGTTTCGGAGGCGGATGAACTGGCCCGCGTGATCCCGGTGGTCGAGGCATTGGCGCCACGATTGCCGGTGCCGATTTCCGTCGACACCAGCAAGCCGGCGGTGATGGCGGCGGCGGTCGCGGCCGGTGCCGGCATGATCAACGACGTGGCGGCCTTGACGGCGCCCGGGGCACTGCAGGTGGCCCGGGACAGCGGTGTGCCGGTCTGTTTGATGCATATGCAGGGCGAGCCGCGCTCTATGCAGCGGGCGCCGCGCTACGGTGATGTGGTGGCCGAGGTGCACGACTACCTTACGCAGCGGGTTTCCGCGTGCGAGGCGGCGGGGATTGCCCGGGAGCGGCTGCTGGTGGATCCAGGGTTCGGATTCGGCAAACAGCTGGCGCACAACCTGGCGCTACTGGCGCGCCTGGACAGGTTCCATGCGCTGGGTTTGCCGCTGCTGGTCGGGTTGTCCCGCAAGCGGATGTTCGGTGATCTGCTGGGTCTGGCCGTCGATGAGCGTCTGGTGCCCAGCGTGGTGGCGGCCGTGCTTGCGGTACAGCGTGGCGCGCGTATCGTACGGGCACACGACGTGGCGGAGACCGTGAGCGCGCTTAAACTGGTGACGGCGGTGCGAGACGCCGGGATGGAGTGACAACAATGAAACGCAAGTATTTCGGCACTGATGGCGTGCGCGGCACGGTCGGTGAGGGGCATATCAATCCCGAGTTCGTGCTCAAGCTCGGTTGGGCGGCCGGTCGGGTGCTGGGTGGCGGTGAGGGAGGCAAGATCCTGATCGGCAAGGACACGCGGATATCCGGCTACATGTTCGAGGCGGCATTGGAGGCCGGCTTGTCCGCCGCCGGCATGGATGTGCGCATGCTCGGTCCCATGCCGACGCCGGGTATCGCTTATCTGACTCGCACCTTGCACGCGAAGGCCGGTATCGTCATCAGCGCGTCCCACAACCCGCATCCGGACAATGGCATCAAGTTCTTCGCCGGGGACGGCAGCAAGCTGCCGGACGCCGTGGAGCTTGCCATCGAGGCCGAACTGGATCGGCCCATGAGTTGCGTCAGTTCGGCGCAACTGGGCAAGGCGAAGCGGGTGGAGGATGCGCGCGGTCGCTATATCGAATTCTGCAAAAGCACCATTCCCTCACGGATGACCTTTGCCGGGATCAAGGTGGTGGTGGACTGTGCTAACGGCGCGACTTATCACATCGCGCCGGACGTGCTCGAAGAGCTCGGCGCAACGGTGACCGCGATCGGCGATCAGCCCGACGGGCTCAACATCAACGAAGGCGTCGGCTCCACCCATCCGGAGGCGTTGCAGGCCAGTGTGCGGGAGTTGGGCGCGGACGTCGGCATCGGTCTGGATGGCGATGGCGATCGGGTGCTGTTGGTGGACGAGGACGGCGAGCTGGTCGACGGTGACGAGATCCTCTATATCATCGCCCGTTCGCGGTTGGCCGGCGGCGGCTTGACAGGCGCCGTGGTCGGCACGCTGATGAGCAATCTGGGGCTGGAACAGGCGTTGGGCGCGCTCGGGATCGGTTTCGAGCGGACCCAGGTCGGTGACCGCTATATCCTGGAACGGCTGGCGGCCCAGGGGTGGGATCTTGGTGGGGAGCCGTCGGGCCACATCATCTGTCGTGATCGCACCACCACCGGCGATGGGATTGTCTCTGCATTGCAGGTGCTGGCGGAAATGCACGTGACCGGTAAAACCCTCAAACAACTGCGCCAGGGCATGACCAAATTTCCCCAGCAATTGGTCAACGTCCGCCTCAGTGGCGCCGTCCCCGGCGATATCATGGCCGCGGACGGGGTGTGTGCCGCGGTGGCGCAGGTGGAAGCCGAACTCGGGGCCAACGGTCGCGTCCTGCTACGGCCGTCCGGTACCGAACCGCTTATCCGGGTGATGGTCGAAGGTCGTGAATCCGGACAGGTCGACCAGCTGGCCAATCGCATTGCCGATGTAGTGAGGCAGGTTTCCGCGTAATCTGTCAGGACGTCTCCGGCTTTACTGCGGACGTCCGTCTCCCCACATCACCACGCAATCCTTGCCTGATTGTTTGCCGCGATACATGGCGGCGTCCGCGGCGCTGAGCAGGTCGCGGACATTCTGCTCGTCCGTTGGGTACAAGGTGATACCGATACTGGCGCTGATCAGGATGGTGCAGCTGTTCAGCTCGTACGGTTGGCGGATGCTGTCATACAGCACTTGCGTCAGGTGTCGAGCGGTTTCAGGGTCGCCTGCTTCTGGCAGAAGCACCACGAACTCGTCGCCGCCGAACCGGGCGACCGTGTCCGATGCCCGCACGGTCTCGCGCAGTCGCGCCGCCACCGACCGCAACAGCTCGTCACCCACCATGTGGCCGTGATCGTCGTTGATGGCCTTGAATCCGTCCAGGTCGATGAAACATAGCGCCAGACCGCTGTCGGTGCGTTCGGCATGATTGACCGCCTGTTGCAGGCGATCATAGAACAGGTTGCGATTTGGCAGCTCGGTCAGGGTGTCGTAATAAGCCAGTTCGCGGATGCGTTCCTCGGCGTCCTGGCGACGTTGTACCTCGTGTCGTAGCCGCCGATTTACCGCAAAAAAGATGGCCGCCAGCAGACCCAGCGCGGCAATCACGATGGTCCCGACAAAGGCAGTGCGCTTCCAACGTTTCAGTTCGGTATCCGACGTCGGATCGAACAGGAATCCATCCAGGTCGTATCCGGGTTCGATCATGCCGACCTTCACGAATACATCCGCCATGTGTTTCCAGCGTCCCGGATTCATGTGACCGATCTCGATCAGGTCCGGCATGATCAGGCCGCGCATCGAGCTGGCTTCGTATTCCAGATGGGCGCGGGTCTTGGTCACCTGATACTTGGTCAGCAACAGGTCGATGATTTCGCCTGGATGTTGCATGGCGTACTGCCATCCGCGCAGTGTCGCATGGCGGAAAGCCATGACGCGCTGGGGGTGATCCCGCAGTTCCTGCTCGGTGGTGAACAGGATGTCGCTGTAGAAATCGATGCCGTAACGGCGCGGATCGATGATGGTGTAGGGGACGCGGCGCTGTTGCAGATAGAAGGGTTCGTTGGTCAGGTAGGAGTTGAACGCGTCGGTGCGCCCTGCGATCAGATCGTCGATCTGGTAGCTGCTGGGCTGGATGTCCAGCGAGTCGATGGGCACACCCTCGTTCTGGAACATGGCCTGGAAATCGGCATCGGTGACATCGCCGATCAGCATCACACGCTTGCCCGCAAGATCCTGGGGGGAGTGGATGTCGCGGTCGCTGCGCGCCAGCAGGACCGACGGCGAGTGTTGGAATATGCTGGCGAGCGCCACCACGGGAGCGCCGGTGAGTCGCCGGTACAGCAATTCGCTGTTGGCTTCGCCGTACTGGGCGCGGCCGGATAGGACCTCTTCCACCGGCGTGCGTCCCGGTGCACCGGCATGGATCTGCACGTCCAGACCGGCTTCGGCGTAGTAGCCTTTTTCGAGTGCCGCATAGTAGCCGGCGAACTGGAATTGATGGTGCCAGCGCAACTGCATGTGCACCGTGTCGAGGCCACGGGCGTCGCTCGGCGGCGTGATCGTCACCGCGAAGACCAGTGCGAGCAGCCACGGCATTTGTCGCCTGAAGGATGAGAAAGGTGTCTGGCGCCGGGACAGTCGTATGCGCCCTCTCACGCAACGGCCGGTGGCTTGCGTCGCGGGCATTGGTCCGAATATGACTGAAAGTCGCATGCCTTCCTGGCCAGCTGAAGTGCCGGGTCCAACGCGCGGCGGACCCGGCGTGGCGGCCGGTTTACAGCTCGCCGAGGATGCGGCGCCGCACCTGTTGGTATTCGTCCTCGGTGATCAGGCCGCGGTTGAGCAGGCCTTCCAGGCGGCGAAGGCGACGCGCCATGATCTCTTCCGAGGTTTCGAAGTCGGCCGGGGCGTAGCTACCCGCAGGGGCGGCAACTCCACCGGCGGGGGTGGTTTGGGGTTGGGGGACGGCAGGTGCCGCCAGCGGCCGGTAGTCGGCCCCGCATTCCAACTGCACCGCGACATCCTTGTGCAGCAGATAATCGTCCACCTCCGTCTTGAAGTCCTTGCAGCCGGGCATGCGGATCGTCAGGGTACCGACATACTGATAGTTCATGCCGTAGTCCGTGGCGGTCCTGAAGCCGGTGTTCCAGATGTTGCTCGGGGTGACGGTGACCGGCGTGATGCCGATCGGCCGGTCGTTGGCCAACACCTCGGCACCGGCGGGATTGGAGCGGATCTGGATCTGTTTGCCGCCGGTGCTGGGCGCGTCGTCGTCGCTGAACCAGGGAATGGACGGCAGGGACGAGCAACCGGCCTGCATGCCGGCGGCGATGAGTACGGCGCCGAGCCGAAATGTGTGGCGGCAAGTGCGGGGCATGTCTCCTCCTTATGCTTCTTATGGCGGCCATAAGCCGCGCTGGCGCCACTATACGCAATCCCGGCATACCGGGGAAGTTCGTCAAAAAAGGCCGGAATTGCATTGATTTACGGCAGGTGCGTGGGTAAGCTACGCCGCCTGATTTCCCCGGGAGGATTCAATGCGTCAACCACTGGTCGCCGGTAACTAGAAAATGAACGGTTCGCCCGAAAGCGTGGCGGAGCTGCTGAATGGCATCAAGGCGGGTATCGCCGAGGTCAAGACGGCTGCGGTGGCGGTTTGTCCGCCAGCGGTGTTCATCCCGGCCGCACGTGACGCACTGACCGGAACGCCGGTGGGTTGGGGCGGCCAGGATCTGTCCGTCCATGACGCCGGCGCTTACACTGGCGAGATTTCCGGTCCGATGCTGGCGGCCTTCGGCTGCCAGTACGTGATCATTGGCCACTCGGAGCGGCGCACCTACCATGGGGAAAGCGATGCCCTGGTGGCGGAGAAATTCGAAGTCGCGCTCAAGCACGGCCTGATTCCGCTGTTCTGCATCGGTGAAACCCTTGAAGAGCGGGAGAGCGGCGTCACTGAAGACGTGGTCGCCCGCCAGGTGGACGCGGTGATCGCGCGCTGCGGTGTCGACGCGCTGGGTAAGGGTGTGATCGCCTACGAGCCCGTATGGGCGATCGGTACCGGGAAAACGGCCACGCCGGCACAGGCGCAGGATGTCCACGCCTTCATCCGCGGGCGGGTGGCGGCCAGCAGCCAGGCGGTTGCCGAGAAGATTCAGATCCTGTACGGCGGTAGCATGAACCCCGGTAACGCCGCGGAATTGCTGGCGCAGCCGGATATTGATGGCGGCCTGATCGGCGGGGCTTCGTTGAAGCCGGCGGATTTCCTGGCCATCTGCACGGCTGCCAATGCCTGAAGAAGCGTCGCTGCGGCGACTTGAGGTCAACTGATGGAAACTGTTCTGATTGTCGTACATCTGTTGTTGTCGCTGGCCCTGATCGGGCTGGTGTTGATTCAGCACGGCAAGGGTGCCGATGCCGGCGCTGCCTTTGGCAGCGGCGCGTCGGCGACGGTGTTCGGTTCGCAGGGCTCGGGCAACTTCCTGAGCCGCACCACGGCGATCCTGGCGACGCTGTTTTTCATCACCAGCCTGGCATTGGCGTACTTTGCGATGAACACCGCCCGTGACACAGGGCTGATGGATCGTGCCACGCCCGCCGCCGAGCAGCCGGCTGTACCCGCGACCGGGGATCTGCCTCCGGTGGCCGATGAGCCCGCGGCCCAAGGCGACGTGCCGGCGGTGCCGGTCCCAGCCGAGTGATCCTCGGTCGGACGGTCGAGCACCTCACCGACCGTTCGTGACAATGTTTTCGGCCCAAGTGGTGGAATTGGTAGACACGCTATCTTGAGGGGGTAGTGGCGCAAGCCGTGCCGGTTCGAGTCCGGCCTTGGGCACCATCTGCAACGGTATCGTCATTTTTTGGCGATACCGTTTTTTTATGCGTGGTGAAAATACAAAAATACCTGTTAAAACAGTCGGTTGCGGCTATTGTGTGAATTGACACCGAGCAGGGGCTGACATAGACTCAGGGCATAAATTAAAGGGTTGCCGTTTAATCCGCACAACAAGCACTTTCGGGAGGAAGCCAGCGCGTGCTAGCCAATTACCTACCCATCCTGCTGTTTATCCTGCTCGGGATATTTGTCGGGGTCGCCGCCGTTGCGGTGGGCTTCGGTCTGTCGCCGCGTAAGCCGGATGCGGAAAAGAATTCCCCCTATGAATGCGGCTTCGAGGCCTTCGAAGATACCCGCATGAAGTTCGATGTGCGCTACTACCTGGTGGCCATCCTGTTCATCATCTTCGATCTGGAGATCGCCTTCCTGTTTCCCTGGGCGGTGGCGCTCGACGAGATCGGCATGGTCGGTTTCTGGGGCATGATGGTGTTCCTGGGTATCCTGGTGGTGGGCTTCATCTATGAATGGAAGAAGGGGGCCCTGGAATGGGAATAGAGGGCGTCCTCGACAAAGGCTTCGTCACCACCAGCCTGGATTCGGTGATCAACTGGGCCCGTACCGGTTCCATGTGGCCGATGACCTTCGGCTTGGCCTGTTGCGCGGTGGAAATGATGCACGCCGCCGCGGCCCGTTACGACATGGACCGGTTCGGTATGATCTTCCGTCCCAGTCCCCGCCAGTCGGATGTGATGATCGTGGCGGGCACCCTGGTCAACAAGATGGCGCCCGCGTTGCGCAAGGTGTACGACCAGATGCCCGAGCCCCGGTGGGTGATCTCCATGGGTTCCTGTGCCAACGGCGGCGGGTACTACCACTACTCGTATTCCGTGGTGCGCGGTTGCGACCGGATCGTTCCTGTGGATGTCTACGTCCCCGGCTGTCCGCCGACCGCCGAAGCCCTGCTGTACGGCATCCTGCAATTACAGAACAAGATCCGGCGAACCAACACCATCGCCCGATGACGGAACGGAGCTTGACCCGCGCATGAAGCCTGAACAACGGCTCGATGGGCTTGAAGAGGCCCTGGAAGAACATCTCGACGGCCTCGAGTGCAGTTGGCAGCGCGCCAATGGCGAGCTGACGCTGATGGTGCCACGCGACAAACTGTTGCCGGTGATGCAACTACTGCGCGAAAAGAAGGCGCTGTCGTTCGAGCAGTGTATCGATGTCTGTGGAGTCGATTACGCCACCTACGGGCAATCGGAATGGATCACCACTGCCGCGGCCAATACCGGTTTTGGTCGCGGCGTGGTGCGTGATGTGCCGGAGCTGCGGCCGGAAAACCGCTTCGCCGTGCTCTACCAACTATTGTCCATCACCCACAATGTGCGACTGCGGGTAAAGGTGTTTCTGGACGCCGACGAACCTATCGTGGATTCGGTCATCGGCATTTGGGCCAGCGTTGATTGGTTCGAACGCGAGGCCTTCGATCTGTTCGGCATCATGTTCCGCGGCCACCCCGACCTGCGCCGGATCCTCACCGATTACGGCTTCATCGGGCATCCGTTTCGCAAGGATTTTCCGCTTATCGGCCAGGTCGAGATGCGCTACGACCCGGAACAGGCCCGTGTGGTGTATGAGCCGGTCAGCATCGAGCCGCGCACCCTGGTGCCACGGGTGATCCGGCACGATGCGCGCTACGAGGACGGCTGGAAGCCGGCAGCACCCGAGGTGGAGGAAGGCCAGCCCGATGCGTGAAATCCGCAACTACACGTTGAATTTCGGTCCCCAGCACCCGGCCGCACATGGGGTGTTGCGTCTGGTGTTGGAAATGGACGGTGAGGTGATCGAGCGGGCTGACCCGCATATCGGACTGCTGCATCGCGGCACCGAGAAGCTGGCCGAGAGCAAGCCGTACAACCAGTCCATCGGTTATATGGATCGGCTCGACTACGTTTCGATGATGTGCAATGAGCACGGCTACGTGCGCGCCATCGAGCGGCTGCTCGACATCGAAGTCCCGGAACGGGCGCAGTACATCCGGGTGATGTTCGACGAAATCACCCGTATCCTCAATCACCTGATGTGGCTTGGCACCCACGCGCTGGACGTCGGGGCCATGACGGTGTTCCTGTACTGCTTCCGCGAGCGGGAAGACCTGATGGACTGCTACGAAGCGGTATCCGGCGCCCGTATGCATGCCACCTATTATCGCCCCGGCGGCGTCTACCGCGATCTGCCCGATCAAATGCCGCGCTACGAGGCCGGTCAGTGGACCAGCGAGCGCGAAGCCAAACGCCGCAACCAGGCCCGGGAAGGCTCCTTGCTCGATTTCATCGAGGACTTCGTCGATCGCTTCCCCGGCCTGGTGGACGAGTACGAAACCCTGCTCACCGACAACCGGATCTGGAAGCAACGCACCGTGGGGATCGGCACGGTGTCGCCGGAGCGCGCCATGCAGTTGGGCTTTACCGGACCGATGCTGCGCGGCTCCGGCATTGCCTGGGATATGCGCAAAAAACAGCCCTATGCCGCGTACCACAAGGTGGGTTTCGATATTCCGGTGGGCACCAACGGCGATTGCTACGACCGCTATTTGGTACGGATCGAGGAGCTTCGTCAGTCCACCCGCATCATCAAGCAATGCATCCAGTGGCTGCGCACGCATTCCGGTCCGGTGATGCTTGAGGATCACAAGATCACGCCACCGCGTCGTGCGGACATGAAGGACGACATGGAAGCGCTGATCCACCATTTCAAGCTGTTCACGGAGGGTTTCTGCGTTCCTCCCGGTGAAGTCTATGCCGCGGTCGAGGCGCCCAAAGGGGAGTTCGGCGTATTCCTGGCATCCGACGGCGCGAACAAACCGTATCGTGTGAAGGTCAGGGCCCCCGGCTTTGCCCATCTCGCGGCCATGGACGAGATGGCCAAGGGCCACATGCTGGCGGACGTGGTGGCCATTATCGGCACCATGGACGTGGTATTCGGAGAAATCGACAGATGACCATGCGTAGCGAGCCCATGCAGCGGGTCGACAAAAAGGCCGATAAGTCCGGGTTGTTCGAGCCCGATCTGTGTGCCGCCATCGACAAATGGGTCGCCAAGTATCCGCCGGAGTGGAAGCAGTCCGCTGTCATGGGGGCGTTGATGGAAGTGCAGGGCGCCAACGGTGGCTGGCTTACCCAGACCTTGATGGACAAGGTGGCGGACTACCTCGACATGCCGCCCATCGCGGTTTACGAGGTGGCTACCTTCTATTCCATGTACGAACTCCAGCCGGTGGGGCGGCACAAGATCTGTCTGTGCACCAATGTCTCCTGCCTGATCAATGGTTCCGAAGGCATCCTGGATCATATCCGGCAGCGGCTGGGTATCGGCTTTGGCGAGGTCACGGCGGACGGTCGGTTCAGTCTCAAGGAAGTCGAATGCCTGGGCGCCTGCGGCGGTGCGCCGATGATGCAGATCGGTACCAAGTATTACGAAAATCTCACCCCTGAACTGGTGGATTCCATATTGGACGGACTGGACTGATGGCGAACGAAGTCTGCTTCCGAACCCTGCATCTGGACCGGCCCTGGCGCCTGGACGCCTACCAGTCCGAAGGCGGATACGAGGCGTTGAAGCGCGTCCTGGCGGGAGACATGTCCCAGGACGACCTGATCGACATGGTCAAGCAGTCCGGCCTGCGCGGTCGCGGCGGGGCCGGCTTTCCGACCGGTTTGAAATGGTCGTTCATCAATCGTGCCGCGCCCGGCGACAAGTACATCGTGTGCAACTCGGATGAGGGCGAGCCGGGTACCTTCAAGGATCGCGACATCCTGCGCTACAACCCCCACGCGCTGATCGAGGGGATGATCATCGCCGGTTACGCCATCGGCGCCGCGGCGGGCTACAACTATATCCGCGGCGAATTCTGGGAGCCCTACGAGCGCTTCGAGGCCGCGCTGGAAGAGGCCCGGGCGGCGGGTTTGCTGGGGGACAACATCCTCGGTTCCGGATTCAGTTACGACATCCACACCCATCTGGGCGCAGGCGCCTATATCTGCGGCGAAGA
Organism: Gammaproteobacteria bacterium; assembly: GCA_030148485.1. Classification (GTDB taxonomy): domain Bacteria; phylum Pseudomonadota; class Gammaproteobacteria; order Chromatiales; family Chromatiaceae; genus JANTHH01. The sequence continues at coordinate 83,254 of JASBTJ010000033.1, read as the reverse complement.
GACGGCGCTGCTCGAATCCATCGAAGGCAAGAAGGGCCAGCCGCGGTTCAAGCCGCCGTTCCCGGCGATGTTCGGCCTGTACGGTCGACCGACGGTCATCAACAACACCGAGACCCTGGCGTCGATCCCCGACATCGTGCGCCAGGGGCCGCAGTGGTTTCACGACATCGGCACCGAGAAAAGCGGTGGCTGCAAGTTGTTCTCCGTGTCGGGCAATGTCGCCAAGCCGGGCAATTACGAGATCCCGCTGGGCACGCCTTTTGCCGAGTTGCTGGAGATGGCCGGCGGCATGCGCGACGGCCGTCGCCTGAAGGCGGTGATCCCCGGCGGTTCTTCAGCGCCCGTGTTGCCCGGTGACGTGATGATGGATTTGACCATGGATTACGAGGCCATCGCCGGGGCCGGTTCCATGCTGGGTTCCGGTGCCGTCATCGTGATGGACGATAGCAACTGCATGGTCAAGGTGCTCGACCGTATCTCGTACTTCTACTACGAGGAATCCTGCGGCCAATGCACGCCTTGCCGTGAGGGCACCGGCTGGATGCACCGGGTGGTGCATCGTATCGAGACCGGCAAGGGCCGCCAGGAGGACCTGGATCTGCTCGACGATGTCGCCAAGAAGATCATGGGTCGCACCATCTGTGCGTTGGGCGATGCCGCTGCCATGCCGGTGGCCGGCTTCATCAAGCACTTCCGGGACGAATTCCAGTATCACATCGATCATGGCAAGTGCCTGGTGTGAACACCGGTTCGGCTACGCAAAGGATGCGAAGACGCGATGCGATCGAGATCAACACGGCGCTTGCCCCGAACATGAAACATTGTGCGATCTTCGCGTCCCGGCGCGCTGCACCTTCCCAACTCTGAGCTGATCAAAGAACATGGCAGAAGAGCAGAACATCACGATCGAGGTGGACGGCCAGCAGCTGACCGCGGTACCGGGGCAGATGCTGATCGAGGTCACCGACGCGGCGGGCATCACGGTGCCGCGCTTCTGCTATCACAAGAAACTGTCGGTGGCGGCCAACTGCCGCATGTGCCTGGTGGAGGTCGAGAAGGCGCCCAAGCCGCTGCCGGCCTGCGCCACCCCGGTGGCCGACGGCATGAAGGTGTTCACCCGCTCGCCGCTGGCGCGCGAGGCCCAGATGGGCACCATGGAATTCCTGCTCATCAATCATCCCCTCGATTGCCCGATTTGCGATCAGGGGGGCGAATGCGAGTTGCAGGACGTCGCCATGGGCTACGGCAGCGACCTGTCCCGTTACAGTGAGCGCAAGCGGGTGGTAAGGGACGAGGACATCGGCCCGTTGATCGCCACCGAGATGACCCGCTGTATCCACTGCACCCGTTGTGTGCGTTTCGGCAGCGAGATCGCCGGTCTGCGGGAGCTGGGGGCCACCGGCCGCGGCGAACACATGCGTATCGGTGTGTTCGTGGAGCATGCGGTCAGTTCCGAGTTGTCCGGCAATGTCATCGACCTGTGCCCGGTGGGCGCGCTCACCGCCAAGCCGTCGCGCTTCGAGGCGCGGGCCTGGGAAATGACCCAGCACCCCGGTGTCTCGCCCCATGACGGCGTGGGTGCCAACTTCTATTTGCATGCGCGGCGCAACGCGGTGATACGTGCCGTGCCGCGCGACAACGAAGCGGTCAACGAGACCTGGCTGAGTGATCGGGACCGCTTCGGCTATGAAGGCCTCAACAGCGAAGACCGCCTGTTGCAGCCCTTGATGCGTCAGGGCGACGTTCTCAAACCCGCCGATTGGCAACAGGCGCTGCGCGCCGCGGCCGAGACGATCAAATCCGCCGCGGGACAGCTGGGCACGCTGGTGTCCCCCAGCGCCAGCCTGGAAGCCCTGTACCTGGCCCAGAAACTCACGCGCGGTGTCGGGTCCAATCATATCGACCATCGCTTGCGCCAAAGCGACTTCCGCGACGCCGCCGCGGATCCGGTGCTGCCCTGGCTGGGCCAAACCTTCGCCGCGCTGTCGGACAACGACGCCACCCTGCTGATCGGGTCCTGGTTGCGTAAGGATCAGCCGCTGCTCAATCATCGATTGCGGCAAGCGGTGCACAACGGCGGGCAGGTCATCGCGATCAATCCGATCGCATATGACTTCAATTACGAACTGGCGGAACAGTGGGTTGTTGCGCCCTCGCGCATGGTACGGGCATTGGCCGCGGTGGCGGCGGCCCTTGGTGCCGACACCGCCGGTGTGGAACCGGCCGAGGGGACCGAGGCCGGCGTCATCGCCAAGCATCTCAAAGCGGCACGGCAGGGTAGTGTGTTGCTCGGCGTGGTCGCCCATGCCCACCCGGATTTCAAGCTGCTGCGGCGGCTGGCGGCCAATATCGCCGCGGCGGCCGATGTGACGTTGGGATTTGCGCCGGACGGTGGCAACACCACCGGTGCGTGGTTGGCCGGTGCCGTGCCCCACCGTGGCCCCGGCGGCAAGGCGCTTGCCCAGGCGGGGTTGGACGCCATCGGCATCCTGGCCGGCAACTGCAAGACACTGCTGCTGATGGGCGTGGAGCCGGAGTTCGACAGCGCCAATCCGGCGCTGATGCAGTCCGCCCTCGCCGGTGCCGACAAGGTCATCGCCTTGACACCCTTCAAGAGTCCTTGGTTGGAGGCCCATGCCGATATCCTGTTGCCCACCGCCAGCTTGGGCGAGGGCGCTGGTACCCTGATGAATCTGCAGGGGGATCGCCAAGGCTACGCCGGCGCGGTGGCACCGCCCGGCGAAGCGCGGCCGGCGTGGAAGGTATTGCGGGTACTGGGCAATCTGCTCGATATCGACGGTTTCGATTACCTGGGTCCGGATGAAGTCCGCGACGAGCTGCTCACAAGTGCGGTGGAAGCGGTGCCGAACAATGCGGTGGGCCAGAGCGAGGCCATGTCCCCCGAGCTGGCCTCCCAGCCCGGCCCGGAACGGATCGGCGGGGTGGCGATGTACAGCGTGGACGCCCTGGTGCGGCGGGCCGACGCCTTGCAGCGCACGCCGGACGCCTGGACGGGGGCCGTGCGCATCAACGACCGGCTGGCCGCTACGCTGGGACTGGCCGACGGCGACGCGGCCATGTTGCAGCAGGCCGGACAGGCGCTATCGGTGACTGTACGCATCGATCAGCGCGTCCCGGACGACTGCCTGTGGCTGCCGACGGGCGTGCCCGGTAGCGAGAATCTGGCGAGCGGTTTCGGTCAGGTTTCCCTGATCAAGGCCTGACAAGCAAATGAAAGGACGGCACCAGGTGTCTTTGACCAACCTTAAGCAAGCTGTGGGAGCCCGGTAATGGACTGGCTGATTGCCTTTTGGGGATGGCTGCCGCTGCCCATACAGATCCTGTTGAAAATTGCCGCGATCCTGATCCCGTTGTTGTTGCTGGTGGCGTACTACACGTATGCCGAGCGCAAGCTCATCGGTTATATGCAGGTGCGCGTCGGTCCGAACCGGGTCGGTCCCAAGGGGTGGCTGCAACCCATCGCCGACGCGGTGAAGCTGCTGTTCAAGGAGATCATCCTCCCCACCGGTGCCAACAAACTGCTGTTCCTGATCGCGCCGCTGATCTCCATCGGCCCGGCGCTGGTGGCCTGGGCGGTGTTCCCCTTCGATGCCGGCGTGGTGCTGGCCGATATCAATGCCGGTCTGTTATACATCCTGGCGCTGACGTCGATGGGTGTTTATGGCGTGGTCATTGCCGGCTGGGCGTCCAACTCCAAATACGCCTTTTTGGGCGCCATGCGTTCGGCGGCACAGATCGTCGCCTACGAGATTGCCATGGGTTTTGCCTTGGTGGGCGTGCTGGTGGCGGCCGGGACCTTGAACCTGGGTGAGATTGTCATGCGCCAGGAAGGCAGCTTCCTTCACTGGTATTGGCTGCCGTTGCTGCCGTTGTTCCTGGTCTACTGGATATCCGGCGTGGCGGAAACCAACCGGGCGCCCTTTGACGTGGCCGAGGGTGAGTCGGAGATCGTCGCCGGCTTCCACGTCGAATATTCGGGCATGGCCTTCGCGGTGTTCTTCCTGGCCGAATACGCCAATATGATCCTGATCTCGGCGCTGACGGTGCTGATGTTCTTTGGCGGCTGGCTGTCGCCGTTCCAGGGTATCCCGCTACTGGGCGACTACACCGCCTGGGTGCCCGGCTTCGCCTGGTTGCTGCTCAAGACCTTCTTCTTCATGTTCCTGTTCCTGTGGTTTCGCGCCACATTCCCCCGTTACCGTTATGACCAGATCATGCGGTTGGGCTGGAAGGTATTCATCCCGATCACCATCGTCTGGATCGTGGTGGTCGCGTTGATGAAGGTCGGTCACATGCCCTGGTGGTTCGATTGAGGAGGGCACGCGCATGAAAAACGCCATCACCTATTTCCGTAGCCTGTTTCTGTTCGAACTGCTCAAGGGGCTGAGCCTGACCGGCCGCTACCTGTTTGCGCGCAAGGTCACGCTGAACTATCCCGAGGAAAAGGCCCCGCAGTCGCCGCGTTTTCGCGGGCTACATGCATTGCGCCGGTATCCCAACGGCGAGGAGCGTTGCATTGCCTGCAAATTGTGCGAGGCGGTGTGCCCGGCGCTGGCGATCACCATCGAAGCGGAACCACGGCAAGACGGTTCGCGCCGCACCACCCGTTACGACATCGATCTGTTCAAGTGCATCTATTGCGGGTTCTGCGAAGAGTCCTGCCCGGTGGACTCCATCGTCGAGACCCGGGTGCACGAATATCACTTTGAGGAACGAGGTGAGAACATCATGACCAAGGATCAGCTGTTGGCCATCGGCGACAAGCACGAAGCCCAGCTGGCCGCCGACCGCGCCGCCCAGGCGCCCTATCGTTGAGGCGCGGAGTCGACTAAGCCATGCAATTCGAAAAGTTTCTGTTCTACGTATTTGCCGCGATCCTGCTGTTTGCGGCCGTGATGGTGGTAACCCGCCGCAACCCTGTGCATTCGGCGTTGTTCATGGTGGTGGCGTTCTTCAATTGCGCGGCGCTGTGGCTGCTTGCCGAGGCCGAGTTCCTCGCCATCACCTTGGTACTGGTGTACGTGGGCGCGGTGATGGTGTTGTTCATGTTCGTGGTGATGATGCTGGACGTGAACCTGGCGGAGCTGCGCGCCGGCTTCATTCGCAATCTGCCCTTGGGCGTGCTGGTGGCCGCGATCATGGTGGTGGAAATGATCCTGGTGGTCGGGCCGCGGCTGTTCGGTCTGGACAGTTTTCCGGCACCGGCACCGGCACCGGCGGATTACGGCAACACCCGTGAGCTGGGCATCGCCTTGTACACCCAGTATCTCTATCCGTTCGAGATCGCGGCGGTGATTCTGCTGGTGGCCATCATCGCCGCCATCGGTTTGACCATGCGGCGGCGGCCGGATACCAAGTATCAGGATCCGGCCCGTCAGGTGCAGGTCAAGGCCAAGGATCGTCTGCGGATAATCCAGATGGATGCCGAGGAGAAAGGCTGATGATTGCATTGTCCGATTACCTGATCGTCGCGGCCATCCTGTTTTCGGTGAGCGTGGCCGGGGTGTTCATCAACCGCAAGAACGTGATCATCCTGTTGATGTGCATCGAGCTGATGCTGTTGGCGGTGAATATCAACTTTGTTGCCTTCTCCCATTTCCTGGGTGACACCGCAGGGCAGGTGTTCGTGTTCTTCATTCTGACGGTGGCGGCGGCGGAGGCCGCCATCGGCCTGGCCATCCTGGTGGTGCTGTTCCGTGTCCGGCGCACCATCAACGTGGCGGACCTGAACTCTCTGAAAGGCTGATTCGATGGATAACATTCTGCTCAGCATCGTTCTGGCGCCACTGATCGGCTCACTGATTGCCGGCCTGTGGCGCAATCAGGTCGGCCGCGCGGGTGCGCACTGGGTGACGACCCTGGGTGTCGGCATCTCCTGCGCCTTGTCGCTCTACGTGTTCTGGTTGCACGCCTTCGAGGGCGCCCCGGTCTACAACGAATCGGTATACACCTGGATGGTGGCCGAGGGCATCCGTTTCGAGGTGGGTTTCCTGGTGGACAACCTGACTGCCATGATGATGGCCGTGGTCACCTTCGTGTCGCTGATGGTGCACATCTACACCATTGGCTACATGGCGGACGAGGAGGGCTATCAACGGTTCTTCAGCTATATCTCGCTGTTCACCTTCGCCATGTTGATGCTGGTGATGGCGAACAACTTCCTGCAGTTGTTCTTCGGCTGGGAGGCGGTGGGGCTGGTGTCCTACCTGCTGATCGGCTTCTACTTCAAGAAGGAAACGGCGATCTTCGCCAACATGAAGGCCTTCCTGGTCAATCGTGTCGGCGACTTCGGCTTCATCCTCGGCATCGGTGCGGTGCTGATGTACTTCGGCAGCCTGGATTACGCCCAGGTGTTCGCCAAGGCGCCCGAGATGGCCGGCACCACCATGACCATCTGGGGCGACGCCCAGTGGTCGGTGATGACGGTGATCTGCATCCTGTTGTTCATTGGCGCCATGGGCAAGTCGGCGCAGATGCCGCTGCATGTCTGGCTGCCGGACTCCATGGAAGGCCCGACGCCCATCTCCGCCCTGATCCACGCCGCCACCATGGTCACGGCCGGTATCTTCATGGTGGCGCGCATGTCGCCCTTGTTCGAGCTGTCCGAGACGGCGCTGTCTTTCATACTGGTCATCGGGGCGACCACGGCGTTCTTCATGGGCTTGATCGGTATCGTGCAGAACGACATCAAGCGGGTGGTGGCCTATTCCACATTGTCGCAGCTGGGTTACATGATCACCGCACTGGGTGCCTCCGCCTACGCGGCGGGCTTGTTCCATCTGATGACCCATGCCTTCTTCAAGGCGCTGCTGTTCCTGGCCGCTGGCTCGGTGATCATCGGCATGCATCACATCCAGGACATCCGCAAGATGGGCGGCATCCGCAAGTACATGCCCATTACCCATTGGACGGCGCTGCTCGGATCGCTGGCGCTGATCGGGTTTCCGGGTTTTTCCGGCTTCTTTTCCAAGGACGCGATCATCGAGTCGGTGCATCTGTCGTCACTGTGGGGCGCCGGTTACGCCAGCTGGATGCTGACCGCTGGCGTATTCGTCACCGCGCTATACAGCTTCCGTATGTATTTCCTGGTGTTTCACGGCAAAGGCCCCCGCGACGAACATGCCAAGGCGCACCTGCACGAGTCGCTCGCCGTGGTCACCGTGCCGCTGGTGCTGTTGGCCATCCCCTCGGTGTTCATCGGCTGGTATGCGGTGGAGCCGATGTTGTTCGGTGATTTCTTCGATGGCGCGATCCATGTCGCGGCCATCCACGACACCCTGGGGCAAATGGGGCGGACGTACACCGATCAGGCGGGCTTCATCCTGCACGGCGTCGGCATGTTGCCGTTCTGGCTGGCGATGGCCGGCCTGGCGCTGGCCTTCGTGCTGTACATGCTGAAGCCGAGCTGGCCGGCCGCGATCAAGGCGCGGGCGGGCCTGTTGTATCGCGTGCTCGACAACAAGTACGGCTTTGACGATTTCAACCAGAAGGTCTTTGCCGGCGGCAGCCGCGGCCTGGGCAAAGCGCTCTGGCTGGTGGGCGACCGGGCGATGATCGACGGACTGATGGTCAACGGCTCGGCCCATTCGGTGGGTGCCTTGGCAGGCATCGCCCGCTACCTGCAGACCGGCTATCTGTTCCATTACGCCATTGCCATCATCCTGGGCCTGCTGGCCTTGATGACCTGGTTCGTGTTCCTGTGATCGAGATGGAAGGCGCACCGGGCAACAGAACAACGAGAGCTTATCGATGACCGCGGACTGGCCGATATTGAGCATGAGCATCTGGCTGCCCATCCTGGGTGGCCTGGCGGTGCTGGGGAGTGGCGACAAGGCGCCCGGCGTGACGCGCTGGTTGGCGCTGATCGTGGCGTTGCTGACCTTGCTGGTCACCTTGCCGTTATGGATCGGTTTCGACACCGGCACGGCGCAGATGCAATTCGTCGAGCAGGTCGAATGGGTGCCGGCCTTCGACGCCTGGTATCGCCTTGGCGTGGACGGCATTTCCATGCCGCTGATCATTCTGACTGCCTTCGTCAGTGTGCTGGTGATCATCGCCGCTTGGCAGGTCATCCAATACAAGCCGCATCAGTACCTGGCCGCCTTCCTGATCATGGAAGGTGTCATGATCGGCGTGTTCTCCGCACTCGACGCGATGCTGTTCTACGTGTTCTGGGAGGCCATGCTGATCCCCATGTTCCTGGTGATCGGCGTGTGGGGTGGACCCAATCGGGTCTACGCCACCATCAAGTTCTTCCTCTACACATTCCTGGGCTCGGTGTTCATGCTGGTCGCCCTGGTGTACATGTATTTCAAGTCGGGCAGCATGGATATCCTGGCGTTCCATGATCTGAAACTGGGCCTGACCGAGCAGATCCTGATCTTCCTCGCCTTCTTGCTGGCCTTTGCCGTCAAGGTGCCGATGTGGCCGGTGCATACCTGGTTGCCGGACGCCCACGTCGAGGCGCCCACCGGTGGCTCGGTGATCCTGGCCGCCATCATGTTGAAGATCGGCGGCTACGGTTTTCTGCGCTTTTCCTTGCCGATCACGCCGGATGCCAGCAGCGAACTCGACTGGCTGCTGATCCTGTTGTCGCTGGTGGCGGTGGTGTATATCGGCTTTGTGGCACTGGTGCAGCAGGACATGAAAAAGCTCATCGCCTACTCGTCGATAGCGCACATGGGCTTTGTCACCCTGGGCTTCTTCATCGTGTTCATCCTGTTGCAAAAGGGCGGCGATGGCGCGTTGCTGGGCCTGGAAGGCGGCATGGTGCAGATGGTTTCCCACGGCTTCATCTCGGCGGCCATGTTCCTGAGCGTCGGGGTGCTGTACGACCGTCTGCACAGCCGCCAGATCACCGATTACGGCGGGGTGGTGAACACCATGCCCTGGTTTGCCGCGTTCATGGTGTTCTTTGCCATGGCCAACGCCGGTTTGCCCGGGACGTCCGGGTTCGTCGGTGAGTTCATGGTGATCCTGGCCAGCTTCCAGGCCAATTTCTGGTATGCCTTCCTGGCGGCCACCACGCTGATCATCGGCGCGGCCTATACCCTGTGGATGGTCAAGCGGGTGGTGTTCGGCGACGTGGCAAGCGATGGCGTCGCCCAGTTGAAGGACATCAACGGCCGGGAGGCCCTGGTGCTCGGTGTGTTGGCGGCGGCCGTGTTGGCCCTGGGCCTATGGCCTGCGCCCCTGATCGACGTCATGGAAGCGACCCTCCACCAACTTGTCAATCATATTGCCGTGTCCAAGCTATGACGCGGCGGCACTGTTACCTGGGATAAACGCATGGGATTCGACGCTGCACATTTGCAAGGCCTGGCGCCGGAGATTTTTCTGGCCAGCGCCGCCTGTCTGGTCCTGCTGATCGATGTCTTCCTCAAGGATCGCTACCGGATGACCACCTATGGCCTGTCGCTGGTCAGTCTGGCGGTCACCGCGGCGCTCACGATCTGGGGTAGCAGTGACGCCACCGAGGTGCTCTGGTCCGGTGGCTACATCCGCGACCCGATGTCGGATGCCTTGAAGGTGGCCGCCTGTCTCGTTGCGATGCTGGCCTTCGTGTATGCGAAGGACTATCTGCGCGACCGTGATCTGTTCAAGGGCGAATATTTCGTCATGGGCCTGTTCGCCGTGCTGGGCGGCTTGGTGATGATCTCGGCCAACGGTTTCCTGACCTTGTATCTGGGGTTGGAATTGCTCTCGCTGTGCCTGTTCGCCATGGTGGCCTTCGACCGGGATTCGCCGCAGGGCGCCGAGGCGGCGGTCAAGTATTTCGTCCTGGGTGCCTTGTCGTCCGGCATGTTGCTGTACGGAATTTCCATCATCTACGGTGTCACCGGCGCGTTGGACTTCCCCAGCGTGGCGCAGTCCTTGATGCATGCCGATCAGTCCGAGGACACGGTGTTGATCTTCGGTCTGGTGTTCGTGGTCATCGGCGTGGCCTTCAAGTTCGGCGCCGTGCCCTTCCACATGTGGGTGCCGGACGTCTACCACGGCGCTCCGACCCCGGTGGCCTTGTTCCTGAGCAGTGCGCCCAAGATCGCCGCGTTCGGTCTGGCGATTCGCATGCTGGTGGAAGGGCTCGGCGGTCTGCAGGGCGGCTGGGAAGGCTGGCAGGGCATGCTGATCATCCTGGCGGTCGCCTCCATGGCGGTCGGCAACATCGTGGCCATCGCCCAATCGAACGTGAAACGGATGCTGGCGTATTCCACCGTCGGCCACATGGGCTTCATCTTCCTGGGTATTCTGACGGTCGATGTGGACGGCTATGCCGCCGCCATGTTCTACACCATCGTCTATTCATTGATGGCCGCTGGCGGCTTCGGCATGTTGTCCATGCTCAGCCGCAAGGGCTTCGACGCCCAGGAGATGGACGACCTGAAGGGCCTCAACGAACGCAGCCCCTGGCTGGCGTTCATGATGCTGCTGATCATGTTCTCCATGGCCGGCGTGCCGCCGACGGTCGGATTCTTCGCCAAGTTGTTCATCATCGAATCGGTCATCAGCGCCGACATGACCTGGCTGGCCCTGGTGGCGGTGTTCTTCTCGGTGATCGCCGCCTTCTACTACCTGCGGGTGGTCAAGGTGCTGTACTTCGACAAGCCGGTCACGACTGCCCCGATCACGGCCAGTCTGGACACCCAGATGGCGATGAGCCTGAACGGCGTTACGGTGCTGCTGCTGGGTATTTTCCCAGCGGCGTTGCTGGCCGTTTGTCGCACCGCTTTCGGCGTTTGAAACGCTTTCCCGGCTTGACGCCAGGGGGCGTAATCCGTACTATGCGCTCCACCAGATGCGGGGTGGAGCAGTCTGGCAGCTCGTCGGGCTCATAACCCGAAGGTCGTAGGTTCAAATCCTGCCCCCGCTACCAACTGTTAAAAAGCCCAAGCTAGTCAATAGCTTGGGCTTTTTGTCGTCTGAAGGTCAATTTGAACCTTCAGCGGTGCGCGACGTCTCTCGGCTCGTCAAACTTAAAATCCGGACTTCTTCAAGTCTTTGATTCGCACAATCAGTGCCTGTTCGGGATCACCGGGTAGGTTCTCGAATCCCCACCTCCGGTAGAAGCTTCGGGCCTCTGGATTCAAAGGATGGGTCACGACCCCGACGATGCCTACCTTCTGGGAGGCCGCCACGGCAACGTCAAAAGCATGTTTCAGGAGGCTTACGCCCAACCGGTTACCTTGATAACGGGTATCAATGGCAAGTTGGCCCAGTATCAGAACGGGAATTGGGTTGGGCTGATTCCGTTGCTGCGACTTGGAGAGAAAGGCGCGTTCAATCTGGCCGGTTGCCAATGAGACGAAACCGGCAACAAGCCCATTTTCCTCGTCTGTAACGACATAGGTGCGGGAGGCGTTTGTTACTTCGTTGCCCCAGGCATGACGACGAAGCCAGCGATTGAGGGCGTTCTCTCCGCAATCAAAGCCGTCTCGATCATCGTCTTTTCGAAGTGGGCGAGGTGAGCTTAGTCCTGCCACGCCGCTTTTTGCTGAGCAAGAGATTGAAGCTCAGGTTTCAGTTTGGCGGGGGCAGCCAGGTAGGCGTCAATTTCATCCCAGGTTTCGGCAGGGATTTGGATGATGCGCCGCTCCATCAGCACTTGGGCGGCCGCCTCAAGGGCATTATGGCGAACGAAATCGCTGACGGACGAATGTTCGTGGTTTGCCGCAATCTGAAGCAAATCGCGCTCTTGCGGGGAGACTCGAACACTCAAGACTTTGGATGTGACTTTCTTAGCTTCCATGATTGGAGTGGCTCTTGGCGTGTATGACAATAGCATACAAAATGCTATAGGGAAGTCAAATCGAGTGTTCCAGGCCGATTCTCAGCGTAGGAAGTGTATGGACTCGGCTCCGCTACCAAACAATGCACGAAAAAACCAATCACTCCGGGGTGGTTGGTTTTTTCGTCTGCGCCTGAAACCGAGGCGGCCGCCCTGGTGGTCATCGGATCTCCCGGATTGGCGGCTACCCTCGGCTGATTCTGGTCATTCATTCGCGCCGGCATCCGCCGAAGGGCTGCTATTCTGTCTCGGCCCGCCCTTGGTTGCCCGGATTCCGTTGAGCATTGGGTGGGGGCTCCGGGTGTGTTGGCGTCGCGGTACGCAAGGCGCCCGCGGATTTGTGGGGCACTCAGTCCACGAAAGATGCCTGGATCAGGATGGCGATGATGCATGAATTGAACGAACCCCTAAGCGACGACGAGATCGACTGGCTGGATGCCTTCCTGCTCGATCGTTTCGATGAAGACGCGGACTACCAGGGCGTGGACGAAGGGATACTGTCGATCGCGGATCTGGATGGTTTGCTTACCGCCGTCGTCAGCGGCCCGGTGTTGGTGCTGCCGTCACGCTGGATAGCGGCGGTTTGGGGAGATGTCGCGCCCGAATGGCAGCATGAACAGCAAGCGCAACAGGTCATGAGTCTATTGATGCGGCACATGAACGGCATTGCACAACTGCTGATGGATCATTCACAGGATTTCGAACCGCTGTTCAACGAGCGGGTCGTCGAAGGCAGGCGCTACCTGATTGTCGACGAATGGTGCGAGGGGTACATGCGCGGGGTGGGTCTGGCCCAGCGCGACTGGGCACTCGAAGATGACCAAGTCGCCCGGCTGATACGGCCGATTGCGGCTTTCACCGGAGGCACCAACTGGGCAGGACATGATTTGGCTCTGGAGGCAACCGAGTCGCTCCAGCAGCAGGTGGCCCCGAGCGTCCGCCAACTGCACGCCTACTGGTTGGCCAGGCGTAGCAAGGGACGGCAGAACGTGCCGGCCAGGGCGGAGTCCCCGAAGGTCGGCCGCAACGAACCTTGTCCCTGCGGTAGTGGTAAGAAATACAAGAAATGCTGTCTTCATTGAGGTGTGCGTCCGGGCAGGAAAACAGTCAAGGCGTGTCGAGGCGCTCGGCTGCGGCGAGTTCGACGACGGTCGCCGCGCGCGTTGCGGCGGGTGCCGGCAAGCAACGGACGCAGTTTCCGTGAGCGCTATATCGGCGGGCGACGGTTGATCGACAGCAGCTGATGATTGCCAATTTCCTTTCCTGTCGCTGAACAGCGTTCCTGGAGCGATCGTCTTGTGGGTCGTCGATCCGTTACCCAGAAACACAAAGCCAGACTGTAATTTGTCACCCAGTTCGGGCAGACTCGACAGGCTGATGTGTATCCTTGGCGGCGTGATTTCGTCACAGGGGCGAGGGCTGTATGGAGCACTCCATGGGGGGCTGTTTGTCTTTTGAGCGGGGCATAACCGGGTGAGCGCAGTGATGGGGAAGCATCGCTCGTCGATCAACATCACGCTTTCCGTCTGGAAGGCGCTTTTTCTCCGGGAGTCGGTGCATCGTCTCTTCAGTAGCCGCGCGGCTTGGTTATGGCTGTTGCTGGAGCCGATGGTTCACGTCGTCTTCCTGATGTTTTTGTTTGGTGTGGTCAGCCTGCGGGTGATCGGGGGTATCGAGGCCGCAGTCTGGATCATGCTGGGCCTGTTGGCGTTTTTCATGTTTCGCCGTACTGGGACCCAGGGCATGCACGCCGTGGCATCCAATCAGGCCTTGTTCTCCTACCGACAGGTCAAACCCGTGGATACGGTGTTGAGCCGCGCTGCGCTGGAAGGGTTTCTGATGGTGCTGGTGACCCTGGTGCTGTGTCTGGGGGCAGCATTGGTTGGTCTCGATGTGATTCCCGCCAATCCCCTTGCCGTACTTGAGGCGTTTTTCGGACTGTGGTTGGTCGGCTTAGGTTTCGGCCTGATTACGTCCGTTGCGCAACACCTGGTGCCCGAACTGGGCAAGTTCGTGGGCTTGCTCATGACCCCGCTGTATTTTCTGTCCGGTGTCATGGTGCCGATGCACGTGGTGCCGGCGCCTTATCGGGAGTGGCTGATGCTGAACCCGTTGGCACATGGTGTGGAGGCGGTGCGATTGGGCTTTGCGCCCCATTACCAGGCGGTGCCGGAGTTGAGCATCGGCTATCTGTATGTGTCCGCCCTGATCGGTGTTTTTTTCGGACTCGCACTGCACGTGCACTTCAGCATGCGCTTGGCTACTAAATGATCTCCGTCCGCGATGTATACAAGCGTTACCGGACCGATCATGGGGCGGGGAAGTGGGTGCTACAGGGTGTTTCGTTTTCCATACCGGCAAACACCAATGTCGGGCTGGTCGGTAGAAACGGCGCCGGTAAGTCGACATTGTTGCGTTTGATCGGGGGCGTCGATCACCCGACCAAAGGCAGTGTGGAACGCCATTGTCGCGTCTCCTGGCCGATGGGCTTTGGAGGTGGTTTGCAGGGTAGTCTCACCGGTCGCCAAAACGCCAAATTCGTCTGTCGAGTACATGGGCACGAACATGACATACCGGAGCGCTTGGACGCCATCCAGGCGTTTGCTGAAATCGACGACGCCTTCGACGAGCCGGTGAAGAACTATTCCTCTGGCATGCGGTCCCGCCTGCAGTTTGCGCTATCGTTGGCTTTCGATTTCGATGTGTATATCTCGGATGAAGTGACAGCCGCCGGGGACGCCGCATTTCGTAAAAAAGCGCTACAGGCCTTCAAGGGGCTGGCGAACCGCGCGGGACTCATCATGGTGTCCCACGGTGAGGCGACACTGAGACAATTTTGTTCCGCCGGCATTTGGCTGAATGATGGTCAAGCCCATTGGTTCGACGACATTGACGACGCGCTCAAAGCCTACAAAGAAAGCCAAAAGCTATGATTGAGAAGATCGCCAAGGGCCCCTTGCTGCCGGCGATGCGCAGACGTCGCATCCTAACCGTGGCCACACTTGCTACCCTCCTGTCCATGCTTTACTGGGGGCTTATGGCGTCGGACCGCTTTGTCTCGGAAGCACACGTAATTGTGCAGCGTACGGACGTCGCCTACGGGCAGGACACGGATTTGTCCAGTCTGCTGGGGAATTTGGGTGGCTCGTCGGGGGCGGACCAGTTGTTGCTGCGCGACCACTTGCTCTCGGTGGATATGCTCAACAAGCTTGATGCGCAATTGCAGTTGCGGGCCCATTACAGTGATGGCTCGCATGACGTGTTTTCCCGCATGTGGGACAAGGATGCGCCGCTGGAGCGTTTTCACGCCTATTACCTTCGCCGTGTCAGTATCGAAATGGATGAGCGTGCCGGTGTGTTGGTGATCAAGGCCGAGGCCTACGATCCGGCCAAGGCCCATGAGATCGTCGCCATGCTGGTTCGGGAAGGCGAACGGTTCATGAACGCCATGGCCCATCGCTTGGCGGAGGAACAGGTCCAGTTTCTGGAAAAACAGGTCGCCGACATGAGCGAGCGGGCGCTGAAGGCCCGCCAAGCGTTGTTGGATTTTCAAGACAAGGAAGGCCTGGTCTCGCCCGAGAACACCGCCGAAAACCTCGCCGGCATTGTCAATGGGTTGCAGACGCAACTGGCGGACCTTCAGGCACGCCGCTCCGCGATGCTGGGTTACCTGATGGACGATAGCGCTGACGTCGTCCGGCTCGATCAGCAGATCAGCGCGGTCGAAAAACAGATAAAGCGGGAACAAGCTCGCTTGACCTCCAAGGCGGGGCCGGCGCTCAACCAGACGGTGGAACGTTACCAACGGCTGCAAATGAATGCCGAATTCACGCAGGAAGTGTACAAAAGCGCCCTGGTGGCCCTGGAGAAGGGGCGCATCGAAGCCACGCGGATGCTGAAGAAGGTTTCGGTACTGCAATCGCCAACCATGCCCCAATATGCCTTGCAGCCGCGCCGGCTGTACAACACCATTGTCTTCGTCTTGGTCACGCTACTGATTGCCGGTATCGTCAATCTGATGGCGGCTATCATTCGTGACCACAAGGATTGAACCCATGCTACGGCTGATTTTCACGCTGCTGTTTTTCACGATCTCTGCCAGCGCCTATGCCGCGGAAGGGGATACGTTGGGTATCAACCGCACCCTGGGGTTTGACACTGAAGCGGGTGCCGATCCGACCGAACAGACGCGGATACCGCCGGCCAACGTCCAACCGACCCCCGAACTTCGCCCGCAAGCCGCGCCCTATTTCGACTACTCGGTGAACCTTAAAAGCGATGTGTTCGGTGCCCAACTGTTCACCGGTGCATTCGCGCGCCAGGGCGCGACCCAGTTCAATCCCGATTACGCGATTGCCGCGGGTGACCGTATCCAGGTGCGCTTCTGGGGGGCTTTCGACTACGACGATCTGTTGCCTGTGGATCCCAAGGGCAATATCTTTTTGCCGCACGTGGGGCCCGTACGGGTGCTGGGGGTGCGTAATCAGGATCTACAACGGGTTGTCGACTCGGCAGTCAGCAAGGTATTCCGAGCGAATGTGAACAGCTACGCCAGTCTGGCTGCCGCTCAGCCCGTGCGGGTATTTGTCAGCGGGTTCGTACATCGGCCGGGGCTTTACAACGGCACCAGTATGGATAGCCTGCTGCATTATCTGGATCAGGCCGGCGGTATCGATCCCGAACGTGGTTCTTTTCTGGACGTCGAGGTCAAGCGTGGTGACACGGTACGCGCGACCGTCAATTTGTACGATTTCCTGCTGGATGGACGACTGCCACTGATCCAGCTTGGCGACGGCGACGTGATTTTCGTTGCACCGCGGCAAAACGTGGTCAAGGTGTCCGGACTCGCGGAAAACGCAAAACGCTTCGAGTTCGACGATGCCAATCGCACAGTGGCGGACCTGATCAAGGTTGCCAAGCCACTGGCGCAGGCAACCCATGTCCGTGTCGTGCGTAACAGCGGCACCATCAAGAACGTCGAATATTTCCCACTTGAGGCGGCGTCTCAGATTCGGATCGTCAATGGTGACGAGCTTGAGTTTACCGCCGACAAAAAACCCGGGACCATCAGCGTGCGGGTGGAGGGCGAGCATCAAAGCGCTCAGGAATACGTGTTGCCCTATGGGACGAAGCTCGGCACGTTATTAGCGAGAATCCAGTTCTCCGACCGGTCCGATCAAAACAACGTGCAGCTATTCCGGCAGAGCGTAAAGGATCGACAGCGCGACATGCTGGCCGCATCTTTGAAGACGCTGGAAAGCGCTGCACTCACCGCACGTTCCGGTACCAGCGACGAAGCCCGCCTGCGCAAAGAGGAAGCGGACCTGATCCTCAAGTGGGTGGACCGCGCCAAGCAGGTCGAACCATCCGGACAAGTACAGATCAGCCAGGCGTCCAGTCGGGGTGATCTATTGCTGGAGAACGGAGACGTGCTCCATGTCCCCACCAAGGACGGGTTGGTGTTGGTCAGCGGCGAAGTGCTCTTTCCCACGGCTGTCGCGTTTGAGCCCGACCTGGCGCTGGACGATTACATCCAGCGTGCCGGTGGTTACGGTCAAAACGCCGATCAGGCGCGGGTGGTCATAGCGCACCGGGACGGGAGCTTCACGGACGCCGATAAGGCTGGGGTGAGCGCGGATTTCAACGACGATTGGTGGACAGATGCCGGAACGGATTCCTCGAATGTTATCCGCCCAGGTGATCAGGTGCTGGTATTGCCCAAGATCGACGTCAAGTCTCGGCAGATTGCCAAGGATTTGTCGCAGATTTTGTTCCAGATTGCGCTTAGTGCCAAGGTGGTTTTGGGGTTATGACGGCTGCGGAATAAGTAGTCGTCCTGACCAGTATCGGGTGGGCCCTTGCGCCATCCCGGGCGGATCGTTCAAGCGTGATGCTGGTCTCGCATAGTCTGCCGATTCAGGCACAATAGCCGTAATGAGCGGGACAGGGGTAGACGGACGCGATTGGATTCTGGCGGTAGCGGACACAAACCACTCCACTCGAGGGTGCTGGTCAAGAACCGGATTTTGCAGACGCTGCGCTACACTTGAGCCGGTCAGACGAAATATCGTGGAAGCGACTGGCCGCTTCTCCCGTGGTTCCTCGGCCTGTCACCCGGCGCTCCGTGTCCGCTTGCTAAATTTGGTTTATTCCTCGAAAAACAGGTGTGTCCCGGGTTGATTCGCAAGCCATTGCAGCGCTTTCACAGCATAGCTGTGCGTGCTGGGTTTTCCTCTCAGGGGTAGCTAATTCTTGATGTCTGGCGAGTAAATCTGCCGAAGAAACTGAACACACAGGATCACAATAAGCGGGCCAAGACAGACAACTAGGTCTGACGACTGGGGTGGCAAGCCGAACATGAAGTGGCAGAGGCCGGACTTCTCGTCCGGACCTCAGTCCACTGGTAAGACACGAGGCGCGAGCCGAAGCTCCCCAAGCGCGGGGTGCCGCGCGATATGCAGAGTGACGAAAAGATAAAGATCACGCTGAGGTGAGGTGCCTACAAAACGCCGACCACTATGGCGGCATTAGATGTGTGTAGTACCCATTTTGGCTGCCACATTGTTAAGTTGTGCTTTGTTAAAGGTGGATACAGAAAACTATGTGCGCTATCCCGACCGAACAGGAAAATACCGACCAGAATGGGAATGTGGTGCGAATTGCAAATGGAGGTGGTTTTCGCGTTAACATAAGCGGCCGAAACAACACTATCAGGGTGGAAAATGCCGACGCCACGGCCAAGGTCAATATTCGCATCCGAGGTGACGGAAATAACATAGAAATAGAAAAGTGCATACTAAAAGACTTCAGTTTAGTAATTGGTTCTCACCAGCCAGTGCATGGCGTAAACATTCGGATAGGCAAGAACTTCTCGATCGAGCCGGGTGGGGTTTTTGAGGTATTTACAAATTTTGCGCAGGTTCATATTGGCGAACAGTGTATGTTATCCAGAAATGTTACTCTTCACTTTGGTGACAATCCGCATCTGATCTTTGATAAAGAGTCTGGAGAGTACTCCGATGGAAATGGGGCGGTCACCATTGGGAGTAAGGTTTGGGTTGGCGAGGGAGTTTATCTTTCCAAACGGGCAGCGATCGCGGATGAGTGTATCGTCGCAGCCCGAAGTGTCGTCACCCGTAGCTTTCCAGTCAGCCATTGCGTAATAGGTGGAAATCCCGCCCGCGTGGTCAAGGAAGGCATCCAGTGGTTCCGAAACAGGACTAGTCTTCCAAGGCCGAGCATCTATGCTGGCGCAATAGACGCTTATGACTCCGCTGTAGAAGAGAGGAGTGCTGCGCGTGTGAAGACCGATTTGAAGTCTCGGGTCATTTGGGCTGAGACATGGCCGAAAGGAGCCACCCTGCTGCTCGGCGTCGGCGCCATGAAGGCCGGTACGTCGTGGTTATACGACTATCTGTCCGCTCATCCTGAGGTGCATTTTAGCCCACAAAAGGAGGTGCACTACTTCGACGTTCTGACGTCTCGCTCCGAACGTCATCACCTGAATGCGAAGATACGCACGCTAGCGGATTGCGTATCGGAATTGCAGAGCACACCGAGCTTGAATATAGCTCCAGAGATCAAGAAGGTGGAGAAGGCCTTAGCAAATATTCAGATTTATAAAAACGGGGCGGGTACTCACGAAGAATATCGCAGCTACCTGACTAAGAGACTCGGCACTCAGAGGGTCATCGGAGACATCACGCCCTCCTATTGTGCTCTGTCTGAGAAACTACTTGCTGAAATGTATGCACTTGCTCCTTCAGTCAAATTCGTCTTCGTGATGAGAGATCCGGTTGACCGTCTGTGGTCGGCGGTGCGCATGCGCGCGAAGCAGATGGGTGGAGATTTCGAACGTTGCTGCTGTACGTTGTCTGAAGACATCATTCGAAATGGCAGCCACCCTATGCTTACCCGAGCCGGTTACAGGGAAACGTTGGATAAGCTTCGTGCGGTTGCCCCAAAAGAGGACATTCTTATTCTGTTCTATGAGGCGATGTTTACCCGAGAAACTCGAGATAAGATTTGTGATTTTTTAAATATCCGACATCACCCTGGCTCGGACACCAAGAAGGTCAATGAAGGCCGGTCAGCCGACATTCCGCCAGACATTTTCGACGCGTTCTTGAAGCTACTGAGACCCGAGTATGATGCTGTCAGGCAGGCTTTCCCATCCGAGGTGCCGGAATCTTGGCATATAGCACAACAGTCTGACGGCTAAAGCGGTTTTCCCTTCGCCGTCGGGGTCGTCCACAGCGCCTGACATATGAAGCGCGAGAAGTCGTAATCATAGAACTTTAATCATGGCGTCGAATTCATTTGTCACGTATTCCAAAGAAGATCGGGCCTGCACTTCACGCATGATTTCTCTCCCATAGCGCCATTCGCGTCCACCGATTGTGTCGCGGGCATATTCCAAAGTTTCTACGATCTGTTGGTGGTTTGCGTCATTTTCCACCAAGTAAGGATAGTCTGTTCCGAGATAAAAGGATGCATCACCCGCGGACTTTTGAATAATCATGTTTGAGCCGCAATGTGCAGCAACGAAGCCCTTTAAGAAGGGTTTCGCACCGTCTATGCTCCGTGTGTTCCGGAACGCGTAGTGAAAGTTGTAATGAACTAGTTCGTCTATCCAGGCACTGGTTTGCTTGCTCGTGTCAACGAGATTGAACTCGACCAGTTTATCGATCTCCTCACACCGAATGGTGTTAACGATTTCACCGAAATATCCGGCTCGAAAGGTATTCGTTGCCGCCTCTTCGCAGCGCGGAATACGAGTGTCCACGTGGTGCGTGACATGGAACGAGGGGACATCAGAGAAGGACATCAAGTATTCTTTGTAGCCACAGAGTGACGAAGCCATCAGCATGTCGAGATGGCCGATCAATTCCTGCCTTGGCGGTTCGTCCACGAAGTCGGCAATAAGTATGTTGTGCCGACGAAGTGCGTGAAGTTGGTCCGGCGTAGTCATCTTTAGATAGCCCTTGGTAAGGATGATTATCTCGTTACGAATACCAATCGGCTCGTTGATGTACCTCACTGCGCGGTCACCCTCGTAGTGTCTAGCAATTAACCTTGAGAGCTGTTGGCCGCGTAAAACTGTCGACCCCGAGCTGGCATATTTTTCATGGTATAAGAATGTGATGTTGCGCGCTTTACTATGTTGAGTCGAGGCGGTCCGAAGCGGGTTGCTCTCTTCCGCTTTGCGTGTTGCGCCGTTACGGTGGTTGGTCTTGAAGAAAAAGACGTTATCGCGCGAAGTCCCTAACTCTCGCGGCATTAGTGTTGGACGCGTCTCGTTCTTCCAGACCAAGTAAGCTAGTGAGATTTGGTCGCGGCTGGAAAATTTGCAGATATGCTGCCACCATTCCTCCATTAGAGTGGATACGCATGGATCATTATGACGGCGCCAGATGAAGGACGCCTCGAACATGGCTGTATTTCGCGGTAATCCTGATTTCGAATAGTGTTGCAGTTGCTTGATTATGTTAGCCGGACTGTGGCGTCGGTGGGCAATGACGGCGCAAACCTCAGTATAGACGTCGTCGCGAAATGGATGTTGCCACATAACAAAATCACCACCGTACCGACAGATATCTAGTAGCTGCTTGGTTCGGCCCAAGAACACGGTGTTCGCATCGACAAATAGGGAATACTCGTAATTACTAAGAAATTTGTGTGGTAGGATTTTAAATATTTTTGCATTTAGGTTATCGCTCGGCTGATCTGGCTGATCTACGATGATTTGCTGCCACCCCTTTGCATTACGTTCGTAATCGGTAAAACAGATGTAATCTACTCCTTCCGCAGGCTCGATCACCGGGATTAGGTCGTCGATACTTCCAAAAAGCGAAGTGTAGATGCATACGCGTGCCCGCGGAGCGGTATTGCCGTGGTTACCCTCATCTATTTTCTGCGCGTAAATATTTGCGATCTCAATACTTTCGAATGCGGGAAGTGGCTTCGAGGGGCGATCGAAGTGCAAAACAGAAGCTCCATGGCGGGAAGAATCTTCTGCCCGCGTTGCTTCTCGCCAGAACTCAAGCCATTTTTTCTCGGCATCATTCCATTGCCCATCCAGGGTATAGCTTGTGGCAAGGGCCTCATTGAGAGCTCGGCTGGTTCCAAATTTACATACAATACGCTTTGCGAGACTGGGTATGATGTTGTAATCGCCATTATGGGTAGCTCTTTTTAGTACGCCATAAAGAAGGCTTTCCTCCAGATAGTGTTTTTTGAAAAATCTCTCGAAAGCTCGCACAGGGGTTATTTCCTCGCTGTCGATCACAGGAATCTCAGACAGTCGGAATTTCGGACTTGGTATGCGTCCCAGCCATTGGCCTATCAGTCGGTAGTGGCGTTCCGGTTCTATCCCCGAACACGTAACATCGGAATATCTCGCCTGGTACCATTCAGCGTCGAACAAGAGATGCCTTTTTGATAGTTCCTCCCATTCTTCTCGGCTTGGGTTGGCTGAGGAATTTTCATGGCGACCTGACTGGAGGTAGTGGGCCAAGGAGCACATACTCTCACGTACTACATCGCGACGCAGAATCTGATAGTAAGTGGTGCTGAACGTGCGGCTAGGGTTTAGCTCGAATAGATCACCATAAAGCACAAAATGATACACATCGTCCATGCCCGGAACCGCGTAGGGACTAGCCTCTTTACGGTAGTAGTCTTTGTCAAAATATTCAGATTTCATAATTAGCTGGCACCAGTGTTTCGCTTCAATATGCCTTTTTGCCAGGTCCGTGCTCCCGAGTTCCAGAAAGCGCCAGTGATTTGCTGGTCCGTGCTGGCGGAGAGGCAAAACAAGGAAATCTGGACTGTCAGCACCCTTTTTCTCCGTGACATAGAGATTAGCTGCCATTGACTTTATCAATGCCCCGAAAGCCCGTTCAATCGTATGTGCGAGAGCGCCGTCTGCTCCTGTGCTGCTCGCTTCTTCGCCAAGCGCTTCGTCTAGAAGCTGTGGAGTTATCTCTACAATATCTCGCAACATCCGCCCAGCGATCCAGAACATCGTTCCGGTAAAGAATGGCCAGTCGGTAATATCGATTCTCAAAGATGATAAAAGCGATCTCATCCGATCACGGTTGCCATACATCAGAGCGTTGGCTGAACGCAGCTGGAACGCTGTTCCAACCATTCCTGCATCCGGATCTTGCCGAAAAACCTCCACGATATTCTCAACAAGCGTAGTGCTGCCGCACAGACCATCTAGCATGATCCTGCCTTGGTTAGTGCGGAGTTCTGACTTTTGATTTTTTGTATGTAACTTAAGCACTGCTTTATAGCGAAATAGCTGTTTCTCTCGTGCGGCAATAAGAAAAGGCAGTGCATCCATCCCGGTGTTCGGGGCGATGAGAACTTCCGCTCCAACCAGGTCTCTGGCTGCCCGTTCGGAAATTAGCGGATAAATTGCATCGTGACAGGTTATATAATAGTCTGCGCTACCTGGAATATTTTTTATGTATTCCATTATATAATTCCACATGTCTGCATAATACACATGTACACAAACTGCAATATTTTGTTTCATTTTCATATATTTCCGACAGGTCGGCTCGGCTTCGCTGAGGCTGATAGGGTTAAATGGAGATTTCGCACGTTTTAGGTCGCCATCATAGCGATCGGTGCTTTAGCGGTTGCCTGACCTCATCAGGGTCTTCGTCTTTTCGTTGACTTGCAGACGGCGCTGCGCACTCTTGCTGGGGGTGCGGCGGTTCGGCTAATGCATCCTGTCTTTCCAAGGAACTGATGCCCGGCCGAGAATTACAGTTTCTGCCGTAGCGTTTTGCGTTTACCATCAGCATCCCAGCCGTCGGCTTCTTAACCGGCCTTGATTTGTCTGTTCTGGTCATGGGCGTCCTGATTCTTCAACGTGTTCACTAGCTCTGGGCCGGTAATGGGCTGCCCATGCGCGGGGGGGGGCATACGCAGCTACGCATCGCCGCGTTCGAATAGCTTATGAATCAACCCGGGACACCCGTCATCGTTCGCGGCACAACCACTGCATTTTACCGTCGGATGTGCGCGCCACCCTCGGCGATAGCCTGAAACAGCGCGGGAACGCGATCGCCGAGCGCAACCGCGATACTCCGCTTGGCCGCCTGTAAAGGCAGTAAAGTACTTTGAAAATCAGTGTCTTGAATGTCTCCGCATCGTTTGACGTGCGTCCACAGTTGGAAAAATCTAATCCCGTTCACTCTACCGGTGTCTCCCTCATTGCTGCTATTCTTCCCGAATCGCAAGATTAGGCGCGGTCGCCATTTGATTTCTAGCGCCGTTCCTGTGGTAACCCGGCAAAGCGTATATCGTAAGCGTCAAGATCCTGCTCTTCCACCGCCAGGCTAATTTGCCGTTACCGAAAAGTACCCATGTGAGTTCATTCGCAGGTAAAGCTATTCTGAGCCTGGACGTGAAAGGGGGGGCGTTACTATGCGCGGATAGTTAAACGAATCCGTCTGCCGGTGGGCGGCGGATCAGTCGAGGAGGATTTGTTGGAGTGAGTAGAGACTACCTTGGCTTTGTACTGTAGCCGGTAGGCTACGGACGCTTCGGGCTGCGCTGTGGGGTTATGGCAAACGAGCCGGGGGGCAAGCCGCTGCATATTTTGTGAGTTGTATGGTCGATACGTGAAGTATTGATTGGTATTCCTTGCGACTGCCTGTAAGTTTAAGATTGCGCCATAAATGAATATACAATTCGACATGAATGATAAAGAAAGCGGTGTCACAAGCGATCCAGAGTTAAAGCGGTACATGATTTTCGTTCTCGGAATGCATCGCTCGGGTACATCTGCCCTGGCCGGGGTGTTGAGTCGCTTGGGGTGCACTCTCCCGGCGGATTTGATGGCGGCCAGTGAAGATAATTGTAAGGGTTATTTCGAAAGCAAAACAACTCAAGAGTTCAACGACTGCATACTCAAGGACGCGGGGACAAGCTGGCGGGACTGGCGAAGGATGAATTCGGACTGGTTCACTTCACCAGTTGGGCAGTCGCTCTTGAGCCAGGCGAGTGGTCTTTTAACTCAGGAG
The DNA here is from genome assembly GCA_030148485.1 of Gammaproteobacteria bacterium. Lineage (GTDB taxonomy): Bacteria > Pseudomonadota > Gammaproteobacteria > Chromatiales > Chromatiaceae > JANTHH01. The sequence continues at coordinate 58,405 of JASBTJ010000033.1, read as the reverse complement.
TTTGGCGGCGCTCCTCTCTCGATATTTAAAGACCCTAGGGTTTGCCGTATGGTGCCGTTCTGGGTCGCGGCCGCCAAAATGGCGGGGTTTCGGCCTATGCCTGTATTAACTCACCGTAACCCCCTGGAAGTGGCGAAATCGCTAAGCAAGCGGGATGGGATGGATCCGGCCGAAGGTCTGCTTCTTTGGTTGCGCCATGTTCTGAGTGCTGAAGCGGCTACTCGGGGCCAGCCAAGATTCTTTACTAGTTATGAACAAATTCTTCAAAATTGGCCGGCGCAGATATCGCGGCTTCAGGAGAATTTAAATATTATGTTGCCACGTTTCGACGAGCGATCGAGTGCTCAAGTCGAAGATTTTCTATCCAAAGGCTTGAGGCATTTTACGGAGCTTCCAGAGAAGGTCACCGATAATCATACGCTTTCAAAGTGGGTCCGTGATGCTTACTCCATTTTAGAGCGATGGGCTGTCAGTGGTGAGGCGAAAGCTGACTACAAAACGCTGGATGGTATCCTCGCGGATTTCGATGCGGCGGCTCCAATATTCTCTCAGGTAGTTGATGTGGCAAGCAGGAGGAGCAGTTCTCTTAACGCGCAGGTCGCCCAGCTGCAATCAAAGCTTGATGCTGTCGGCGTCGAATTGGGTAAACGTGATACTGAGCGTATGCTACTTAAGCGTGATATTGAAGCTCGTAACGCAGAGGGCGAGCAGCTACGGCAGGAGCTGGATCGCGTGCGTGGTGTCGTGTCGCAGGTAGAAAGTACGTTGGCTCAGTGCAGGCTCGAAGTAGAGCAAGCTCATATGCGTGCTACCCATGCTGAGTTGAGCGCCGCTGAAAAAGATAAAGATATTAATGAGTTGGTCTCTTTCAAGGCGGAAAAAATTATCGAGCTCGCCGATATGGCGCGATTGATAGAACAGGGCGATGACCAGCTGGGAATTAAGAATGTGGAAATTGAGCGACTCCAGGCTCATATTGCATCGCTCGAACGCGAGCTGGATTTCGTGCGCAAAGGGTTTTTGGTGCGTCTGATAAAGCCCGTGCGAAGGTGGGCAAATATTCTTCGGGGATCGGGGCGCTGAGTGACTGGCTGCTCGTGCGGTAGGCTAGCTTGTTTTCTGGTCGATAGGTGAATTATCCAAATAACGATTTACAGTCTGTAGACACACAGTAATCACCTCGAATTATTCCTAGGGATCGAGACTCGGTCATTTAACCTGATCGAATCGTCCTGGGTGTCCCTCCAGGGAGGGTCGGGTTGATCCAACCGGGTGTCTTTTCCGGGGTTTAGGTGGGCCTCAATTGTCCTGGCCTGCGTTCTTTTTTTGCGTTACCTGGGATGTGAGGGAAATTGTGATATCCAAGCGGCGAGCAGGAGTACTCTACGTCGATGGCGTTTAAGTTTAAGTTCAGGTCTCTGGTCCGGAAATTACACGGATGGCCAGCTGCGCCTGTAGAAAGTGGGTGCCCCCCTTCCTGGCGGCCGAAAGATATATTCGCCAAATACGATGTTTTTGTACATGTTGGCGCGCCAAAGGCGGGTAGTTCCGCTATTCAATATTTTCTGCATGAGAATGCTGGGGCGCTAGCTAAATTGGGATATTATTATCCTGAACACGATTTTGACGTGAACCGTGTGTCCGGAGGTCACGCGCGTTTCGGGCGGCACATTTGGGCCGATAAGGATGAGGCTTCCGCGAGGCAATGGGTAGAAGATCAGCTCAATGCAGCAAGGAAAAAAAGGCGAATTTTGTTGATATCTGCCGAATCGCTGTTCATTTATCCTGATGTGCTGGCGCGGGTATTGAGTGGTTTCAGAGTGCGTATTGTTATCTTTTTTCGTGACCCGCTTAGCGCGTTGTTTTCGAACTATAATCAGGCGGTAAAGAGAAATTTAGAAGTTAGTCGGATCGATGAGTATTGCACGGCTTTTCTAGAGCGAAATGATGCGTCTATATCGGGTAGGATATTGCAGCAGTGGATTTCGAATTTTTCGCGGGTGAACGTCTCCGTAGCCGCTTATGATCCGGTGAGCTTTAGTAAAGAGCGCTTGGAGATAAAATTTCTGCGGCTTATTGGCCTGCCGGAAGAATATTTTCATATCTTTTCATTTCCGAATGAAAGGATAAATTCTGGGTATACCTTGTCTGCCTTGGAATTCAAGCGCATGTTAAATACGGTGCTGGATAGAGATAAGGTGCACGAGAACAACAAGATCGACAGGTGCCTCCAGGCATACTCTGACCAGAGTAGCGAGCCGCGGTATCGTCTGGAGCATGTGTTAAGTGGGGATATGTACAGACATCTGGTGTCCAAGTATGCGGCCATAAATAAGTATGTGAAAGAGACGTTTTTTTCTCATTGCGAGGGTGAGTATCTAGACTACCCTGATCCAGACAGTCTAAATCAAGACGTGTGTCGTGCGGTGGCTAAGTATACGCCGGGATTTGTCTTGGGTCGGATTGTTTCGGATCACGTTGATGTCTACGAATATATTAAAGAATGTGTGTGCGCAGCGGCTCGTAACGGCAAGTTTTCGCTGGACTTGTTCAGTTTGGCCAATCTGGTCGATGTGGATATTGATGGTCGGCGATTTTTTTCACCGTATTTTAGTTCTGCTCAGATCGAAGTGTTTCGCTCGGAGGAGCATGGTCAGCTCCCAGATGTGTTGAGAGAGATAGCGATCTCGCTGGAGCAGCATGGTCAGAACGACGCGGCATGCGCTGTGATAGCAAGAGCCAGGGTATTGCGACCCGGGGGTGCGTTGATTCAGACGTTGCATCAACGTATCCTTTCGAAGGTCCACGATTGTAACTAGCTACAAGGGTGATGTGGAATATGGCGACATCACGCTTTGGTGGATTCTGTCGAAGGGCAGTGCGAGATCGTGGGTCGCATGCATTCAAAGGCATCTTGAGCTGGGCTAGTAGTTTGCTTGCCATACGGCTGCACGCTCCAACGGCCAAGAAGTCGCCTGTCCTATGGCGTAGATTCCGCTTGATTGAGATCGAGCCGCGAGGCGCAGTGTCCCGTCTGCCGGCCGGTGCCGGATTTGATTGGCACGCCGCCGCTGCTCAGCAGTTCTCGGCGGTGAAGCCGTCGGTGCATATGCTTAAGGGCTGGTTTCGTGTGGAGCTGTGTGTGCGGAGTGATGCCCCCACCGGTATTGCTCAATTATATGTAGACTACGGGGACGGATTCCGTGATGGGAATACAGTGTCCATTCCCTATGTTAGTGGGCAGTTGCACAAGCGGCAGATTTTATTTAAGCACTGGGTACGTGGGCTGCGCGTCGATCTCGTCGCCGTCGAAGGTGCGTTTAGCCTCCACAACCTGACACTGTACCCTGTGCTTGCACCCTACGCGCGTACTAGCATGCTCAATCGTTTGTGGGGGGTCGATAATGACTCTGCGGATCGTATGTATCGACGCGAGTCTTATTGGAAAGACATATGCGCCAAAGCCAAGGACAGTGGCGATTCACCGCACGAGTTTCTGTATGCGCTTTACTCAAGAAGCTTCGTTACCGGAGGGGAGGCGCAGCACGAATATGTTCGCTGGTTGCGGGAAGTTGAGCCTCTCAGTTTGCCTATGTCAACAGAGGTCATGAGGCAGTTGGCAGTATGGCCCGAACGACCGCTGATCTCGGTGCTACTACCCGTGTATAACGTAGCCGAATCTTTCCTGCGCGACTGCCTCGATTCGGTGCTCGCCCAGAGTTACCCTGATTGGGAGCTGTGTATCGCGGACGATGCTTCCACCGAACCTCATGTTCGTGCGGTGCTGGAGGAGTATCGTCGGAATGATTCGCGAATCCATGTGCTTTTTCGTGAGAAGAATGGCCACATCTCTGCGGCGTCTAACAGTGCGTATAGTATGGCGCGGGGGGAGTATGTGGCATTGCTGGATCATGACGATACCTTGTCTGAGCATGCGCTGTACTTCATGGTTCAGGCAATTAATGCGCGGCAAGGCATCCAGATCATATACAGCGACGAGGATAAAATTGATTCCGATGGTCGTCGCTCCCGTCCGCATTTCAAATCCGATTGGAATCCTGACTTATTCTACGCGCAGAATTATGTGGCCCATTTGAGTCTCTACAGGCGTGATTTGATTCAGAAGATTGGCGGATTTCGGGAGGGCGTTGAAGGTAGCCAGGACCAGGATCTATTGCTGCGTTGTCTCCCACATGTCGAGTCTGCGCAGATTCACCATATCCCGCGCATTCTGTACCATTGGCGTGCTGTCGCGGGTTCGACCGCCCATTCTTCAGACGAAAAAGGCTATTCCACAGCTGCTGGGCTAAAAGCGCTGCGTGATTATTTCGGCAGCCATGGGCCGGAAGGTGTCGAATTGGAAGTAGGTGACTTGCCCAATATCTATCGAGTGCGCTGGCCGATACCCACCCCGGCGCCACGGGTAACTCTTTTGATACCTACCCGGGACAAGCGAGAGTTGCTTGAAGCTTGTGTGCGGAGCATCCTCGATAAGACGACCTATTGTCACTATGAAGTGTTGATCTTGGACAACGGCAGTATACAGCCTGATACAAAGGTGTTTTTGGCGAAAATACAGGCCGAAGATAGCCGCGTTCGCGTTTTGTCATACGATCATCCTTTCAACTTTTCTTCCATCAATAATTTCGGTGTCGAACATGCTAGGGGTGTACTGATTGGCCTGATCAATAACGACGTCGAAGTCATTAGTCCCGACTGGTTGACGGAGATGGTCTCTCATGCTATGCGTCCGGACATTGGTTGCGTGGGTGCCAAACTTTACTATGGGGACGACACGATTCAGCATGCCGGAGTCGTCTTGGGGATTGGAGGGGTTGCGGGGCATTCACATAAGTATTTTCGCAGAGGGCGATCAGGCTATTTTTCCCGTTTACGATTGGTGCAGAATGTCTCTGCGGTGACGGGAGCGTGCTTGCTGGTCAGGCGTGAGATCTATAAGGCAGTTGGTGGCCTAAATGAGCGCGACCTGAAAGTCGCCTTCAACGACGTGGATTTTTGCCTTAAGGTGCGAGAGGCAGGCTTCCGTAACCTGTGGACGCCATATGCGGAGCTATACCACCATGAGTCTAAGAGCCGTGGTGCGGATGACAGTCCGGAAAAGCAGGCCCGCTTCCGGTGCGAAGTCGCCTATATGCGGCGCCGATGGGGGGCGCTCCTGAGTAAGGACCCGTACTACAATCCTAATCTCAGCCGTGCGCGTGAAGATTTTTCGTTGACAATGGTTCCGGCTGATTAGGACTCGCATTGAGCCGAGGGGTGGCTGGATGTCGAGAGTAGGTAATGTGGCACCTGATTTAAATATTACTGCCGCGGATTCTTGCTTCACCAGCCCCAGGATAGCGTGGTGTTCGTAAAGAAGATTTGCGGGACTCCGGACGGAGCCAGAGTCGAACTCGTCGGGTACACCGACGCCGACCCAATACAAAGACCGTGTCACAGTCATCTGGGTGGGCTAGGTCACAAAGAGCTTTGAGCAGGCCGCCAGCGATGTCCTATGGGTGTCTACCAGGCGGACGGACGCTCCCCCTCTTTATTGGAAGCGTCCGCATTAACGGAAGCAATCCGCGTGGTCAAACTATATGTGTGGTAACCCATGGTGATTTTGATTCGTCGACGTCAGTCGGAATGGCTCGCGGTTGTCCGAACGCTACGGGCATGCGTTGCCTGCTATGACTTCTGAGTACGGGGCTGTGTCAGCTTCTGCGGCCCGATGGTAGTGACTTGGTGTCTGATTCAACTAATCAACCAAACGTCTACCTCGTCGGGGCAGATGTTGCCCCGTCGTATAACTTCTTCCTGCTCGCGCTGGAGGGGGCTGCGTTCAAGACCGTGCCCATCAGGCATCCCACCGAGATCCCGCGCCATGGGCTAGCGGGTGGATGGCTCGTGTTTGTGCGCTATATCTCGCGCGAATGGCGCCAGTGGGTCACGTCCAACCGTCGGAGCTTGGCGGGCTTGGCCTTGTTCATGGACGACGACGTCTTGGACCCGCGGTCGGCGGTCGGGATGCCTTGGCGCTATCGCTGGAAGCTTTGGCGGCTGGCCGCCCGCCACGTGTCCTGGCTGCGCAGTCAAGGCGCGGAGTTGTGGGTATCCACCCCATACCTACAGGAAAAATACGCGGACTGGACGACGAAACTGGTACTGCCCGCCGAACCAAAGCACGAGCCGGTCACCCGGGTCTTTTACCATGCTTCTGCATCGCATCGTGCGGAGATCGACTGGTTGAAACCGATCATGCAGCAGGTGATCGAGGCGGATCCGTCCATTCGTTTTGAGTTGATCGGAGACCGTTCGGTCCGTAAGGCATGGCGGCAGCTACCGGGGGTGACGGTGGTGCATCCCATGACGTGGTCAGCCTATTTGTCGTTCTCTGCACTGGAGGGGCGGCATATCGGGCTGGCACCTGTTCTCGATGCGCCGTTCAATCGGGCGCGCTCGTACACCAAATTCTTCGATATCACGCGTAGCGGGGCGGTGGGCATTTACAGCGAGCACCCCGTTTTCGCGGGTGCGATCGATCATGGCGAGAATGGCCTGCTGATCAAGAATCGGCCGGAGGAATGGGTTGATGCTATTCGGCAGCTGGCTGCAGATCCCGGACTTCGCGCCCGATTGCTGGACGAGGCCAGGGTGAAGGTCGGTCGGTTAAGTGAGCAGGCGCGCGATAGTGGTGGCTGGCTGCCGTGACGCTATCCGCAAGGGTCGCACTGGATTGGCCGTGTGACCTGTAGAATGGGTCACAATTCGCTGTGCGTCTCCGTTGGAAGTTCGCACTTGAGTTGTTCCCGAGGCTGCTCGGTTAGGTGTTGGAATTCAGCTGGGATAGACTGACGACTCTGCGATGAGTAATTAATGCCCGGGCCGCTCCGGCGCTTGCCGTGCGGGTAGGTTCGGGCATTTACCGTCTCGGGTTGGGGCATTCGCGCGAAACGGGCTAAGGGATCGGTGGTAAAGGAAAAAATAGCAATCGTCGGGTTTGCAAGCCGACTTCCCGGCAGCGCGCCGGCGAATCTTTGGTCGTGCTTGGTACAGGGTTCGGATCTGGTCGCCAAGGTGCCTGAGGTTCGCTGGTCCGCCGATTTCTACGGCCATACAAGCAAGTCGGCTGCCGGCGCTTGTTACGCCCAAGCCGCCGGCACCATCGGCGACATCAGCGGCTTCGACGCCACCTTTTTCGGCATGTCCCCCCGCGAAGCCGAGCAGCTCGATCCGCAGCAACGCCTGTTGCTGGAGATGTCCTGGGAGGCCTTCGAATCGGCCGGTATAGCGCCTTCCTCGGTGCGTCGGGGCAAGGGCGGGGTGTTCATCGGATTTTCCGGTTCGGACTGGTCCTACCGCCGTAGCGACGATCTGGCGTATCTGGACGCCACGTCCATGACCGGGCAGACCGGCAGTGTGGCGGCCAACCGGATCTCGTACAACTTCGACCTGACCGGTCCCAGTGTTGCCGTTGACACGGCCTGCTCGTCCTCGCTGGTGGCCTTTCATCAGGCGTGCCAGTCCATTCTGCTTGGTGAATCGGACTTTGCGCTGACCGGCGGGATCAGTCTGCATCTGCATCCCTACGCCTTCGTGGGATTTTCACGCGCCTCGATGCTGTCGCCGCGGGGCATCTGCAATGTCTTCGATGCGGCGGGCGACGGTTATGTACGCTCTGAAGGCGGCGGTATCTTTTTGCTCAAGTCGCTGGAAAGGGCCATCGCCGATGGCGATAGGGTGTATGGCGTCGTGGCGGGTACGGGGGTCAATTGCGACGGGCGTACCAATGGCATCACCGTGCCGGGCGTCGACACCCAGGCGGCCTTGCTCAAGGAAGTCTATGAACGTGCCGGTGTCTCGCCGGCCGATATCGACTATCTGGAAGCGCACGGCACCGGCACGGCGGTAGGGGACCCGATCGAGTGTCATTCGCTCGGTACCGCGCTCGGCCAGTTGCGGTCGCCTGATTCGCCGCTGCTGATCGGCTCGGTAAAGAGCAACATGGGACATCTGGAAACGGCGTCGGGGGTTGCCGGGCTGGTCAAGGCATTGCTGTGCCTGAAACACCGGTCTGTGCCGCCCACTATCCATCTCAAGACGCCCAATCCGAACATCAAGTTCGACGAATGGAACCTGAAGGTCGTCACCGAGAACACGCCCCTGGACCCGGACAAGCGGCTGACCGTCGGCGTGAATTCCTTCGGCTTCGGCGGGGCGAATGCGCACGTGGTGTTGCAAAGTGCCGATCATCCGGCCGCCGCCGGCAAACGACCGGCGAAACGTCGTTCGGCTGCGGTCCCGCTGGTGGTTTCCGGGCGCAGCGAAGCGGCGGCCAAGGCGTCTGCCGCGCGGCTTGCGGACCACGTGGCGGAGCAGTCTGATGCGTCACACTATGACATCGCCTACAGCGCTGCATTTCATCGTGACTGGCATGCGTGTCGGGCGATTGCGTACGCCGACCAATCGGCACAACAACTGGCCGATCTCACGGCGTATGCCGCGGGTGAGACAACGGATCAGCTGGTCAGCGGGGTCGCGCTGGAAGCCGCTTCGCAGCCGGTGTTCGTCTATTCCGGCAACGGGTCCCAGTGGGCGGGTATGGGACGTGAGCTGCTTGAGCAGTCCCGCTTGTTTGCCAAGACGGTCGGCAAGGTCGACCGGATCTTCCGCCGCTATGCGGATTTCTCCATCGTCGACGAACTGCGGCGGGAGGATCTGGACGAACGCCTGGCGCTGACCGAGATCGCCCAACCCCTGTTGTTTGCGGTCCAGGTGGGCATCACCGAAATGCTGCGCAAGCTGGGTGCCGAACCGGGGGCTGTGGTGGGGCACAGCGTGGGCGAGGCCGCCGCGGCCTGGGCCTGTGGTGCCTTGACGCTTGAGCAAGCGGTTCAGGTCATTCATGAGCGTAGCCTGCAGCAGGCGACCACCCGAGGTGCCGGGGCAATGACGGCTGTGGGGCTGGGGCATGCGGACTGTATCGCGCTGCTCGGATCCTTGGATTTGCAAGACAAGATCGCCATTGCGGGCATCAACAGTGCGCGCGGCGTCACGGTGGCGGGTGCCGCCAGCGATCTACAGGCGCTGGAGGCGGTGCTGGCGGAGCGCGAGGTGTTTCATCGCCGTTTGCCCCTTGATTACGCCTTCCATAGCCCCGCCATGGATCCCATCGAAGCCCCGCTACGCCATGACCTGGCCGGGCTCAAGCCGGGTAAGGGGCGACTCCCGTTCTACTCCACGGTCACCGGGGGACTGCTTGCAGGCAACGGGTTGGATGCCGGTTACTGGTGGCTCAACATCCGCGAGCCCGTGCAGTTCCAGCGTGCGATCGATGAACTGGTCGGCGATGGTTACAACATTTTCGTCGAAATCGGTCCCCATGCGGTGTTGCGGACCTATGTCAACGACGGCCTGCGCGCTGCCGGCAAGGACGGGCGCGTCATCCCGACCATGCGACGGGACCATGGCGGCAAAGAACGTATCGTCGCGGCCTTTTACCAAATGCTGGTGGATGGCGCGCCTATCGATCCGCACAAGATCTATCCGCACCCGGGGCGCTTTGTCGACCTGCCCACCTATCCCTGGCAACGGGAGCGCTACTGGCACCCGGTCACCAGCGAGGGTTACAACCTCATCAATCGGTACAAGGAGCATCCGTTGCTCGGGTACCGGCTGTGCGAGAACGACACCCAGTGGGAAAATCACCTCGACACCCAGCTGTACCCTTACCTGGCGGACCATGCCGTGGGCGACGCCGTGGTGTTTCCCGCCGCGGGTTTTGTCGAGATGGCGCTGGCCGCCGCGCAGCTTTGGCATGGTGACCAGCCGCGCCAAGCGGCACCGCGTGGTGACCTGCCGGTATTCACGTCGCAGGAACTGGAAGAGCTGGAGATCCTGGCGCCGCTGTTGCTCGAGGATCAGCCAAGCAAGACCGTCCGCTTTGCCATCGACGAAGCGGACGGGCGCTTCACCATCCGCAGCCGTCAGCGGCTCAGCCAGGACCCTTGGCAGTTGCACGCGGTGGGACGTCTGCCCGGTAAGCCCGAGGGCGGAGCGCCCCATGGACAGCTCGCGGCGCCCCAGGCCCCAGCCACCGTCGACGCCACCGGGCACTATGGACTGACGGCCCGCGTGGGCCTGAACTACGGTCCGGCCTTCCAGGCGGTCAGCGGCGTCTGGGCCGAGGACGATGCGGTCGTTGCGCGGCTCGATCTCCCGCGGGTGATTGCCGACCAGATGGATGCCTATCACCTGCATCCCAGCTTGCTCGATGGCTGCTTCCAGTTGCTGGTGGATATCCTGCGTGAAGAGATCGCCGGACGTGGCGGTGTCGCCTTCGTCCCGGTCAAGGTGGGTCGGTTACGTATTCACCAACGCGGTGCAGGCGTTCATCACGCCCGGGCCGCGTTGCTACGGCGTAGCCCCCGTGCCGTGGTGGCGGGCTTCCGACTGTACGATGCCGCCGGCGCGCTGATTGCCGAACTGGAAGAGGTTCGCTTCCGCGGTGTGCTGCTACGTCGCACCCTGGGCGATCAAACCGGCTATCTGCGGTTCCAGGCGGTACCCAAGCCGCTGGACCAGGCGCGCCCCGCGGTATTGCCGGCCAACGGCAGTCTGCCGGATGCTGGTAAAAGATCCCTACATGCACCCGAGCGGGTCACCGCACGTGGGGTGTATTACCGTGAAGTGGAGCCCTTGCTCGACGTGCTCTGCGCGGCCTTCGCCTACCGGGCGCTGCGTCAACTTTGTCCGGGTGAATCGACGGTCCGGGTGGACACCCTGCTCGCCAGCGGCACGGTGCGGCCTGAGTTTGGCGCCTATCTGCAGCGTCTGGTCTCCATGCTCCTGGAAGACGGTATGTTGGAGCCGACCGCGGGTGGTTTGGCCTGGTCCGGCGAAATGGACTTGCCGGAGACGGATGCCATCTGGACCAGCTTGCTGGGCGACTATCCGGATTATGCGGCGGAAATCCTGATGCTCGGTCGGGTCGGTGAGCACCTTGTCGAGGTGCTGCGCGGTGACCAGCCGGTGGATGCGCTGCTGCCGATGGATGCGGGCCATCCCATGCTGGCCCATTATCTGAGCGGTTCGCCGTCGCTGCAGGCGGGAAATCGGGCCATCGTGGACATGGTGAACGTGGCGCAGCAGACGCTGCCCGAAGGCCACCGCCTGCGGATCATGGAATTCACCGGCGGGCGATCCCAACTGTCGACCCAGTTGCTACCGCTCCTGGATCTCGATCATTGCGACTATCGTGTGCTGGCGACCGATGCACAGGCGTTGGAACACGTCGAGTCGTTGCGCGAACGCTTCCCGGCGCTGGAGTCCTCCGTTCTCGATCTGAATCAGCCGCTGCCGCCGTCGCGTTTCGACGTGATACTGCTCAGTCATGAGTTGGCGGTGGCATCGGACCCCGACCGCTTGCTGGCGGTGCTGAGCAGCCAACTGGCGCCGGAAGGCGTGCTGATGCTCGCCGAGCAGCCATCGACACGCTGGTCGGAAATGGTCTTCGGATTGAGTCCGAGCTGGTGGCGGGAAGCAGCTGACGGCCAGCTGCCGCGCCAGCACCCGGCGGCGGTCTGGGCCAAGGCGTTGGAACGTCACGGCCTGGTGGACTGCGCCGTGATCCATGACTTGCCACAGGGCAATGAAGGCCCGTACCTGATGATCGCGCGGGCCAGCGGTGCCGCCGAGCTGGTACCTGCTTCACCGCCCGCTGCAGACGGGCACTGGCTGGTACTGCAGGACGCCGCGGGCGAGGGCACGGTATTGGCCGATCTGGTGGTGGCACGACTGCGCGCCGCCGGCCGACGCCCGTGCACCGCTGTCGTGCCGGCCAAGGATGCGACCGCGCTGCAGACGATTTTGACGGAAGCGCAAGCCGACCGTGGTGGGCTTGACGGCATCCTGCTGTTGCATGGGCTGCCCCTGGACGGCGCCGACGAACAGGCGGCGGGCGACCGTTGCGTGATGGCGGCGGAATTGGCGAAGGCCTGTGCAGCGGTCGCCATCACCCCTCAGCTGGTTCTGGTCACTACCGGTGCGACCGGTGACCTGGTCAGCGACCTGCCTGCCGCGCCGCTGGACGATGCCGCCCTGTGGGGTTTTGGCCGTACCCTGATGAACGAATACCCGGATCTACGGATCCGGCTGGTGGAAGTGGTCGACCCGCATGATCCCGAAGGTGCTGCCGGCGCCATCGCTGCCGAGCTGTTGGCGCCTGATGCCGAGGACGAAGTGATCTACGCTGGCGGTGGGCGTTACGCGCCGCGACTGCGTGTGGTTGCCCCTGCCGACTTGTCCGATGCGACGTCCGATGACGCTGATCGGCCCGCCGCCCCGGCGCGGTTGGACTTCAGTGCGCCGGGGCCACTGAAAAACCTGCTGTGGCGCCCGCAGGAGCTACCCCCTGTGACGGGTGACAACGTGGAGATCGCCGTGCGCGCGGCAGGTCTCAATTTTCGTGATGTCATGTATGCCATGGGCCTGTTGTCCGACGAGGCGTTGGAAGCGGGATTTGCCGGTCCGACCCTGGGGATGGAGCTGTCCGGCATCATCACCGCCGTGGGCCCGGAGGTGAAGGAGCTGTCGGTGGGTGATGAGGTGGTCGCCTTCGCCCCGGCCAGATTTGCCGAGCGCGCGGTGACTCCGGCCGCCGCGGTGGCGCGCAAGCCGGCCGACTGGTCCTTCAATGCCGCGGCCACGGTGCCGACCACGTTCTTCACCGCCTACTATGCGCTACATCACTTGGCGCAGTTGGAGGAAGGCGAACGACTGTTGATCCACGGCGCCGCCGGCGGCGTGGGCCTTGCCGCGATCCAGTTGGGCAAGGCCATGGGGGCGGAGATCTTCGCCACCGCGGGTAGCGATGCCAAGCGCGACGTGGTGCGTCTGCTGGGTGCCGATCACGTGCTGGACTCGCGTTCGCTGGCCTTTGCCGACGACGTGCTGGCGCTGACCGATGGGCAGGGCGTGGACGTGGTGCTCAATTCCCTGGCAGGTGAAGCCATCAATCGCAATCTGCGCATCCTGCGGCCCTTCGGCCGGTTCATGGAGTTGGGCAAGCGCGACTTTTATGAGAACACCCGCATCGGTCTGCGACCGTTCCGCAACAACATCTCTTATTTCGGGATCGACGCCGACCAGCTGATGGCCGAGCGGCCAGCGCTGACCCGCCGACTGTTCGGCGAACTGATGGCGTTGTTCGACGACGGCGCCCTAAAACCGCTACCTTACCGCGCCTTCCCGGCGACGCAGGCGGTGGACGCCTTCCGCTACATGCAGCAGTCCCGGCAAATCGGCAAAGTGGTACTCAACTTCGATGCCGGCGTGGGCCATGTCCAGCGTCCACCGCCCAAGCCGCAACGGCTGGTCCTGGATGCTGACGGGACCTATCTGGTGACCGGCGGCATGCGCGGCTTCGGCCTGGCCACCGCCCGGTGGTTGGCGGACAAAGGGGCCCGTAATCTGGTGTTGTTGTCGCGCCGTGGTGCCGCGGACGACGAGGGCGCCCAGGTCATCGAGGCGCTGCAGAAATCCGGCGTGCGGGTGCGGGCATTCGCTTGCGATGTCACCGACAAGGCGGCATTGGCGACGGTACTGGACGCTATCGCCGCGGATACGCCGCCGCTGCGCGGCGTGGTGCACGCCGCCATGGTCATCGACGACGGCCTGGTACGCAGCCTCGACGGCGAGCGCATCCGCAACGTGCTGGCGCCCAAGATCGATGGCGCCCGCCACCTTTGCGAGCTGACCCGCGACCTGCCGCTGGACTTCCTGGTGTTCTATTCGTCCGCCACCACCCTGTTCGGCAACCCCGGCCAGGCCAGTTACGTGGCCGCCAACCGTTATCTGGAGGCGCTGGCCCACGCCCGCCGGGCGGCGGGTTTACCGGCCTTGAGCGTCAGCTGGGGCGCTATCGACGACGTCGGCTACTTGGCCCGCAACAGCGAGATCAAGGAGCAGCTGCAATCGCGCATGGGCGGTGCCGCACTGACCTCCAGTGAGGCACTGGACGCACTGGAACAACTGCTGGTCCGCGATCTATCCGGGCTCGGGGTGATGGAGCTGGAGTGGGGGGCATTGCGTCGCTTTTTGCCGACCTCGTTGTCACCCAAGTTCCAGGATCTGGCACAGCAGGCGGAGGAGGCGGGTGCCGACGCCGAGGGGCTGGAGCAATTGCAGCGCTGGCTGGAAGAGATGAACGATGAGCAGTTGGCCGAGGCGCTGGGCGAGGTGCTGAAGAAGGAGATCGGCGAGATCCTGCATGTCTCGCCGGAGCGAATTGCCGACGATCGCTCGCTGTATGATCTGGGTATGGACTCCTTGATGGGCATGGAGATGGTCGCCGCGGTCGAGGCGAGATTCGGTGTGTCGCTGCCGGTCATGGCGTTGAGCGAAGGTCCTACGGTAACCCGTTTGGTGGAGCGCATCGTGCGTCAGCTGCGCGTCCCTGACGCCGGGGGTGACGACGATGCGGCGCAGACCGTGGCACGGGTGGCGGCACAACATGCCAGCGAGACCGATACCCACACCTTGACCGAGTTGGCCAACGCGCTGTCCCAGGGCGACGGTGCCTCCGGTTCGTTGACGGACGATCGATGAAACGGCGTGCGGGACAAGGCCTGACCGGCCAGATCAAGGACCAGCTGATCAAACAGGCGCTGGAACGACGTGTGCGTCAGGCCGAGCGCAAGGACGCGGCACCCATGCCGGAGCCCGACCTGGCTCACGCGGATATTCCGGCGCGTTTCTATCGCTTCGATCAACATCCCGGCTACCAGCAATTGCGCATCGTGCGGGAAGGGGCCGAGCGTCTGGGTATCGCCAATCCCTTTTTCAAAGCCCATGCGGGCTGCTCGGGCAGCAGTGCGCGTATCGGCGAACAGGATTATCTGAACTACGCCAGTTACAACTATCTGGGACTGTCGGGCGACCCGGTGATCAATGCCGCGGCCAAGCAGGCCATCGACCACTATGGCACCTCCGCCTCGGCCAGTCGGCCCGTGTCCGGTGAGCGCCCTGTGCACCGTGAACTCGAGCGTGCCCTGGCGGAGGTCCATGGTGTGGACGATGCCGTGGTGATGGTCAGCGGCCACGCCACCAACGTCACCACCATTGGGCATTTGTTCGGGCCAAAGGACCTGGTGGTACACGACGCGCTGATCCACAACAGCGCGGTGCAGGGCATCCAATTGTCCGGTGCCAAGCGGTTGTCCTTTCCGCACAACGACTGGCGGGCATTGGACAGCCTGCTCACCCGCGAACGGCGCCGCTTCGAGCGGGTGCTGGTGGTCATTGAAGGCATCTACAGCATGGATGGCGACTACCCGGATCTGCCCCGCTTCATCGAGGTCAAACAACGCCATCGGGCCTTCCTGATGGTGGACGAGGCGCACTCCTTCGGCGTCATGGGCGAGAATGGTTTGGGCATTGGCGAACACTTCGGTGTTGAAGGTCGTCAGGTGGACATCTGGATGGGCACGCTGAGCAAGGCGTTGGCCAGTTGCGGCGGCTATATCGCCGGCGATAAGGCGCTGGTGGAACATCTCAAGTTGGCGGCCCCCGGCTTTTTGTACAGTGTCGGGATGGCGCCGCCGGTGGCCGCCGCTGCACTGGCCGCGTTGCGCTGCCTGCAGGCCGAGCCAGAGCGGGTCCACGCACTGCAATCCCGTGGCGCCCTGTTTCTCGAACAGGCCCGGTCCGCCGGCATCGATACCGGGTACAGCCAGGGGCTGGCGGTGATCCCGGCCATCACCGGCAGTTCAATCCGCGCCGGGCGTTTGGCCGAGGCCTTGTTCGCCCGTGGCGTCAACGTCCAGCCCATCCTATATCCGGCGGTAGAGGAGAAGTCGGCGCGGTTGCGTTTCTTCGTCAGTGCCCAACACACCGACGAGCAGATTCGCCAGACGGTTTCGCTGCTGGCCGAGGAACTGGGACGGCTTTGACCCGGGTGTCCGATCCGTTTGCAGCCAAGCCGCCGGTAAGGGTGTTGCTGTGCACCAGTGGCGGTCTGCAGGGTGCGCGGGTGATGCGCCGCCTGGCGGCCGACGAGCGGGTGCTGTTGGTCGGGGTGGTGCAGTCCACGCGGGTGTTCGGCCGGACTGACGGGTTGCTCAAAGGTGCCTTTCGATTGTTGCGGGCTTCGGGGTTGGCTTACCTGACCTATCTTTGGGCGAGCACCGGGCTTGCGGATCTGCTCGGCCGGTATTCGGTAAAGCGTCAGGCTGCCTGCCTGGGCTGTCAAATCCATCACACCCGTGACATCAACGATGCCCATAGCCAGGGCTATATCGCCCAATGTGCACCGGAACTGCTGGTGTCCGCATTCTTCAATCAACGGATCGATCTGTCGGTATTTGCCGGCATGGCGGCCGGCGCGGTGAACATCCACCCGTCCCTGTTGCCGGCGCTTCGTGGTGTCGATCCGGTGTTCTTTGGCCGGCTACGCGGTCAGTTCCCGTTGGGTGTGAGCCTGCACCGTATCGCCGCGGAGCTGGATACCGGACAGGTCATCGCCCAGGCTTCTGTTGAGCTACCGCCCGATAGCAGTGTCCTGGCTGCAACCGGGCTGTTGTTCGAACGCGGCGCCGAACTGCTACTGGACCATCTCGATGGCATCGTCGCGGGGGATGCCGGCTCCCCTCAGGTCGGCAGTGGCAACTACGACTCCTGGCCTGCCGTCGAGCAAGTGGCGGCGTTGAAGCGACGCGGCGTGTCGCTTTGGCGCTGGCGTGATCTTCTCGCCAGCTGACCGGGGCTGGCGGGTATGTGCTGAATCAAATCGGACAGAATCGGTCACGGCAGGTGACTGATTTGGAAGCAAACGGCAAACCGCGTTTGCAGCGCGGCGTGCGCTGAGAAGTCCAGGACGGACTTATTCAGCGCTCTCCTTAAGGCACCAATCCGGCGGCCTGCAGCAACCGCCGCCCAAGGTCTTCCACGGGTAAGCGCTCCGGGGGGCGCGCTTCGGCATTCCGCCGCCAGATCAGATAGTCGCTGTGACCGTCGCTGAAGCTGGTCGCGTGGTAGACATCCGGCATGCTGGGCACATGGTCGCCATAGAAACATACCAGCCTATCGTCCTGGGTTGCGGTGGTGGTTTGCGTCAGTTCAGCCAACATCCGGTCCGCGTTGCGCAAATGACGTAGGTACACCGTCAGGTCGTCAAAGCCGTCGGGCGGTGGGGTGGTGTACAGACTGGCGATGTCGTCCGCTGCGACCTGTTCCAGGTGCAGCGGGCCGTGGTTTTCCATGGTGATGGCAAAGACGAAGGTCGGTTGTTGCGCTGCGGCGAGGATCTCGTTGATCTTGTCGGTCACGGCGGCGTCGCTGACATAGGGGCCGAACTTCTCGGCACCGGAAAAGGCCTTCAGGTCGAGGAAGCAGTCAAAGCCGAGCAGCGGAAACACCCGATCACGGGCGAAAAAACCGGCCGGGTGCGGGTGGATGCAAACCGTACGATAGCCCATGTCGCGTAGCTGTGAGGCAACGGTTGGCCAGTTATGGCGTGCGAAGCGCCGGTAGGGGTTGAAGCGGTGTACCCCCAGGTGCTGTTCGGACAGTCCGGACAAAAAGGCGAATTCGGTGCGCATGGTGTTTGCGCCCCAGGCCGGGACGACCAGCTGACCATGGGCGATGGCCTGGCTGGATAGGGCGTCGAAATGCGCCAGCACGTCCGCGGCGATGTCGGGATACACCCGTCGGGCGTCGAAAAACGATTCGCTCTGGACGGCGATGATATGTGGGCGCTTCGCGCCTGTGGCCCCTCTTGGCGGCGCCGGTTGCGCCCGACGCGCGGGATGGTCGGTGCGATGTGGGTCGTGGCGGTGCTCGGCAAGGCGGTACAGCAGCAGACTGGGTAGTAGTCCGAATCGAGCCAAGTCCGCCAGCGGCTCCAATTGAGGCTCGCCCGCCTGGCGGATACCGAGCCACAGCAGGCTCGCTGACGACGCCGCCAGTGCCGCGAGCATCAGCGCGAAGCGGCCCGGCGAAGCGCCATCCAAAAGTGATGGTTCCAGCGTCAGGCCGGTGTAGATCGCCAGAACCATGGCGGTGAGCGCTGCTAATGCCGGCAGGATGCCGAGGAAGGGCAGATACAGGCGCGGATAGCGTATCGCTTGACTGAACAGCGCGAAATCCGTGAACACGAAGGGTTCGCGCAAGGCCTTGACCTTGGCGTTGTTGACCAGCACCACCAACAGGTGCAGTGCCAACAACAAGCTGGCGGCGAACCCCGGACGGTGCGTGAGCAGTAGCAATGCGCTGAGACCCATGCCGGCCAATCCCGCCTGGATCATCCAGCCGGAGCGGGCGCGCGGGTGGGGGCGGCGAGGTTGAATCAGCCGGTCGATCAGACCGCCCAGTACCACGGTGGCGAGCCATGCGGTGAGCATGTTGATCATCGCCGGGGACTCATCGTGGCGTAAATCCCAGTCGCCTCAGGATCCATTGCGACAGACCAGCCGGCAACACCGCCAGCCACCACATGCCAAACTGCAAGGCAAAGGGAAAGGCGATACGTCCCCGGTTGCGGGCCAGGTCGCGGACGATGCGTGCAGCGGCCTTTTCCGCCGGCCACAGAAACGGACGCGGCCCCGGAAACTGTGCGCTCATGTCCGACGCCACGAAACCCGGCAGCACGACATTGATTGCCACGCCCTGCGGTGCCAGCCAGCCCCGCAGCGCTTCGCCGTAGGCCTTGAGTGCCGCCTTGCTGGCGCAGTATGCGGGCGTAACTGGTAGTCCGTACCAGGCGGACAACGAACTGATGAGTGCGATCTGGCCGTGCCCACGGGCACGCATCGCCGGCAAGGCCGCGTCGATGGTGGCGATGGCGGCATAGAGGTTTACGTCCAACAGGGTCTCGACCCGCTGCCACGGTTCGTTACCGTCTGGGCCGATATGGCTGGTCATGCCCGCGTTGACGATGACCAGATCCAGCGCGTCGAGCGTGGCTAGCGCGTCGCGCCACGCGTCGATATGGGGGCGGGTCAAATCGAACGGCAGTAGATGGACTTCGGCGCCGGTCGCACGGCACCGTGCCGCAATCGCTTCCAGTCGTTGGACATCGCGGCCATGCAGCCACAGTATGCGGCCGGCGGCGGCATAGTGTCCCGCCAACGCCTGGCCGATACCGCCGCTGGCGCCTGTGATCAGGATACGCCTGGGGTTTGCCAGATCGGTCATGTGACGGCGGTGAGGCAGGGGCCTTGGTCGCGGCCAGCGGACTTGTGTCGTTGCCGGTCGACCGTTGCCGGCAAGGTTGCGGGCAGCTCCATGCCCTGGGCGCAGGCCTGCAGGGCCATGGCGATCCCACCACGGGTATACAGGTTGCCGTTGATCTGTGTATGGGCGCGCACCACCGTGGAGAAGGCGTTGAGCAGGGCGCGGTCCGCGGCTGCGCCCTCTGTCCAGAAACGATCGAGCGGCCCCTGGAAGGTCAATCCTGGCAGGTCGTAGATCGCGTCGCCCAGGGTGATGGTGGGACTTTTGTGATGCAACGCGGACAGTCCTACGGTGCTGTTTACCACCACGGTGCCACGGGCGTTGTTCAGCAGGGAGGGCAGATGGCCCGTCTCGAGATACAGCACCCGGTCACCCAGGCCCAGACGAGTGGACAGCCCACGGATGATGCGTCGGTAGGCTTGCAGCCCGGTGTCCAGCGGATGGTTTTTTATCACCAAGCGCATGTCGCCGGGCGCATGGCGGGCGAACGAGTCCACCACCACTTCGAGCACCTCACGCATGTCCCGATAGGGTGAATGACGGGTGATCTGGGTGTCGGCGTTCAGCTGCAGGGGCAGCAGATAGAACGGTGTGTCACCCCTGCAGGCTCGCGCGATGGCTTGGGCGTCGCGTTTTTTATACCAGGCCAACGGGACGAATCGCCGCGCCCAACCCAGGTACTCGATCAAGGCAGGCTGAGGGCGGTGGGTGCGATAGCGTGGATAGAACAGCACGTTGCCGACGTTGACCAGGTGGTAGGCCATGTCGAACGCGGCTCGGCTGCGCAACCCACCCGGCGCGGCCATGGCCTTCGGTAGTTTCAGGTCGCGGGCGGCCTGACGATACCAGTCGCCGTCTCTGGGCAGCGCCGAGTTCGCGTTCACACCGCCGCGCTCCAGGGTGAACCAGTCAGGTCGGAGATAGCCTTCTTCGAAAACGTGGACTTGCACGTTCATTCGGCGCGCGACCGCGATGGCGGGGCGATGTATCGGCCGCTCATCGCCGAACAACACCAGGTCCGTGACGTCGTTGTTCGAGATCGTCGCCTGATAGAAGTCCGGTAGTCCGTTCAGGTTCCCACGATAGCTGACGGCCGGTCGCCTGCCCCAGAGGAACACATCCCCGGCGCAGAAATTCACCCGCATCACCCGATGTCCGCGTTGTTGCATGAGGTCTGCAAGGCGGGGGAAAAACGGGCTGGAGACGCCTTGCAGGAAAAGATAGGTGCGCTGCATAGTGAAATTCTGCTCAGATCGATCCGGTGTGTCGCGCCGCGATGACTTCCCGTCCGACACCGACGAGGAATGCGCGCAGGGTGCGATAACTT
Organism: Gammaproteobacteria bacterium; assembly: GCA_030148485.1. Classification (GTDB taxonomy): domain Bacteria; phylum Pseudomonadota; class Gammaproteobacteria; order Chromatiales; family Chromatiaceae; genus JANTHH01. Next base: position 37,848 of record JASBTJ010000033.1, on the reverse strand, counting down.
CGGGCCGCCAGTCCGTGACCTGGGTTCTGTCTTGGCGAACCGGTCAGTAGTGTGCCGAGCCGCTGCACCACGTGTTCTACCGTGGTGAACTCGCCGGTCGTATTGTTGAGATACCTTGGATACAGGATCAGAACCCCGGCAATCAATTGTTCCAGGGTCAGCGTTCTGCCCCGCCGTGCCGGGACGATTTGGTCCTGCGTGAGCCCCCAGCCGGCGTAGAAAGGCACGCCATAGGTCACCACGGTCTTGTTTCTCAGCAGGGCTTCGAACCCAACGAGCGATGTCAACGTATGCACTTCGTCCGCCCGGTTCAGACAGGTGTCGATATCCGCCTGATGGACCTGCTGGTCGAAGTGTCGCGGGTCTGGCGATATCTTGTCCGCACGGCGGTTGCCACTGACGACATCCGGGTGCGGCTTGTACAGGATATAGGCATCGGGACACTGCTGCCTCACCCGGGCGAGTAGTTGCGCATTGGTGTCGATATCCGGGCAGCCCATGCGAATCGCCGCATCGCCTTCCACCTGGCCGGGTACCAGGATGATCCGCTGCCCGGGTTTGGCGTCCAGGGTGAGGGTAGGTCGCGGACCGTGGAAGTTGTACTTGCTCAGGCGCATCTGGAGCAACTGATCGAGCAACGCTGATGCCCGGTTTTGTTCGTCGGCCGTGAACTGGTGCCGCGTGAGCAGATCTTCCAAGTCGCTCGGGGTGTTCGGGTCGAAATAGATGCCGCGGCTGTCGATCACCACCGACATCGGGGTGGTCAGGTCGGTGCCCAGCCCCACCGAGCGAAGAAAGCCGTCCTCCATGCGAAATACCGGGTAGCCGAGCGCCGCGGCCCGCGAACGCAATCTGGTGTTGTCCCGTATGCCCCAGACCAATACCCGGGTGTTTTCGCGGTCGAGGCCGGCCGGTAGGGCAGCCGCGTGGCGGTAGAATTTGACGGTGTTGCCGGGCGAGCGCAGATACTGGCGTACCCACCAGCGTTTCCACCAGCTGATCCCGAAGCCGAGCCAGACCCCCGTATTGCGGGCAAACTGTCGACGTTGCAATGCCAGATGGTCGATCACGCGTTCGATGGCGCAGCGCTCACCTGTGTCCGGGTCTATATAGCGGCTGTACAACAGATAGGCGGCGGCAAACAGTTCTTCCATTGACCGCTGTTTTCGACGTCGGGCGACCGGGCGGCGATCGTCCGTCAAACCCCAGCCGGCATAGAACGGGGCGCCGAAACACACCACCGGTAGTCCTACCATTAGTGCCTCGAAGCCGAACTGGGAAGTGACGACATACACCTTGTCCACCTGTTGCAGCAACCGGATGGGATTGATGTCCGTGGTCAACAGCTCGGTGCGCTCGTCGGTGTCGGCGAGGCGGAAGTGGCCGTGTTTGCGCCCACGGATCACGTCAGGGTGGGTCTTGATCAGGATCTGCGCATCGGGGTTCTCCCTGCGCGCCGCCTGCAGCATGTCGGTGAAGGTCGAGGCGTCCGCCAAACCATGGTGTATGGAAAGGTCGCCGGCGGTCTGATCGATCACCAGCACGCGGCTGCGTGAGCAGGGCGGTAGGGTTTGGTCCGGACTGAAATTGTATTTCGACAGCCCGTTGCCCACGATGGCGTCGATGCAGCGGCGCGCGCGCGAAATCAGTGTCGGGTCGCTAAGCACGGCGGACTGGTTAATCGGGTCGCCGCCGCCAGGCAAGGGCGCGACCGGCATGCCGTTCAGCATCTGCTCCAGGCGAGAAGGCCGGCGGGCGTCGTAGTAGATGCCGATGTCGTCCATCACGATGCCATACGGGCGCGCGCCTTTGACGCCAAGGTCCACCGAGCGCAGAAAACCGTCTTCCACCGTGACATAGGGCAGGCCATGGCGATCGGCATAGCGCCTTGCACGTTTGGTGTTGGCTTTCAGACCCCAGCCGACAACCAGTTCGGCAGCTGCCAAGCGGCGCGCACGAGTCATGGCTGTGACCCCCAGGGCCGACGCCAGCCCAGGCAGTCGCGCGATGCCCCGCGAGAAGGTTGCCGCCACGGTGCCTGCCTGCAAGTCAGCCACCGGCCGCCTTGTGATCTTCGTTTCCCCTCGGGTTGGTCAGATGCCAGCTTGCCACCGTGCCGCGGGCCGCTGCCCGTCGATCTTGACGACGACGCAGATAGCGCATCCCGGCGTATTTCAAGCGATTGAACAAAGGCAGGTCGACGCCAGGCCAGGGGTTGAAGGGGTTGGTGCGGCTGTCGGCATAGACAGCCAATCGCGTACTGGGCCCGGTGACCGCGGAACGGGCGTGAAAGCCGAAGGTATTGGCGATCACCAGGGTATTTCGTGGCACATCCAACCGGGTTGCCGGCGGCAGCCCCAGGCCCTCACGGTCCGTTTCGGTCAGGCGTGGCGAGCCGCGACGGGCATACCGGTCGGGTAGATCGCGGCCTCGGACACTTTGCTGATATTGCCAGCACAGGCGCTTCCAGGTGAGTCGGTTGGAACCGGCGACATAGCTGAACGGCCCCCGGGATGCGGGCACGTCGTCGATGAACAGCCAGGCCTTCATGGTCGGGTGAAAGGTATCGGCGTGCAGGTTTTTCTGCGGGTCCTCGCCGCCCCCCTGGGCGAAGCCGTTGCGAACTTCTTCAATGAACAACATCGGCAGACCGAAACGGGACGCCGTCCACTGCAATGGGTGACGGTACGCCCTGTTGGCCACCAGGCGAGCGCAGGCAGGCAGATCGTCAAGGGCGTGTGGGTCAAGCAAGGTGCGATGTGTCTGGGTGTCGCCTTGGATGCATTCGCGCACCTCGCCGCGATAGCCGCGTACTTCTTGCTCCAAGCGCGCGAATTCGTCACGGGGCAGGAAGTCCGGTATCACCAGATAACCGTCTTTGAAGTACTGCCGCTTCAATGCCGCCGGCATTAGCGGGGCCATCAACAGCCAGCGCAACCGGGTCACGCCATGGGCAAGCACCACCCGGGTGACGTGCAGGCCCAACCGGTTCAGCGTGCTCGATCCCAGGATCGGGTTGCGCTCGAAGGATTTCGTCACCCAGAAAACCTGCGCCAGCCACACCGGCACGAGCGCCAGGCCGCGTACCAGGCGTTGGATGTGTGGGAGCAGCGGACGAACAGGCAAGGTGATCCTTCCCGGCGATGTGGAGATACCAGGCATTGTGCCACGGCCCCCCCGACAGGTGGAGTGCACCGATTGCACGTCGGCGAGCCAACCCGCCAGGGCAGCGGAAAGTCGCGTGGGGGTTTCCGTCGGCGGTCCATTCTTCGATAATTGCCCGTCACCCCGAGTTTGGAGTCGCTCGTGAAGTTTTCCCTCGATGAGTTCCGCGCCTGGGACCACAAAAAGGTCACCCTGCTGGGCATGTCCGGTGTGGGCAAGACCCATATCTCGTCCATGCTGCGGGAGCACAACTGGTTTCATTATTCGGGCGATTACCGGATCGGTACCCGTTATTTGGACGAGTCGATCCTGGATTTGATCAAGCAGCAGGCGATGCAGGTGCCCTTTCTGCGCGAGTTGTTGCGCAAGGACTGGATCTATATCCGTAACAATATAAAGGTCCAGGATCTGGGGCCGGTGCTGTCGTTCGTCGGCAAACTGGGGGACCCCGAGCGGGGCGGGGTGCCGCTGGAGGACTTTGTCCGCCGCCAGGCCGAGTACCGCGAAGCCGAGATCGCAGCGATGTACGATGTGCCGGCTTTCATACACAAGGCCCGGTCGATCTACGGCTACCAGCACTTCGTCAATGACGTGGGTGGCTCGTTGTGTGAGCTGGAGGAGCCGGGGGTGGTGGAATTGCTCGCCGAGCACACCTTGATTCTCTACATCCAGGTGACCGACCAGGATGAAGAGGACAAGCTGATCAGTCGTGCCCAAAGCGACCCCAAACCGCTCTATTACCGTCCGGATTTCCTACAGGAGCAGCTCGCCGAGTATCTGCGGGAAAATGGCCTGCAGTATGCCGCCGAAATGGACCCGGACGGTTTCACCCGCTGGGTGTTCCCGCGCTTGTTCCGCTCGCGCATCCCGCGCTATGAGGCCATTGCCAAGCCCCACGGTTACACGGTGACTTCCCGAGAGGTGGCGTCGGTGCGGGACGAAAACGACTTCATGGCGCTGTTGGAAGCGGCCATCGGCCGTACCGGCTGATTCCAGGGGGAGCTCGAGATGCCGCTGGTCGCTCACAATGCGTTACCCACCTTTGCCCGTTTGCAGGAAGAGGGGCAGACCGTGCTCACGCCCGAGCGCGCGGGCAGTCAGTTCATTCGTGAGCTGCATGTCGGGCTGTTGAACATGATGCCGGATGCCGCCTTGGCGGCCACCGAACGGCAATTTTTCCGCCTGATCGGCGAGAGCAACCCCATCGCGCAGTTCTATGTGCATCCGTTCTCGTTGCCCGAAATCGCACGAGGCGCCGAGGCGCAGGCGCACATCGATCGGTATTACGAGACCGTCGAGCAGGTCCGCGAAGCCGGACTGGACGCCTTGATCATCACCGGCGCCAATGTCATCGGCCCGGAGTTGTCGAGTCAGCCGTTCTGGCAGCCATTGCGTGACGTGGTGGATTGGGCCGCCGAGTCGGTCACGTCCACGTTGTGTTCATGCCTGGCCACCCACGCGGTGTTGCAGTTCCGCTACGGTCAGACGCGCACACCCCGCGCCGACAAGCTGTGGGGGGTGTTCCCGCACCGGGTGGTGGATAAGCGCCATCCCTTGGTCAACGATGTCAACACCCGTTTCGACGTGCCCCATTCGCGCTGGAACCGGATCACCCGGGACCAGTTCGACAGTGCCGGTCTGCGGGTGCTGGTGGAGAGCGATGCCGCGGGGGTCCATTTGGCGACCAGCGGTGATGGGCTGCGCTTCGTGTTCTTCCAGGGGCATCCGGAGTACGACACCGTGTCCCTGCTCAAGGAATACAAGCGTGAGGTCGGATTGTATTTCGCCGGCAACCGGACCGACTATCCGCCATTCCCCCGCCACTACGTGCCGATGCAGGCCCAGGCGGTGCTGCGTGAATATCAGGGGCGGGTGGTGTCGGCCCGGGAGGCTGCCGGGGCGCTGCCGCCCTTCCCCGAGGCACTGATCGCCCCGGCGCTTGACAATACCTGGCACGACACCGCAGAGGCGGTGCTGGGCAACTGGATCGGGCTGGTCTATCAAGTGACCCACTCGGACCGCCGCAAGCCCTTCATGGACGGGCTGGATCCGAGCGATCCACTGGGACTTGGGCCGCGCCGCTAGCGGACCCCGGCCCGACCCGGCGCAGGGTTTCGGCAGACCGGTTGCGCGTTGACGTAGCGCCTGCTTGGCATTAGAATCCCGGCGCAGTTGCAGTGCGGTGAGCGGCTTGGCCGGTCGGCGGATTGCCAGAGGCCCCGTTATCGGGGTTTTTTGTTATGCGCTATGTCGATAATTCGACTAGCCGTATGGGAAATGGGCCTCTGGGCCCATTTTTTGTTGGAGCAAATGCACAAGGCACCACAAGCGGTTGTCGATCTGGTGCGTGGGGTCGTCGGTCCCATGGGCTATGAACTGGTAGGCGTCGAGCTCGTCGCAGGCGAGCGTCGCGGAGAAGTGCTGCGCGTCTACATCGACCGCGAGGGTGGCATCCAGTTGGACGATTGCACCGCGGTCAGCCATCAGCTCAGTGGTGTGCTGGACGTGGAAGACCCGATCAAGGGCGAATACGCCCTTGAGGTCTCTTCGCCGGGGCTGGCCCGGCCGCTGTTCGAGCTGGCGCACTTTGCCCAGTTCGCGGGCAAGCCGGTGAAGTTGAAGTTGTCCCGGCCGCATGAGGGGCGGCGCAACTTCAAGGGCCAGATCGTCGCGGTCGACGGTGACCAGGTGCAGTTGTTGGTGGACGGACAACAGGTGTTGATCGATTTCGAGCAAATCGACAGCGCCAAACTGATTCCCGAGTTTTAGGCGGAAGGCTAGAGCAATGAACAAAGAGATCCTGCTCGTTGTTGACGCGGTTTCCAATGAAAAAGGCGTCGATAAAGAGATTATCTTCGAGGCGATCGAGGCGGCTCTGGCCTCTGCCACGCGCAAGAAGCACGGCGGCGATATCGAAGTGCGTGTGCAGATCGATCGCACCAGCGGCGACTACGAGACCTACCGACGTTGGCAGGCGGTGGAGCTCGAGCCCGGCGAGATGCTGGAAAACCCGATGTCCGAGATCACCATCGAAGCGGCCCGTGAAGTCGACCCCGATATCGAGATCGGCGGCTATATCGAGGACGAGATCGAATCCATCGAGTTTGGCCGCATCGCTGCCCAGACCGCCAAGCAGGTCATCGTGCAGAAGGTTCGCGAGGCCGAGCGCGCCAAGGTCGTCGAAGCCTACAAGGATCGTGTCGGCGAGTTGATCACCGCGGTGGTCAAGCGGGTCGATCGCAGTGGCATCATCCTGGATCTGGGCGGCAATGCCGAGGCATTGGTGGCCAAGCACGACATGATCCCCAAGGAAATGGTGCGCACCGGCGACCGCTTGCGCGGTTATCTGTATGACGTCCGCTCCGAGCCGCGGGGGCCGCAGTTGTTCGTGTCCCGCACCTGCCCGGAGCTGCTCATCGAGCTGTTCAAGCTGGAAGTGCCCGAAGTGGGCGACGGCCTGATCGAGATCAAGGGTGCCGCCCGTGACCCCGGGTTGCGTGCCAAGATCGCCGTCTTGACCAAGGATCAGCGGATCGACCCGGTGGGCGCCTGCGTGGGCATGCGTGGTTCACGGGTCCAGGCGGTTTCCAACGAACTGGGTGGCGAGCGTGTCGACATCATTCTGTGGGACGACAATCCGGCACAGTTTGTGATCAACGCCATGTCGCCGGCGGACGTGGTCTCCATCGTGATGGACGAGGAAAGCCACAGCATGGATGTTGCCGTGCAGGAAGAAAACCTGTCCCAGGCCATCGGCCGAGGCGGTCAGAATGTCCGCCTTGCCAGCCAGTTGACCGGCTGGGAGCTGAACGTCATGAGCGAGGAGCAGGCAGCGGAGAAAACCGAGTCCGAGGCCCGCAATTTTGTTGAACAGTTCCAGGCGCAGTTGGACGTGGACGAGGAAGTTGCCGCCATCCTGGTTCAGGAGGGGTTCACCAGCATCGATGAGATCGCCTACGTGCCGATGCCCGAGATGCTGGCCATCGAGGAATTCGACGAGGACATCGTCAACGAGCTGCGCGAGCGGGCCAAGGATGCCTTGCTGACGCGCGCCATCGCCAAGGAAGAAGTGCTGTCCGACGCCGAGCCGGCCGAAGACCTGCTGACCATGGACGGTATGGACAATGCCTTGGCCTACAAGCTGGCCGGTCGGGGCGTGGTGACCATGGAAGACCTGGCTGAGCAATCCATCGATGAATTGATGGAGATTGACGGTATGGACGAAGAACGCGCGGCGAAGCTGATCATGACTGCGCGCGCACCCTGGTTCGAAGATGCCGGGTCTGACAATGAGTAACGGGGGCCGTATATGAGTGAAGTTACAGTCAAACAATTGGCCTCTGATGTCGGCGCGACCGTGGATCGGTTGCTGCAGCAACTGGCTGACGCCGGCATCAAAAAGTCCAACGCGGAAGACGTTATTTCCGAACAGGAAAAGGTCGATCTGCTGAACCACCTGCGCCGTAGTCACGGCAAGCAGGAAGCGGCTGCACCGGCCGAGGCCGCGCCGCGCAAGATCACCCTCAAGCGCAAGACCACCACCGAGCTGAAGCAGCCGGCAGGGTCCCGCGCACCGCGTGGCGCCGCACCGCGCCCGGCCAAGACCGTCAGCGTGGAGGTCCGGCGCAAACGCACCTACGTCAAGCGTGGCGAGGAAGCGAAGCAGCCGGAGCCGGACGAGGACGTGCTCAAGCAGGCCGAAGCGGCACGTAAGGCGCTGGCCGAGCAAGAGGAGCAGCGTAAAGCGGTGGAGGCCGCCGACGAGGCTCGCCGCAAGGCCGAGGAAGAGCGTCGCAAGGCCGAAGAGGCCGAGCGCGAGCGCCGCGAGGATGAGGCCCGTCGCAAGGCCGAGGAAGAGGCCCGCGCCAAGGCCGAAGAGGAGGCGCGCGCCCAGCCGGAACCCGAGCAGGCCCCGACCCCTACCCCGACCCCGGCGGATGCCGAGGCCGCCAAACCGGTCGGCAAGAAGCCGCACAAGAAGGACGTCCAGCGTCGCTCCCGCGATGATGGCGACGGCCCGCGCGGCCGCAAGGAACTGCACGTTGCCGCCGGCAAGGGCGGCAAGCGCAAGCCGGGCCGCAAGCAAGGTGGGCGCCGTGGCGCTGCCGCGGCGGCGCAGGGCGACCAGCAGCACGGTTTCCAGCGCCCCACGGCGCCGGTGGTCAAGGACGTGGAGATCCCCGAGGGCATCACGGTCGGGGATCTGGCCCAGCGTATGTCGATCAAGGCCTCCGAGGTCATCAAGGTGCTGATGAAAATGGGCTCCATGGTGACCATCAACCAGTCGCTGGATCAGGACACGGCGGCGTTGGTTGTCGAGGAAATGGGCCACACCGCCGTCATGGCGCAGGCCGCCGATGTCGAAGAGACGGTGCTGGCCGCGGTGGACGAAGCCCACGAGTTGGGCGAGCGCAAGCCGCGGGCACCGGTGGTGACCATCATGGGTCACGTCGACCACGGTAAGACGTCGCTGCTGGATTACATCCGTACCACCCGTGTCGCGGCAGGCGAGGCGGGGGGTATCACCCAGCATATCGGCGCCTATCACGTCGAGACCGACCACGGCATGATCACCTTCCTGGACACCCCGGGTCACGCCGCCTTCTCGGCGATGCGTGCCCGAGGCGCCCAGGTGACCGACATCGTCATTCTGGTGGTCGCCGCCGATGACGGCGTCATGCCGCAAACCAAAGAGGCCATCCAGCACGCCAAGGCGTCCGGTGTGCCGCTGGTGGTCGCCATCAACAAGATGGACAAGCCGGAGGCCAATCCGGACCGGGTGATGCAGGAGCTGGTCGCCGAGGAAGTGGTGCCGGAGGACTGGGGCGGCGACGTCCAGTTCATTCCGGTGTCCGCCAAGACCGGCGACGGCATCGAGCAACTGCTCGAAGCGATTCTGTTGCAATCGGAAGTCCTGGAGCTGCAGGCCGTGGTCGACGGCCAGGCCCGCGGTACCATCGTCGAGTCCAGTCTCGACAAGGGCCGTGGTCCGGTGGCCACCGTGCTGGTCCAGTCCGGCACCCTGAAGCAGGGCGATCCGGTGGTGTCCGGTACCGAGTTCGGCCGCGTGCGGGCGATGTTCGACGAGACCGGTCAAATGGTCAAAGAGGCTGGTCCGTCCATCCCGGTTCAGGTCCTTGGTCTGTCGGGCACGCCAAATGCGGGCGACGATCTGGTTGCCGTCGGGGACGAGAAAAAGGCCCGCGAGGTGGCGGACCTGCGGCGCGAGAAATCCCGCGACACCCGCCTGGCCGAACAAAAGGCCGCCAAACTGGATCAATTGTTCAGCCAGATGGGCAAAGGCGAGGTGCTGTACGTCAATCTGATCGTCAAGGCCGACGTGCAGGGCTCGGTCGAAGCCCTCAAAGAGTCGTTGATGAAGATCCAGACCGACGAGGTGAAGGTGCGCATCGTCGCCTCCGGCGTCGGTGGCATCAACGAGTCGGACGCCATGCTGGCCGTCACCTCCAACGCCATCATGATCGGCTTCAACGTGCGGGCCGATGCATCGGCTCGCCGGGTGATCGAGGACAAGGGCATCGACCTGCGTTACTACTCGATCATCTACGAGGTCATCGACGACGTGAAACAGGCCGTGTCCGGCCTGCTGTCGCCCGAGATCAAGGAGCAGATCATCGGTCTGGCCGAGGTGCGCGACGTGTTCCGCTCCTCCAAGCTGGGCGCGGTCGCCGGTTGTATGGTCACCGAAGGCACCATCAAGCGGAAGAATCCCATCCGCGTATTGCGCGACAACGTGGTGATCTACGAAGGCGAGCTGGAATCCCTGCGTCGCTTCAAAGACGACGTGCAGGAGGTCAAGGCGGGCACCGAGTGCGGTATCGGCGTGAAGAACTACAACGATGTCAAAGAAGGCGACCAGATCGAAGTCTTCGAGCGCATCGAAGTGGCACGCGAAATCTAACCCAACGGATCGCGGCACATGGCGGGATACGGTAGATCTGATCGCGTTGGCGCGGCCATGCAGCGGGAGCTGTCGCAGCTGGTGCGCGACCAGGTCAAGGATCCTCGCCTGGGGATGGTGACCATCCAGGAGGTGCGGGTGACCCGCGACCTGTCCCAGGCGAAGGTGTACTTCACGGTGATGGACAAGGACACCGTCAAGTCCAGCACGGCGGTGTTGAACAACGCCGCCGGTTATCTGCGCCGCTGCCTGAGCGATGCCATGAATCTGCGCGTGGTCCCGCAGCTGCATTTCGTTTACGACACGTCCATTGAAGAAGGCATGCGTCTGGAATCCCTGATCAACAAGGCCGTCAAGGCCGACCGACGGGAGGACGACTGATGGGTCGCCGCCGTCGTCCCCGTGGCCGTGCCGTAGACGGCATCCTGCTGTTGGACAAGCCGTTGGGCATTACCTCCAACGATGCCTTGCAGCAGGTCAAGCATATGTACTTTGCCCAGAAGGCCGGCCATACCGGCAGTCTCGACCCGTTGGCCGACGGGCTGTTGCCGATCTGTTTCGGCAACGCCACCAAGCTGTCGGCGTTTCTGTTGGATGCGGACAAGTACTATTGGGTGCGGGTCAAGTTGGGTGAAACCACCACCACCCAGGATGCCGAGGGCGAGGTGGTGCAGACCCGTCCGGCGGAGCACGTCACCGAGCAGGCGGTGCGCGACGTGATGACGCGCTTTGTCGGCCCCATCGAGCAGTTGCCGCCGATGTATTCGGCCGTCAAGCACGAGGGCCAACGGCTGTACAAGCTGGCCCGTGAGGGCAAGGAAGTCGAGCGCAAGCCACGCACCATCACCATCCACGACCTGAAACTGACCCATTTCGAGCCCGGCATGTTCGAAATGCAGGTGCACTGTTCCAAAGGCACCTATGTGCGCACCCTGGCCGAAGATATGGGCGAGGCCCTCGGTTGCGGCGCGCATGTCATCGGTCTGCGCCGTACCGGCGTGGGGCCGTATACCACCGAGGGCATGGTCACACTGGACCAGCTCAAGGCGATGTACGACGAAGACAAGTTCCAGATGGACAAGCTGCTGATTCCCATCGATAGCGCGTTGGAGAACTGGCCGGCGGTCCAGCTCAACGAGGATTCCACCTATTACGTCAAACTCGGTCAGCCGGTGATGGTGCCCAAGGCGCCCACCGAGGGCTGGGTGCGGTTGTATGACGCCGAGCAGAAGTTTCTTGGTGTCGGCGAGGTCGAGGACGATGGTCGCATCGCCCCGCGGCGGATGATGAGCGGAGGCTGACAGCCTTCGGTAAATAGGCGACAATGCGCCGGATTTTCAGATAATCACGGCCACGCCCGGTATCGGTACCGAGCGTGGCCATTACGCAACTGGCCCCAATCGGGATGTCCCCGACGGGCCCGGGCCGGCTCCAACTGGACTCATTGTTGGGGGAGCCACGTCCTGCGGGACAGGCCGATAAGACAGGAGTAAATGTCATGACAATGAGCGCAGAGCAAAAGAAAGCCATCGTGGCCGAGTACGCCCGAGGCGAAGGTGACACCGGTTCTCCCGAGGTGCAGGTCGCGCTGCTGACCGCCCGCATCAATGAACTCACCGGTCACTTCCAGGAGCACAAGCAGGATCACCACTCCCGTCAGGGTCTGGTGCGTATGGTCAACTCCCGCCGCAAGCTGCTCGACTACCTCAAGGGCAAGGACGTGGAGCGCTACCGTACCCTGATCCAGCGCCTGGGCCTGCGTCGCTAACCGACCACCCCAAAGAGGAACACACAACGTGAAGCCAATCCGGAAAGAATTTCAGTTCGGCGCCCATCGGGTTGTCCTGGAAACTGGAGAGATTGCCCGTCAAGCCGACGGCGCCGTGATGGTCGACATGGGCGACACCGTGGTGCAGTGCACCGTGGTGGGGTCCAAGACCGCCGATCCCGGCCGCGATTTCTTCCCCCTGACGGTGGATTACCAGGAAAAGACCTACGCCGCCGGCAAGATTCCCGGAGGCTTCTTCCGTCGTGAGGGGCGGCCATCGGAAAAGGAGATCCTGACGTCGCGTCTGATCGACCGCCCGATCCGCCCTCTGTTCCCCAAGGGCTTCACCAACGAGGTGCAGGTGATCTGCACGGTGATGTCCCTGAACCCCGAGGTGGATCCCGAGATCCCCTCCCTGATTGGTACCTCCGCCGCCCTGGCTATCTCCGGTCTGCCCTTCCAGGGCCCGGTTGGCGCGGCGCGCGTGGGTTACAAGAACGGCGAATACCTGCTCAACCAGAGCAAGACCGGTCTGTGTGACGAGAGCGATCTGGACCTGATCGTGGCCGGCACCCGGGACGCCGTGCTGATGGTCGAGTCCGAGGCCAACGAGCTGTCCGAAGAGGTCATGCTCGGCGCCGTGCTGTTCGGTCACGAGCAGATGCAGGTGGCCGTCGACGCCATCGAGGAACTGAAGGCCGAGGCCGGCAAGTCCGCCTGGACCTTCGCCCCCGCCGCTGTGGACACCGACCTGGCCGCCGCAGTTGCCGCCGCCTGCGAGGCCGCGCTGACCGAGGCCTACACCATCGCCGACAAGATGGCGCGCTATGGCCGTACCGACGCCATCGCCGCCGAGACCGTCGAACAGCTCTGTGCCGGTGACGATGCCAAGTGGAGCGCGGACCAGGTCAAGGGCGCCATCGATAAGCTGAAGAAGAAGATCGTGCGCAGCCGCATCCTGGCCGGCGAGCCGCGTATCGACGGCCGTGACACCAAGACCGTGCGCCCGATCACCGTGCGTACCGGTGTGCTGCCGCGCACCCACGGTTCGGCACTGTTCACCCGTGGCGAGACACAGGCCCTGGTGGTAACCACCCTGGGCACCGCCCGCGATGCGCAGATCATCGACGCGCTGGACGGTGAAAAGAAAGACCCGTTCATGCTGCACTACAACTTCCCGCCGTTCTCCGTCGGCGAGACCGGTCGCGTGGGCAGCCCCAAGCGCCGCGAGATCGGCCACGGTCGTCTGGCCAAGCGTGGCGTGCTGGCATCCATGCCGACCATGGATGAATTCCCGTACTCCATCCGCGTGGTGTCCGAGATCACCGAGTCCAACGGCTCGTCCTCCATGGCCTCGGTATGTGGTACCAGCCTCTCCCTGATGGACGCCGGTGTGCCCATCAAGGCCCCGGTGGCCGGTGTGGCCATGGGTCTGATCAAGGAAGGCGACGAATTCGCCGTGCTGACCGACATCCTGGGTGACGAGGATCACCTGGGCGACATGGACTTCAAGGTGGCCGGTACCGCGAACGGTATCAACGCGCTGCAGATGGATATCAAGATCCAGGGGATCACCCGCGAGATCATGGACATCGCGCTGACCCAGGCCAAAGACGGTCGCCTGTTCATCTTGGGTGAGATGAACAAGGCCATCGACGCGCCGCGTGAAGAAATGTCCGAGCACGCGCCGCGTATCGATTCCTTCAAGATCAACCCGGACAAGATCCGCGATGTGATCGGCAAGGGTGGGGCGACCATCCGTTCCATCACCGAAGAGACCGGTGCCACCATCGACATCACCGACGACGGTACCGTGAAGATATTCTCCACCGACCGTGCTGCCGGTGACCGAGCCCGCAAGCGGGTCGAGCAGATCACCGCCGACGTGGAAGTGGGGCAGGTCTACGAGGGCAAGGTCGCCCGCCTGATGGATTTCGGGGCCTTCGTCACCATCCTGCCCGGCAAGGACGGCCTGGTGCACATCTCCCAGATCTGTGAAGAGCGGGTCGAGAAGGTCAGCGATAAACTCGCCGAGGGCGATACCGTCAAGGTCAAGGTGCTGGAAGTGGACAAGCAAGGACGTATCCGCCTGTCCATGAAGGCCGTCGGAGAAGGCGAATAACGGCCTGACCGGCGTTTGCCGGGCAGTCGATCCCCGCAGGACCCAACGCTACCGACTGCCGCGTTCGCTGCGGCAGTCGGTAGCGTCTTGTTGAGCCAGTCAAGACACAGCGACAGTGAGTGAACCCATGAGCGACGATCAGTCCCCGGCCCAGGACAAGACACTCTCGGTGGTGATCCCCATGTATCAGGAGGCCGACAACGTCGCGCCCATGGTCGCCGCGGTGCACGAAGGCTTGGCGTCCTATCAAGGCCCTTGGGAATTGATCGTTGTCGACGACGGCAGCGGCGACCGCACCTGGGAGCGTCTGCAGGAGGCCCAGGCCGCCTATGGCAGCCATGTGCGTTGCCTGCGCATGCGGCGCAACTTCGGCCAGACGGCGGCCATGCAGGCGGGCATAGACGCGGCGCGCGGGCGGTATATCGCCACCCTCGACGGGGACTTGCAAAACGACCCGGCGGACATCCCGCGCATGATCGACGAGATGGACGAGCGCGGTCTCGATCTGTTGCAAGGTTGGCGCAGGCAGCGGCATGACGAACCGCTGCGAAAGTTTTTCTCCCGCGTCGCCAACCGGCTGATCGCACGGATCACCGGGGTGAAGCTGCACGACTATGGTTGCAGCCTCAAGGTGTATCGCGCCGAGGTCATCAAACAGGTGCGTTTGTTCGGTGAAATGCACCGCTTCATTCCGGTGTGGGTGGCCGGCGTGACGTCGCCGTCGCGTATCGGAGAGACCACCGTGAACCATCGGGCACGGGAGTTCGGCGTCTCCAAATACGGCTTGTCGCGGACCTTCCGGGTGATCGTCGACCTGTTGGCGGTGTTTTTCTTTCTGCGCTTTCGCGCCCGCCCGGGGCATTTCTTCGGTGGCATCGGTCTGTTCTTCGGTGCAATCGGCGGTGCCTTGCTGGCCTACCTGTTTTTCATCAAGGTGTTTCTCGGCGAAGCGATCGGCGGGCGCCCCTTGTTGTTCATGGCGGTGTTGTTCGTTGTGGTGTCTATCCAGTTCGTCACCACGGGCGTACTGTCCGAGTTGCTGAGTCGGACGTTTTTCGAGTCGTCCAGGCAGTTGCCTTACAACGTGCTGACCGAGGCGGACGCCAAGGCCGGTTGGCATAAGTCCGAGTCGACGGATCAGCCGGCCGAGGCATGATCGCTCGGCTGACGCAATCGCCCCTGATCGCGGTTCTGGCGGTCGTCGCTTCACTGTGGGGTTTCTGGGCGCCGCCTTTGTTCGACCTGGACGAGGGGGCGTTCACCGAAGCGACCCGCGAAATGTTGGCGTCCGGAAACTTCAGTTCCATCTACCTGGACGGTCAGCCGCGCCACGACAAGCCGGTGCTGACCTACTGGGCGCAGGCCGGGTCGGTGCTGTTGTTCGGTTTGAACGAATTCGCGCTGCGGCTGCCTTCGGTGCTTGCCGTATTGGGCTGGGCGTGGGCGCTGTATCGGTTCGCCAAGCCGCGTTTGGGGCGTGACACGGCAACCATCGCCGTCAGTGTCATGCTGCTGTCGTTGTACGTCGGGTTCATCGCCAAGGCGGCGATTGCCGATGCACTGCTGAATCTGTTCCTGGCGCTGGCCTTTTTCAGCATCTACCGGTATTGGGAAAAACCCGGCCGGGCTGCGCTATATCAGACCTACCTGTGGTTGGGGCTGGGCTTCTTGACCAAGGGGCCGGTGGCGCTGTTCTTCCCGCTATTGGTCAGTGCCCTGTTCTTTGTGCTGTCCGGGCACTGGCGCCGCTGGTTGCAGGCGGTATTCGCGCCGCTGGGTTGGCTGATTTTTCTTGGCATCGTGGTGCCGTGGCATGTGATGGTCTACCTGGATTCGGGCTGGGCCTTTTTCCAGGGCTTCTACCTGGGCCACAACCTGAACCGATTTGCCGACCCGATGGAAGGTCACGGCGGTGGTTGGTGGTACTACCTGGTGCTGGCGCCCTTGATGTTGCTGCCGTTCGCCGGCTGGTTGCTCGCCACCCTTGCCAAACTGCGGCGCATGGCCGAGGAGCCCCTCGACCGGTATCTGTGGATCTGGTTCCTGGTGGTATTGGTGTTCTTTTCCTTCTCCGGGACCAAGCTGCCCCATTACCTGCTCTATGGGTGCACGCCGCTGTTCCTGTTGATGGCCCGTTATCGCGACGACCTGAACAGTCGGCTGCTGGCCTATCTGCCGCCCTTGCTGCTGCTCGGTTTGTTGGTGCTGCTGCCCCAGTTGTTCAGCTACTTCGGCGACCGCGTCGAGCGCGTCTATGATCGCCAACTGCTGCACGATGGTGCCTTGGCGTTTGGTCATACCTATCAGTGGCTGGCCGGCGGGATGTTGGCGGTCGCCATCGGCATTGCCCTGTGGCGCCGCTTGCGTCCGTGGCAGGGGCTGGTGTTGATCGGCCTGTTGCAAGCGGTGTTGGTCAATGGACTGGTGTTGCCGCGGGTGTCCCAGGTCATGCAGGGCCCGGTCAAGGAAGCGGCGCTGTTTTCCCGTGACAACGGTCATCCGTTGGTGGCTTACCGTATTTATCATCCCAGTGTCAGTGTCTATCGACAGGCGATCACCGAACGTCGGGCACCACGGCCGGGTGACTGGGTGTTGGTCCGCATCGATCGTCTGCAGGAATTTCTCGATCGTGACGATGGGTTGCGAAAGACCATCACGTTCCAAAAAGGCACGGTCGCGCTGGTGGCCGTCGAGGCGACGCCATGACCGCTTGGCTGGATGGGGTCCTGGCGCGGGTGGAACCGCGCCTACAGGCCGCCAACCAACGAATGACCCAGCATCCGCTACAGGCGAACTGGCTGCTGCTGGTGGCGGTCGCGCTGCTGCTCGTATTGGGTCTGTGGCGCCTGCTGGGGGGCTATCATGACGGCTTCCTGTTCCTGAATCAGCTGTTCGCCGGCCCGGACGGCTTCTGGCAGTGGACCACCCGGCTGGGCGACACGACCCTGGTGCTGGCCTTGTCGCTGGTGGTGGCGGTACGCCGTCCTGAGGCCTTTTGGGCATTGCTGGTGGCGGCACTGTTCGGCATTCTTTACGCGCGCGGCCTGAAGCCGTTGGTGGACGCCGTTCGTCCGCCCGGGGTCTATGGACTGGACGCCTTCCATCTGGTCGGTCCAGGTTACACCCGCGACAGCTTTCCGTCCGGACACACGCTGACCGCGTTCACCTTTGTCGGCGTGCTGGCGGCCTTTGCGCGCGCCAGGACCCCCCGCGTGCTGTTGCTGTTGGTTGGTGCACTGATCGGCCTCAGTCGGGTGGCGGTGGGCGTGCACTGGCCCATGGACGTGCTGGGCGGCGCCGCCGGTGGCCTGCTGGCGGCGTGGCTGGGGGTGCGGGTCAGCCATCGCTGGCGGGCTGGATTGAAACCACGGGTGCATCTGGGGTTGCTGCTGTTGCCGCTCGGCAGTGCGGTCGGCCTGTGGTTTGCCGATGGCGGTTACCCGGCCAGTGACTGGCTTGCGTGGCCGGTTGCGGTGTTGCTCTGGTGGTACGCATGGTTTGCGTACCGCCCGCTGTCCGGTGAAGGGCGATGACCGACACGTCTTCGGCACGCGAGGTACGCTGGCTGGTCGTCGCGCTGGTGGCGCTGTTGTTGCATCGCCTGTGGCTGCTGATGTTTGGCGATATCCCGCTCGACCTGGAGGAGACCTACTACCTGTTTTGGTCGACGGCGCCGGACCTCGGCTACTATTCCAAGCCCCCGGTGGTGGCCTGGTTGCTCGCCGCGCAGAGTGCCTTGTTCGGCACCGGTGTGGTTGCGGTAAAGACCGTTTCCCTGGTGCTGCACGGGCTGACCGCGTTGGTGCTGTACAGCCTGGGTCGTCGGCTCTGGTCGCCGGCCGCCGGCTGGGCCGGGGCGGTGACCTTCTTCAGTCTCCCGTTGATCGGGGGCTTGTCCCTGTTTACCAGTACCGACGCGGCCCTGCATTTGTGCTGGGCGCTGACGTTGCGCTTTTTCGTCGAGGCGCGGGACCGCGGACACTGGCACTGGTGGGTCGCCACCGGTATCGCCGCCGGACTGGGCCTGCTTAGCAAATACACCATGGGCCTGCTGGCGATCGGGCTGCTCGGCTACCTGTTGAGCAGCCCAGCGTACCGCCGCCTGCTGACGGATCCGCGGCTTTGGCTTGGCGTGCTGGTCGCCGCGCTGGTGTGGTCGCCGAACCTGTGGTGGAACGCGCAGAACCATTTCATCAGCTTTCAGCACACCGCCGATATCTCACAGCTGGATCGGGCGCTGTTCCATCCCGATCACCTGGTCGAGTTCCTGTTGCCCCAGTGGCCGTTGTTCGGGATCGTGCTGGCGCCGCTATTGGCAGTCAGTCTGTGGCGCGGTGCACGCGACGACCGCGACCGCCTGCTGCTGTGGGTGTCCATTCCGGTGCTGTTGGTGATCGCGCTGCAGGCATTGCTTGCCGAAGCCAATCTCAACTGGGCCTCCACCGCTTACGTCGGGCTTGGCCTGTTGGCCGGGGCGCGGCTGTGGCAACACCAGCGCCGCTGGTGGCTTGTTGCCGTGCTGGTCAACCTGACGTTGCTCGGCGTGGTGCAGCATTATCACACGTTGGCCCAGGTTGCCGGCGTTGAGCTGACGCGTAAGACGGACCCGTATTTCAAGCGGCTGGGGTGGCGCGAACTGGGTGCCGAGCTGCGTCCGCTGGTGCAGGAGCGGCCAGGTGTGCGATTGGTGAGCTCCTCGCGTCGACTGTTGGCCTATCTCGGGTACTACGCCATGGACTGGCCGCCGCGGGTGGCAAGTTGGAACCCGGGTGAGCACATTCGCAGTCAGTACGACCTGCGTTACAACCTCAAGGACATGCCGGCCGGGCCGTTGTTGTTCGTCAGCGAATCGCCCGTGGATCAGGGCGTGCTTCGATCCTTCTCGAGCGCCCGGCTGCTCGTTGTCCTGGAGGTACAGGTGTACCGCGATCTGATTCACAAGCTCTACGTTTACGATGTCACCGGGTTCAAGGGGTACGGATCGTGAAGTCTTGGCTGCGGTGGGACCTCGGGTTGTTCCTGTTCAGTGTGGTGCTGTTTGTCGGCTGGCCCCAGATCGACCTGAGCGCGGCCGCCTACTGGTATGGGATCGATGCCGGTTTCGGGTCCGCCCGGGACACCTGGGTGCAGTTCTTCTACCAGACCTTCAAGGGCATTCATCTGGTGGTGATCCTGACCCTGGTGTGGCTGTGGATCGCCAGCCGCATCTGGCGGGCCTACGGGGAACGGGCGTTGCGTCGTCGGCTGATGTTCCTGTTCGTGGTGCTGGCGCTGGGGCCCGGGCTGTTGGTGAACGCCGTGTTCAAGGGCGAATGGGGCAGGGCGCGTCCCGCCCAGGTGGTCGAGTTCGGCGGCACCAAGACCTTCACGGCGGCGCTGATCCCGGCGGATCAATGCGTAAAGAACTGTTCGTTCGTCAGCGGCCACGCCTCGATGGGGTTCTTCTTCATCGCCTTTGCCTGGGTGTTCCGCGATCGCCGTTGGCTATGGGGAGGAATCGTTCTGGGCGCCCTGGTGGGCCTGGGGCGCATGGCCCAGGGTGGACACTTTCTCAGCGACGTGGTTTTCGCCTTCTGGGCGGTGTACCTGACGGCCATGTTGTGTGGCCGATGGTTGCTGGGGTATTGGGGTATCCGACCGCCGGATCGTTAGCGGCGGCGCGGATCGCCGTTCAGCGCCTGATCGACGGCTTCGCGCACCATCAGTGCCAGTTCTGCTTCCATGCGCGTGCGCAGGTCACGGGCCAGGCGGCGTGCGCCGTCCTTCACCGCGTCACGGATGGCTTCCTTGATGATCGGGTTGAGTTGTTGTTCCAGCGCCAGCGCCAGGGTTTCAGCGTGGGCCACGGGGTGTTCGGGTTGTGCCGACATCAATGTTCTCCATCGTCCTTTCGCCGCGCCCCCCGCTAAGCGATATCGTGAGTCTGTAACGGATATCCGTGTTCTTTGTAGTAGCGGTAGCGTTGGCGGCACGCCTTCCTGGCGTCCTCGTTGTGATCCACGCACTCTGCGACTCTATCAAACCGGCTGAAAAAAGTCGGTATTTCTGTCGCCAGATTGATCAGCACGTCGTGCTCGTCGCCCGGTTCCTGGCCGGGTTGCCCGATCAGAACGGGGTTCATTTGCGGGTCCGCCTGGCCGAGGGCGCCGTGGGGTAGAAAACTGCCATCACGATAGGTCCACAGCAGTCTGTCCAGGTGGCGGGCTTCGTCCTGGCTGCCCGTGTACAGCAGTACCCGGTGGCCCTGCCGCCAAGCCTTTTCGGCCAGACGGCAGGCCAGCCCGAAGCGGTCGTCCCGCGCCTGCTCCTTGAGGATGTAAAAGTCTACCCGGGTCACGACGGTGCGTTATTCCGCCAGTCGCGCGCGCTTGAGCAGGAATTGGGTAAGCAGTGGGACAGGGCGACCGGTGGCGCCCTTCTCCTTGCCGCCGGACACCCAGGCGGTACCGGCGATATCCAGGTGCGCCCACTTGTACTTCTTGGTGTAACGGGACAGGAAACAAGCGGCGGTGATGGAGCCCGCGGCCCGCCCACCGACATTCGCCATGTCGGCGAAGTTGCTGTCCAACTGTGATTGGTATTCCTCCCACAGCGGCAGTTGCCAGGCCCGATCACCGCTGGCTTGGCCCGCGGCCAACAGTTCCTCGGTGAGCTTGTCATCGTTGCCGAGCACGGCGCTGGCCTGATGCCCCAGAGCGATGATGCAGGCGCCGGTCAGGGTGGCGATGTCCACCACGGCGGCGGGCTTGAAACGCTCCGTATAGGTCAGCGCGTCGCACAGGATCAGGCGGCCTTCGGCATCGGTGTTGAGGATCTCGATGGTCTGGCCGGACATGCTGGTGACGATGTCGCCGGGCTTGTTGGCGTCGCCGTCGGGCAGGTTTTCCGACGCGGGAATGACGCCGACCACGTTCAGTGGCAGGTCCAGCGCCACGCAGGCGGCCAGGGTGCCCAGTACGCTGGCACCGCCGCACATGTCGTATTTCATCTCGTCCATCTGGGCGGCTGGCTTGATGGAGATGCCGCCGGCGTCGAAGGTCAATCCCTTGCCCACCAGGGCGACGGGTTTGGCACCGGGCTTGCCGCCTTTGTATTCCAGGACGATCAGCTTTGCCGGCTGACGACTGCCGCGAGACACGGACAGTAAGGCGCCCATGCCCAGTTTTTCCATCTGCTTTTCTTCCAGCACCGAGACCTTCAGCTTGGCTTCCCCGCGACCGAGTTTGCGGGCCGCGTCCGCCAGGTAGCTGGGGGTGCAGATGTTGCCGGGCAGATTGGCCAGGTCCTTGGTCAACGCCATGCCGTTGGCGATTGCCTGACCGTGGGTCATGCCCTTGCGCACGGTGGTGGCGATTTTGCCGTCGCCGACCAGCAGCGTCAGGCGGCGCAGCGGGTGGGGGCGCTTGTCCGCGTTGCTCTTGCACTGATCGAAGCGATAGGTGGCGTTGCCGGCGGCGATCACGGTGTCGCGGGCGTCGGCGTAGCGTGCCGCCTTGTCGTCCCGCTCCGGCAGGGCGATGACGGCGTCACCGGGTTTGGCCTGATCGGCGATCTCGACGGCCTTGCCCACGCAGCGGGACCACTGCGCCTGGGTCAGCTCCTTGAGCGGGCCGCAGCCCACCAGCAGCACCCGTTCGGCCTGCACGTTGGGGATGTCGTACAGCATCAGCGACTGGCCCATGCTGCCGTCGATGTCACCGCGCTTGAGGGCGCGGCTCAGCGCGCCCTTGCTGGCGACATCCACCTGTTCCGCCGCCGGACCGAGTTGGCGGGTCTTGAACACGGGGAGGATCAGGCAGGCGGTCTTGGTCTGGGCGGGATGACTGGTCTTTACGCTGAAGTGCATCGCGGATTCCGGTGGGTTATTGGCGTTGGGCCACGGCACTGCAGCGCCGTGGGCGAATCGAGTATGCTTGGCGCCCAAGTTTAACCAATGCTGCGGCCAATGACAGGCGCCGCCGCGGTATTTTTGCCTTTTCCCGACGCCTGGAGAGCATGTGCTGACGCTGATCGACCGCTGGCTATTCAAGGAGGTCGTCAAGACCTTGCTGGTGATCATCGCGGTATTGCTGATGGTTCTGCTGGCGACCAACCTGGTGAAGTTTCTCGGTCAGGTCGCCAGCGGGGTCATTGGCGGCGACGTGTTGCTGGTGTTGATCGGACTGGAGCTGCTCAAGGCCCTGGGCATGCTGGTGCCGCCGGCGTTCTTCTTCGCCGTGTTATGGGTGCTGGGACGCTTGTACCGCGACGGCGAGATGCTCGCGCTCCAGGCCGCCGGTGTCAGCACCCTGCGCATCTACCGTAGCTTTTTCTATGCCGCGGTCCCCCTCGCGCTGCTGGTCGCCTGGCTGATGTTGGTGGTGGTGCCGTGGGCCAAGGTCGGCTTCGAGACGGTGCGCGTCACCGAGCGCGACCGCACCGAACTGGATGCCGTGCGGGTCGGCGAGTTCAACGAGTTCTCGCGCGGCGATATGGTGGTGTTCGCGGCCGGAAAGGGACCGAACGGCGAGTTGCGCGACGTGTTCGTGCAGGACCGGGTGCAGGGCAGTCCCGGCGTGGTTACCGCGGCAACCGCCCGCCAGCGCACCGACCCGGTCACGGGCGCACGCTACGTGATACTCAGCGACGGGCACCGTTACGAGGGCCTGGACGGTAGCGGGCAGGTGCGCGCGGCTCGATTCGACGAATATGCCTTGCTGATTCCCAGTGTGCCGTTGAATCTGTCGGTGGCATCGATGAGCGCCCGCACCCTGCAGGAATTGCTCGACTCGTCCGACCCGCGTTTCCGCGCCGAGCTGCAGTTCCGCTTGTCGCTGCCGTTGGCGGTGCTCGCCTTCACCCTGGTGGCGGTGCCGTTGGCCCGCACCGCGCCGCGCCAGGGTATCTACGGCCGTTTGCTGTTGGCGGTATTGGTCTACTTCGTGTTCATGAATCTGCAACGGTTGGGCGAACGCTGGTTCGAGACCGGCGTCACCCCCGGCTGGCTGGGTCTGTGGTGGGTGCCGGCGCTGATGGCCTTGATCGCCCTGCTGGTGATGGCCTACGACTCGCCCGCCTGGCGGGTGTGGTGGTGGCGCCGCCGGGAGGCGGGCCGATGAATCGACTGGAACGTTATATCGGCTGGCAGATTGCCCGTGCCACGGCGCTGACCTTGCTGGTGTTGTTGAGCCTGCTGGTGCTGCTGCAATTTCTCGATGAACTGGACCAGGTGGGCCAGGGCGGTTATCGCGCCTGGGACGCCTTTCTGGTGGCCCTGTATTCCGCGCCACGGCTCAGCTTCGAGGGGTTTCCCGCGGCGGCCCTGCTGGGCAGTCTGCTCGGCTTGGGTGGGTTGGCGGCCCACGGCGAGCTGATTGCCATGCGTGCCGCCGGGATGAGTCTGCTCGGCCTGGTCCGGGCCGTGGTCAAGGTCGGTCTGCTGATGATGGTGCTGGTGTTCCTGGTGGGCGACCTGCTCGGGCCGGTTGCCGAGGGCGCGGCGGTGGAGCGCAAGGCGCTCAAGCAACATGAGCAGATCGTACTCAAGACCCAGCATGGGTTCTGGGCCCGGGACGGCGAGAATTTCGTCAACATCGGCCGCATCCTGCCCGGCGCGGCGGTGGAGGACGTCACCCTGTATCGCTTCAATGAAGGCGGCGAACTGGCCCAGGCAACCCATGCCGCGCGAGGCGAGTACCGCGACGGCCGGTGGCGCCTGCTCGATGTCCAGGAACGCTATCTGGAGCCGGACCGGGTGGTCACCCGGTCCGTGGCGGAACGCGACTGGGGCGCGGTGCTGGACCCGGCGCTGCTCAGTCTGGTGGTTTCCAAGCCGGTGATGCTGCCGCTGTGGGATCTGGCGCGTTATATCCGCTTCATGGAGCAGAACGGCCAGACCGCCACGGCGTATCGGGTGGCCTTCTGGAACAAGCTGTCCACGCCGTTGGCGACCCTGGTGATGATGATCCTGGCGGTGCCCTTCGTGTTGGGCAGTCTGCGCAGCGCCGGGCGGGGACAACAGGTGTTTCTCGGGGCACTGATCGGGACAGGTTACTTTCTGCTCAATCGCGCCATGTCCTTCGGCGCGGTGGCGTACGATCTCAGTCCGTTACTGAGCAGTCTGGTCCCTGCCGCCTTGTTCCTGGGGCTGACCTTCCTGGCCCTGAGACGCCTGCAGTGAGCCGGGTTTTTTGCCGCGTTTGACGGTCATCACCAGGCGGGTGCCGGATAGGCGATCGTGCCAGGTCAGCCGGTCGCGGTCGAACGCCTGCCAGACGAAACCGATGCCGAAGGCCGCCGCGGACACCCAGGCCCACAGGTAGCGCGTCAGCGCCGCGCCCCAGCCGGGGTCGCCGCCGTCCCGGTCGCTCACCACCCGGACACGCCAGCTCTTCATGCCCAGGGTTTTACCGCCGTGGGTCCAGAACCATCCGTGAAAGCCGACCATGGCAAGCAAGGCCAGGGGCCAGTACAGCTGTGCCAGGGGGTGTTCACCGGCGTGTTCGGCACCGACGAACGCGGCCAAGGCGAAGTAATACAAGGTCCACAACAACAACAGCACGCCGAACACCAGCACGGCGTCATAGCCGATGGCCGCCAGGCGTCGCAGCAGGCCGGGTTGGTTTGCGTCGGTCAAAGGGGATGGTGCAACGGTCAAAGCGCTAGCTTCCTCAAGTATTCGGGAATTTCCCAAGCCAAAGGCGTGGATGTCCCCATACCCTGACGGCCGAGGCCTGCCATAATTGGGGTCCGCAAGCCCGGTACAGGGCACGGGCGCTGGGGGACGGAACCATCTATACCGGAGGCCGGAGCATGGAACACCGTTACACCGAGCGCAAGCCAGTCGATCTGCACGTCGTCATATCCTGTCCAAGAGTAGGGTTGTTCCGCGGTCGCGCCAGCGACGTCAGCCTGGGCGGCATGCGCGTGCAAAGCGACTGCGTGGTGATCCCCATGCACGCGCCTGTAGTGGTTTCCATCGCCCCCCATCCCGATGAGCCGCACCACTGCGTGCAGGCCCAGGGCATGGTCATTCACCAGAACGGTACCGCGTTCGGCCTGATGTTCGACGACCTGGATGCCGACTGCCAGGCCACCTTGCGAGAACTGCTGGCCGGCATGACCGAGGCCCTTGCCAGCCACGGCTGATCCGCCTGACGGTTGGTGAGCGCGCCGATTGGCACCATAATCGGTGCAGGTCACCCCAGGGCACGCCATGCCGAAAGCCAACAAGTCCGTCGTCCGCAGACTGATCCGCGGCACGCCCATCCCCGTGCTTGCCGCACTGGTGGGGCTGTCCGTCGGCTTGTTGGTGTGGGTGGGGCTGGACCGCATCCAGACCCGTGCGCTGGGCGAGATCTTCACCCAGGAACTGGGCAACCGCGTGCAGCAACAGGCGCGCGAATCGTTGATCCGTTTTTCCCAATTCGTCGAGACCTACGCCGCCGCCACCCGACTGTTGGCCAACCACCGACGCATGGCGGCTTATCTGCAGCCCTTGGTGTGGGCCGCGAACGATGCACCGCTGACGCTGCACGTATATACCGAGGGGCGGCCTCCCTGGTTGCCCGATCTGGCGATCTGGCGTGCCGATGCGACCCCGGTACACATGCTGCTGGTGGATGCCCAGGGACGAATCCGCGAGGCCTATCAGGCCAGAGAAGGGGTGGGCTTGCCGTTGAATCTGGCCGGCGACGGTCGGCTGGCGCTGCCCAGCCAGCCATCGCGTCGTTTCTTCACCCTGCTTGAAGTCCAACCGCATCTGGTGGTCGCCGAGCCCATCGAGGACGAAAGCTACAACCTGATGGGCAGCCTTGTGCTGGTGTTCCCGGTGGATCAGGGATTCCTCACCGCCTCCCAGGCCCGTGACCCGGTGACCGAGACCGAGGGCACGGTGTTCGCGTTGCTCGACGGCGATGAGCGGGTGCTGAGCAGCTCGGCCCGTACCCGCATCCCTGTCGACCTGAACGCCGATGACTTCCGCCCGGACTATCTGGTCACGGTGCAGGCGCTGCCCGGTGCCGAGCTGACCGATCAGACCCTGCTGTTCGCCAGCTTCACACCACTGGATGCCGTGGCGGCAACCGGTCAGCGGGTGATCCAGGTGGAGCGACAGCAGCGGCTGGCAGGCGCTGTGGTGATCATCCTGGCGTTCGTGCTGCTGTTCGTGGTGTTGTCGTCGCGGATCAACCGGGTGTTGCGGCGTCTGTCCCAGTTCGCCTGGCGTGCGTTGGGTATCCAGCAGGCGGCGCCCACCCACGGTAACCAGTTGTTGATTCTGGAGGAATGGATCCGCGACTTCATCCAGATGGTGCTGGTGGCCCGGGATGAGATGCGTGCCCAGCATGCCACGGAAATCCACGAGCGCGAGGCGCTGCAGATGAGTCTGATGGACGCATCGCTCGACTCCATCGTGACCACCGACAGCCGCGGGCGCATCACCGAATTCAACCCCACCGCCGAGCAGACCTTCGGTCACCGGCGCGAGGATGCGTTGGGGCAGCGTTTCGACCGGTTGTTGCTGGCACCGGGTTCGCGCGCCCTGTTCAACCAACGGCTGGACGAGTCGGCGGGGCTGAGCGAGCAGGATCGTCGGCCGGTACGCATGGAGCTCGACGCGGTGCGCAAGGACGGTGGCTTGATCCCGGTGGAGATCGCCATCAAGCCGTTACGCCTGGACGCCAGCCGGCTGCTGACGGTCTACATCCACGACATTTCCGACCGCAAGCGGCAGGAAGCTGAGATCGCCAGCCTGGCGGCCTTCCCCAGCGAAAGTCCGGTGCCGATGTTGCGTGTCAATCGCCCGGGTGTGGTGATCTATGCCAACGGTCCGTGCGATCCCTTGTTGCGTTACTGGGGTTGCGGTCGGCAGCAACCGCTGCCTTTCTACTGGAAGCAGACGGTGCTCGCGGCGCTGGACAGCGGCGAGACCCGCGAGATCGAACTGCAGACCGACGAGGGTATCTTCTCGTTGTTGCTGGCGCCGATCCGCACCCTGGGGTACGTCAATATCTACGCCCGCGACGTCACCGCCATGCGCGCCGCCGAGGCCGAGGCACGCCGCCGCCAGAACGAACTCATCCATGTGTCACGCCTGAGCACCATGGGCGAGATGGCCACCGGCATCGCCCACGAGCTGAATCAGCCGCTGTCGGCCATCGTCAACTTTGCCAATGGTTGCGTGCGCCGGTTGCGGGTCGGCGCCGGCGGCGAGCAGGAAATGCTCGATGCGCTGCAGCAGATCGCCAGTCAGGCCAGTCGCGCCGGTGAGATCATCAAGCGCCTGCGGGGTATGGTCGAGCGGCAGCAGCCGGTACGGGAAAACAGCGACCTCAACGACCTGATCCGCGAGGTCTGTGCCTTGCTCGGGCACGACATGCGCAAGCTGCAGGTGCGGCTGGATACCCGGCTGTCGCCCGAGCCCCTGGCGGTGCGGGTCGACAGTGTGCAGATTGAGCAGGCGATCCTGAACCTGATACGCAACGCCCTGGACGCGCTGCAGGCTACCCCGGCCAGTCGCCGCAAGCTGGTGCTGACCAGCGGCGTCAGCGATGCCGGTCAGGTATTCGTCAGCGTGCGCGACAGCGGTCCGGGCATCACGCCGGAGGTGATGCAACGACTGTTCGACCCGTTTTTCACCACCAAGCCCAAGGGCATGGGGGTGGGGCTGGCCATCGCCCAGACCATTGTCGACGGCCACAACGGACGCATCCGCGCCGAATCCTGGCCCGGCAAGGGCACCAGCTTTACCATTGAACTGCCGGCCGCCGCCGGCGCCACCCAGAGTCTTGCCTCATGAACCAGTCCCAAGCCGCTGCCACGGTGTTCGTGGTCGACGACGACCAGGCGATGCGCAATTCGCTGAAATGGCTGATCAGCTCGGTCGGCCTGCCGGTGGAGGTGTTCGCCAGCGCGGACGACTTCCTGCGCGGCCACCAGTCCGGCCGCCCCGGCTGCATGCTGCTCGACGTGCGCATGCCCGGTATGAGCGGTCTGGAACTGCAGGAAGTGCTGGGTGAGAAGGGCATCACCCTGCCGGTGATCATCATCACCGGTCACGGCGATGTGCCCATGGCGGTGCGGGCGATGAAGGCCGGCGCCATCGACTTCATCGAGAAACCGTTCAACGACGAGATGCTGCTGGAGGGCATCCGGCGTGCCCTCAACCTGGACGAACGGCAGCGGCACGCGCACCTGGAGCGCGCCGAGGTCAGCGCGCGGCTGGCGCAGCTCACCCCCCGTGAACATGAGGTGATGAGCATGGTCACCGACGGCAAATCCAACAAGGAGATTGCCCACGAGCTGGGCGTGTCGGCCAAGACCGTCGAGGCCCACCGCGCCCGGGTGATGGAAAAGATGCAGGCCGGCTCGCTCGCCGAGCTGGTGCGTATGGCGCTGCTGTGTCAGTCGTCCGAACCGGCCTGAATCGGATCAAAACCCCGTAGTAAGCATGGCTGCCTTTCCGCTATGCTTGCCGGCCCAATTCCGGGCGACGCCGGGCGTCGCACACAGCAGGTGAGTGCCATGAGTGAAGATTCCAGCAAAGAACGCGAGATCCTGATGGTGATGCGCAAGGTCCTGGCCAGCATCATCAAGGACACCACGCCGCCCAGCCGCGCCATGAAGCATCCGCTGAGCGGTCAGACCATCGAAGACGTGCGCCAGTGCCTGGGACTGATCTCCGCCCGCGAACGCGAACTGGCCGATGCCGCGGGGCTGGCCCAGGAGCGTCCGTATTTTGTGGATCAGAAACCGCCCGCCGAAGTCGTGTCGATCAACAAGATCACCCGCAAGAAGAAAGACAGCGAGTAAGACGTCGGTAGCAACAGGGGTCGGGGTCACCACTATCGCGTGGCCCCGACCCCTGTTTTCGTCTGGACGCACGTCGGCCGCGCCCTAACCCCCGACCCCTCTCCCGGGGGGAGAGGGGAGCATATCGCGCGGTTTTGCGGGTGCCGGTAGGCACTGATGTACGGCAGACAAGGGCGAAACAAACACCACGGCCGACCCTCTCCCCCCCCCCGGGAGAGGGCCGGGGTGAGGGCAAGCGCACCCGATCCGGCCCCGCCTCCAACGCCCGGGCGACGCTCCCTCGGCTACGTTACCTGGCAGCGCCGGCCTGTTGCTCGATGATCTTCACATCCGCCTTGGCGCGGATGTCGCGGATGTAATCGGCAATGAGCTTGCGCTGCAGGTCCTGAGTCAACTCGGCGCGGACCTTGCCCCGATCAAACTCCCTCTCCCCTCGGGAGAGGGCCGGGGTGAGGGCACGCGCACCTGATCCGGCCCCGCCTCCAACGCCCAAGCGACGCTCCCTCGACCGCCTTACCTGGCAGCGCCGGCTTGTTGCTCAATGATCTTCACATCCGCCTTGGCGAGGATGTCGCGGACGTAATCGGCAATGAACTTGCGCTGCAGATACTGGATCAACTCGGCACGAACCTCGCCCCGATCCGCTCCCTCTCCCCCCGGGAGAGGGCCGGGGTGAGGGGGCTGAACCGGGCACGAACCGGGTTTCCGCGCGACGCCCATCAAGGGCGCGTGATTCGCTCGCACGTACCGATCGGACTTGATCTCCCGATCCCGGTACGCGACAACCGCCACCACGGCTTGCCATCGCCCCGATTAAACCCCCTCTCCCCCCCGGGAGAGGGCCGGGGTGAGGGCAAGCGCACCCGATCCGGTCCCGCCTCCAACGCCCGAGCGACGCGCCCTCGGCCGCGTTACTTGGCAGTACCGGCCTGTTGCTCGATGATCTTCACATCCGCCTTGGCGCGGATGTCGCGGATGTAATCGGCGATGAGCTTGCGCTGCAGGTCCTGGGTCAGCTCGGCGCGGACCTCGTCCAGTTTGGGCGGGGTCTGGGCGCGGGTGTCTTCCAGTTCGATCACATGCCAGCCGAACTGGGTCTGCACCGGGGTCTTCGAATGCTCGCCTTTGCTCATGCCGGCCACGGCGTCGGCAAAGGGTTTGACCATCTGACCGCCTTCGAACCAGCCCAGGTCACCGCCCTTGGGGCCGCTGGGTCCGGTGGATTTGCTCTTGGCCAGCTCGGCGAAGTCGGCGCCTTTATCCAGTTCGGCGATCACCGCCTTGGCCTCGTCT
Source organism: Gammaproteobacteria bacterium (assembly GCA_030148485.1). Taxonomy (GTDB): domain Bacteria; phylum Pseudomonadota; class Gammaproteobacteria; order Chromatiales; family Chromatiaceae; genus JANTHH01. The sequence continues at coordinate 7,788 of JASBTJ010000033.1, read as the reverse complement.
TCGGTCTTGAGCAGGATGTGGCTGGCCTTGTATTCGGTCAGTTTGGCGTCCGCGTAGCGTGCCTGGTAGGCCGCTTCCACCTCCTTGTCGGTGACCGGGTGGTCCTTCAGATACTGCTCCACGGCGGCCTCGGCCAGGATGCGGTAGCGGGCCACGTCCATGGCGGCGACCAGTTCCGGATGTTTGTCCAGCCCTTCCTTCTCGGCCGCCTGGGCGATCATCACCGTGTTGATCAACTCGTTAAGCAGCCCCAGTTGGGCCTCCTGGTCCATGGCCTGACCGCGCGGGCCGCGTTGCGCGCGATACACCACGAAGTGGGTTTCCTTGACGGGCTCGCCGTTCACTTCCACCAGGGTGCGCGGGGTCTTGTCGGCGGGTTTTTCCTCGGCCTGGGCAAAGGTGGGCAGACCCAGGGCAATGGCCAGGGCGAGGGGCAGGGTACGTTGAATCACACGCTTCTCCTTAAGAGCGGGGACGGGGCCGGTCAGGCCGCCGGGAAGACTTGCTTGAAGGGTTTGATCATGACATCCCGGTAGACACCGGCGGTGACATAAGGGTCCGCGTCGGCCCAGGCGCGAGCGGCTTCCAGGCTGTCGAATTCGGCCACCACCAGACTGCCGGTAAAGCCCGCGTCACCCGGGTTATCGCTGTCGATGGCGGGGTGGGGGCCGGCCAGCACCAAGCGGCCGTCGGCCTGCAGCGCGGTCAGCCGCGCCAGGTGGGCGGGGCGGGCGGCCAATCGGTCGGCCAGCGAATCGGGTTTGTCGGTGGCCATGATGGCGTACAGCATGAATCAGTCCTCGGTGCGCTTGATTGGCGCGGATTCGCCGGTCGCGGCGGTTTCCTGGTCGGTGACTTCCTCGCCCTGCATGTGGCGGGAAAGGTAAAAACCCTGGGCCAGCAGAAACAGCAGCGTCAGGCCCATCATGCCGAACAGCTTGAAGTCCACCCAGATGTCTTCTTCAAAGTTGTAGGCCACGTACAGATTCAGCAGCCCCATCAAGATGAAAAAGGTCACCCAGGCCAGATTCAGGCGCGTCCAGATGTGGCTGGGCAGCTTGATCGCGTGCTCCATACTGCGCTGCAGCAGGTTGCGCTCCATGAACAGGCTGGAGCCCAGAAAAGCCAGCGCGAACAGCCAGTTCACCACACTCGGCTTCCATTTGATGAAGGTCGGATCGCGCAGCAGCAGGGTCATGCCGCCGAACACCACCAGCAGACCCAGGGTCACCCAGTGCATGGTTTCCACCTTGCGGTGGCGCAGGTAGCTGTAGCCCACCTGGACAAAGCCGGCGGCAATGGCCACCGCCGTGGCCACATAGATGTCCGCCATCTTGTAGGCGACAAAAAACAGGATCACGGGGAACAGGTCGAACAACAACTTCATAACGGGGTCTCGAAATCAGTGCAGGGTGCGGTCGCCGGCATGACGCAGATAGTAGTCCTGCATCACCGCGCGAACCGGTGAGGGGTAGTCGACGGCATCCATCCGGCCCATGCCCTCGGCGAAAAAACGCGTCGCTTCGTCGGGCAACAGTTCGACAATGGCATCGAAGGCAGGTTGCATCAGCTGCGGCTGGTGGCTCTCGGTGGCGACCACGGCGCGGCTCAACAACAATACCCGCCAGGGGTGATGGGGGTCGTTTTCGTCGTTTTGCGCGACCCGCGGACTGGCGCATTGCACCACCGTGTCCATGGCCCGGTAAAGCTGGGTCATGGTGGCCGGGTCATCGAACTGGTCCGCCAGACGCGCCAGGCTGTTGACCACCGGGTCGAGCTGATTCAACTCGGTGCCGTGGCGGGCGCCCCACAGGGCCAGGGGCACCGACAAGGCCTCCAGCGCGTCGGCGGTGTCCCGCTGACCGCCCTGGGCGGCCTGTTCGGCGGCCTCGGCCAACATGCGGATGCCGTAGCTGATCAGTTCGGCCAGCTCCTTGTCCTGCAGTTGGAACGTCTCGTCGCCGCTGGCGATGCCGTCCTCATGTCCGCGCAGCACCACCAGCAGCTGTTCGATGGCCTCGCACAGGGCGCTGGGCGCGACCGACAGGGCACTGGTGTCCGAGCCGTCCCAGCAGTCGATCAGGGCTTCGGCCAGCACGTCCAGCTGTTCGGCGACGTAACGGATGTCCGGGGGTGGAATTGCCATGGGGCGATTCTATGTCATTCGCCGCCATCGCGCTGCTGCGGCGCGGAGATTCGTGTGGGCTTGAGGTACAATGGGCCGATGATCTGCGGCTACGACCTTCACGCCCATTCCACCGCATCGGACGGCACCCTGACGCCCACCGAGCTGATGGCGCGCGCGGCCGCCGCCGGCGTGCAGGTGATGGCGCTGACCGACCACGATACCCTGGCCGGGCTGGACGAGGCTGCCAAGGCCGCCGCCGGTCACGGTATCGGCTTTGTGCCGGGGGTGGAAATCTCGGTGACCTGGTCGAACCAGACCGTGCACATTGTCGGTTTGGGTGTGGACCGCCACAACGCCGCGCTGCGCGCCGGGCTTGATCGCCTGCTCGATTACCGCCACTGGCGCGCGCAGGAGATCGGCCGGCGGCTGGCCAAGGCCGGCATCGACGGTGCTTATGAAGGCGCCAAGGCGTTGTCCAACGGCACCCTGGTGGGCCGCACCCACTTTGCCCGTTTCCTGGTGCAGCACGGGCACGCTGACAGCATCGGCCAGGTGTTCAAGAAGTTCCTGGTCAGCGGCAAGCCCGGGCATGTGTCCGGCGACTGGGCCAGCCTGGAAGAGGCGGTGGGCTGGATCAACGGCGCCGGTGGCCAGGCGGTGATCGCCCACCCGGCGCGCTACAAGATGACCCGCAGCAAGCTGCGGCGGTTGATTGCCGACTTCACGGATGTCGGCGGCGCGGCCATCGAGGTGGTCTCCGGCAGTCACTCCAAGGACGAATACTTCACCATGGCCCGCCACGCCGGCGACTTCGGACTGATGGCCTCCGCGGGGTCGGACTACCACGGCCCGGAAAATCCCTGGATGGAACTCGGCCGTCTGCCCGAGCTGCCGCCCGGTTGCCGGCCGGTGTGGCACAACTGGGATATCGCCGCCTGAGCGCCCGCGCGCCCGAGCCCGTCACCATGGCCCAGTTTTTTCAGATTCATCCCGACAACCCGCAGGCGCGCCTGATCGCCCAGGCCGTCGATATCGTTCGTGGCGGCGGGGTGGTGATCTATCCGACCGATTCCAGCTATGCCATCGGCTGCCATATCGGCGAAAAGGACGCGCTGGAACGGATCCGCCGCATTCGCCAACTGGACGACAAGCACAACTTCACCCTGGTGTGCCGCGACCTGTCCGAGGTGTCCCAGTACACCAAGATGGACAACACCGCGCATCGCATCATCAAGAGCCTGACGCCCGGTGCCTATACCTTCGTGCTACCGGCCACCAAGGAAGTACCCAAGCGGCTGATGCACCCCAAGCGCAAGACCATCGGCATCCGCATCCCGGACAACCGCATCGCGCTGGACCTGGCGCAGCAGTTGAACGAACCCATCATGAGCACCACCCTGATCCTGCCGGGTGACGACACGCCGCTGATGGACCCCTATGACATGAACGACACCCTGGGCAATCAGGTGGACCTGATCATCGACGGCGGCTACTGCGGCTATGAGCCCACCACCGTGGTGCACATGCACGACGGCGAGGTGCGTCTGGGGCGCGTCGGCAAGGGCGACCCCAGCCTGTTCCAGGGAGCCGGCGCCTGATGCCCGCTATACTGCGCACCTTTATTCCTGCGACCCGCGGCGGTCGCCACGTAGCGAACACATGAGGAAGTTGTCTTGAACGCGGTCTCTGCACAACATGCCCGGGTCCTGTCCGGCATGCGTCCCACCGGTCGATTGCACCTGGGTCACTACCACGGCGTGCTGAAAAACTGGGTGGAATTGCAGCACGAGTATCAGTGCTACTTCTTCGTTGCCGACTGGCATGCCCTGACCACCCACTACGACAACCCGGTGGACATCCCCCAGCACGTCTGGGACATGGTCATCGACTGGCTGGCCGCCGGCGTGAACCCCGGCGAGGCCACCCTGTTCGTCCAGTCCAAGGTGCCCGAGCACGCCGAGCTGCATCTGTTGTTGTCCATGATCACCCCGCTGGGCTGGCTGGAGCGCGTACCCAGCTACAAGGACCAACAGGAAAAGCTCAAGGAAAAGGACCTGGCCACCTACGGTTTCCTGGGCTACCCGCTGCTGCAGGCGGCGGACATCCTGATCTACCGGGCCGGCATGGTGCCGGTGGGCGAGGACCAGGTGGCCCACGTCGAGCTGACCCGCGAGGTCGCCCGCCGCTTCAACCACATCTACGGCCGCGAACCGGACTTCGAGGAAAAGGCCGTCGAGGCGATGAAGAAGATGGGCAAAAAGGCCGCCAAGGTCTACGCCAACTACCGCAAGGCGTACCAGGAACAGGGCGACGAAGAAGCCCTGGCCGCCGCCCGCGCCCTGCTGGACGCACAACAGAACATCGGTATCTCCGACCGTGACCGCCTGTTCGGCTACCTGGAAGGCGGCGGCAAGGTGATCCTGCCCGAGCCGCACCCGCTGCTCACCAAGGCATCCAAGATGCCCGGCCTGGACGGGCAGAAGATGTCCAAGTCCTACAACAACACCATCCCCCTCAATGCCAACGCGGAAGACGTGGAAAAGGCCCTGCGCACGATGCCCACCGACACCAACCGCGTGCGCCGCACCGACCCGGGCGATCCGGACCGCTGCCCGGTCTGGCAATTCCATGAAGTCTACTCAGACGCCAGCGTGAAAAAGTGGGTGCAGGAAGGCTGCCGCTCCGCCGGCATCGGTTGCATTGAATGCAAAGGCCCGGTCATCGACGCCGTGCTGGCGGAACTGGCCCCCATCCAGGCCCGCGCCCGCGAGTACGAAGCCCAGCCGGATCTGGTGAAAAACATCATCAACGAAGGTTGTGAAAAGGCCCGGGATGCCGCGCGCGAGACCATGGACGAAGTACGTCACGCGATGCATCTGGCGTAGATCGGTTGCAGGAATTACCCTGTTTTACTTGTAGGAATTTTCCGAAATCCCGCCCGTCACGGGAAATTAACTTGATCGCCGTTGCAAAAAGCCGCTAGGTTGGCCCTCAACAATAACCGTGTCGATATGTGGTTTTTCCACATGGAGCACGGTCAAAGCCTAAAAACGATAAGTATTCAGGGGGGAGCCGGCGGCATGGATGTCGGTGGATTTAGCGCAACCAGGATCATCATGGCCGCGTCCGTGGTCGCCGTTGTGGGGGTCGCCGGCTATGCCGCGATGACCCGGTATGCCGCCGGCACCGAGGAACCCGCGGCCCCGCTCATCGCCGATGAACTGACGGCAGCGCCGGCCGCCGCCCAACAGGCCGCCGTCCCCACCCCGCAAGCAACCGAACGCGCCCAAACGCAGGCACTGACGCAGGAAGTACACGCGCTGATCGAGGCCGAGCGCGACATTCCGCTGCCTGCGCAACCGCCGACCCCGGCGCCCCTGGTGCTGAACGTGACCGGGAATGGCTTGGGGCCGGTTGCCGGTGTCGGGGGGCGGGAACCCGGTGGGCCGAATGGGCCGCTGCCGGACGAGTCCGGTAACCGTAAGCCGTTGCCACCCAAGACAGCGGGTGATCGGTTCGAGCCCCAGGTAACCAGTACGCCGCAGCCCGCGGCCACTATGGCGGATACCGAATCGACGCCGCGCACGACAGGAACAAGCCAAGCCCAACCCCGGGGCCTCGCCAAGAACGAACCACAGCCGACCGCAACCCCCGAGGTATCCCCGGTCGCGGATGCACCGGCCGATCCCACGCCGGACGCCGACATCGCCCTCAGCGCGACCACCATGCGCAAGGTCACAGAGGCTGACCGTCTGGTCCAGCAGCTACTGGATTCCGGTACTGCCACCACGGGCACGCCAACCGTCACGACACAAAACAATCGACAAGCATCCATTGAATCGTTGCGCAGCCAGTTGAACACGCTGACGCAGTCGGACGCGGCCGCCAACTAAGCGGCAATAACACAAACAACATACCGTCAGGGATCGACCATGACACAGTTGAAAAACGGGCTTGCTACCAGGGTTTGCGCTTGGCTACGTGGCATCTGGGCGCTCATGTCCCTGGCCGCTACCGGCGTGGCGGTTGCGCAGGTTCCACAGCAGGTGGTCGGGTCGATTCCGGGGCAATTCAGTGTCAATCAAGGCGCGGCCAGTTACGCGATTCCGTTGGAGTTGCCGCCTGGCGTTGCCGGTATGCAACCGGAGTTAAGCATCAGCTATTCGAGTTCCGGTGGTAACGGCATCATGGGTGTCGGGTGGGGATTGTCCGGGCTTTCAGGGATTGGTCGTTGCGGGATGAATCCGACGGATGACGCCGCATACCACGCACCGGACTTGTCATCCTTGGATCGTTTCTGTCTCGATGGGCAGCGCTTGGTGCTCAAAACAGGCGCGTACGGCGCAGACGGAGCCACCTATGCGACTGTTGGAGAGTCCTTTAGTCACATTACCAGTCATGGTGTTTCAGCAAACGGGCCTGAGTACTTCACCGTTCGGACCAAATCGGGCCAAGTTATCGAATACGGTCGTACGCCCACGGCTAGATCACAAGTTTTAGACATAAGTACAGGTGCGCCCATGGCGACCTTGGTGTGGTCCGTGAACAGCATGCGGGACGCGATGGGTAACGAGATTGTTTTCGACTATATCGTGGATGCCACAAAAGGCGCCCAGTTGTTGAACTCGGTGAGTTACGGCCCCCATAAAGTACAGGTCAACTATGAGCCTAGGCCAGATGTTTCGGCTGCGTATAACGCCGGGCATAGATTTATATCTGATCAGCGGATTGCCAGTATTGACGTGCTATCTGGGCAGGATCGGGTAACTAGCTATCGGGTTACTTATTCGCAAAGTGAAACGAGTAAACGGTCGCTCGTTAATCGCATCGAGAAATGTGCTACTTCTTCCGCTTGTATCGCAGCTACCGTGGTGGGCTGGGAGCAAGGAACAAATGGTTTCGATCCTGCCGAATTAATTCTTTCTAATACTGATGCCCCTAATGGTCAGACGTACAACCCCGGTTTCGAGTTCCTGGGCGATTTTAACGGCGACGGCCGTACCGATTTTATGTGGAACTACTATGGTTGGTATGTGGCGCTTGGTACCGACAACGGATTCGCACCAGCGAAAATGTGGTTGTCGAATACAAATTCACCCTCCGGTCAGACCTATAACCTAGGGTATCAGTATGTTGGAGACTACAATGGCGATGGTCTCACCGACTACATGTGGAATTACAATGGGTGGTATGTCGCTCTGTCGAACGGGGATGGATTCGACAACCCCACGCTTTGGTTGTCAAACACGGGTGCCGATAACGGTCGTACATATAATACTGGTTATCAGTATGTCGCTGATTTCAATGGCGACGGCCGCACGGACTATATGTGGAACTACAACGGCTGGTATGTTGCGCTGTCGAACGGTAGTGGTTTTGATTACCCGAAGATGTGGTTGTCAAATACCGGCTCGCCGTCTGGGCAAACTCACAATGTAAACTATCAGTACGTGGCTGACCTGAATGGCGATGGGCGTACTGACTATATGTGGAATCACTTTGGCTGGTATGTTGCCCTCGGCGGAATCAGGTTCCAAGTGCACCACGCAGGGCCTCGGCGAAGACATCGTAAGGTGACTGGTAGTCGAGGCACTTTCGTGGTCGCTGGTTGATCTTCAAGACGGCGGATTCAAGTTGCAAGTGCACCACGTAGGGCTTCC
>JASBTJ010000025.1 GCA_030148485.1 Gammaproteobacteria bacterium | reverse complement strand
GGTGCAGGTCATGAGCCTGATGGCAATGGCCAACCTGTATCTGCAGCGTCAGGTGTTGGCGGCATGAGTGCGCCCAAAATCCGCTTATAGAGCTGGAAAAAAGGTAAAACGCTTCGCTACGAGGCTGATTTCAGCGTGCAGACCTGAAAAATAACCTGCGGGGCGATGATAACGATGCTGGAACCGATTCAATCAGAGCTTCCCTAAGGGTGTGCGGCATAAAAAAAGCCCGCCAATGGCGGGCCCGAAGGGGGGCTGAATTTCGCTCAGCTTTCCTCTGGGATCTTCAGGTGCTTGCGCAACATGTCGGATAGCTCCCGGGCGTCGAACTTGGGGACATAGTCGTCGGCGCCCACGGCCCTGCCGATGTCCACGTTGGCGTCGGCCGACAGCGATGAATGCATGATCACTGGCACGCCCTTGAAGCGGCCCGAGTCTTTGATCTTCTTGGTCAGCACATACCCGTCCATGCCGGGCATCTCGACGTCGGTCATGATCAGGCTGACCATGTCCTTGGTGGGTGTACCGACGGAATCGGCCCGGTCGGCGATCTCCCGCAGCTTCTCCCAGGCCTCCACGCCATTCTTGGCGGAGACATGTTTCACGCCCATGTGATCGAGGGTGGTTTCAATCTGCTTTCGCGCGACACTGGAGTCGTCGGCGAACATCACGGTGGCGTCGATTTCGAGCTTTTCCAGGGTGGCCAGATCGGCCGGGTCTATGCCCATGTTCGAGGTTTCGGCGAGGATCTTCTCCACGTCCAGGATCATCACGATGCGATTGTCCTGCAACTCCGATACCGCGGTGACCAGTCCGCCCATCTGGTGCGCCATCATGGACGGCGGGACCTTGATATCGTTCCATTCCATACGCACGATCTGCTCGACGGAATGGACCAGAAAGCCCTGGATGCCTTTGTTGTATTCGGTGACCACCAGGATGCCGGGGGGCTCATCGATGTCCAAGCCGCAGAAATGCGCCAGATCAACCACAGGAATGGTGTTTCCGCGTAGGCTGACCATGCCTTTGACGCCCGGCGGCATGTCCGGCGCCTTGGTGATCGCGGGTAGGTTCATGACCTCGCGTACCTTGAAGACGTTGATCCCGAAGACCTCTTCCCGGCCGGTGGCGCGATCGCGGCCCAGGCTGAAAAGCAGGATTTCCAGCCGGTTGGCGCCGGCCAGTTTGGTGCGTTCGTCGACAGACTGAATGAAATTAGCCACGGTTGTCCCACATCCTGATCGTTGTTTGGGTTTGGACCGTTGATCGGCCCGCCCAGGAGAAACTTAAATGCCGATTTCCGCTAAGCGCGCCCGGGCGGCCGGTACGTCGTCCAGGCGCTTCAAACGCCCGGAGTCGGTGCTGGTGCTGATTTGTACCCGTGACGGGCGGGTGTTGTTGCTCGAACGCACCGAGCCCCGTGGCTTCTGGCAATCGGTGACCGGCTCACTGGCCTGGGGCGAGGGGGCGCTGAGTGCGGCACGACGGGAATTGCGTGAGGAAACCGGTTTCGACCCGCGTGGACTGATGGATTTGCGCCGTGGGGCGCGTTTTCCCATCCGCGGCCCCTGGCGCAAGCGCTACGCGCCCGGGGTCTATTCCAATCGCGAGCATTGGTTCGTGCTGGTCCTCGATAGGGCGCGTAAGCCGGTACTCAGTCCGTCGGAACACCGTCGCTGGCAGTGGTTGCCGCGGGCACGCGCCATGCGCTTGGCGACGTCCTACACCAACCGCCGGGCGATCCAGTACGTGTGTGGCCGCCCGCCGTCGGGCGGGTAAGCGCTGGCCATGGTTGGTCGGTGAGGCGTAAGGGAAGCGCTGAAAGCGCGGTCCTGAACAAGTGTGCATCTTGAGCCTGATGCCCGGGTCGGTGCACTCTTTCGGTTGTGGATCGTCGCGACGGCCGGCTGTCGAATGCGCGTAATGCCTCGGGTCGCTGGCCGCCTGCCGTCGTCTCTTCACCCCGGACTCCGTCAGTGGCCCCGGGGATGTCCTATCGCGCGGTCGTCGATTGTTTTTTCCGTCATGCGGATTTCGCTGCAATCACGCCCCGTGGGCGGGCCGCGCGGGCAGTGGTAAAATCCGCCGATTCGCATCATGGGCCAACAATCGTTGGCCCCAGTCGGGACGAGGTGGCTACATGGCCGGACACAGTAAATGGGCCAATATCAAACACAAGAAGGCCGCGGTAGATAAACAGCGCGGTAAGCTCTGGACCAAGTTGATTCGTGAGATCACCGTTGCCGCCAAGGAGGGTGGCGAGCTGGCATCCAATCCACGCCTGCGCCTGGCGGTGGACAAGGGCCAGGCGGCGAACATGCCCAAGGACACGATCGAGCGGGCGATCAAGCGCGGCTCCGGCGCCGGCGAGGGCGAGGACTATGAGGAAATCCGCTACGAGGGTTATGGCCCCGGCGGGGTGGCGGTGATGGTCGACTGCATGACCGATAATCGTAACCGCACGGCTTCCGAAGTGCGTCACGCCTTCACCAAGCATGGTGGCAACCTGGGTACCGACGGCTCCGTGGCCTATCTGTTCACCAAGCGTGGCATCGTCAGCTACGGCCCTGGGGCAGATGAAGACGCCATCATGGAAGCGGCCCTGGAAGCCGGGGCTGACGACGTGGTCGCCAACGATGACGGTGCCGTCGACGTCTACACCACGCCGGAGGATTACGAGGACGTCCGCCAGGCGATGATCGATGCCGGCCATTCCCCGGATAACAGCGAGGTGACCTACGACGCGGCGGTCAAACCCGAGTTGGATCAGGACACGGCGGAAAAGCTGATGAGAATGATCGACGTACTGGAGGATCTGGATGACGTGCAGGACGTCTACTCCAATGCCGACATCTCCGACGAGATCCTCGAGGCCCTAGCAGGCTGATGCCGCGCATCCTCGGCATCGATCCCGGTTCACGTATCACCGGCTATGGCGTCATCGATACGGACGGCCGTCGTAGCCGCCATGTGACCAGTGGCTGTATCCGCACCGGCCAGGGCGCGTTTACGAAACGGTTGGGGGTGATCTTCGAGGGGGTCCGTGAACTGATATCCACGGCGTCGCCGGATCACGTGGCGATCGAGCAGGTGTTCGTCGCCAAGAACGCCAACTCCGCGCTCAAACTCGGCCACGCGCGCGGTGCGGCCATCACGGCGGCGGTCACCGTCGGCTTGCCGGTGTTCGAGTACACGCCCAGCGCGGTCAAGCGGGCGTTGGTCGGGACCGGCCGCGCGGACAAGGAGCAGGTGCAACATATGGTCAAGGTGCTGTTGGGCCTGCAGGGCGAGATGGGGCTGGATCAGTCGGACGCGCTGGGTATCGCGCTCTGTCACGCGCACACCGATGCCAGTCTGATGCGGTTGGCGAAAGCCGGGGCAGTGAAATGATCGGCTTGCTACGTGGCCGGATCGTGCGCCGGCATCCGCCATTCCTGCTGGTCGACGTGGCTGGCGTCGGGTACGAGGTGGAGGCGCCCATGTCCACCTTTTACGCGCTCCCTGAAGGTGAGGGCGAGGTCATTCTGCACACCCACCTGGCGGTGCGCGAAGACGCCCATATCCTCTACGCCTTCGCCCGTGAAGGGGATCGTGCGTTGTTTCGCGCCTTGCTCAAGGTCAACGGCGTGGGCGGCAAGATGGCGTTGGCGATCCTGTCAGGCATGACCGCGGACGAGTTCGCGCTGTGCGTGCAGGCGGGTGACATCGCCGCGCTCACCCGGGTGCCCGGGGTGGGCAAAAAGACCGCCGAGCGGTTGGTGGTGGAGATGCGTGATCGCCTGGAAGGGCTATCGGGTAACGCTGCACCATTGCAGCCTATGGCCACGCCCGCCGCCGGCTCGACGCCGGCCGATCCGGTGGCGGACGCGCTGAGCGCCCTGGTCGCGCTGGGCTACAAGCCAGCTGATGCCAGCCGCATGGTGCGCGCCGTCGATGCGGCGGGCTGTGGAACGGAAGACATCATCAAGGCCGCCTTGCAAGGTGCCGTGAAGGCTTGACGCCCCGCTGATCGGGCACATCGCACCTCAGGCGTTACTTGCAGGTCGCCGGGCGGCTACCGACCCGTCCGGTGCCGGACACGACAACCGCTCGCCCGGGCTTGCCCGCGGCGCCGCAGATGGTCAGCGTCGCCGAGCTGCCGCCGGCGGGTACCGCGCTGCCTCCCGAGCAGGCGCCAAGCGTGTCGCCGTGCAAGGACTGATGCGGATGGGCTACGGCGCTTTGCGAGATGGTAATCGTGTGGCCCTTGGATTTGTCGCCGCCGGGATAGTGGCAAATGGTGACCTTTTTCTCCGGGCCCGATTTCGACGAGTCGCCGGAATCCCCAGAATCGCTGGAGTCACCGGAATCGCCGGAATCCTCGTGCTCCTGGGAATCCTCGTGCTCCTGGGAATCCTCGTGCTCCTGGGAATCCTCATGCTCCTGGGAATCCTCATGCTCGTGGGTGTCGCCGGATTCCGTGGTGCTGTCGGTATCGCTGGACGGCTTGTCAGCGAACGCGAGATTGCTCGCCAGCGATAAACACGTAACGCAGAACAACAGGCGAAACATATGCATGACGCCCCCCCCCTTGAGATTAGATTTGACCCGGCGATTTTGGTCTTTGAGACAGCCTCAATACAGGTTGTCGGGCCATCTTCGCCAAGCTTTAAAACCGCACACGTTATGTACTTATACGCCTGAAGGGTACCTAATCTCGAGTGTTCGCGCCAGACGAGCGTCGTGCCTTGTCCCGGTGTAGTATCCTGGCGGGACATCGGAGCGGTGTTCATGCGCGTAATTTCGACCTCGGCATCCCCAAACATATGATTGAAACCGACCGTCTGATCAGTGCTGCCGCGGGAGCCGACGACGTGGCGCTGGATCGTGCCATCCGTCCCAAGACCCTGGCCGATTATGTCGGCCAGCCGGCGGTCAAGGAGCAATTGGATATCTTCATCCCCGCCGCGCGTACCCGCGGCGATGCCCTCGACCACGTGCTGATTTTCGGCCCGCCGGGGCTGGGCAAGACCACCCTGGCGCACATCATCGCCAATGAAATGGGCGTCAGTCTGCGCCAGACCTCCGGGCCGGTGCTGGAAAAGCCCGGCGATCTGGCGGCCTTGCTGACCAACCTGGAGCCCGGCGACGTCCTGTTTGTGGACGAAATCCATCGGCTGTCGCCGGTGGTGGAGGAGGTGCTTTATCCGGCCATGGAGGACTACCAGCTGGATATCATGATCGGCGAGGGTCCGGCCGCCCGCTCCATAAAGGTGGATCTGCCGCCGTTCACCCTGGTGGGTGCCACCACCCGAGCCGGCCTGCTGACCTCACCATTGCGCGACCGCTTCGGTATCGTGCAGCGCCTGGAGTTCTACAGCGACCGGGATCTGGCCCATATCGTCGGGCGCTCAGCCGATATCCTGCAGATGCCCATGGACGCCGCCGGTGCCGCCGAGATCGCGCGGCGATCCCGCGGTACCCCGCGAATCGCCAACCGCCTGCTGCGCCGGGTGCGCGACTATGCCCAGGTGAAGGGGGACGGTTCGGTCAGTGTCGATATCGCCGATGCCGCCCTGGGCATGCTCAAGGTCGACAAGCAGGGCTTCGATCCCATGGACCGGCGTCTGCTGCTGGCGGTGATCGATAAGTTCGACGGCGGGCCGGTAGGCGTGGACAATCTCGCCGCCGCAATCGGCGAAGAGCGAGGCACCATCGAAGACGTGCTGGAACCCTATCTCATCCAGCAAGGTTTTCTGATGCGCACCCCGCGCGGTCGGGTCGCCACCCGCGTTGCCTACGAACACCTGGGCTATACGCCGCCCCGCGGCGGGGCGGCAGACCTGTTCGCCGATCTGGAGGACCTGGACTGACTCGACCGAGCCAGCCAACAGTTCGCGATCATGGCGTCCAAACCCGCATTTCATTGGCCCGTACGGGTCTACTACGAGGATACCGACGCCGGCGGCGTGGTGTATCACAGTCAGTATTTGAACTTTCTTGAACGGGCGCGCACTGAGTGGCTGCGCGCGGCCGGCTTCGAGCAGGATGCGCTGCGGGCGGACCAGGGTGTGTTGTTCGTGGTCAGCCGCGTTGCCATCGATTATCTGCGCCCGGCACGGTTCAACGATGCCTTGGTGGTGACCGTGGACGTGCGTGAGAACCGCGGCGCACGGCTGCTGCTGGATCAGCAGGTGATCCGTGAAAATGACGACAAGCCCCTGGCCCGTGCCGAGGTGCAGGTGGTATGCGTGGATCCTGAACGTTTCCGCCCCAAGGCGGTGCCCGATTTGATTTTGGAGAAGTTGCGCGATGCAGACTGATCTTTCCTTCCTGCACCTGGTGCTCGGCGCCAGCCCGCTGGTCCAGTTGGTCATGGCGGCGCTGCTGATGGCCTCCGTCGTGTCCTGGGCGATGGTGTTCGACCGTCTCAAGATGCTCAAGGCCGCCCGGCTGGAAGCGGACGAGTTCGAGCGGCGCTTCTGGTCCGGGGGTGACCTGGCCAAGCTGTATCGTGGCATCGACAAAAGCACCGCCACCGGCATGAGCGCGATCTTCCATGCCGGCTTTCGCGAATATGCCAAGCTGCGCGAAGGGCATGCCCTGGATAGCGCCGACATGGTGGAAAGTGTGCGCCGCGCCATGCGCGTCGCCAGCAGCCGCGAGGTGGACAAACTGGAGACCAATCTGTCGTTTCTGGCCACGGTGGGTTACACCAGCCCGTATGTCGGCTTGTTCGGTACCGTGTGGGGAATCATGAACGCCTTCCAGGCGCTGGGTAACGTCAAGCAGGCGACGCTGAACCTGGTCGCGCCCGGTATCGCCGAAGCGTTGATCGCCACGGCGATGGGTCTGTTCGCCGCCATCCCGGCCGTGGTGGTGTACAACAAGTTCTCGCACAACGTGGAACGCCTGGAAGGGCGTTATGACGACTTCCTGGAAGAGTTTTCCAACATCCTGCAGCGCCAGGCCCACGCCGGCGCCCAGGTCGGTGGCGCCTGAGGACATCGTCATGGCCCGTCGACATAAAGCGCGCAAGCCGATGGCGGAAATCAACGTGGTGCCGTATATCGACGTCATGCTGGTGCTGCTGATCATCTTCATGATCACCGCGCCATTGCTCACCCAGGGTGTCAAAGTCGACCTCCCCCAGGGCGAGGCGGACACCATTGAAGACGACGCCAAGCGTCCGCTGGTGGTCAGCGTAGACGCCCAGGGCGATTTTTTTCTTACCTATGACGACGATCGCACCAAGGCGGTGGACGATGACACCTTGCTGCATGACGCGGCGGCGCTGTTGGCGAACAATCCCGGCGTGCCGGTCTATGTGAAAGGCGACAAGGCGGTGGATTACGGCCGCGTGGTGGAGGCCATGATCATCCTGCAAGCGGCTGGTGCGCCCAGCGTGGGTTTGATCACCGAGCCGGCGGAGGGACGCTAGACCATGCGCGAGTTGTTCCGGCGCAATCCGCTGGCGGTGGTGTTCGCTATTGCGGCACACCTGGCTCTGGTGGTGTTCATGATCGTGGGATTGGAATGGCGCACCCAGCCCAAACCGAGGGTCGGCGAACAGGCGCCCGTCCAAGCCCGTCTGCTGGATACCGACAAAGTGGCCGAGCGGGCCGCACAACTTAAGGCAGAGCAGGATCGGCGCGCACGGGAGCAAGCGGCGGCAGAGCAGCGCGAGCAGGACAGGCTGGCAAAATTGCGCGAGCAACAAGCGGCCGAGCAACAGCGGTTGGCGAAATTGGAGGCCGACCGCAAGGCGCGGGAAGCTGAGGCCACCGAGCGGGCCGAGCAGGCGCGTAAGCAGGCGGCGCAAGAGCAGCAGCGCCTGGCCGAGATCGAGCGCAAAAAACAGGCGGAGGCGAAGAAACTCCAGGAACTCGAACAACAGCGCAAGGCCCAAGAACAGGAGCGCGCCGCGGCCGAGGCCAAGCGCAAGGCCGAGGAGGTCGCACGCAAAAAGGCCGCAGCCGAAGCAAAAGCCAAGGCGGAAGCCGACGCTCGGGCCCAAGCGGAGCGCGAAGCCAAGGAAAAGGCGGCCCGCGAGGCGGCCCGCAGGAAGGCCGAGGCCGAACGCAAGCGTCAGGAGGCCGTCGCCCGGGCCAAGGCGGAACAGGAAGCGCGTGAGAAGGAAATGGCCGCGGCCTTGGAATCCGAGCGACTGGCCGGCGAGAGAGCCACCGCCATCGCCGCGATCCGCAACAAGATCGAGCGCAACTGGCTGCGGCCGCCGGGTACCGCGAATCTGAAGTGCGAGGTGCGTGTTCGCCTGGGCGTAAACGGCTCGGTGCTGTTGGCCCAGGTGGTTAAGTCCAGCGGTAACGGGGCCTTCGACCGATCCGTGGAAGCGGCAGTTCGAAAGGCCGACCCGTTACCGGTGCCGGCTTCGGCCACGCTGCAAAATGACTTCCGGGACATCACCTTCGTGTTTGATCCTGACAACAACCGATAGCTGAACGAGACGATGCGTAGATTCTGGCTGATCCTGCTGATGTTGCCCTGGGCGTTCGCCGCCAGGGCCGATCTGGTGATCGAGATCACCCAAGGTGCGGAGGGTGCGCTGCCCATCGCGGTGGTGCCCTTCGGCTGGACCGGAACCGGCGCGGGCGCACCGAAATACGACCTGGGAGAGATCGTCGCCGCCGACCTGGCCCGCAGCGGACGTTTCAAACCCTTGTCGGCCGACCAGATGTTGTCCAAGCCCCACCGGGGTACCGATGTCGACTTCCGGGACTGGCGTGCACTGCGTATGGAAAACCTGGTGGTGGGCGAACTGTCGCCCAACGGAGTCGGCGGGTACCTGGCGCGTTTCCAGCTGTTCGACGTGTATCGCGGGGAACAGATCGCCGGCTACAGTATTGCCACCACGGCGCGGGACCTACGTGCGGCTGCGCACCATATCGCCGACATCATCTATGAAACCCTGACTGGCGAGCGGGGCGCGTTCTCGACCCGCATCGCCTACGTGATCGCGCATCGCCAAAAGGACGGCAGCGAACGGCTGGAACTGCAAGTCGCCGACGCCGATGGATTCAATCCCCAGACCATCCTGGCATCGGACGAGCCGATCCTGTCGCCGGCCTGGTCGCCGGACGGCAAGAAACTGGCTTATGTTTCCTTTGAACGCCGCAAACCCAGCGTCTGGGTGCAGGACGTACTGACCGGCCGTCGCGAGCGGGTCAGCGCCTTCAAGGGGATCAACGGCGCGCCGGCCTGGTCGCCGGACGGCCGTTATCTTGCGCTGGCGCTGTCCAAGGATGGCAATCCGGATATCTTCGTCATGGATCTGTTGAACAAACAGTTGCGGCCGGTGACCCGACATTGGGCCATCGACACCGAGCCGGCCTGGTCGCCGGATGGTCAGCACATCGTGTTCACCTCCGATCGCGGCGGCGCGCCGCAGATCTACCGGGTGGCGGCCGGCGGTGGTTCGGCCGAGCGGCTGTCCTTTGACGGTGGCTACAACGCCCGCGCCTCGTACTCCCCGGACGGGAAGTCACTCACTCTGGTGACCCGCGTCGACGGCCAGTATCGGATTGGTGTGATGGACCTCAAAACCCGCGGGATTCAAGCGCTCAGTGACGGCCGTCTTGATGAATCGCCCAGTTTCGCCCCCAACGGCAGCATGATAATTTATGCCACGAGGGCGAAGGGCCGAGGTGTGCTCGCCGCCGTATCCACGGATGGACGTGTCAAACAACGCCTAGGACTGCAGACCGGCGATGTGCGTGAGCCGGTCTGGTCTCCATTCTCTCAACGCTAAAAACATAATTTGGAGTCTCCGAAATGAAAACCCGTATCTGGTCGTGGGCCGCGCTGATTGCGGCTGCCATGGTGCTGTCCGCCTGCGGCGGCACTCCCAAGAAAGACGGCGGTGCCCAGGTCCAGGATCGTGGTGCCGCCACGGTTGAGGCCGGTGCCGAGGCCTCCGGCGCCGCTGGTGCGGCCGGTGTCTATGCCGCGCAGTTGGAAGATCCCAACAGCGTGCTGTACAACAAGGTTGTGTACTTCGATTTCGATCAGAGCACCATCCGCAGCGAGTATGTCGACATGCTGCGTGCCCACGCGGCCTTCTTGGCGAGCAACCCCGCTGTCAGCGTGAGCATCGAAGGTCATGCGGACGAGCGCGGTTCGCGCGAGTACAACATCGGTCTGGGGGAGCGTCGTGCCAATTCCGTCCATGACTTCCTGGCTGCTGAAGGCGTGGCCGCCAATCAGATGACCACCATCAGCTATGGCGAAGAGCGTCCCGCCGACCCGGCCCATGACGAGGCGGCTTGGTCCAAGAACCGTCGCGCCGTGCTGGTCTACCAGTACTGATTCGACGTGCGTTCGCAGCTATTGACCGCTGCGCTGGCGCTGGCGACGGCCTCGGCCGTCGCCCAGCCCCGGCTCTCGACCGAACAACGCCTGGAGCTGCTGGAGCGCCGGGCGTCGTCCATTTCGGATATGACCTTGCAGATCCAGGCCCTGCGTCAGGAGAACCAGCAGTTGCGGGGTCAGCTCGAGGAACAGCAGCACAGATTGAACGGCTTGGAACGTAAGCAGCGCGATCTTTACCTGGATATCGATCAGCGGCTGTCTACGCTGCAGGCCGGTGCGCCGCCATCGGCCGCACCGCCGACCGCGACCGAGGGGGGATCGGCGGTTGCCGCCGAAGGAAATGGCAGCGCGGTACCGCCGCCCGCCGCACCGGTGGACCCGGTGGCCGAGCAGGCGGCCTATGATGCCGCCTACGATCTGTTGCGCCCGGCGCAACGGCGCTACCCTGAAGCCATTGTTGCCTTCAACGATTTCTTGGCTAAATATCCCAACGGCGAATTCGCGCCCAATGCGCGTTATTGGCTGGCCGAGGCGTATTACGTGACCAACCAGAACGATCAGGCCTTGACGGCGTTCCGCAACGTGGTGGAAAAGGATCCCGCCAGCCCCAAGGCCCGCGGCGCCTGGTTGAAGATCGGCTACCTGTTGCACGCCACCGGCAAACCCGATGAGGCGCGCAAGGTGCTTGAACAGGTCGTCAAGGACTATCCCGGTTCCGCCGAGGCCGGCATGGCTCAACAGCGTCTGGATCGGATTGCCAGCGAACGGCGTTGAGCCGTACTGTCGTGTCACGTTTGCGCATCACTGAAATTTTCCATTCCCTGCAGGGGGAGAGTCGTACCGTCGGCCTGCCCACGGTGTTCGTGCGTCTGACCGGGTGCCCGTTACGCTGCGGCTACTGTGATACCGCGTACGCCTTCAAGGGCGGCGAGTGGCGTGAGCTGGACGACATTCTTGCCCAGGTGGCCGATTATGGTGCTCACCATGTCACGGTGACCGGCGGTGAGCCCCTGGCGCAAAAGGATTGTCTGGTTCTGCTGCAACAGCTTTGTGACGCTGGTTATGAGGTGTCCCTGGAAACCAGCGGTGCACTGGATGTTTCCGACGTCGACCCCCGGGTGGTGAAGGTCATGGACCTGAAGACCCCGGCCTCCGGGGAGCGGCAAAAGAACCTGTACCGGAATCTCGACTATCTGGATGCCAAGGATCAGCTCAAGTTCGTGATCTGCGATCGCGGCGACTACGACTGGGCCAAGGCCCAGATCGCCGAGCACGCGCTGGCGGGCCGTTGTGAATTGTTGTTGTCGCCCAGCCATGGGCAACAGGACCCGCGACAACTCGCCGAGTGGATCCTGGCCGACAAACTGCCGGTGCGTTTTCAGCTGCAACTACACAAATACCTTTGGAATGATGCCCCCGGACACTGAGCGAAAACGGGCGGTGGTGTTGTTGTCCGGGGGGCTGGATTCGGCCACCGCGCTGGCCATCGCGCGTGAACAAGGCTATGCCTGCTACGCGCTGAGCCTCGACTACGGCCAGCGGCATGTGGCCGAATTGAACGCGGCCCGGCAGGTGGCTGCCAGCGCCGGCGTGGTCGAGCACAAGATACTACCTATCGATCTCACCGCCATCGGCGGGTCCGCGTTGACCGATACCCGTATTGATGTGCCCGAGGATGGCGGAGAGGGTATTCCGGTCACCTACGTGCCCGCGCGTAATACGATTTTCCTCAGTCTGGCACTGGGTTGGGCGGAGGTGCTGGGCGCCTGCGATCTGTTCGTCGGCGTCAATGCGGTCGATTATTCGGGTTATCCGGACTGTCGCCCGGAATATATCGCGGCCTTCGAGCGTCTAGCTAATCTGGCGACCAAGGCGGGGGTGGAAGGCAAGACCTTTCGTGTCCACGCGCCTTTGATCGAGCTGACCAAGGCTCAGATCATCGCCGAGGGAGCGCGATTGGGGGTGGAATACGGCCTCACGGTGTCTTGTTATCAGGCCGACAGGGAGGGGCGGGCCTGTGGTCATTGCGACTCCTGTCGCTTTCGGGCCGAGGGATTGCGCCAGGCTGGGATTCCAGATCCCACGCGGTACTGCTAATACGCACAGCGATCTGGGTTGCCGGGCCGTAGCAGTGCTGTAAAATCGCGCGCTTAACTATTACAAAGTCCGTTCAGGCCGGCCCGCCGGTCAGGGGAAGCACATGTCATTCGAGAGCTTTTTTGAGGCCCAGTCGTTTTTGCTGTGGTCCACCTTTGTCATTGCCCTGATCATGGGCGCTGTGGTCAACAAGACCAACTTCTGCACCATGGGTGCCGTGTCCGACATGGTCAACATGGGTGATTTCGGTCGTATGCGTTCCTGGCTGCTCGCTATCGGGGTCGCCATCATCGGCATGCTGGTGCTCGAGTCCAACGGGCTGGCCCAGCCGGGCGACTCCTTCCCACCGTACCGCGCCGGCACCCTGTTGTTGGGTGAGCACATCATCGGCGGTCTTCTGTTCGGTATCGGCATGACCCTGGCATCGGGCTGCGGTAACAAGTGCCTGGTGCGTATCGGTGGCGGCAACATCAAATCGATCTTCGTGTTCGCCATCATCGGGATCATCGCCTACTTCATGGTCAACCCGTTCCCCGGCAGCGACAAGACGCTGTTCACCGTGATGTTCTATGACTGGATTCGTCCCATGTCGATCAACGTCGGTGTGTCCCAGGACCTGGGTACCCTGGTCGCCGGTGCCGAGAGCGCCATGACCGCGCGCTGGATCATCGGCGGGCTGATCGCCGCTGTCATTCTGTGGTTCGTGTTCAAGTCCGCCGATTTCCGTGGCAGTTTCGACAACGTCCTGGGCGGCCTGGTGGTCGGCCTGGCCGTGCTGGCCGGTTGGTATGTGAGTTCCAACATCGTGATCGGCGACGATGGCATGACCCTGCGCGCTTATGTCCAGGACTGGTCGTTCCTGGCCGATTCGCCGGCAGGTAAGCCGGCGGACAGTCGCCCGCTGAGCCCGCAGTCGTTCACCTTCATCAATCCGATGGGTCAGACCGCAGGCTGGATCGCCCAGGGCTTTGCCAGCACCCTGCTGACCTTCGGTATCATGGCGTTTCTGGGTGTGGTGGCCGGATCCTTCCTGTGGTCCGTTATCAGCCGCGGCTTCCGCATCGAATGGTTCAGCAGCTTCAAGGACTTCTACACCCACGTCATCGGCGCCGTGCTGATGGGTTTCGGTGGCGTGCTGGCCCTGGGCTGCACCATCGGACAAGGCATCACCGGCGTATCGACCCTGGCACTGGGTTCGTTCATCAGCTTTGGTGCCATCGTGCTGGGTTCCGGTCTGACCATGAAGATCCAGTACTACAAGATGGTCTATGAGGACGAAGCGACCTTCGGCAAGGCCCTGATCACCGGCCTGGTGGATTTCAAGCTGCTGCCCGCCGGTATGCGCAAGCTGGAAGCCATCTGATCGGTAAAAAGGGTTTGAAGGCGACGTTGCCTTCTGTATAATCCGCGCTTCGTTTCGGGGACATTGCGGCCCCGTTCGAAGCGAAAAAGGGTCGTTAGCTCAGTTGGTAGAGCAGTTGACTTTTAATCAATTGGTCGCAGGTTCGAATCCTGCACGACCCACCATATTCCGGACCATTAAGGTCCAATGCAGTACAAAAGCCCGCATAACGCGGGCTTTTTTATTGCCTCGACTGTCCAGTGGCGTCTATCCTGATCCGGTAAAAGCTACCCCTCGCGGGGGTATTTCCTGGGGTAGCCGGACTCATTGACGCATGGGGTACCCCCAAATGCTGACAGACACCGCGGTTCGCAAGGCAAAAGGCAAGGACAAGCCCTACAAGCTCTTCGATGGGCATGGCCTGTTTCTCCTGGTGAATCCTAACGGCCGTAAGGGCTGGCGACTCAAGTACCGGATCAACGGGAAAGAGAAGCTCATCTCCCTCGGGCCTTATCCTGAAGTCTCACTCGCGAAAGCCCGTGAGAAGCGCACTGACGCCCGAAAGCTGCTGGTTGATGGCATTGACCCCGGTGTGGCTAAAAGGGCCGCCAAGTACGCGAAGGCGGAGCAGGGGGCGAATACTTTCGAGGCCATCGGCCAGGAGTGGTTCGACAAGAATTCTCCTCGATGGTCTGAAAGCCATAGCACGCGCAGCAAGAGGCTTCTGGAGAAGGACTTATACCCGTGGCTCGGAAGCCAGCCAATCGCCGAAATTGATGCCCCTGAGCTCCTGAGAACTATCCGCCGAATCGAATCCCGGGGGGCCCTGGATACGGCTCACCGGGCGTTGCAGTATTGCGGCATGGTTTTCCGGTATGCCGTGGCTACTGGTCGTGCAGATCGGGACCCCTCTGGGGATCTAAGAGGGGCGCTGCCACCGGTCCGGAAGAAGCACCATGCCTCGATCACTGACCCGAAGGCCATTGGGGAGCTGCTGAGGGCCATAGAGGGTTATGAGGGGCATCTTCTGACGAAGTGTGCCCTGAGTCTGGCGCCGCTAGTTTTCGTCCGCCCAGGTGAACTTAGGCGCGCTGAATGGGATGAAATTGACCTCAAGACGGCTGAGTGGCGCATTCCGGCTGAGAAAATGAAGATGCCGGCCCCTCACATCGTGCCGTTGTCAGATCAAGCAGTGGCCGTCCTGGAAGAGATTCAGCCGCTGACGGGGAAGGGGAAGTACGTATTCCCCAGCGTTCGGTCGAAGGACCGACCTATGAGCGAAAACACTGTCAACGCCGCCTTGCGGCGCTTGGGTTACACCAAAGAGCAGATGACTGGCCATGGTTTCAGGTCGATGGCATCGACACTTCTGAATGAGCAGGGCTGGCACCACGACGCTATCGAGCGGCAACTGGCACATGCTGAGCGCAACGGGGTTAGGGCTGCCTACAACTACGCCGAGCATCTCCCCGAGAGACGGAAGATGATGCAGGCCTGGGCCGAATACTTGGAACACTTGAGGTCAGGGGCGGAGGTTGTGCCTATTCGAACGGCCAGATGATGCGGATATGACTCGCGCTCGTAAACAACGGCTTGCCACGCCTCACAGAAAGCGCTTGGTGAAGTTGGCGTCACGCGGTGACGATAAGGCCGGGCGTGCTTTACTCCAGCACGCTCTCGTTGCACTTAATGGTCTTGAGCTGGGCACTTCAGTCGGTGAAGCTGATCTGGTCGCATTGCGTTATTTGGGCGGGTGTCTGCGTGATTACCTGGTTGATGATATTCCTATTAAGCGTGCACTGAACATAGAGAGCGTTGGCGGGCGGCCAAACACACGTCTGCGAACCGATGCGTTCAGTCATCTTCTCGTGAGTCAAGAGCTCGATACGATGTTTAGTCGCGGCGAATCAATTGTCGTGAAGACCGCGCAAGAGAGGGTCGCTCGGCGCATGAATTGGAAGTTTAAGGCCGTCCAGAATGCGTGGCATTCTGCTGGCGGCCTGCCCCGCTACAAACACGAGCGGCCGCAACGATACCCAACAACCTGAAGCTGGTTTATGGGCATCCGTAGGGGAGAGTCTGAAGTCATCTAAGAAACGCCGATGGAGGCGAACGATGACCACTACGATCCTCCGGCTTCCTGCCGTCAAATCTGAAACCGGTCTCGCCCGGTCCACGATCTATCTCCGAATTTCGCAAGGCCTATGGCCCAAGCCGGTGAGCTTGGGAGCCCGTGCGGTTGGTTGGCCTGCGGGGGAAATCGACGCTCTGAATGCGGCGCGGATCGCCGGTAAGTCAGAAGACGACATCCGCGCCCTTGTTGAAAAGCTCGAGGCCGCGCGTAAGTCTGCTGATAGGGGTGTGTTGGGCGGCGTCTATGCCCACGCATAGTAATGCCCCGTGCGGTGGTGGCCGCGGTCGAGGCGCTGATCCTGCGTCAGCTGTGGAGTGCGGGCTACTCTCCGTCGGGCGGTACGACAAGGGAGCATGGCGCCGGTATCAGGGAGCCAGTTCACCCCCTCGCACGATCAGCGAGTGTATTGCTTGGGGTCGTACGATTGGCGACTGGCCGATAGTGAGGTGAGCTATGGCCAAAGCACCGTCTTTTCAATTCTACCCAGCAGACTGGCGGAAAGACCCATCAGTACAGGCGCTCGGTTACTTCGAGCGAGGCCTTTACTTTGAGATCCTGTGCATCATGCATGAGTCGGCTGAGCGCGGGAAGCTGTTGCTCAACGGCAAAAAGATGCCCGAGCCGGCGCTCGCCAGGCTGCCCGGTTTGGATAACCAAACCCTTACGACCACATTAACCACCTTGATCGACTTCGGGTGCCTGCGCGTGGATCCCGACACCGGCGTTATCTTCAACAAGCGCATGGTTAAGGACGAAGAAATCAGCGCGATACGTAGAGAAGCCGGGAAAAAGGGCGGGAATCCAGCTTGCTTAAGCAAGCTGGCAAACAACGCACAACCACCGCCGATAACCAAAATCCAACCCCTTCATCTTCTACTTCATCTTCTACTTCGGTAGGTAGTAGCGCTTCGCGGTTCGCTCCACCCTCTGTCGATGATGTCGCAGAGTACGTTGCGGAGAAACATTACGCCGTAGATGCCCAGCGGTTCGTGGATTTCTACGCATCCAAGGGTTGGAAGGTCGGCAAATCGCCCATGAAAGACTGGCGCGCCGCGGTGCGGAACTGGGACAGCCGCAGCAAGTCGGAGTCTGGCTCGGCAGAGCTGAATGCATACGGACAGGGGGGAATATGAACGCCACCAACCTACTTGATCTCCGCAAAGCGGGCCAGCGCCCTGCAGGCCCCGTCCTGGCCACACTTGTTCCTGAGGTAAAGCGATACCACGCTGCCATTGACGTCAGTCCGGTAGACGACTTGATCGGGTTCCATGACCTCGATGTGTTTCTGTCGTTCGCCACCCCGCAACTCGAAACAGCTATCCGGGTCTCGGACGCATTGTTCCGAGCCCAGGTCAACAGCCTGACACTTTGGGCCCTGGATAGCGGGAAACTTGTTGACGTGCTGCGAGAGGGCCTGCTGAGCCTAACGCCAACCCTGCCATCTCCGGATATGACGCCGATGGTGAGGAGAATCCGATGCAAGTGATCCCAGACAATATCGATTTCTCCAAGTATCTGCAGAACCGCGAGGGTGACTGTGTCCGTCCAGCAAGTGAATGGCATGCCGCAGTAGTCGATCGTTTCTCGGGGAAGGAGCAGCAAAGTGGTTTCCCGCTACCTTGGTCCAAGACTCACGCCAATGTTGCACTGCGTCCTGGCGAGGTCACTATCGCTGCAGGCATTAATGGACACGGAAAATCCATGCTCACTGGACAGATTGCGTTGTGGCTCCTTCCCGAAGCTAAGACCGTGATCGCGTCCATGGAGATGCCACCAGCAGCCACTCTGCAGCGGATGATTCGTCAGGCGTCAGGCACTGCCGCCCCGGCGAGGAGTTTCATCGACGGGTTCCTGTCTTGGACTGATGGCAGACTGTGGATCTACGACCAGCAAGACAGTGTGCCAACCGACCGCATTTTGGGTATGACCGTTTACGCCGCTGAAGTTCTCGAAGCAGACATTTTGATCATCGACTCGCTGATGAAGTGCGGCATCGGGACCGACGACTACAACGCCCAAAAGAACTTCGTGGATCGCCTCTGCTGGCTTGCCAAGGGAAGCGGTTTGCACATCGTGCTCATTGCTCACATGCGTAAGGGGGAGAACGAGCATCGGCGTCCGGACAAGTTCGACATCCGCGGAGCAGCCGAGATTACCGACCTAGTCGACAACGTTTTCATCGTGCATCGCAACAAGGCGAAGGAGGAGGACGCCCGCGTAGGCAGAGCGCGCGATCCTGGTGAGCCTGATGCGACGCTGAACGTTGCTAAGCAGCGACATGGCGAGTGGGAAGGGATTGTGAACCTCTGGTACCACGGCGCCAGCCAGCAGTTCGTGCCTGATAAAGCTGGCCGGGTAATGTGCTGGGGAGTCGACGTTATAGGAGACTTGATGCAATGAACATCACCGAGTTCCGCGCTCAGTATCCGCAATACGACACCTTGCCAGACGACGATCTGGCAACTCGCCTGTATCAGAAGCACTATGCGGACAAGCTGACGCCGGAGGACTTCGGGGCGCGGTTTGGGGTGGCACCGGTGCTGGCGGCACCGGTTACGCCGGGTAGCGGAGGTATTGCCGGCGTCAATGAGGCGTTGAGTGCGATCCAGGCGGCCACGGCGCCACCGGCGCCACAGGAAACGCCGGCCATACCGACAGAGCCGTTCCCGACCAAGGGCATCATGCAGACCGGCCCAGGGCTGGGTGACATGCTCAGCGCGTTGATGCCGGAGGCGCCCCAGGACGGCCAGTTCGGGTACACCGGCCGCGGTGGTGTTAGGGCCAGGCAAGCCGCTGAACAAAGGGCCATCACAAATGCCGTGCAGACGCTGTATCCGGACGTAACCGGTGAGGTGCTGGCGAAAGCCCCCGGGGCCGGCGTACGGGCGGCACCTGAGCAGACTGCGTTCCGTCAGGCCTTGGACAGCCTGTTCGGCAATCCGGATGCGGTGCCCGTGGGCGGTGACCCGAATGTGGCGCTGTACTTGGCTGGCCGTCAGGTCGGGCTGGACGACGCCGGTGACGGTCGCCGCTTCGACGCACCCACGACCGCCAAGCGCGCCCGGGAGCAGATAGGCCCGGCCGAAGGAGTGGCAACCCGGGGCGCCAAGGATTTCACGGCCGGGGCCATCCAAACCGGCGGGGGATTGCTGGGCTATGCCGCCCGCATGACCGGATCCAATGCCTTGCGGGAAGGGCAGCTCAAGGTCACCCAACAGGCGGCTGACCTGATGCCTTCAGATCAGAACTTCCTGGATAATCTGGCCGCCGGTGCCGGCTCGACCACGACGTTTTTCGTTCCCGGCATGGGGCTGGCAAAGGGCGCCCAAGCTGTGGCATCGGTGTCGCCTCGCATGGGGCTTTGGCTGGGCAGCGGGGCCGCGGCTGGCATGGAGGCTGCCGTAGAGGCTGGCGCCGTGTATGAGCAGATGATGGCGGACGGCAAGGGCGAGAAAGCGGCAGCCAAGGCCGCCGACCGGGCCTTTTGGCAAAATGCCGGCTTGTTGGCGGTCACCAATAAGCTGGGCCTATTTGGCGACACCGGTGGGCAACTCACTCTGCGCACCCTCGGGGCCGCGTTCGAAGGCGGCCAAGAGGGTGTTTAGCAGGTCATATCCAACCGGGAAACCGGGCGTCCCGCAGGCGAGGGCGTTGGGGAGTCGGCGGCCATCGGGGCGTTGGTCGGTGCCGGTGCGTCCGGCAACGTGGCCACGCCCCAGGAGCGGCTGGGCGGCCAGGTGCTCCGGCGTATCGAGGACGCCCATGTGGATCCGAAGCAGGTCGATCAGGCTGCCCGGGATGCCCTGGATCCAGCGAATGCCCAGCGGCAGGCCGAGCCCCAACGCCAAGTGGTCCAGGCTGCCCAGGCGCAGCCACAGCCCCAGCAGGCGCCACCGGCGTGGACCGCGCCGAAGAACGCCAGCACCGGGTCAATGCCGGGCAATGTGGATGTGGCAATGCCGACGCCACGGACAGCGCAGGACCAGCCTGCACCGCCTGAGCCTTCGCCACAGGATAGCAGTGCGGCTACTGAGTTGCCGGAACGTCGCCCGGTTATCGAGTCTGGCAGGATCCTGAATATTGGGCTTGGCGCAACGGTCAAACTGAATCCGTTGCCGGCAGGGAGCTACTGGCGCGAGACAAACGAAAATGGGTTGGACAGTCTGCTGTTGGACAACCGCACCAAGCCTGAGAACGAGAACATTACGCCTCGCCCCAATGGCATGTTCGTGACTGATGACGAGTCGCTGGCGATTGGGCAGGGCGGGAACAAGGGGGTATTGGTGAAGTTCCGCGGTGACGCCCTGAGCGGTCGGGAGCACCAAAAACCAGGAACTGGCATCGTGGGCGGGAAGGAATTCGTGGTGGATGCGGTGACCGACGATGCCATCGACGAGATCATCATGCCGAAGTCCACCAGGCTGCGCGGCCTGAACAAGATGGGACTGCGCGAGCGGTTCGACATGCAAGACCTGGGCGACGGCCGCGTGAAGTACACGCGCAAGGGACTGATCCAGGAACCTGCAAAGAAAACGCTCAGGAAGACCCGTACCCCCTTACGTGCTACTCCCGAGGGAGGCGTCGCAGATACGCCCGAAGCGATGGGCCGGAATCAACCAGAGCTTGATGAAAGTATTACGCCGGATTCGGCCGAAAGCAAATCAGATGTAGCGCAGTCGGCTTCTGGTCGCCCGTCCGAACCTGTTGTGCCGTCCGAGCAGGAGCAACCCAAGTCACCGGAAACCAGGGAAGCGCGGGCAGACGAATCGGCCCGTCCGGAGCAGCTGAAGCCTGAGTCTGTCGATCAACCTGCCGCCGACACCGGCCAAGCATCCGTCACAGAGCGCGCCAAAGCCTTGGGCCGAGACGATCCGTTCGGCGACGTTCAGGCCTTGATGGACAAGGCCCGCGAAGGGAAGGTATCCCGCAGCGGCGCGGAGATTGACGAGGTGGCCCAAGCCGTTCACGACGGGCAATACGAAGGCGTGAAACAGATCGCTGAGACTCAGTTGCCGGTGAAGGTGGTCGAGGACGACATCCCCGCCGATCTGGCCTATCAAGCGTATCGGAATACCAGCCACACGCCGGATAAGCGCGGCAATCTGGCCCGACGTGAATATGTCCAAGACATGGTGCGGGCATGGCGTGATGTCGAAGCGAGCATCAAGGATGAGGCGGGCCGGGCCCGGGTTGCGAAATTCTTCCCCCAGTTCCGGGAGAGCTACGCGAACAAGCTGCGCGCTTACTTGAGTGCACATGGCCGGGTAGCCAGCGCGTTCATCACCGGCCCGGCGAAGTTCCCGGTGGCGGCCAACGAGAAACGCATGCGCTCGGCGGATAAGCGGCTTGATGAAGCGATGGCCTTCTACGAGCGCGGCGTGAAGCGGCTCAAGAAACTGGCGAAAGGCCCGGTCGACAACAGCACCCAAGCACAGCTCACTCAAGCCAAGAGCAAGCTCGCCCAGCGCGAGAAGGCCCAAGAGCAGATGAAGGCGGCCAATAAGGTACTGCGCAGCAAGAAACTGAAGGACAGCGAAAAGCGCGCCCAGCTTCTGGATATTGGCCTGACGGACAAGCAAATCGACGCCCTCAATAAGCCCGATTTCGCAGGCCGCACCGGCTTCAAGACCTTCGAGCTGAGCAACAACAATGCGGAGATTCGCCGGCTGCGTCAGCGGGTGGATGCCCTGGAATCGCAGTCTGCCGCGGCAAAATCCACCGGCGGGAGCGAATCGGTCGCGTTCGAGGACGGCCATATCGAACTTGACCACGCTGCCGGTGTGCTGCGCATCAAGCATGACGAGAAGCCGCCGCAGGAGACGATTCGGGCGCTCAAGGGGAAGGGGTTTCGGTGGTCACCAAAGAATCAGGCGTGGCAACGCAAGCTCACGCCATCGGCGCGGTATGACGCCGAGGACATCACTGGTGCGAGCCTGAGCAACGACAGCGGCAAGCTGGATGCCCGTAACAAATCCCAGGCGGCGTTCAGCGAATTGGGCAGCGATCCCGTGGACATGGGCACCGCAATTGCCGACGCCGAGAAGATCACCGGTCTTCGGCTGGGCCTGGATTTCGTGCCGAATGAGGCGCTACCTGTCGGTGTTCCCATGCGGTTTTCTCTTGATGACCGCGTAGTGGAGTTCGACCCGGCGTACCAGCTACACCGTGATACCGCTGCCGCATTCGTCGCGGAAGAATTGCTGCATGCCGTGGATGTGGTCGGGGCGGATCGAACGATCAGTGCGAGCAGCCCTCGGCTCGACTTGGATAAGGGCGACATCGCCCGCGAGGCGATCGACCACGTTTCCAACAACGGGGAATTGGCGCGATTGCTGCGGTATCCGGTTGCTGACCGCGGTCTTTTGCCCGATGACCGCGTGAAGGCAGAACTGTTTGCCCGACTTGGTGTAATCTACTTTGCAGAGCCGGCCGCGATGCGCGCCGCGCTGCCGAAAGCCTACGAGGTCTACCATGGACTATTCCAAGCTGAATCCGATCCAGTTACACGAGACGTATCGAGAAAGGTTTGGTCCTTTGCCCGAGGGTCTGTTGCGGTACGTCAGCCTGGACGGCCAGGGGGACGCCCTCGAGCAGATCATGATCGAGGCGCTGGAAACGGGGAGGATCCCGAGCTGGGACGACTCCGGTCTGGATTTGCCTTGGCGTTACGGGGACGCGAAGAAGGCGGCCAGCTAGACCTCACGCCGCCCAAGGGCGCATCTGGCCCTGGTACCCTGCAATCCGGCTTTGACCCCGTGGAAGGGGTGAAGGCGGTTCGGGATTTGTCCCGTTCAGCATCCCAATATGCCGAGGATCACTTCACCGGCCCCGGCAAGGTCACGTTATGGCAGAAGTCCGTTGGCACCATGCGCGGGCTGGCGAAGAAGAATAGCCACTTCGCCCGGGTCTACAACTTGGCCGAAGACTACATGACGGACACGTCAACTTATGCCATTCGGTCGGAGCGGCTTGCGCCTGATCTTTTCCGCCGGTCCGACACCTTGAAGAAAGCCGCCACGACGGGCAACGCTCGAACGGCAGACCTTGAATTGGTGGCCAACGCCGTATTCGAGGGAACCATTGCGCAGCAGAAGGTGTATGCGGATGAAGAGCTGTCTAAGCAATTTGGCCTGAACGCCAAGCAGATCGGCCTGTACCGGCAGGTCATCGCATCGGCACACCACTCGCTGGACGATCTGACAAAAACAGCCATGGTCCGCATGACCCGCAAGCTGGGTATGCCACGGGAACTTGGTGACATGGCCCTGGGCGAGGGCACCGAGACGGTGTTCGAAGTGCAAGAGAACTTGGACCGGATCCTTTCCGAGGTGCGGGAAGAACTGGAAGAGAACCTCGCATTAGCAAAGGGCACGGATGGGGCTGAGGCCCGCGCCGCCAAGTGGCAGAAAAAGATCGCCTTGGTAGATGCGTCCCGTAAAGACCTGGTGAAGATCGCCAACAAGGCACAGAAGTTAAAGCGCGAGGGCTATTTTCCGCTGACACGCTTTGGCAAGTACACGGTTGATGTCGTTGACGCTGACGGCAAGCGCGTCTACTTCGGCATGTTCGAATCGAAGGCGGAAACCAACCGGATGACTCGCATGATGCGCGCGGAATACCCGGGTGCGGAAATTGAAACCGGGGTGCTGAACGACGAGGCGTTCAAGCTGTATTCCGGGTTGACTCCAGAAACCATTGAACTGTTCGCTCGCCACCTTGGTGTCGATCAAGACGCGGCGATGCAGGAATACCTAAAGAATGCAGTAAACAACCGCTCAGCGCTCAAGCGTCTGATTACGCGGAAGGGGATACCGGGCTTCTCCAATGACTTACGCCGTGTGCTGGCTTCATTCGTACTCAGTAACGCGAATGCCGCCTCTAAGAACCTGAACATGGGCGACATGCTGCAAGCCGTCCAGGATATTCCTAAGTCGCAGGGGGACGTGCAAAAACAGGCCCAGCGACTGGTTGACTACCTGCAAAATCCACGCGAGGAATTCTCCGGCATCCGGAGTTATATGTTCTTTCACTTCCTGGGCGGATCCATCTCATCGGCCCTCACGAACCTGACCCAAGTGCCGATGGTCACGGTCCCTTATCTGACGCAGTTCGATGCAGCAGCACCGGCCAAGGTCGCAAAGTGGATGAGTGGTCGGGCGCCAACCGACCCCGCTCACCGTGAAGCGATTAAACGCGCCAAGGAAGAAGGCGTCGTAGCGCCCCAAGAGATATACAACCTGATGGCCACGGCCAGGGGTGGGCGATTGGGTGGTGGAAAGCTGCTGCAAAGCCAACCCGCACAAATTGCGCTGTACGCCTGGGGATACTTCTTCCAGACAGCCGAACAATACAACCGGTTATTGACATTCAATGCGGCCTACGACATTGCTCGACGCAAAGGGGCGGCAGACCCCTACGCTTTCGCCAAGGAAGCCGTCGAGGAAACCCAGTTCGTATACGCCCGCCACAACAGGCCAAACTGGGCGCGTGGCATCGGGGCGCCGCTGTTCACCTTCAAGCAGTTCTTGGTGAACTACCTGGAGTTCATCGGTCGCCTGCCCGCGAAGCAGAAGGCTATCGCCTTGGCCTTGTTGGTTGCTGGTGCGGGGCTAGAGGGCCTGCCCTTCGCGGAAGACCTGGAGGATATTATCGACGCGATCGGACAGTGGATGGGGTACCCGACCAACAGCAAGCGCCAACTGCAAGAGTGGGCGCACCAGACGCTGGGCAACACCTTCGGCGATATTCTTCTCAAAGGCGTGTCCGGCATACCCGGAATGCCCATCGATGTGCAATCTCGGTTATCGCTTGGAAATTTGATTCCCGGCACCGGCGCGCTGGTACCGTCCAATCCCAGCAAAGGGCGGGATACTGCTGAATTGCTCGGCCCAGCGGGATCGCTAGTCCAGAGCGCGACGCGCGCCGCGGAAAAGGTCGCGCGCGGGGAACTGCAAAGCGCGGGAGGCGAGTTGGCCCCGCGTGCAATAGGACATATCGCGCAGGGCATCGACATGATGCGGACCGGCGAGTACCGCGATTGGCAGGACCGCAAGGTCACGGATGCAACGCTCGGAGAATCTGTGTGGAAGGCGATCGGGTTCCATCCCAATCGGGTGTCCAAGATTCAGGCGGCAAAGCGCATGCTGACAGAGGACAGAAATATGCACCGGCTGCGGAAGGATGCTATCGCCGACAAGTGGGCACAGGGGATCTTCGAACGAGACAAGACCATGATTCGCGAAGCACGGGAGGAGCTTGCGAAGTGGAATCAGGCCAATCCACAGCTTCCCATTGTCATCAACAGGCAGCAGATCAAATGGCGGCTGAGGGATAAGCGGATGACGGCAGAAGACAGGTTCCTACGAACGATGCCGAAGGAATTGCGGCGGCAAGCGATCCGTCAGTTCGACGGTGGCCGGTGATTCGTCTCGCGCTCGTTGTGCACAAGGTGGCGCCGGGTATCGTAGGGTGGGCAGGCGGGCTACGCGAATCACGGCCGTTGCTCATCAACGAGCTGCATCGGCAGGGGATGTTTTTCGTTTCAACGTGAATTGTCCACGGTATGACACGAACGTGACCTGTCCGGTCCATCGGTCGAGCACGAATCCGGCAGGAGACTTCGTATGTGCAGAGGTGAAATCGTACCGAAACACCCAAGCTGCTAGCCCGAGTGCCACTGCTAGAACAACCAGCCATTGCCGCGAACTCGTCGTTTGATTCATGTCAGTCCCCTGTCGTCAACGTATACGTCAGACTTAAGCCGACGCTAATGATGAGGCCTTGTCTCACGCGCGCGATGGAGCATGTTGACGCTGTTGACGGCGAAGGGCCGCCGTGCATTCATGTTCATTGAGCATCACGAGTTACGCTGACTTGTTGTCGGCAAGATTCTTGATCCATGCGGCGAGGGATTTGTAGCCGTCTCGGATGGCGGCGGCGTGCCATGCGGCATGCTGTTCTTCCGTCACGCGGATGTTGACCAACTTGCTTGCGGTAACCGCTTTTCTTGGAGCGCCACGGCGCCTTCTTTGTTCAGTAGCCATGCCTTTATTGTAGTAAAGACAAAAAATACTTGACAGGGCCTTATAGCAGTAAAATAATTGTCTTTACAATAAATTGGAAAAAGGTATTTGGCTATGTCAAATGTATCCTACATCAACGACCGCCGGAACATGGATGGAAAGCGTAGCGACGGCGCTCAAACGAAAGCCAAATCGCGCGAATGCGAACGTCATCTAGCCGCTGCTATGCGGCGGGCGCAAATCCAAATTGCCAATACGCCTCGCAACTCCACCTTGATCGCAGGCCTTTACCTCATGGCGGGTGAACTGCAGGCAGATGCGGCCCGTCTGGTGGTCATACCGAATCACGATGTCAGGTTAGTTGCGGAGCGCTTGGCATATTATTCCGAATGGCTGAAGAATGGATTAACCAGCAATTGATAACCTGATTTGGGCTGTCGAGGTGCGCTTATTTACAGTAGGGATCTGCGTTGAAGATGTACTGCGCTCGTTTCAATTCTTCAGTGCATCCCAGTTTGGTTCGGTGCGTTTCTCAGGGTCAGTCTCGGCGGTCAGGTCTCGTTCAAACACCACCGGCTTCCCGTCGAGTCCTACGCGATACGGAATGCCAAGATAGTCGAGCGCGCGACACTGGGCCTTGCCGGTTTTCCGTTTCGTGAGGTCTTCTAGTTGCTGCTTAGAAAGCCACATCTGACTATTTCCTTCGTAAGGAGGTCCCGGCCGGACAGTACGTGCAGGTATTTGTCGAGAAGCTTTACCGGTCAAGGCACGATGTTATTTGGATGGTATGGAATGCCGGTGCTGTGCGCCAGTAGCATAGCTACTTGGCCAGTCCATAGGCTCTCAGCATGCTTTATTCCGTAGCACGAGCGAGCTATTGATGGCGCTGCCGCGCAACTTGGGAGCGCTTGTCGTATGCGCTGTTTCGACGCTGGCTGCAATGACTGGAGGGGGTATTAATGGGGGTTCTAGCTATCGTCGTATTTATTATTATTCATAAATAACAGTATGTTATTGTTGTTTTTTGGTTGGTGCACGACCATACAAGAAAGGGCTTGGCCTTGCGGCCAAGCCCTTTTTCTTTTTCTGGCTACATTGATAGCCACAAATCCTCATCGCCTGCGGGACGAGCCACCCGGGTCGGTTGGCTGTCGATGTTGCGCATGGCTTGGGGCATGTGGCCGGGCGGAAGTTGCTTTTCTCCCTGGATGCCCTTTCGTTTCATTTGAGGCAGACCAAAGCGCTGATTGGCAGGTGCGGCAAGGCATTAGCGCAGGGGATGCTTGGGGTTACCGGGGTAGCCTAATTGTTCATAATTGGCATCTGTACATTATTAATGTACGTGCTAATATCGTGAACAATTGCCCTGGGTCGCGGGTGGCTCTGTCATGAGCGGAGTCGAGCGATTGTGGGGCGGTGAACGGACAGAGAGCCATGGAACCCCAAGATCTCGATGCTGACGTACTGGACCGTGCCCTAGGTGCCGTAGAGCGCGAGGCAGGGCTTCGCCTGGTCATCGAACAGCGAGAGACCAAGGCGTATAGACGTCAGCTGGACGCGGTGCTCCGGCTGGCTCAAGGGGCCGACCACCTGGCGGCAGAGGTCAAGCGCTGGGCAGGGCACGCTAACCTGGGTGCCTTGATTCACCAGATCAAGGCCTTGCCGTTGCAGGGCGTGCTGGTCGCCGACTACATCAATCCCAAGATGGCGGACAAGTTACGACGAGAAGATGTGCAATTCATCGATACCGTCGGCAACGCCTACATCAACCAGCCGCCTGTGTATGTGTTCGTGGCGGGTAAGCCCAGGCCTATGGGTACTGCCACAGTAAAAGAGGCCCCGAATCGCGCATTCGACAAAACAGGTCTGAAGGTTGTGTTCGCGTTCCTTTGTGACCCGGCCCTCATCGATGCCCCGTATCGTGACATTGCAGAAAGAGCTGATGTGGCGCTTGGCACCGTTGGCGAGGTCTTGAAGGGTCTTAAAGTTGCGCGCATGGCTATCGAGAAGGGTCAGCGTAAAGGACGGCGCATCACCGAGTACCGGCGAATGCTGGACCGTTGGGTCGAAGCCTATCCCGAAAAGCTCCGCCCCAAACTCTTAGTGGGCAACTACCAGGCAGAGGATCCGTACTGGTGGAAGGAGATCGATATCCGCAAATTTGGTGGCTACTGGGGCGGGGAAACCGCAGCAGCGATCTACACCGACTATTTGAAACCAGCGGTCGCGACTGCGTACTTGCCGGAAGGAGCGGCGGGGAAGCTGTTGGCGAAGGCACGCCTGCGCAAAGCCCCGAATGGTCTGCAGGCCGAGCCAGGCAATGTGCGCCTCTACAAAACCTTTTGGCCAGAGCTTCTGAGCTTTGAGAACGAAGTGGCCCTGAGGGGGCTGGTACCTCCGGTCTTGGCGTATGCCGACTTGCTGGCCACAGGAGACCCACGAAACCGCGAAGTGGCAGGAATGATCTATGACGAGTACATCGCTCGACATTGCCGGGAAGATTGACCCGGCCACGGCCGAGGTCCTTGAACTCGTCGAGCAGATCGCTAGCGGGTTGGAGCTCCCCTACGTGGTCATCGGCGCGACGGCGAGAGATCTCGTCCTGCATAATCACTATGGCGCCAAGATACGAACAAACACGCTGGACGTGGACTTTGCAATTCAGGTCCCGGACTGGTCAGCGTTTAAAAGGCTTGGCCAGGCGCTGCTCGACCGAGGTTACAGTGCCACCGGAAGGGCACACCGTTTTGTCGGTCCGTCCCATGCGTGGCTGGATATCTTGCCGTTTGGCGGTGTCGACGAAGCGGGCGCTAAAATCGCTTGGCCCCCTTCCGGTGATATTGAAATGAGTGTGCTTGGGTTGGCAGAAGCCTTGGAAACTGCGGTTTTCGTGCGTGTAACGGCAGATCCAAGCCTAGCCATACCCGTGGCGACCCCAGTGGGAATAATTGTGCTGAAGCTGATCGCCTGGACTGATCGTGAAGACCCGACCGAGCGGATCAAGGACGCCAGGGACATCGCCTATATCCTAGCGAGCTACGAACTTATCCCCGAGATCAAGGATGCGTGCTACGGCGACGAAGAACTCATGGAAGCCCATGGCTGGGACATCACCCTGGCTGCCGCCGAAATGCTGGGCAGGCACGTGGCGCCAATGCTCCTGCACGACACAGCCGCAATGCTGGACCAGCTGATCGACGAAGGTATGGGAAAGCTCGATCTGGAACGCCTGGCTGAAGAATCGTGCACCCAGGCGGACACGCAGTATGAGCGGCACCGGTCCTTACTGGATGCCTTCGTAAACGGCTATCGTGACAACAACTACAAGCCGGCACCTCAGACCGAGGCGCCGACTCCCAACGCATAACGAGAACGAATAACGCACGTCCAAACTGACCCTGTCCCAACTCGAAGGTCTACTGCTGCGTGCCTGTGACGACCTGCAGGACAGCATGTTGTTCGATCGGCGTCGCAAAGCGCTCGGAAAGAAGCTCATGGAACATGGCTGCCATCAAGAAACTGCTGAATGACCCTGAGCAATACTCGGGCAAGTACTTCCAGGTGCCGGAAAGCGCTCAGTGGCCCAAGGTCAAACACCTCAAGGAAAAGTTGGCACCGGTCTGGACAAGGCCTTGGAGGTGCGGCCGAGGACCGCAATATTGATGCCCAGCAGGATGTGCTCAAGGGCATCGACTTCAACAAGATGATCGGCCTGCCCACCCTGGCTGACCTCATCCAGAACATCGAGAAGATACCGCTGCGCGACGAGGGCCTCGAGTTACCGGGCCTGCTCAGCGTGGCCTACGGGTCGTTGATCAAATATTTCGCCGATTCGGTCGGCAAGAGGACCGACGAGTACCACATCTCGGCCGAGCCGGTGAGTCCCGGCCACCAACGGCCACGGTAGCTGTGCCGCTATACTTGGGGCAGGGCACCGAGGCGCAGGGGGTGTCATGATCCAATCACCGAGCAGCTTGTCGGTCGGTCAGCGGGTACCGCATCCGCACCGCGGCTGGGGCGGATGTGCGGACGAATTGTTGCATTACACATCCCGTTACCACCCGTATACCGAGGCCTTTCTGCGTAATCTGGCGCAGCGGCGCGATTTCCTGATGGCCGGCTATCAAGCCGAGCACCTGACAAATGAACAACGTGCGCTGATGCTTGCGATGCTGTGCGCGCCTCCTACCCGGACTGTCGCGCGGGACATCGTGCGGCTGGTGGAGCGGGCTCGTCAGGGCGTTGACGACACGGAGTCCCGGTTGTGCGAGCGCTACGCCGATGCGTATGAGCAGGTGCACCGCAGCGGCCATCCTCTGCTGTCGTCGGCCTTGTCCACTCATCAGCTTCCTGCGGGGCTTGCGCCGCAGGACCCGCTTCTGGCGCTGGCGGCACGGTTGGGTATGCCGGTGACAGTCGACGGTTGGCGCGTGGAACTGCCCTTCGAGCAATTCGCTCATCATCTGGATTCGCCGCTGCCGCAGGTGCGGGAAAACCTGCAGCAAGCGGTTTTGTGGCTGCACGACGCGGGGTTTCGGCTCCACAATTGCCCGTCGCTGACCCACGACCGGCGTCCTCGCTAAGCTACCACCGCAAAGTCGCTGGTTTGGGGCTTTCGGTGGGAGTCGGGGTTGGTGCATGGCAAGTCTCTGCCATCTTCGGCTAGTCCGTGCGATGTGCCTCGCCTGTCTGGATACGGGTCGCCGATCTCTTCAATACGTGCGTTGCCGCCATGCGGCCACTGTGGCTTGTCCTGCCGGGTTGGCGGGGTGCACCTGCTTGGGTAGGCTGGGCCGATGGCGGACGATTTGGCAAAGCAGCTACGCGCGATACTGGAGGCCTGCCCACAGGGCATTGCCGAGCATGCCTTGTTGAAGCGCTTGCAAGCGGACAACCCGAGCGATTTTCCGGCTCGCTTGTTCGCTGACGACCTGGCCTTGTTTCGCGCCCACTTCCTGCTGTTTCACGCCTTGTACAAGCTGCGCGACACCTTGCTTGCAGAGGGGGTGGGCGGTTTGCAGATCGATCCGCTGACGATTCGCCTTCTGCCGTTGGACGAGTCGTCGTCCGTGGCGATCAGCCTGCATGATCCGATGCGCGACTACTATTTACGGTTGGACAATCTGGCCGATACCACGGCGACCGACGTGGAGGCCCTGCTCGGGGGCTTTTGGTTGCGGTTTTACGCCGGCAGCCGTCGCGCCGAGGCGCTGAGCGTGTTGGGACTCCCCGCGGACAGCGATCTGGTCACCGCGCAGCGTCGTTACCGTAAGTTGGCGATGGCGCATCATCCCGATCGGGGCGGCGATGCGGCGACGTTTCAGGCGATTCAGGAGGCGATTGCCATCCTGCGTCGCTGCTAGAGGCCAGCGCTGAAAATTCAGAGGGTCCGCGGCACAGGAAGGCGCCGCCAAAATCGGTCACTGCAAGCGACTGATTTTGAGCCAAGCAGCAAACCGCGTTTGCCGTGCAGCGTGCGCTGATGAAGTCCAGGATGGACTTATTCAGCGCTTCCCAGGGGGGGCGGGAAAAGTGCAGGGTGTTGAACTTATCGCCCGATTCCGGACATCAACATGCAACGGCCCCGTTCCGATCCCCGAGCGAGGTGTACAAAGGGGTGCGGCGGTGGTTCGCTCCGGGCTTTCCGAGAGGGTATTTGTCCTGCGTCAACAGCGAGTCATTTAGCGCTGGTGGCGGTGGGTCTCCGGGCCTACGCTGGTCCCGTAGCTGCTCGTACGCACTACAACCTCTCGGTGGTGTTTTGTTGTTTTATACACCTTTGTTGCGCCGCGGCTGTTGTCGCGGCGTTTTTTTTACTCCCGTCCGTATCGTGATCAGGTGAACACCGTCAGCACGCCGGTGTAGCCGTACAGTCTGTGATGGGAGACCTCGCCGTTGGCATAGAAACCCACCAGCGGGACATCGCCAAGCGTCTGTTGGATCAGCGTCAATTCCGCGCTGTCGTCGCCGAACAGATGTCGGCCACGGCCGAGGCAGGTGTGATACAGCGCGCCCTTGGGTTGGCCGTCGAGCCGGTCCTTGACGTCTTGGACCATGCGAACGAGGTCGTCGCGGGCGGTTTGCGCGTCACGTTTGGCAAATTGCAGCGCCATGTCGTCCTGTAGCAGGTCACCGACGGCCACCAGGCCGTCGTTCGGATCGACGCCTACCAGGTTGCGCACCAGATAGTCACCGGTGTCCGAGCCGGGGATGGGGAGGGCGGCAAAGATATAGCCGCCGATGCGACTCAGATCGCGCGCGAGGACCTCGCCGATGTCGCGTTTGAGCACATCGAGCGCCGGCTCGCCGTCCAGCGTCTTGACGATGTTACGTCGGCAGGCGGTGATGCGGTGCTTGCGGCCGATCAGCGTGCAGCCCTGACTAAGGCCTGTGGTGACGCGCACATGCCCGGCCAACAGCACGCCGGAGACGCCGCCCCCGGTGACGCCGTCGGCGAACTGCACCTGGAGGTTTTCGGATGAGGTCAAACCGCCGACCAGGTAGCCACCCTGCAAGCCATCGGCAAGTCCTTCCACAAGCTCGGGGGTCCGGGGGTTGCTGGGGTCGCCGTGGACCACGGCAAAGCTTGCCAGGGTCTTTGTCCGCCAAGCCGCGCTGGGCGCCAGGCTGGCACCGACATCGTCACCACTGCTCAGGACGCGGAAGTCGTCCGCTCCCAGGTCGGTCACCATGGCCGCGATGGCCGGTTTTTCGTAGCTTTCCCGGCCGGTGCTGCAGATGCCAAGCCCAACCGTGCCGACCCAATGGGGGACGCCGGTATGGTTGCGCAGATAGTCGATGATGCGGTCGCCGTCGGTCGCCAGGCTCTGGTCCGCGTAGAGAAAGGCCAGCCGTCCGTCGGACAGCGGGCCCAGTTGTTCGATCACGCTGTCGCAGATGCTGCGCCAGTCGCTTCCGGTGGCGTGTGCGTATGCGAAACGTTTCATGTTGTGCGGGGTGGGGCGGCGCCGGTTGGCGCCGCCCCATCACGGGGCACTCAGCCGCGCTGGTCCATCATCTGATCGATGATCGGACCCAGGGTCAGTTCCATGGCGAAGCCCATCTTGCCGCCGGGGACGACGATGGAGTTGCGCCGGGACATGAACGAGCCGGGGATCATGCTCAGCAGGTTCGGGAAGTTCACGTCGAACTTGCGCGGATCGGCAAAACGGATCACCACGAAGCTCTCGTCCGGGGTAGGGATGTCCCGGGCGATGAACGGGTTGGAGGTGTCCACCAGGGAGACGCGCTGGAAGTTGATGTCGGTGCGCGAGAACTGCGGCGTGATGTGGTTGATGTAATCCGGCATGCGACGCAGGATGGTGTCCACGATGGCCTCGGCGGAATAGCCGCGCTCGGCGTTGTCGCGATGGATCTTCTGGATCCATTCCAGGTTGACGATCGGCACTACGCCCACGCCCAGGTCGACGTGTTGGGCGACGTTGTCCTGTTCGGTGACCACCAGGCCATGCAGGCCTTCGTAGAACAACAGGTCGGTGCCTGCGGGGATGTCTTCCCAGGGGGTGAACTGACCCGGGCCGAGGTTGGTGTTCAGACGGCCATTGTGCTCGTCGGCCTCTTCCTGGCTGTGCAGGTAATAGCGCTTCTGACCCGAACCGGTCTTGCCGTAGCTGTCGAACAGCTCGGCGAGCTTGTCGAAGCGGTTCGCTTCGGGGCCAAAGTGGCTCAGGTTGCGATTCTCCGCGGTGGCCTTGGCCATTTCCTCGCGCATCTCGGCGCGGTCGT
Organism: Gammaproteobacteria bacterium; assembly: GCA_030148485.1. Lineage (GTDB taxonomy): Bacteria > Pseudomonadota > Gammaproteobacteria > Chromatiales > Chromatiaceae > JANTHH01. The sequence goes on along the minus strand of JASBTJ010000025.1, from coordinate 25,131 downwards.
AGCGGTGGAAGCTGTCACCCTCAATCACGGCAGCGTTGATGCCTTCGCGTAGGAAGATGTGCTCAAAGGCACGCTTGACGGTGGTGGTGCCTGCGCCGGATGAACCGGTCACGGCGACGATCGGGTGCTTTTTGGACATGGGCCCTCCCAGGGAAAGCTATTTTATATGTTGATCAAAAGGTTGCGTCTGTGGCGGTGCCACGGGGCAACAGGCCTTTCAGGGGCAAAGCCAGTTGCCGCATAGCACGGCGAGCGGGCCACTATAGCATAATGCGTCACAACGGCTCTTCGCCGAGGCAGTGGCGTCCGAGCAGGTCGGTTCGCCCGCATAGTGCCGGGTCGCCACCCCGTGTTTCCGTGATTTCACCCCCCCCTGGAAAGACTGCCGGAGGACTCACCGGATCAGGCGAGTGTGGGTCAAGGTGCAGTCGAGACCGTTTAGGCATTAAAGTAAACCAGATCGGTGCCGCCACAGAGAGCGGCACGAGTAACAATGCCCAATGTGGCCTGAGCCGCCCGGTAGTTCGGCCCAAGGACAACGGATTCACCGCTACAACAAGACTCAATCATGCGTTTGTTATTCATCTCAGGCCTGTTGGCCGCCTTCTGGCTGCTCCTGTCCGGTCACTATGTCCCCCTGATCCTGGCGTTGGGTGCAGTATCCGTGGTGCTGGTAACGTGGTTCGTCAACCGAATGGACAAGGTGGACGGAGAGCCCCTGTCCATGCGGCTCGGCTTCGGTCTGGTCGGCTATCTGGCCTGGCTGATGTGGCAGGTGGTGTTGTCCAACGTCACCCTGGCCCGCCGGATCTGGGATCCGCGACTGCCCATCCGTCCGACTTGGCAGCGCCTGGATACTTCGGTGTCGACGCCGCTCGAAAAAACCCTGTACGCCAATTCCATCACCCTGACGCCCGGCACCCTGACCACCGATGTCAAACGCGATCATTTCATGATCCATAGCCTGTCGCCCGAAGGGATGGAGGATCTCCGCCAAGGTGAAATGGAGGGGCGCATCCGGCGCCTGAGGATCTAGACACATGTTGCTTGCTGCAATCGTTGCCGTGATGGTGACCATGCTGCTGGCGTTGGTGCGGGCCTTCCTGGGGCCAACAGCCTACGACCGCATGCTGGCTGCCAGTTCCTTCGGTACCAAGACGGTGCTGCTGATCGCGCTAGGCGGTCATGCCATGTCATGGCACAGCTATCTCGACGTGGCCCTGCTGTATGCGATGGTCAATTTCGTGGCGACCGTGGCCGTGATGCGCTTCTTTGAATACCGCGCCGCCCGTGAGGCGACCGAAGGTGGGGAGTCGGCCTCATGAGCGTTGTGATCCAGTGGGTGAGCGACATCCTGCTGCTTGCCGGCGGTCTGCTGTGCGTGACCGGTGGCATCGGCTTGATCCGCATGCCGGATTTCTTCTCGCGGGTGCATGCGGCTGGGGTCACCGAGACGCTGGCCGCGCCGCTGTTGTTGGTCGGCCTGATGCTGCAGTTGGAGTGGTCGTTGGACATGTTCAAGGCGCTCATGGTGCTGGTGTTCATCCTGGCCACCAACCCGACCGCCTCGCACGCCATGGCCAAGGCCGCCTTGCATGGCGGGTTACGCCCATGGCAGGCGGACCAAGATAAGACCGCAGGGGGGGCGCCGTCATCGAACTCCTGATCGATATGACCCTGTTGGGGTTTCTAGTGCTGATCGCGGTGGCGGCGATACGCCTGCGTGATCTGTTCGCCGTGGTGATGCTGTTCGGCGTCTACAGTCTGTTGACTGCGGCATTGTTCATGAACCTGGACGCGGTCGATGTGGCCTTTACCGAGGCGGCGGTGGGCGCGGGGGTTTCCACCGTATTGATGCTGTCGGGTCTGCACCTGACCAGTCGTTGGGAGCAACGCCCCAAGCGCAGCCCGCTGTTGCCGCTGCTGGTGGTCGGGGTGACCGGGGCGGTACTGGTCCACGCCATGCTGGATGCGCCTTTCGTCGGCGATCCCCAAGCGCCGGTGCAGACGCATGTGACCCCTTATTACATTGCCAATGCCCCGGTCGAGGTCGGCATGCCGAACATGGTCACCGCGGTGCTGGCCAGCTACCGGGGATACGACACCTTTGGCGAGACGGTGGTGATCTTCACCGCGGGTCTGGCGGTGATGTTGTTGCTGGGCATTCAGCAGGGCACACACAATCGCCCCGGACTGAATGCCATCGGCGACCAGTTGGTGCTGCGCTCGGTCGTCAAATTGCTGGTGCCTGCGATTCTACTGTACGCGCTGTACGTGCAGTTCCATGGCGACTTCGGCGCTGGCGGCGGCTTTCAGGCCGGGGTGATCTTTGCCACCGGATTCGTGCTGTACGACCTGGCGTTCGGCGAGGGCGACGCCCGCACCGTAGTGCCGCCTGGTTGGCTGCACCGCTTGGCGGCCCTGGGGGTGCTTATCTATGGCGGCGTTGGCGTGTACGCATTGCTTGCCGGCAAGCCGTTCCTGGATTATTCGGCGTTGTCCGCCGACCCGGTGGCTGGGCAGCATCTGGGTGTGCTGTTGGTGGAACTGGGTGTGGGGATTACGGTGTTTGCGGTGATTCTGACCATTTTCTATGCGTTTTCCGGGCGGGGGCGTCGGGCATGAGTGACCTGCCGGGTATCTACAACTATCTGATCGTGGTGTTTCTGATGATGGCCGGATTCTACGTGGTCATCTCCCAGGGCAATCTGGTCAAGAAGCTGGTGGGGCTGGGACTGTTCCAGACCTCGGTGTTCATTCTCTATATCTCCATGGGCAATGTGATCGGTGGAGCGGCGCCTATCGTCGCCGAAGGCGTGACGGTTTACTCCAGCCCGTTGCCCCATGTGTTGATCCTTACCGCCATCGTGGTGGGTGTCGCCACCACCGCCGTGGGGTTGTCGTTGGCGGTACGCATCCACGAGGCCTACGGCACGGTGGAGGAGGATGACATCACTGCGCAGGACAGGGCGGATGACGAAACCGTCGGTACTTCCAGCACAAAGGATGCCGCCGCGAATGCGACGAGTACGGAGGACGCGCGGTGACCCTGTTTGAACATCTGCCTGTCCTCGTCGTCATTATCCCGCTGCTGGCTGCTCCGCTCTGTGTCCTGCTCGATCGGCCGGTGCTGGCCTGGTTGGCCGCGCTGTTGGCGTCCTGGGCCACCTTTGCCGCCACCATAGGTCTGGTAGCGCAGACCGCATCCGGCGAGACCATCAGCTATTACCTCGGCGGTTGGGCGCCACCCTGGGGGATCGAATACCGGATCGACACCCTGGCAGCCTATGTCCTGTTGATTGTCAGCGGTATCGCGGCTGTGGTCATGCTGGCGGCACGCACCAGCGTGGCGAAGGAGATCCCCGCCGACCGAGCAGCGCGCTTCTATGCCGCGCTGATGTTGGCCATGGCGGGCTTGATGGGTATCGTCGCCACCGGCGATGCCTTCAATGTGTTCGTGTTTCTGGAGATCTCGTCGTTGTCCACCTATGCGCTGATCAGCATGGGCCGGGACCGACGTGCACTGTATGCGGCCTTCCAGTACCTGGTGATGGGCACCATTGGTGCCACCTTCATCCTCATCGGTATCGGCTTCCTGTACATGATGACCGGTACCCTCAACATGGCCGACCTGGCGGCCCGCCTGCCGGCCGTCTCCAATGCGGCCACCATCAGTGCGGCGTTCGCCTTCCTTACCGTGGGCATCGGTTTGAAGCTGGCGTTGTTTCCACTGCACTTGTGGTTGCCGAACGCCTACGCCTATGCGCCGTCCATGGTCAGTGTGTTTCTCGCGGCCACGGCCACCAAGGTGGCGGTCTACCTCATGCTGCGTTTCGTGTTCACCGTGTTCGGACACGAGTTCAGCCTGGAGCAGATGGCGCTGCACTATGTGCTGTTGCCGCTGGCGGTGGTAGCCATCCTCAGCGCCTCGCTGGTGGCTGTGTTCCAGCAGGACCTGAAACGCATGCTGGCTTATTCGTCCGTGGCGCAGATCGGCTACATCCTGCTGGGCTTGGCACTGATGTCGCCGGAAGGGGTGACGGCAGCGTTGCTGCACGTGTTCAACCACGCCTTGATGAAAGGCGCCTTGTTCATGGCGTTGGCGGCGGTGATGTGGCGGGTCGGCAGTGTGCAACTGACGGACCTGGCGGGTCTGGGCCGCTACATGCCCTGGACCCTGGGCGCCTTCGTCATCGGTGCCTTGAGCCTGATCGGTGTGCCGCTGACCGCCGGATTCGTCAGCAAGTGGTATCTGGTCACGGCGGCCATCGACGCCGGTTGGTGGTGGTTGATCCCGGTGATCGCCGTAGGCTCGTTGCTGGCGGTGATCTACGTCTGGCGAGTGGTGGAAGTGGTTTGGTTCCGACCGCCCAATCCCGCGCTGGTCGACCAACGTGAGGCGCCCTTGTCGCTGCTGGGGCCCACCTGGGCGCTAGCGCTGGCCAATCTCTATTTCGGGATCCACGCGGATCTGACCACGGGTACCGCTGAGACGGCGGTGGCCAGCCTGCTGGGAGGTCTGCGGTGAGTGGCCCGACCTTGATCGCCTTGATGTTGTCGCTGCCCTTCCTGGGGGCCTTGTTGATCAGCTTGTCCGGACGCGCCGTGGCGGTGCGCGACGGTATCGTTCTGCTGGTGCCACTGGTGTTGTTGGCGGTGGTTTTGCAACTTCCATCCCCGGTATTGGTAGGCGACCGCCCCGAACTGGTGTTGGTGGAGATGATGCCGGGCCTGAGCCTGAGCTTCACTGCCGAACCGTTGGGTGTGCTGTTTGCCTGTGTGGCGAGCCTGCTGTGGCCCATCGCCAGTCTTTATTCCATCGGTTACCTGCGCGGAAACAACGAGCAGCACCAGACACGTTTCCATGCGTGCTTTGCGCTGGCCATCGGCGGTGCCATGGGTGTGGCCTTGGCGGGCAATCTGGTCACCCTGTTCGCCGCTTACGAATTGCTCACCCTATCCACCTATCCCCTGGTGGCGCACAAGGGCAACGAAACGGCCATCCGGGGTGCGCGTACCTACCTGGGCGTGTTGCTGCTGACCTCGATCGGATTCCTGTTGCCGGCCATCCTGTGGACCTGGGCGGTGGCGGGTACGGTGGAATTCACCCCAGGCGGGATGCTTGCCGGTAAGCTCGATGACGGCCTGATGGGGCTGCTGCTGTTGCTGTACGTGTACGGCATCGGCAAGTCCGCCCTCATGCCGGTGCATCGCTGGTTGCCGGCCGCCATGGTTGCGCCCACACCGGTGTCGGCCTTGCTGCACGCGGTAGCGGTGGTCAAGGCCGGTGTATTAACGGTGCTCAAGGTCGTGGTTTATGTGTTCGGTACCGAGGTGCTGACGGGGCTGGCGGCCAGTGACTGGGTATTCTGGATCGCCGCGTCGACCATCCTGATCGCTTCGTCCATCGCCCTGCGACAGGACAACCTCAAACGACGCCTGGCGTACTCCACCATCAGCCAGCTTTCCTATGTGGTGATGGGGGCTTTCATTCTGGCACCATTGTCGTTGCTCGGTGCCGCGTTGCACATCGCCGCGCACGCCTTTGGCAAGATCACGCTGTTTTTCGCTGCCGGCTCGATCTACACCGCGTCGCACAAGACCGAGATTTCCCAGCTCGACGGCATCGGCTGGAAGATGCCCTGGACCATGACGGCATTCACCATCGGCGCTTTGTCGATGATTGGTATCCCGCCGGCGGCCGGTTTCCTGTCGAAGTGGTATCTGTTGCTGGGTGCCTGGCAGGCCGAGCATCTGGCGGCTTTGGCGGTGATCACCTTGAGTACCCTGCTCAACGCGGCCTATTTCACACCCATCATCTATGCCGCCTGGTTCAAGCCGGCAGTTGACGACAGCCGACACGGCGAAGCGCCGGTGGCCATCGTGTTGGCCCTGAGCCTGACCGCATTGCTGACCTTGCTGCTGTTCTTTCTGCCGGACCTGCCACTGGCATTGGCCCAGGCGATCCCCGGAGTTGGTTCATGACTGTTGACGACAAGCACTGGTTGGTGCGCCCGCGGACCATCCGCCTGCTTTGGGTGGGATTTGCTGTTGTGCTGGCCCTGACGGTGGTGGCCGGATTGTTCGTGCATCAGCACGTGTACTTTGGCATCGAAGACAGCTTCGGCTTCTTCGCCTGGTACGGCTTTGTGACCTGTGTCGCGATGGTCGTCCTGGCCAAGTTGTTGGGCATCTTCCTGAAGCGGCCTGACGACTACTACGACCGTCCGGAGGATGTCGATGGCTGACTTTTTGTTTTCGCCCGGTCTGTGGTTGATCCTGGGCGGGCTGTTTTTCGCCATCACCGATCGACGTGCCTGGCTGCTGTTGATCGTTGTCGCACCGCTGCTGGCATTGCTGACGGTGTGGTTGATGCCGTTCGATGCCGTGTGGTCGGTATCGTTCCTGGGGCACGAATTGCAGCCGGTGAAAAGCACCGCCACCGGGCGGCTGTTCGCCACCGTGTTCAGCCTGATGGCACTGGCCGGGGGGATTTTCGCTTGGCGTATTGCCAGTCGGCTGGAACTGACCGCCGCCTATGCCTACGCGGGCAGTGCCGTCTGTGTCACCTTTGCCGGCGACCTGTTGACCCTGTTCGTGTTCTGGGAGCTGATGGCGCTCGGTTCCACCCTGGTGCTGTGGGCGGCGTCCACCGAGGCTGCGCGCAAGGCCTCGATACGCTATCTGCAGCTGCATCTGTTTGGCGGCATGTTGTTGATCTGCGGCATTGCCGGCCATGTGATCACCACCGGTTCGGTGTTGTTCGAGCCGATGCAGGCCGACACGCTGGCCCACTGGCTGATCCTGGCGGGCTTTCTGCTCAATGCCGGCGCGCCGCCGTTCTCGGCGTGGGTCGCGGACGCCTATCCGGAGGGGAGCCCCAGCGGTACGGTGTTCCTGTCCGCTTTCACGACCAAGACCGCGGTGTTCGTGCTGATCATGGGCTTCGCCGGCACCTGGGCGCTGATCCCCATCGGCGTATACATGATCTTTTACGGCATCATTTATGCGCTGTTGGAAAACGACATGCGGCGCATCCTGGCCTATTCGATCGTCAACCAGGTGGGCTTCATGGTGGTCGGCGTGGGCATCGGGACCGAGATGGCGCTGAACGGCGCCGCGGCCCACGCGTTCGCGCACATCATCTACAAGGGACTGTTGCTGATGTCCGCCGGTGCGGTGCTGTATCGGACCGGAAAGCGCAAGTGCACGGACCTGGGCGGGTTGTTCCAGAGCATGCCGTGGACGACGTTGCTCGGGACCATCGGCGCGCTGGCCATATCCGCCTTTCCGTTCACTTCCGGCTTTACCACCAAGTCGATGATTGCGCAGGCGGCGGCTGATCAACACCTGATGTACGTCTGGTTTGCCTTGGCCGCCGCATCGGCCGGGGTGTTCCTGCATGCCGGCATCAAGTTCCCCTGGTTCGTGTTCTTCCAGAAGGACTCCGGCCTGCGTCCGCCGGACCCGCCGGCCAACATGCTGCTGGCCATGTGGTTGTTCGCCGCCTTGTGCATCGGCCTGGGCGTGTGGGCCGAGCCGTTGTATGCGCTGTTGCCTTTCCCGGTGACCTACGAAGCGTATACCGGGGCGCATCTGGTGGCGCAGTTCCAGTTGTTGCTGTTTGCGGGCCTGGCCTTCTTTGTATTGCTTCCGATGATGAAGCGAACGCTGACGATTACCCTGGATTTCGATTACTTCTATCGCAAGTTCTTCTACATGGTGGGGATGGAGTTCAGCACCCAAGGCGAACGCACCATGGCGCGCTTCGGCCAGTACGTCGACCGGCAGTGGCAGCGTCTGCTGGCGAGTGCCTTCCGGCATCACGGGCCTCAGGGTGTGCTGGCGCGCAGTTGGCCCACCGGCAGCATGGTGATCTGGGTCGCCGTACTGCTCGGATTGTCGCTGCTGCTGTACTACGCGTGACCGTGGCGCGGTAGGCTCATGGCGTGGCCGGCGGCGGTAGCGTTTTGCCCGGGTTCAGTATCCCATCCGGATCGAACTGGCGTTTGATGTCGCGCATCAGCGCCAGACTCACGTCATCGAGCTCGCGGGCGACGAAATCCCGTTTCACCAGCCCGATGCCGTGTTCACCGGACAGGGTGCCGTCCAGGCGCAGCACCAGACTGAATACCGCGTCCAGACAGGCGTCGGCGGCGGCCATCTGCCGCGGGTCGTCGGGGTCGACCAGCAGGTTGACATGGATATTGCCGTTGCCGGCATGACCGAAGTTGACAATGGTGATGCCGTGTTCGACGGACAAGGTCCGTAGGCCGGCGACGAGCGCCGGGATGCGCGAGACCGGCACCACGACGTCTTCGTTGATCTTCTTTGGCGCGACGTTGCGCAACGCCGGAGACAGCGCCTTGCGGGTGCGCCACAGCCGATCGATCTCGTCCTCACTTCGCGCCAGATCGATACTCAGCACGCCATCGATGCGGGCCGCCGCGGCAACCCGTTCGGCTGCCGCATCCACGGCGTCCGCAGTGCCGTCGACTTCGATCATCAGCAATGCGCCGGCGCCGGCCGGCAGCCCGAGATCGGAGAAATTACGGACCATCTCGATGGCGGTGCCGTCCATGAACTCCAGCGCACAGGGCGTGACCGGCTGCGCCATGATCGCGGACACGGCGCATGCCGCGCTGTCCATGTCCCGATACACCGCCTGCAGGGTACGCTTCGCTTCCGGGAGCGGGGTGAGCTTGAGCACCGCTTCCGTGATCACGGCCAAGGTGCCTTCCGAGCCGATCAGCAGTCGGGTGAGGTCGTAACCGACCACGCCCTTGGTGGTCCTGACGCCGGTGCGCAGGGTGTCGCCACGCCCGGTCACGGTCATCAGGGCGAGGGTGTTGTCACGTGGGGTGCCGTATTTGACGGCGCGAGGGCCGGCCGAGTTGTAAGCGAGATTGCCACCAATGGTGCACACCGCGGCACTGGTGGGATCGGGCGGCCAGAAGAAGCCGTGCGCCCCGGCCGCTTGTTGCAGGGCCAGATTGGTGACGCCCGGTTGCACCCGGGCGATGCGGTTTGCCGGGTCGATCTCCAGCAGTGCATCCATGCGCTCAAGGGACAGCACGACCGCGCCGTCCAAGGGTACGGTGGCCCCGGTGGTGCCGGTACCACGGCCCCGAGCGATCAGCGGCACGCGGTGTGCGCGGCAGGCATTGACCAAGGCGACAACCTGCGCGTGTTCCGTGGCGAAGGCGACGGCCCCGGGCGGTGCATGGCGGCGGCTGTTGTCGTAACCGTACGCCCAGCAGTCCTGCGGTGCGGTCAATAGCTGATCGGTGGGCAGGGCCGCCGCCAGGGCCTGGTGCAGGGCGTCGGGCAGCACTCAGTCGGTCGCTACGATGTAGTCGAACAGGCGTACCACCTTTTCGACGCCGCTGATGTAACGCACGGTGTCGGTCACCGCTTCGGCTTCCGCGCGGGTCACCAGACCCATCAGATAGACGGTCCCCTTGGAGGTGGTCACCTTGACGCGCAACGGGTCGAAGCCTTTGAGCTTGACGTCGAACAGCGCCAGTTTGACGCGGCCGGTCAGATAGGCGTCGTTGGCGGCATCGCCCCAGGTGGCTTCGGCGCCGATGGTCACCTCGTTGAACACGTGTTCCACCCGCGGCAGCTCGGCCACCATGGTGGCGAAGCGTTTGACGTCTTCGGCGTTCTGCGCTTGGCCGGTGAGTAGTACCTTCAGGTTGTAGGTGGTGATGGAGATGTTGCTGCGCTGCGCGATGTCCGGGTGATCGCGCAGGATATCGAGGGCGCGCAGGGTGATCTCCTTGTCCTCGACCACGGTACCCGTGGTGCGCCGATCATGGGCGACAGCGGCGCCGGTTGCGACGCCGCCGACGACCACGGCGCCACAGCCGCCGAGCAGCGCGGCAAGCGTCGAAACGATAACAACACGGGTCAGGGTATGCATGACAGGTTCCTCGATGCAGCTTGTCGTCGCCGGGGGTCAGCCACCCAGCAATTGTTGGTCCACCAGGTCACACACACAGTGAATGATCAGCAAATGCATTTCCTGGATGCGTGCCACCGAATCGGCGGCTACGCGGATTTCGATGTCGCTATCGCCTAGCAGTTCCGCCAGCACGCCGCCGTCCCGGCCGGTGAGGGCGATGACCTGCATGTGACGTTCCCGTGCCGCTTCCACGGCGCGGGTCAGGTTGGCGGAGTTGCCGCTGGTGGTGATCACCACCAGACGGTCACCGGGGTGGCCGACGGCATTGACCTGGCGGGCGAACACCTGGTCGTAGCCGAAGTCGTTGGCGATGGCGGTCAGTATCGAGCTGTCGGTGGTCAGGGCGATGGCAGGCAAGCCCGGGCGTTCGCGTTCAAAGCCGTTGAGCATCTTGGCCGACAGCAGTTGCGCAGCGCCGGCGGAGCCGCCGTTGCCGCAGCAAAGCAGTTTGCCGCCTTCCAGCAATGCACTGACGACGTCGGCTGCGGCCATGCTGATCGGCTCCGCCAAGGTTGCGGCCGACTGAGCCTTGATTTCCATGCTCTCGTTGAACAGGTGTTGTACGCGGGCGATGGGATCCATGAACTGGGGCGGCTCGTTGCGGAATGTCGTTGGGGGCTGATTGTCACATGCCCGGCGGTGTACGTCAGCCGGATCCGTCAACCGGGTTGAAAGGCGTCGCGTATCCATTGCGGCGCCGAGCCCGCCTGCAAGGCGACGATATCGAAGCGGCAGGGCGGCAGGGCATGCAGTTTGAGCAGATAGTGCTGTGCGGCGACGGTGAGCCGGCCCTGCTTGCCGGCGGTGACGGAGGCCGCGGCGCCACCGAAATCCCGGCGGCTGCGGAAGCGGACTTCGACGAACACCAGGTATTCGCCGTCGCGCATGATCAGGTCGATCTCGCCGCCGCGTACCCGATAGTTACGCGCGACCTCGACCAGACCGGCTGCGGTGAGCAGGTCGGCCGCCTGTTGCTCTGCTGCCTGTCCCCGTCCCTGGCGATCCGGCATGGCGATTACAGCGGCGATGGGGGTGGGTTGGCCCGCAGCTCCGCGCCCGGCAGGTCCAGGCGGGGGGTATAGCCGAGCACCTTGTTGTCACGCTTGCCCAGGCGTGTCCACATCAACTGACGATGCACTTGATGCAGTGCGTCCATGTAGAGTTGGCCGGTCCGGCCATCCAGGGTCTCGTACGTGGCGGATTGCAGTCGGGCCAGATGCGGCAGCAGGCGCAGGCTGTCCATGCCCATGGCGTAGAGCCGACCGTAGGCCGAGTCGATGGCGGGAAAGCTTTTCACCAGGGTGTCACGGCTAAGTGGATCGTTCTTGTCGGTGTCGACGATCCACGGCATGTCCGGCAACAGGATGCCGGCCAGATCAAGGGCCTCGTTGGCGTCCAGCTCCCCATCCCAGGCGTGCGAGGTCATATATACCGGCAAATGCGCCGCGTGATGGAACTGCAGCTGGGGGCGCATCAACCGGGCTTGCCGGTTACGCCCGGCGACGAACACGGCGTCGGCGTCGGCCCGTCGCCGTGGTTCAAATGCCAAGGGTTCGCCGAACAGGCGCTCCAACTGACGCCGCCGGGCCTGGCTGGCGTCCAGATGCAACAGCTGCTTGAGCGTGTCGCCGTAATCGTTGGCGCGATCGTCGTAACGGGCTTCACCGGCCACATGACCGCCCAGGGATTCCCAGCGCGCCCGAAACGCCGCGGCGACCCGGCTACCCCATTCGTTGTCCGGCACCAGCACCAGGGGGTTGCGTCGATTGTCCAGCCAGGCTCGCTCGGCCACCTGGCGGGCTTCGTCTTCCGGCGACAGGGAATATTGATAGAAGTTGGCCGGCGGTCGGGTGTCCAGCGGCACCTGATTGAGGGCCAGCACCGGGACCGGCAGCTCGCCCGCGCGGGCCAGCTGGCTGACCGCGTCCTTGTCCAGCGGTCCGATCACCGCCTCCGCGCCGGCCGCGACGGCCTCGCCCAACAGCGGCCACACCTGGGTGGCGTCACTGGCGTCGTAGAAGCGCAGTTCCGGACGGGTGGCGGCGTCCTGTTGGTACCAGGCGACCATGATGCCGTCCCGGATCGCCGCCGCGGCGCCCGCATATGGGCCGCTTTCCGGCAGCAATACAGCGACGTGGGCGGCATGTCGGTATTGATCCTTCAGGCGGGACACCATGCCGTCCAGCAACGCCGGCAGGGCCGGATGGCCGACATGCGCCAGCTGCCAGCCGCGCACACTGCGCGCCAGGTCCTCGGGTACTTGGCCATGGCGTTTCACCGCCAGCGCCAAGTCCATCCAGCCGCCCAGGTCGCCCGGGGGTGTGGGCTGCAATCGGGTCAGTGCGGCCTCGCTGAGCAGCGCCAGGGTGTCCAGGATCTGTCGCTGGGTGTTCAGCCGGGCCTCCGGCTCGGTCTGCAGGGCATCCAATGCCAACAGTTCGGTGGCGCTTTCCAGCATGTTGCCGGACAACCGGTAGGCCCGCGCAGCGATCTCGTGGTGACGTTGTCTCAGGTCAGGATCCTGCGGGGGGTGGACGCCGATGGCGTCGAGTGCCGCGATGGCATCGCCCAGCAGCAGCTGCTGTTCCGCCCTCAGTTGGTCGAGCTGGACACGCTCGCGACCGGTCGGCTGCAGGCTGTCGAGTTCGTCGAGCACGGCGTTCAGATTGTTCTGATCCCCGGCCGCCAACAGTTCGTTGGCCGCCTGTCGCAGATAATGCGCGCGCTGGTCCGGAAAGCGCTGGGCGAGGGCGCGATACAGGTCGGCTGCACCGGCATGCTCTCCAGCGTCGGTGAGCGCCGCGGCGCGCGCGATGTCGGGATCGGCCGCGGCCTCGGGTTTGACCTGGCCCGGCGGCGTGCAACCGCCGAGAAACAACAGGAGCGCGCCGGCCAAGGGGGCGAAGCGGGCACAGGGGCTGGCTTGCATGATGTGATCTGGAACGTCAGGATGAATGTTTCGAGTATCTTTTGGTGCATACCCAGGTGTCAAACCAGCCCGGTACCCTGTTCGTGGTCGCCACGCCCATCGGCAACCTCGGCGATCTGTCCCCCCGCGCCTTGAAAACGCTGTCCGAGGTGAGTCTGATTGCGGCGGAAGACACGCGGCATTCGGCACGGCTGTTGAAACAGCACAGTGTCAATGTGCCAACTGTGTCACTACACGAACACAATGAGCGGCAGGCGATGGACAAGGTGCTGTCCCGTCTGCTGGGGGGCGAGGATGTTGCCTTGATCAGCGATGCCGGTACGCCGCTGATCAGCGACCCGGGCTTCAACCTGTTGCGCGCGTGTCGGGAAGCGGATCTACCGGTATCCCCGGTGCCCGGTCCCAGTGCGGTGATCGCGGCATTGAGCGTGGCGGGGCTGCCCACCGACCGATTCACGTTCGCTGGATTCCTGCCCCGTCAGCAAGGGGCTCGGCGCGAGCGTCTGCAACAACTGGCGGGTGTGACAGAGACCCTGGTGTTCTACGAGTCCTGCCACCGCATCGCTGATGGGCTGGGCGATCTGGCGGCGGTATTCGGCGACGAACGCCCGGCGGCATTGTGCCGTGAGTTGACCAAGGTGTACGAGACCGTCCTGCGCGGTAGCCTGGCGACCTTGTGCGAGCGAGTGACCCAAGACCTGGATCAGCAACGGGGTGAGATGGTGTTGGTGGTGGGAGGCGCACCGGCAGTGGCGGCCGAAACCCTGCCTGCCGATGTCGAGCGGTTGTTGCAGGTGCTGGTGGCGGAATTGCCGGTCAAGCAGGCTGCAGCCCTGGCGGCACACTGGAGCGGATTGAAGAAGAACGCCCTGTACGCCCGCGCCCAAGCCATCCGCGATGCCGAGTGTTGATACGCCGTGACGTTGCAGTCGCTGATCAGCAGCTACGGCTATCTGGCCATCCTGGTCGGCACCTTTTTTGAAGGCGAGACCATTCTCGTGCTCGGTGGCGTTGCCGCCAAGTTGGGCTATCTCCAACTGGAGACCGTGATGCTGAGCGCGGCCGTGGGCAGTTTCGCCGGCGACCAGTTGTTCTTCTGGTTGGGTCGCTGGAAAGGTCCTGCGCTGTTGGCACGACGGCCCGCGTGGCAGGCACCGGCAGCGCGGGTGCATCGGCATCTGGTGCGACACCAGATAGCGTTGATTCTGGGGTTTCGCTTTCTCTACGGGTTGCGCACCGTCACGCCGTTCGTGATCGGGATGTCGCCGGTTCCGGCACAACGCTTCCTGCTGTTGAATCTGATCGGCGCCGTACTATGGGCGGTGGTGATCGGTGCGCTGGGATTCATCTTTGGTCATGCCTTGGAGGCGGTATTGGGCGATATCCGTCGTTACGAGGCGTGGCTGCTCGGCGGGCTGCTGTTGGCCGGCATAATGCTCTGGTTGTTACATCGTTGGCGGCGCTGAGCCTGGGGTTGCCATGCTACACTGCCCCCGGGAGTCGGCCGGATGGTCGCTGTCACTTCGGTGATGGAGGAAAGTCCGGGCTCCGCAGGGCAGGGTGCCAGGTAACGCCTGGGGGGCGTGAGCCCACGGAAAGTGCCACAGAAAACAAACCGCCTAAGTCCTTCGGGACCGGTAAGGGTGAAAAGGTGCGGTAAGAGCGCACCGCGTCGCTGGCAACAGGGACGGCACGGTAAACCCCACCCGGAGCAAGACCAAATAGGGGAACGCGCGACCTCGGTCGCACCTGCGGCCCGCAGGGGTTCCCGGGTAGGTTGCTTGAGGCGTCCGGCGACGGGCGTCCCAGATGAATGATCATTCTCGACAGAACCCGGCTTACAGGCCGGCTCCCACCGTCTTTCCGTTCCGGCCTGTCTACCCTTGCCCGGCTGCGGGTCGAACACCGGCCGGCGTCGCCAGAATCGGTCACTATAAGTGACTGATTTTGAAGCAAGCGGCAAACCGCGTTTGCAGTGCAGCGTGCGCTGAGAAGTCCATTCTGGACTTCTCAGCGCTTCCTTAGCGCACCGGCAGCAGGCGGGTCGTCGTTGCCGTGTGCCGGCGTAGTTGCCCGGGGCTGCGCGCCAGCGGAAAGCTGTCGTTGGTCAGCCAGTCCGGTAACAGGTTGGCGTAGTTGGGATCCCCAAGCACACCGCTGGTCCCGCCAGGCAGGCTGGCGTGGGCGACCGGTCCGGCGTGGGTGAACCCCGCGGCAAAACGGGTGACGGGTCCGGAGCGGAACTGCAGGTCCGACAGCCCGGTCACCCGCAGCGCGTGGAATGCGGCGTCCGGGGTGCCGAAACCGCCGTCCGTGGGGATGCCTGCAAGCCCGCTCAGTGGTGCCGGCAGGGCACCGCCGGCCGGTGGTGTGCTGAACGGTGCACCTAGCACATGGCTGAAGGTGACCCGATGCAGTAGTCCCCAGCGCAGGTCGTCCTGGCTGCGGGTGCCGGCGAACGCCGGCGCCAGGGCGTCGCTGGCGGCCAGATCGATGGCCTGCTTGAGACTGCGTAGCAGGATCACGTCACGATCGCTGACCGGATCGCCGGTCCCACCGCCGGCAAAGAAGTTGACCCCTGAACGACCGTAACCATGGGCCGTGTCGAAATCGTCCAGCAGATGGCGCAGGGCGGCGATCGATTGCGGGTCCTGCGGCCGGAAATCGTCTATGCCGATGCCATCCAGCGCCTCGTCAAGGGTGTTTTGCACGACACGGCTGCGCCACAAGGTATACAGCGTGGCGGCGACGCTGGCGTCGATTTCCTCGGCGCCGGGTTCGCTCAGCTCGCCATGGCTGTCGCTGGCGTCATAGCCGGCGGCGATCCCGGTAGGTGTGTCAAAGCGCCAGTTGCGCAGCCGCTCGATCGCTTCGATGATCTCGGGATCGCTCGCCAGTGCCGCCAGATCGGGATGCGCCGATGCGTCGCGTCCGTGATCCAACGCGGCCAGTAGATAGGGTGTCAGGATCTGTGCATCCAGCAGTGTCACGTCGGCCTGCATCGCTTGCATGTCGGCGAAGCCGACCTTGCCCTGGTTGCTCAGCTTGCCGCGCAGCAGTTGCGTGAGTCGCCCGGCGCGTAGGCTGTCATAGGAGTTGTGGAGATAGAAGATACCGCCGCCGGGACGCAATTGGTTCAAGGGGTCGTTGTCCAGTGTCAGGCCGGCTGGGTCGTTGTTGGCGTTGATGAACCAGCAGGCGGGCGGATTCACCAGATGCGGCATTTCCTCAACCGGTAGGATTTCATAAGGGATCGCCTGGCCGGACTGTGGCGTGGTGACCGGCAGCCATTCATTGCCGCCCTCGCCGTTGCGCACGAAGAACGGTGGCAGCCCGTTTACCGTCATGGCCTGCAGGTCTTCACGCAGTGGCATTTCGGAACTGGTGAAATAGGCGATGTTTCCGTCGCGATCGGCATAGGCCCAGTTCTGGCCGCCGACGTCGAAGTACGTTAGCCCTGCGCGGAAGTCGTCCAGGTTACGGGCCCGGTTCCAGGCCAGAAAGGTCTGCAACTCGCGGGTTCCGCTGAAGCCGGTGTATTGCAGGCTGATGCCACGCAGTCCCTCCGCCGTGGTTTGCACGGCGATCAGTGGCCCCTGGTTGCGACGCGGCACGATCAGGGTTGCCGTCGGCACGCCATGGATGGTCGGGTCGGCCAGTGCCAGATCGTCGGACACACCGTTGCCTGGCTGGTTGTAGCGGAATTGCTCCGGGATCGGAATGACCGGTTCGAGCCGCCCCAGGTAGCGGGTGCTCAAACCGCTGGGTGAGGCGCTGTCCTGGATCAGTGTCTCGTTGTAGAAGTCGGTGACGTCCATCGGGTTCACCGTGGCGCCCCAGGCGATGTGGCGGTTGTGTCCGGTGATCACCGCCGGCACACCGGCGAAGCCGTTGCCGATCACATCGAGTCCAGGACCACGCAGGTGTATCGGATAAAAGGTGGTGGGCGTGCCCAGGGCGAGATGCGGGTCATTGGCCAGCAGCGGACGCCCGTTGCGCGTGTGCCGCCCGGCAACCGCCCATTGATTGGATCCTTTTGGTTGATCGTCGAAGGCCCAGCCGAGGTGTTTGTCCTTGCGCAGTCGTGTGAAGAACGCACCTGCCTTGTGTAATGCGTCGGGGTCGACGTGGTGTGTCCGGGTGCGGCCCGAGCGGCGCGGTGCGGCGAGCTCGCCGTGCGCGGCACCGGCGTCCGGCACCGTGGCTGCGTGGTCGAAGGATTCGGCGCGCCAAAGGTCTTCGAAATACAGCGCCTGCCCGGCCGTCGGTCCCAGTGCCGCCATGGCGGCGAGCAGCGCCTCGGTATTGGCGATGTCCTGATCGTCGAAGGACACGCCGAACAAGATGAGCTTGGTCACCGCCATCACGTCCAGTTCCGTCCAGGGCGCGACACGAGAGAGTTCCAGCGCGTGGTATTCCGGCGGCAGCGGCTGGGACCGGATGCCGGCGTTTATCCCTTCGACATAGGCGCGAACCACGTCCCGTGCCTGCTCGTCGAGCAGTGGCAATGACCGCTCGGCGGCGCGGTGCAGGCCCAGGGTGCGGGTTTGTACGTCCGTGGCCAGGGCGTCGGGGCCGAGCAGTTCCGCCAGGCGACCGCTGGCCTGGCGGCGCAGTACGTCCATTTGAAACAGTCGATCCCGCGCATGCACCCAGCCTTGCAGGAAATAGACATCATGGCTGTCGCGTGCGCGGATGTGGGCGATGCCGAACTCATCGCGTATCACGGTGGCGGGCCGATGGAGGCCGTCCAAGTTCAGGGTGGGCACGGGGTCGGCATGGCCGACGGGGCTGAACACCAGGGACAACGCGGGGACCAACCAGCGGGCGGGAGCGCGCATGGGAACCTCCTTGTTCCAGATGTGGCCGGGCGGGAATGCCGGCCGACGATAGGGCATCCTCGCCCAAGGGCCTGACCCAAGGCAAGTCTTTAAAGGGTTTTGGCCAAGTTGTGGCTTCGGGTTCGGTCCCAGGACCCGAAGCCGTAGCCGGCGTGCATCAGCGCCTGAACGGCCGTGCGCGATGTCGCGGGCGGTCGCGCGCCGGCTGCCGCATAGCCGGTGAGCCAGTCACCGAGTGTCCGGGGCGCCTGTGACGCCCCGGGCAGCGGCTCTTCCAGCAGCGCCGCGATGGCGGCGCGCGCGTCCGCCGCCTGCCATAGCCGTCGCGTCAGGCGACGGCGGTAGTGCAGTAGTTGCCAGCGTCGGATCAAGCGGTGCCGCGCGCTGAACAGCCAGACGCCGCCAATCATGATCGCCACGCCGGCCGACAACCAGACCGGCCACGGGGCGGCGGGCGAGGTCGGATGCAGTGCCCGTAGTCGTCCGGCGGTCGGGTCGAAATACACCAGTCCCTGGGGCTGCTGTTCGCTCCAGCCACCATGGACGCGGGCTTGGCTATGGGTCCCGGTGTTGCCGTCCCGCGTGGCCGCGACGCTGCCTTGCAGGCCGGTGCGCTGCAAGGCAGCCAATAGCTGGGGTGCAGGCACGCCGATGGCAATGATGGGCGCACCGTTCTGCCCGCCGCTGAGTGCGCCTATCGGGACCGTAGGCGTCACATAGGCCGGCAGGGCGCGCACGTTGACCCGGTGGTCGGGAAAGTGGAAACGCCGTCTTGGCACGCCTTCGTGCAGGTAGCGCAGCACCGGTGCGTTGATCACTGTCTGGCCCGCAGCGCGCGGTCGTAGCAGCCAGGCGAAATGATATTCCACGCGCTGGTCGTCAAGGCGGCGGACACGCGGCGGCAGGGCGTCGACGCGTGCATCTGTCATGACCGGCGGGACCACGGTCAGCCGTGCCGCCCGCGGGATGGTCAAGGCCAGGACGGCGCGGATTTCCTCGCCTTGCCAGGCTTGGGAGTGGCTGACCCGCCATGTCGGGGTCAGCTGCTGGCCGGCTTCCCGGGCCGGTTCGGCCTGTACCCGCAGTGGTTGGCTTTGTGCCCCGCCGAGTCGCAGCGCCGGCAGGTCCAGCTCGCCCGTCCGGCGCGGCGTGACGCGCAGCCGCAGCTGCTGGGTGTTCGCCTGGCGCTTGGCATAGCCGCGGTCGACGAAAAACTCCCTCTCCCAGGGATCGGTGCGGATGCGATCGAGGTCCGCCGGACCCTGATAGTGCAGCCAGACGGTCAGGGGCATGCCCAACTCCGCTTGAACAACGCCCGATCCGGACGGCGACACGCTCAACCACAGCCGGTACTCGCTGCCGAGCGCGGCGCTGCCGGTCAGCCAAAGCATGGCGAGCAGGATCACCCTTACCATGGGCGCACACCGTCGAGTCGCAGCGGTTGGGGGGGCGGCGCGGGTAGGCCCTCGGCGCGCTCGATCAGGGTCTGCCAAAGACTGATGTCGTCGGCTTCCTGCAGGCTGTGATCGCTGAATGCCCGTCCCCAGGGGTCGGCGGTCGTGTCGGATCGGCTTTCGGCCAGACGGGTGAACGCCAGACCGCGGTTGATCAGCGCCTGACGGTCAGCCGCCGAGCGGGTGGGGCGGCTCACGGTCTGTTGCGGCGTGTCCACCAGGGTGCGACCGGCATCCGGCGGGGCGGCGTTGTCGCTGTCGCTGGCGGCACGTCCGCGGCCGCGTCGGTCGGCCTGGGGTCCGCCCGTCAGGCGTGCCACCTCGGCGGCCAGGGCCTGTGCGAAGTCGCGGTTGTGACGGGCGGCCGCGTTGCTCGGCCGGTAGTGCAGCGCGTCATCGAACAGCGCCGCCGCGGCGGCGAAGTCGCCGGCCTGAAAGCGGCTGTGGGCCAGATTGTAGATGGCGTCCGCCCGTTGCCGATCATTTGCGGCCAGCAACACGGCCTGGGCAAAGGCCTGACGCGCACACGACCAGTCCTGCAGTCGATGACAGGCGGTGCCACTGCCCATGCGCGCCGGGTAGCCGGGGACATCGTCGAACAGCGTGCGGGCGGTTTGTGGATCCCCGGCGGCCAAGGCCGCGTGGGCCGCGTGCAGCGGCGAGGCGCGGGCCGGCAGCGTGGCGGTGATGCCGGCCAGATACAGCAGTGTCGCTATCAGCCCGGCTGGGGCGGCCTGTGGCGGCAGTCGCAGCAGGCCGATCAAGGTCAGCGCCATGGCGGGCAGCAACAACCAAGGGAACAGTTCCCGCCAAAGCAGCGGCGTGTCGGCGCTCAAGGCCGGGTGTTGCAGCGCGAGGGGGAGGCTATCGCCCAGTGCCGCACCGGGGTCGTCGCCGGGCAGAGTCAGGTAGCGGCCGCCATGGTCTTCGGCCAGTTGGCGTAGTTGCGCTTCCTGCAATCGGCTGATCACCACGTCGTCGTCCTGGTGTAGCCAGTCGCCGTCGTCCCCCGACAGGGCGGCGCCGCCGCGGGTACCGACGCCGGCCCCCGACAGATCGATGCCCGCGGCGGCGGACAAGGTGCGGGACAGTGCCGTGTATTCCGGCGTGGTGAGATCGCCGTCGGTGATCAACAACAAATGCCGGTCGCCGGGGCTGGCGGCCAGGGCCTTGGCCGCCAGCGCGACACCGGCATCCAGTGCGCTGCCTTCGCTTGGTAGTTGCAATCGGTGAAGTTGCGCGACCAGCCCAGCGAGCCCCGCACGATCGGTGGTGGGTGGCCATAACAGGTGGGCGCGCCCGCCGACCACCACCAGTCCGACCCGGGCGCCGCGCAGCTGGTCGAGGGTATCGACCAGGGCGCGTATCGCCAGCCGCCGGCGATCGGGCCAGACGTCCTCGGCGGTCATCGAGCGGGACAGGTCCAGGACCACCATCAGATCGCCCTGCACGTAAGCGCCTTGGGCCGTGGGGTCGCTGGGCAGCCGGGGGCCGGCTGCTGCCAGTCCGAACAGCCACCAGGCGACCACCAGTGTGGCGCGGCGCCAATGACGACCGCGGGCGATCTGATCGCCAATCGCCCAGGGCCAGAGTGCGGGGGCTGCGTAACGGCGCTTGAGCTTGTCTGCGCGCCAGTACAACCAACCAAGCCATAACAGCGGCAGGACGGCAAGCAGTAGCCATAAGGGGTCGCGCCAGTACAGACTGGTCATTGGGACTTCCGGGGTCGGTGCCATGCCGGCAATACCAGTACGCCGCATGCCAGCAACAGCAACCAGGGGTAGAGCGGCTCGCGCCGCGCCGGTGGCGGGGGAGCGTCGGCAAAATGCCGTTCGGTCAGGGTGCGCAGCGCCGCTTGCAATGCCCGGATGTCGGTCGCGGCGAAGCCTTGCCCACCGGTGACCTCAGCCAGTGCCGCCAGTTGTTGCGGGCGTGCTCGGTCGAACAACAGGCCGCTGCCATCGTCCCGGGTCTCGGTGCCGGCGCCGATGGCCAACACGTACAGCGGCACGCCCTGGGCGGCCAAGCGGGCGGCGCCGGCCGCCGGGGTCAGTTGCCCGCTGGGCTGACTGCCGTCGGTGACCAGCAGGGCGAGGGATTTGCGCGGCGCCGGACCGGTCTTGAGGTCTTGCGCCAGACGGGCCAGGGCGTCTCCGAGTTCTGCACGTCGGCCCGCTTGTACCGCTTCCACCCGGGCCAGGATCGCCCGGAACAAGGCGTGGTCGGACGTCGGCGCCAGCAGTCGTCGACTGGGCGAGCCGACCAGATACAGGCTAAGGCGGTCGCCGCCGTATTCGGCAGCCAGCCGATCGAGCAGACCCTTGGCGAAGGTCAGACGTTGTATCGGCTGACCGTCCTGTCGGTAGTCGGCCAGCACCATGCTCACCGAGGTGTCCAGCAGGATGTGCAGATCCACCGCCGGGCGCGTGGCGGGCAGAGGCTCGGCCAGCCGCACCGGCTGGGCCAGCGCCAGGGTCACAAAAGCAAAGGCGACACCGCGCCGCCAGTCGTGGCGCGTCGCCGCCGAGGCACGATGCGCGGCCGCCATGCCCTGGTGGCGCCACACCGCTTGCAGGCCGAACACGGCGGCGACGCGCAACGACTCGAAGCGGCCGCGCCAGAACCAGGTCGCCAATATCCCCAGCGGCCAGAGTGCCAGCCATGCCGGATGCAGCAGCGCCCATTCAGTCACCGCGCACCCCGGTCAGGCGTCGGGCCTGGGCGATTAGCGCCAGTACTTGCTGCGCGGTCGGCTCAGACGGTGCGAAGCGTGCGGTGTGCAACTCGGCGGTGAAGCGTTGCCAGCTGTCTTCATCGACGCCAGACGGCGTGTTGGGCCCGAGGCGGTTGGTGTGCAACTGTTGTCGCAGCCAGCAGTCGAGCGCCGTTGCGGTCCCGCGGCAATCGCCTTTGGTCGCCTGTCGAGCCAGGCGGGCAAGGCGGCGTTTATGCCGTTGCCGGGGCGACAGCCACCAGCCGACCAGCGCCAGGATCAACGCGGCGGCGGCCAGCCAGGGCCAGTACGCCTGCCACCACGGCGCCGCTGGGGCGGGTGGTGGAATCAGCGGCAGCAGGCCGGTCAGATCTGCCCCCGGCTTCATGTCAGGGCCCGCAGCAACGACGCCAGATCGTCGTCCGTGGTGGACAGCAGGTGGTGCTGTCCGGGTAGCGCCTGGTGCGCTTGCACGCGGGTTTGGTAGGCCCGGTTCAATCGGGTGCGTTCCGCGGTGCCTTGGGTGGCAGGGCACACTGCTTGGTGCAGCGCCCAGGTCATGCAGGCTTGGGCGCCCACGGGTGGATTCGCCTCGGCGGGGTCCGAGATCAATACACGAGACAGTGGGTGCCTGCGCTGCAATCGGTGCCAGCGGGTCTCGGAGGGCGGTTTGGGGTCGGCGAAGTCGCTGAGCAGAATCAGCCGGGCGCCGGCCGTGACCTGACGCTCGATTCGCGCCAGGGCGTCGTCCAAGGCCGGTCCCGATCGGTCGCTTGGTGGACAGGGTGCGGCAAGTGATCGGGCGAGCGCACCCAGTGCGGCGGTGCCGAGCGGACCGTAGAAGTGTGTCGTGTCGTCCAACACGGCTAACTGCAGCTGTGTCTGGCGGGCAATGAAACAGGCCGCCAGCGCGATCGCGACACGTGCCGCCTGGGTCACCTTGAGGCGCCCCTGGGTGGCGAAGCGCATGGTGGCACGGCGATCCACCAGCAGCAGGCAGTCGGCGCTTCGGTCGTCATGGAAGCGGCGACTATGGGTGTGGCCGGTGCGTGCGGTGACGCGACAATCGATGCGCCTGGGGTCGTCGCCGGGTTGATAAAGTCGGTGTTCCGCGAAATCCAGGCCGTGACCCAGTCGCTGTGAGGCAATACCGCCATGACGGCCGTCGTCGGTGGCGCGCCGGTCTGGGCGTGTGGCCAGCGCGCGCCCCTGGGCGATCAGGGCCTGTTGCTCGGCCGAGTCGATCAGGGGTCGGCGCGTGGCATCCGAGGACTGTCTGCTGGCGCGATGCATGCGCGGTTCAGGGGGCGGGTACGCGATCGATGAGGGTGCGTACCACCTGGTCCATGGTCAGTCCCTCGGCATCGGCCTGATAGCCGGCGACCAGACGATGACGCACGATGTCCGGCGCCAGTTCGATCATATCGTCGGGGGTGACGAAATCGCGCCCGTGGAGCGCGGCCAGGGCGCCCGCCGCGCGCAACAGCGCGATGGCGCCACGGGGTGATGCGCCGAAGGCCAGCACATCGGACCATTCGGGACACCAGTCGGGGAGCCTGCGGGTCGCCTGCACCAGGGTCACGGCATATTGCTCCAGCGCCGGATCGATATGGATGTCCGCAAGCCGTGCCCGCGCCGCCAAGATCTGCTCCGGGTGCAGCTGGGCACTCAACGACTGGGTCGGGTCCGGTTGCAGCCGCGCCTTGCGGACGATGCTCAGTTCGTGTTCGTGCTCGGGGTAGTCGATCAGGACATGGAACAGGAAACGGTCGAGCTGTGCTTCGGGCAGTGGATAGGTGCCGGCCTGCTCCAGGGGGTTCTGGGTGGCGAGTACCAGGAACAACTCGGGCAGCTTGCGGGTGTGGCCGCCCACGGTGACCTGCTGCTCCGCCATGGCCTCGAGCAGCGCCGCCTGGACCTTCGGCGGCGCGCGGTTGATCTCGTCCGCCAGCACCAATTGGTGGAACAGTGGGCCGGCGACGAATTGGAAGCGTCCCTCCGCCTGGGACCAGATGTCGCTGCCGGTGATGTCCGCCGGCATCAGGTCCGGGGTGAACTGGATGCGTTGAAAACTGGCATCGACCAGTTTCGCCAGCGCATGTGCCGCGGTGGTCTTGGCGAGCCCGGGCGGTCCTTCGAGCAACACATGCCCGCCGGTGAGCAGGGCGATGATCAACCGGTCTATCAGGCGGTTCTGCCCGACGATGACATCGTTCAGGCTATCGCGCAGGGCATGAAACGGCTGAAGTTCGGCGACATTGGCCATGCGCGCGGCCTCCTCGGTGTTGTTATGTTGTCGGACGCCCCGGACCGGGACTGTCGCCGGCATTGTACCCGAAGGTGTGCCGGGTACCCGGGTCGCCGCGCGTGGATTCATGGTCACAGATGTCGTGACCCGTAGCGGATATTCCCTCCGCCGGTGCCGCATCGGGTGCCGGGGACTGTCGCACAGCTTGTGCGACACCCGGTTGCGCAGCGGGGTAACCCTGGGTCATTTTGTGGGCATTTCCTATCGTTGCGAGGTGCCGTCATGTTTCCCGATTTGCCCGCCGCCGTCCGCATTCTGCTCACTGTCGGCTTGTCCGCCGCGCTGTTGTCCGGATGCACCAACAGCACCGAGGACGTGCGTGACACCTTCTGCAAGCACTTGACGCTGGCGATGCTTGGCCAAAGCGGTGACGGCGACTGGGCCGCGACCGAGCACCGCTTCAAGCGCCCCGAATATGCCACCGTGCGGGTTGCGCTGAAGGACGGTGGGCAGGCGACCTGCTGGTTCGAGTACGACGAAAACGGTGAAGAGACCGCCGAGACCCATGTGGATCCGCTATCCGCTTACGAAACCTTGCCCTATGCCATGACCGTAAATGGCGAACGTGTCGACGAGCAGACCTTGCTCAAGGCGGTGAATGCCGAACAACTCCGGCAAGGCCGGGAGGTGATCGATCGGCTACGCCAGACCACCTACCGTTAGGGACGCACTGAATAAGTCCACCTTGGACTTCTCAGCGCACGCGGCGCGGCAAACACGGTTTGCAGCTTGCTGCAAAATCAGTCACTTGCAGCCACCGATTTTGGCGGCACCGCCCGGTGCCTTTGGCTGTGGCCCTGCGGCGGTCACAATCGGGTACACTCGCGCGCCTGCCACCGGATGACCGAACCATGACAGAAGCCGCCCCGTTGAAGCTGAAAAAGCACCAGGACCGCCGCTTGCTGGCGTGCCATTGCTG
>JASBTJ010000010.1 GCA_030148485.1 Gammaproteobacteria bacterium | reverse complement strand
ATTGAATATAAAAGATAAAAAAGGCTTATATACAATTGAGTGGGAGTGATGGCAGGCGCGGTGTGAGCGCGGTGGGTGAGTATCAATGCCTCGCGCTGTGACATTCGGGGCCCGCTAACCGCCGGTGCCAACATGCACGCGTTCACCGGTGCCCGGAATCTCGCTCTGCGGTTCCTGCCCGCCTCGTCAAGAGCCTAAACAAACAACGCCGCCCGAACAACTCCGTAGCAGCTACGCGACCTGCGGACGGACATGCCCATGCAGCCGCAGGCACGTAAGCCGATCGCGATAGTGTGTGTACGACTTGGCTGTTGTTTTTCGCTCGCAGGAAAAAGCGCAGAGTAGATCACGCTGTCTGCTGGTGGCGGCGGCGCCTGCCCGCTACGCTCCGTTGTGAGTGGAGTGCCTACACCAGCAAGCGTGCTCCAGTGTACGGCGTGTCGATACCCGCCGGTCGATCCCACGGAGAAGTCAGCTCATGGACGAAATCGCGACATTGTCGCTCCCTGATTCGAGCAACACGGAGCCCCCGCGTCTGGGCGCGCATGTGCTGCCGGGGGGCAAGGGCGCCGTGTTCACCACCTGGGCACCGTCCGCCCAGGAAGTGTTGCTCAGGTGGGACTACGTTCAGGACTTCGACGGGCGCTGGCATCACGAAAAGGAAGCCCGCCTCAATCGCACCGACGACGGGCTTTGGACCGGTGAGGTGCCGGATATCGCGCACGGTGATCGCTACCTGTTTTACGTAGTCGGTCCGGAAGGCGGCGGCGAGGGTTTGCGGCGCGACCCCTGCGCGCGAGAATTGACCAGGGAGCCGTCCTGGCCCGATTGTCATTGTGTGGTCCGCGATCCAAGCCGATTCACCTGGCATGACCAGGAGTTCGAGCCGCCGGCGTTTCACGACCTGGTGATCTACCAGCTCCATATCGGCACTTGGTATATCCCCGAAGGTCATGCCAACGGCACCTTTCTGGATGTGGCGTCGCGCATCCCTTACCTGAACGCCCTGGGTATCAATGCGATACAGCCCTTGCCGGTGGTGGAATTTCCCGGGCTGCACAGTTTGGGCTACAACGGCGTGGATTATTTTTCGCCCGAGACGGACTACGGCGTCCCCAGCGATTCCGATCAGCTCGACGAGTACCTGGATGTAGTCAATGGCTTGCTTCAAGACGTCGACCCACGTCTGGAACCGTACACGCGAGCCGACATCGACGGGACGGCAAACCAGTTGCGTATCATGGTGGATCTTTGCCACCTGCATGGCATCGCGGTGGTGTTGGATGTAGTCTACAACCATGCCGGCGGGCCGTTTTCCGAACAGGGGATGTATTTCTTCGACGAGCAACCGACCGACGACCAGAACAACAGCCTGTATTTCACGGATCGCGGTTGGGCGGGCGGACTGGTGTTCGCTTATTGGAAGGACGAGGTCAGGCAGTTTCTGATCGACAACGCGAAATTCTTCCTAGAGGAATACCATACCGACGGTTTCCGCTACGACGAAGTCAGCGTGATCCTCAACGAAGGTGGCGACCATGGCTACCTGTTCTGCCAGCAGATCACGGATACCTGTCGATTCGTCAAGCCGCAGGCAATCCATATCGCCGAACATTGGCCCGTGGATTCGACCATCGTGCGACCGACAGAGCACGGCGGTGCCGGGTTCGATGCGACGCACAATGACGGACTGCGTGGTGCCTTGCGCGATGCAATATCGCAGGCCAGTACAGGTGCCGGTGCCACGGTGGACATGGGTCGCATCGCACATGCCTTGACCGTGCCGCAACTCGACGATATCTGGCGGGTGGTGCAGTGCACCGAGGATCAGGATGTCGTTTATCGCGACCGGGAGTGGCGCACGGCCCGTTTGGCGGATGGTAACGACAGCCGCTCCTGGTTCGCGCGCAGCAGGGCAAGGTTCGCCTTGGGCATCGCACTTACCGCACCGGGCATTCCCCATCTGTTCATGGGGCAGGAGTTTCTGGAAGACAAGCAATGGCATGACGAACCGGGCAGTGAGCACCAGATCTGGTGGGAGGGATTGGAGGAAAACCAGGCGATGAGCGACTTCTTGCGCTTTACGCAGGATCTGATCGCGCTGCGCCATGCGCTACCTGGCTTGCGTGGCTTCGGCGTGAACAATTATCACCACCATGACCACAACCGTGTGCTGGCGTTTCACCGCTGGGTGCCTTACCTGGGCGATGACGCCGTGGTGGTCGCGTCACTGAGCGATACGACCTTGCACGGCTACCGGATCGGTTTTCCCGGTGACGGGCAATGGCGGGAAGTGTTCAATAGTGATGTGTACGACCACTGGCCCAATCCCGAGGTCTCAGGCAACGGCGGTGAGATTCATGCCACCCGTACGCCGATGCATGGCCTGCCGGCGTCAGCGGCAATCACATTGCCGGCCAACGGGGTGTTGGTGTTTGCCCGTTAGTGACCCAGGGCGGGTCGGGGCCTGAAGGATTTCCGGACAGGGCCGTCAATTTCGGGCGCACTTGGCGCGTGAAAGCCGGGGGTTGCCAAGCTTCGCAGCCAAAAAACGGCGGATTTTGGTAGTAGGGGCGACCGCCACGAACTTTCCGGAGACACCTCCCGTGGCGGCCAGCGTCTCGTCAACCCGTTTCGGGAGCGGATGAGGGGGAACGCCCGTTCATGGCTATTGGCCATCCACAGTGTCCGAGGTATCCCGACGGCCTGGCAAGTCGCTGCCGGAATGGCGTGGACGTTTGGCCGTGAGCGGCGCTTGTGCCGAAGGTGTTTGTGTGAACCTTGACGTAGAGCGGGCCGCTCCGCCGGGTGTGTCGAAGCCGGCCGTCCGCCCGTAATCGGCGGCCCGTCCGCCGCCCAGAGGTAATCCCCCCATTTTTAGCTGAGGCCAGAAGTGGAGATCAGGCCGACAGGGCCAACTTCTGTTTCGGGGTGATGCCTCCCAAGGCCATGTTCGGCCGTTCGTGATTGTAGGTCCAGAGCCAGCGGGTGGCGAAATCCTGGACCTCGTGGATCGCGTCAAACAGGTACTGGCCCAGCCAGTCATAGCGCACCGTGCGGTTGTAGCGCTCGATGTAGGCGTTCTGCTGGGGCTTGCCGGGCTGGATGTAGTCTATCCGGATGCCTTGCTGTTCCGCCCAGGTGGTCAGTGCCGCACTGATGTATTCCGGGCCGTTGTCGCAGCGCAGGGCCTGTGGCTTGCCGCGCCATTCCATGATCTGTTCCAGGCTGCGGATCACCCGCTCGGCCGGCAGCGAAAAGTCGACCTCGATGCCAAGACCCTCGCGATTGAAGTCGTCGATGACGTTGAACAGCCGGTAGGCGCGGCCGTCTGCCAGGCTGTCGTGCATGAAGTCCATCGACCAGACGTGGTTGATCGCCTCGGGCACGGCCAGCGGTTCCGGCTTTTCCCGCACGATGCGCTTTTTCGGCTTGATGCGCAGGTTCAGCTCCAGTTCCCGGTATATCCGGTACACGCGCTTGTGGTTCCAGGGATAGCCCCTGACGTTGCGCAGATAGAGAAAACACAGTCCAAAACCCCAGTTGCGCTGGTGGTGGGTCAACCGCACCAGCCAGTCCGCGATCTCGGCGTTCTCGCTCGACAGCTTCGGTTGGTAGCGGTAACAGGTCTCGCTGATAAACAGCGATTCGCACGCCAGGCGAATGCTCAGCCCGTGCCGCTCCACGGCATCTTTGGCCATCTCACGTCGCTGAGATGGCCTCAGAGCTTTCCCTCAAGGGCCTCCTTGCGGATCTCCGCCTTGATCCGTTCCTCGGCATACATCTTCTTCAGGCGGCGGTTTTCTTCTTCCAACTCCTTGAGCCGGGCCATCATGGACGCATCCATGCCGCCGTACTTGGCCCGCCACTTGTAAAAGCTGGCACTGCTCATGCCGTGTTCACGGCACAGGTCAGGCACCGGCGTGCCAGCCTCCGCCTGCTTGAGGATGCTGATGATCTGGGTATCGGTGTATCTGGATTTGCGCATGGGGAATCTCCTCTGTGCACATTACGAGAAAATTCCACTTCTGGGCACCGCTAGTTTTCGGGGGGATTACCACGTCCGCCAATAGCGCACTGCAGGACGACGCCTGACCGCCATCATCACCGGGCTGCGCCCCTGGCGCTCCCTTACCGGTCGCTGTTCGATACCCTTACGCAGGAGCATTCCCACATGAACGACCCCACCTCACTCACCTGGATCGACAAGGCCGTGATGGTCGTGACCACCGCCGCCTTGTTCGTACTGGGCCTGTTCGCCGGACTGCTGGCCCTTGCCATGGCCGGCGCCGTCCTGGTCGCCGCGGCTTTCAAGCGCTGGCGAATCCGGCACAATAGGCAGCAATCCAACATCATCGACGGCGAATACCGGCGGATCGACGCCACGGACCCGTCATGACAACGCAGCAGCCACTCGCCCGCACCCCCTTAGGCCATGCCCAGCGACGACCCATGCATCTGTTGATCATCGAAGACGACCAGGAAGCCGCCAACTGGCTGATCAAGGGGCTACGTGAGCAAGGGCATGTAGTGGACCACGCCGCCGACGGCGACGACGGTCTGCACCAGGCCCTGACCGGACAGTACGACCTGATCGTGGTCGACCGCATGCTGCCCAAGCGCGACGGCCTGTCCATCATCCGCATGCTGCGGGCGGACGGGCGCAACGTCCCGGCGCTGGTGCTGAGTGCCCTCGGCGAGGTGGATGATCGCGTCGCCGGGCTGCGTGCCGGTGGCGACGACTATCTGGTCAAACCCTATGCCTTCGACGAACTGCTGGCCCGGCTCGATGCCCTGACCCGCCGTAGCGGCGAGGCCCCGCCGAGCACCCAGCTGCGGGTGGCCGATTTGGAACTGGACCTGAACACCCACAAGGTGCGCCGCGCCGGTCAGGACATCCGCCTGCAACCGAAAGAGCTGCGATTGCTGGAATACCTGATGCGCCACCAGGACAAGCTGGTCACTCGCACCATGTTGCTGGAACATGTCTGGGACTTCCATTTCGACCCGCAGACCAACGTGGTGGACACCCAGATATCGCGCCTGCGCAGCAAGATCGACCGCGGCTTCGATGCGCCCTTGCTACACACGGTACGCGGTCGCGGCTATCGCCTGAGCGCCCATGACTAGGCTGTGGCGCACCAGCGCCATCCGGCTGGCCCTGCGCTATGCCTTGTACTACGCGCTGATCGCCGGCGCGGGCCTGGGCGCCCTGTACTGGGCCACCAGTCAATACGTCAACGCGCAACTGGCCACCAGCCTGAGCCAACAGCTTGACGGCTACCGACAGATCGCCAAACAAAAAGGCGTAGCCGGGCTGATCGCCCAGTTCAACCAGGAACAGGCGCTGGACAACCGCCGCGAACGCTATGTGCTGCTGGTGGACGCCGCCGGGCGCTATCTGGCAGGCGACCTCACCGACTGGCCGGCGGGTCTGAGTGCCGACGATCAGGTGCGCAACATCTGGCTGGAAGACGACCTGTTGCGCCAACAACAGGAAGACGGCCCCGAAGGCCACTGGCCCACCGTCGCCACCCGGCTTGCGGGCGGCGAGCGGCTGCTGGCCACCCAGAGCATCGGCGAAACCGAAGCACTACAGGCCTTCATCCTCAGCGCCGTGATCATCACCCTGGGCATGATCGTCACCCTGACCCTGGTACTGGGTTGGAACCTGGGTCGTCAGATGCTGGCACGGGTGGACCGCGTCAATCGCACCACCGCGCGCATCATCGACGGTCGCCTGGACCAGCGTATCCCGATCAGCGAGCGCAACGACGAATTCGACGACCTGGCACGCAACCTGAACCGCATGCTCGACCACATCGACAAACTGGTCGCCGGCATGCGCCAGGTCACCGACAACGTCGCCCACGACCTGCGCCGCCCGTTGACCCGGGTGCGCAACCGTCTCGACGTCACCCTGCTGGAAGCCCGCGATCCGGCGCAGTATGTCGCCACGCTGGACGAAACCCGCGCCGACATCGAACAGATCATCGCCACCTTCAACACCCTGCTGGACATCGCCCAGACCGAATCCGGCCACATCCGCGGCAGCATGGCGGACATGGACCTGTCCGCCCTGGCCCAGGAGCTGGGCGAGGTCTATGAAGACGCCTTTACCGACAACGGCCAACAACTGGTGCTGGCCATCACCCCCGACCAGCACGTCACCGGCAACCGCGACCTGCTCGGCCAGACCATCAGCAACCTGCTGGAAAACGCCCTGAAATACGCCGGCAGCCAGGCCACCGTCACCCTCACCGTCGCCGCAACCCCGCAAAGCGTCCAGCTCAGCGTCTGCGACACCGGCCCCGGCATCCCCGCCGAACAGCGGGATCGGGTGCTGGAACGCTTCGTCCGCCTGGACGACGCCCGCAGCACCGCCGGCAACGGCCTGGGCCTGAGCCTGGTCGCCGCCAGTGCGCGGTTGCACGGTGCTACTTTGAGATTGACGGACAATGGGCCGGGGTTGTGTGTGGGGTTGGGTTTCACGATGACTACGAGCGGGAGATAAAGGCTCTCCCGGGGAAACCCACTAACGCACGACGCCCCAATTCCACGACTCGACTACATTATAAATGTCGCAGCTACCCGTACCATAAGCGGTAATGGGCTTACCGCTTGCTTGTGCGGCAAGCGCCAGTGACATGATCGCCCTTCCCGCCGCCGTGTTCACATCAAAAGCCAGATGTTCTTTATGGGTCGAACACGCCGGAGGCGCATCGGTGATGGGACCGTTGAAACGCACATACCCCATGCCGTTACGATCCGCACGCACTTCCTTGACGGTCAGGTTGATTGCGGCACCCGCTGCTAACACGTTCGTCGAAAACGTCACAGCGGTCAACAATACGCTGGACGTCAGCAACCCGATACCTACACGCTTGTTTACATTGTTCATTTGCTCTCCAGTGAAATGCCAGTAATTCATATTTTGGCAAGCATGAGGTCCGCTTTGGCCTGAATCATCCGGAACATAAACTCCCCGAATATGCCTACCAATCCGTACGGGCACTACGCTCCATTGGGTTGTCAGTACTTTAGGAGTCGCGCACCGTCAATGATCGTGTGCCCCGTACCCGCGTGGCATCCCGCGGTTCGCACCTGAACACGCTTTCCATGAATGAGCCCCCGCACTAGCAGCTCATGCACCATTTTCCAGTTACTAGTGTCGTCTCGCAGCAACACGAGTATCCCTGGTGCGGTGCAGTTTTCCGGATTAGCGAAATCCCGAACTTGCACAAATTGCTCGGTCTGAGTGCTGAACGCCCTAATCCCGACCATATTCGCATTGACCCAAGTACCCGCAAACGCGGTACCCGTCGCAAAGAGCAAACAGCCCCCCACTAGATGTCTCACAAACGAACCGCTCTTACGTACTATCATCGATAGCTTCCTCCAAATTACTGTTTCAATGGGGTCAGACACCATTGATCTCGCCCCACCACCAAGCCCAGCAGCCCTGTCCACACGCTACACACCCTCCCTGGTCCGGTATCGCGCTGACCGCCTATCGCCACCCCGATCACTTGGTGTCGAACGACGGGCGGTCAACGCTTCGATACGAGCCCGAAACTGGTCGTTACCCAGCACCCAGGCCTTGTTCGTCGCTTCCCTGATCGCGTCCAGATCCTCCGGCGCCACGTGGCGCCGAAACAAACCCCGGTACGTCACCTGCCGCTCGCCGTCGTCCCTGCCGAGCCGCAAATACAGCGGATGCGGCGTGACCAGTTCATCGACGCAACCGAGCGCGTTCGTACCGTAGCTGGACCAGGGGTAATCACCCGGCCCGGGTACCATCCCTGCCCGCACGGGATTGAGTTCGATGTAGCGATAACAAGTCAGCAAGTAAGCGTCCGTATCCAAAAGCGTTGCCTTGTATCGACCTTCCCAGAGCGTGCCGGTGCGCTGATACTGGTAGTTGAAGTACTGAACGTACTTGCGCCCCAGTGACTGCATCACGCGACCCAGGCTGTCCTCGGCGTGCGGCGTAACCAACAGATGGACGTGGTTGGTCATCAGCACGTAGCTGTGGACCGACGCGCCGAATCGCTCGCACGCATCGGACAATGCCTCCAGATAAAATCGATAGTCCTCTTCCGCGCAAAAAATGACGTCCTTGTTGTTACCCCGTTGGATCACATGCTGCGGATGCCCCGGCAGCACATATCTTGGCTGTCTTGCCATGACAAACCTCCTTGTTCGTCATTGCGATGGTCAAATTGTAAAGAGAAAACTAAAAATCAATCGAGCCTGACCCCATTGATGTTTGCCATTGATGTTTACGAACGTCTAGCCAGACATGATCCAAGCATTGGTTATCTGGCAACCAGTCCCATGTCCAGGAAGCTCACCTGATGTCGTGGTGGTGCTGTAATAAAAACTGACTTTTGATTTGGTCGCATACGCTGTAAGAAGAAGGCTAAGCAAGTCTTTATCGTCGGTCGAGATTCGTGTGCGAATGACGCCATTTGTCCCAAACGCACATTCCCCCGGAGTTTCCAACGGGTTCTTCCATTGCACGAAATGACTAGTAGAACTCAACGCCGAACTCACGGCGATCCAATCGATCTGGTTATTCCAAGACTTACCCGCAACAGCCAAAGGTGAGACAAGAATCGTCGCAGAGACGATCATCAACGGCCTTAGAATCTTCATTTTTCCCCCGAATGCTAGAATTTGACTGCAGATATCAATTAAGAGATCAATACTAAGGACCAATGGGGACCAATTCCTTTGAAAGGGCAGATTATTGACGAATCAATCGAGTCTGACCCCATTGATTTGTGCCAAAATGAAGCTTGGCGATCCGGCCCGTGAGAAAAATAGGGTCAGACTCACTGCTGTCCCACTTATTTCTGGTGATCGTGGTTGCAAGGCCCACCATTGCTGAGTTTGGAGTGACCGCAAGGGATCGAGACTTGGATTTGCCATTGGCACGCACTGCCCTGTCCCCTCTCCCTCCGGGAGAGGGTTAGGGTGAGGGGAATACACGCAAATGGCCTAGAACGGGCAAATATACAGGCGCATTGCTCCCTCACCCCCGGCCCCTCTCCCGGGGGGAGAGGGGTGAATTGCGCACTTTCGCGTAAGTGGGACAGCAGTGGG